>MPMO01000062.1 GCA_002238555.1 Caldilineaceae bacterium bin34
GTGCAGGCGGTGGCTCCGGGCTTGGCGCCCGACCCGCAGTCGGCCCTGCCGTCGTGGGTCGAGGTGGACGAGACCTGGCTGCCCCTCGGGGGCGTCAAGCGTCCCGTGGCCGTGGTCCTGGGGCCCCGGGGCGAACGGCTGGACCTGCGCCTGAGCGGTCCCGGCCTCGACTGGGCCGACTGGTTCACGGACCTGGCCGCGCGCGGGGTGCAGGGGCTGACGACCGACGACGACCCCGTCTACGGTCCGGCCCTGGAGGCGACGGGTTTGGACCGGCAGCAGTGCACCGTGCACAGGCAGCGCACCGTGGGGCGGCACATCCGGGGTCTCGACAAGGACGACCTGACCCACCGGGACCGGGTCCTGCTGCCCATCCTGCGACGCTTGGCCCGGGCGCGACCGCCGGAGGCCGGGCCCGTCCTGCTGGCCCTCTGGGAAGCGGTGAGGCAGGGCCGCGTGCGCCTGCATCCGGAGGTGCGCAAGCTGCTGTGGCACCTCGTGGAACGCTGGCACGAGCTGGTGCGCAGCCAAGACCACCCCGGGGTGCCCGCCTCCACCAACCGGCTGGAAGGCTGGTTTGGCCGCTTCAAGCCCCGGGCCCGCCTGACGCGGGGGCTGAAGACCGAAGCCGGCGCCCGCAACTTCGTGTGCCTGTTGGCCCGCGGCATGGCCTGAAGCAACGCACGGCACCCCCTGGTACGGAGAATAGGCCCATGACGGTCCGCAACCAATATCAACGAGATTGAAACAGTGCCCAACAGGGGTCTGAAGCACCACCAAGCCGTATGGTACGATTATGGTAGCCAACCATAATTACAAACCAGTGGATCAGGCGATCTGGCAGGGTACCCCACCATGAAGACACCCCATTTGACCTTCCGCCGGAGTGAGCTTCGACGTCAAAAAGAAATTTTCTTCGAGCCAGATGTGTCAACCTTTGTAGTACAGCAGTACTCGATGATGCTACAGTTGACCTCTAGGAATATTACGGTTGCCAGACAAAGTTCAACTGGAATCAAGCCGCGGAGAACAGTGCAATGAAAGCGGAGATCAATATCGCTGACTACTTGGCTGAAGCTCTAGGCATCATGGCTGAATCCGACGGCCAGACGTCCAATGAATATATTCAAGAGTGGGTGATCCTCTACCTACAGGCTTGGTCTATCACGTCAAGGAATCTGACCAGGACGCCAATTGATCGATCTCCTGGTATTTCGGTGGCCTCAATCATGTCACAACCATCGGCGCTACGGGAGAGCTGCCCGGACTCCTCCCGCCAATCCAGTGATGTCCGGTTTGTCTGGCGGCTCAAATCGAAAAGCACGGTACCTGCCGGCACTCAAGCTGCTTCGCAGTTAGTCCCAGGCAATCTCCGATGGCCTGACTTCAAGGACCTCCACCGACGGTCAGGGTACTGCTGAGGCTGCAGGTAACTCCACCGAGAAGTCAAAAGGGTCAGTGGAATGGACATGTTCACGAATTTGGCCCCATTGTGGGGTATATCCTAGACTATAAACTTAGTTGGAGAGCGTCGTGCCAATGGAGTAGAAACTCCAAGTTGACCAGAGGTTGACTTTTCCTAAAGGATTGATTTTGACATGACAGACACAAGGCCTTCCATATCAGGGACCAACACGCTTCGCCCAAGGGCCCGAATTCTTCGCACACTTGGTGACGAACTAATCAGCAGCGAAGCCGTCGCACTCATGGAGCTTGTCAAGAACTCCTACGACGCTGATGCTACCAAAGTGCTGGTGAGGTTCCATGGGCCTCTCGAAATCGGCACCGGGAAAGTCGAGGTCATTGACAACGGACATGGAATGTCACTTGAAACCATCCAATCCACGTGGATGGAGCCGGCGACTCTTTTCAGAAAACGGGAAAGTAGGAGTCAATGGTTCGGACGCCGCGTCCTGGGTGAAAAGGGGATTGGCCGATTTGCCACATCACGCCTTGCCAACTTCCTTGAAGTCGTAACCCGCCAGACTGGAGCTGAGGACGAAATACGGATTTACTTCGACTGGTCCCAATTTGATAACGAGGATAAATACCTGGATGAGGTTGAGATACTGTGGCAGGAGGAAAAACCCACAGATATTGCTCCGAGTGGTACCGTCGAAAGACTGTGGGCCTCTGGAAGCGAACCAAATCTGGACGATTTGACCCACGGCACGATCCTCCGCATGGAGCAGTTGCGAAGCAACTGGGGCAGGCCTGAATTTGACGATCTGAGAACCAGATTGTCTCGGCTTGTATCGCCCTTCTTTGGGGACGAACTTTCAGAAAGAAATGACCAATTTGAGTTGCGTCTCGACCTTCCACCGCCATTTGAACCGCAGTCAGGTATTGTAGAGCCTCCCGAACTGCTCAGTAGCCCCCACTATGTACTCAAGGGGACCATAAATACAAAAGGCCGATATGATTTAGAAATTGGTCTGCGGGACGGCGGTGGCGAGGAGTCGATTCAGGGGAAGTTTGAACTCAACAATAATGTGGCACTATGTGGTCCAATTGGAGTAGAATTACGCGTATGGGATCGAGATGCGATATCAATGTCTGATCTGATGAAGCGTCATTCGTTCCAGTCGGTTGCTCAGGTGAGGCGACTGCTGGACAATAGCGCTGGTATCAGTATCTATCGAGACGGGTTCAGAGTGCTACCCTACGGCGAACCAAATGATGATTGGTTACGACTGGACATTCGGCGCGTACAGAACCCCACGCTTCGACTCTCGAATAATCAGGTGATGGGTTATGTACTTATATCCTCCGAGGGAAATCCACAACTCAGGGACCAAAGCAATCGCGAGGGTCTAATTGAAGGCCCTCCCATGGACGACCTTAGAGAATTGATCAAGATGACCTTCAAGGAACTTGAGGTTCGGAGATACATGCTCCGTCATCCAACCCCTCCGCCCCAGCGACTGCAAACTGGGGGCCTCTTTATGAATCTCGATTTGGCGACAGTCCGTGACTACGTAGGACGACGTCACCCCAATGACCATCAGTTGATGCAATTGGTTGGGGATGCGGAACGGGAATTGGAAACCCGTGCCCAGGGGATCCAGGAAGTCCTTTCCCGCTATCAGCGTCTGGCTTCCCTCGGTCAGTTGATAGATATTGTTCTACATGACGGCAGAGCACCTCTGGCAAAAATACACAATGAGGCAACTCTGGGACTACGGGATGTGGACCGTTCAGATCGGGAAAGCATGTTCAGTATAGCGAAAGTGAGGGGTCGATTCATGAATATTGTAACCCAATCCGATGCTCTCGCCACCATCTTCAGAAAAATCGAACCATTTGGAGGAAGAAGGCGGGGGAGGCCGGGATTAGTTTCCTTGGAGGCAGTGATAGAGAACGCTTTCGCCGTTCTCGACTCCGAGATTGTGGAAGTCGGTGCGGAGATAAGCCTGCCGAATACAAACATTCAGGTTACAGTTGATCAAGCGGAAATTCAGCGGGTTATTATCAATCTTTTGCAGAATAGTCTATACTGGCTTCGTCATGTTCCCCCTGAAGCCCGGCAAATCGTAGTCGAAACTGAACGCAGCGAATCCGACAAAGTGGAGATCGTGTTTTCAGACAGTGGACCTGGTGTAAAATTTGACTTTAGAGATCGCATCTTTGATCCCTACTTCTCTACGAAACCGGATGGGGTGGGGCTTGGATTGACAATTGCCGGGGAGATAGTGAATGACTATTATGCCGGCGATTTGGAATTGCTGGATAGTGGCCCCCTCACAGGGGCAACGTTCCGGATTGTCCTTCGGCGTCGGGTGTGATCATGGCGAGAGTCGAGTGGCAGCTTTTGTTTGTCGATGATGACACTTGCGTGGGTCGTCAGGTCAAAGAATACCTCGATGGCCAAGTTGTCGGCAACTCGGACGATGTCCTACGGGTGCAGACCATCAGCGATTTCGATAGCGCCCTGAGTGAAATGGAAGCACGGCGCATTGATTTGCTGATTCTAGATGTCAGGTTGGGGCCTCATGACCAAGACCAGCTACAGGGCGGGATGACAAAGGATGTGGCGAACATTGCGGAAGAAGCTGGCATCAGAATTATCGAAGCCGTACGTGTGAGGCGGTTCGTACCCGTGGTGTTCTATACAGGCCTCGATTACAAAGTTCGAGACATGAAGTCTCCGGTAGTGTGGGTAGTGGAAAAAACTCGGGGGTTGGAGGAACTACTACGGACTATCAGGGAAGTCTTCGATACTGCGTTGTTACAGACTAATCGTGCATTGGTTCAACACCTGGAAAATGTGCAGCGTGATTACATGTGGGACTTTGTTGCAGAGCATTGGAACAGCTTTGCTGAAGGCGCAGATCGAAGGGAGTTGGCTTATTTGTTGGCAAAGCGCTTGGCAGTTTCATTATCTGGTTCGGGTATCCAGCAGCTAGCACAGAACATGGGCGATACCACGGGTGAATTTACATCGGGCGAGAGGGTGCATCCAATGTATTGCTACCTGCTACCGCCGGTGGAGTCAACACCTCTGGCGGGTGATCTGTATCACGGCACTATCGGTGGAGAGGTTGGGTATTGGATTCTCATCACGCCGTCCTGTGATATGGTTTCCGGAAGAGAAAAAGCGGACTTCATGCTCTTTTCTCGTTGTCTACCTCTTGCGGAGCAATCAGAATTCAGGGACTGGAAAGCCAATCTTCCGGAGCCGTCCAAGGCTATTAGTGGAAAGCTGAAGTCTCTGCTTCGAAACAACCGACAGGGGGGTCAATCGGAGAGGTTTTACTTTTTACCAGGGGCTCTCACCCTTCCCGACTTGGTTGCAGATTTCCAACGGCTGGTGGCCCTTCCACGTAACGAATCGACTGACTTGGAGCGGAAAGCGTCTCTTGATAGTCCTTTTGCCGAAGCGTTCTTGGCACGCTTCTCTCGGTACTTTGGTAGATTGGGGACCCCGGATCTGGATGTGGATTCCGTGATCTCCAGATTGAATCATTAATTCGGTAGTTGGCGTTTATCTTGAATGCAGATGACCATCATCATTGGCCTCCTACGCTGAGTTAGGACTCCTTCGCGGATTCAAAAATTAAGACTGGGTGTCCACTTGACATGCGTAGGTCTCTGGAGTAGCAAACCGGAAGCCTATGCGGTGGATATTTCTGTTTCTGTATCAGTCTTGGCTCTTGGGCATAGACAGCTAAGAGTCCTGCGTCCCGCGACTTCACCTTGGCACGGCTCTGGCACTCAGGACCAGCAATTCCGACATTAGCAGGCTGCTGAAAAACGCGGCCGGTTATGATAGGGCTCCCTGGCAACGGGGGAATCGCTGATGCGCGGTCGTCCTAACCCCCAATGCAGCCTGCTGGCCATCGTGGACCTGGAGGAACGGGTACCCAAGGGCCATTCGTTGCGACGGATTGAGGCCGTGGCCGATGCGGCCCTGGAACGGTTGTCGCCGGAATTCAACCGCATGTACGCGCAGGTGGGCCGGGCCTTGGTGCCGCCCGAGCGACTGCTGGATGCCTCGCTGCTGATCGCCCTGTACTCGGTGCGCAGCGAGCGCGCCTTCTGCGAGGAGCTGGAGTACAACCTGCTCTACCGCTGGTTCCTGGACATGGACCTGATGGAGCGCAGCTGCGACGCCACGGTCTTTATCAAGAACCGGCCACGGCTGCTGGCGCACGACGCGGGCCGTGCCCTGTTCGACGAGGTCGTGTGGGCGGCCGATGCGGAGGGGCTGCTGCGCAAGGGGCGGGGCAAGGAAGCCCGGCTGGCGTTCCTGGGCCATGGCCCTGACGGGAACCGTAACGGCCTGCTGATGGACTTCACCGCCAGCCGCGGGATGCGGTGCCGGAGCTCTTGGACGAGGGTATGGGAACGAGGCCACCGCCCGCGCACGCTGGGGGCCGACAGGCCAGCGTCGCCGATGTTGGCTGTACGTTGCCCACCGCCCGCGCACGCTGGGGGCCGACCGTGGCTACGACACCAAGGATTGTGTGCGGGACATGCGTGCGCGGAGGGTAACCCCGCATGTGGTACAGAAGAAGTCGTGCCAGCGCTCCACGAGGTGCCACAGCAGTTTGCGCACCTCTGGGTGCAGGCGCACGCGGCCCTGCATCACCGCCTCCCAGAGTGCCAGCAGGACGGGGCCGGCCTCCGGCGGTCGTGCCCGGGCCAGGCGTCGCAGGATGGGCAGCAGGACCTGGTCCAGGTGGGCCAGGTCGTCCTCGTCGAGACCCCGGTGGTGCCGCCCCACGGTGCACTGCTGCCGGTCCAAACCCGCCGCCTCCAGGGTCGGTCCGTAGACCGAGTCGTCGTCGGTCGTCAGCCCCTGCACCCCGCGCGCGGCCAGGACCGCGAACCAGTCGGCCCAGTCGAGGCCGGAGCCGCTCAGGCGCAGGTCCAGCCGTTCGCCCTGGGGGCCCAGGACCACGGCCACCGGACGCTTTTAGCCCCCGAGGGACAGCCAGGTCTCGTCCCCCGCGACCCACGACGGCAGGTCCGCCTGCGGGTCGGGCGCCAAGCCCGGGGCCACCGCCTGCACGTCGCGCCACAGGGTGGCAGCCCCCACCCCGCAGCCCAACAGGGCCAGGATCCGGGACAGGCCCCGGAAATTGACACAGTGCACGTACAGGTCCACCAGTTGCCGGAAGGTCTGTGGACGTTGCCGGGAGGTCATCGGGCGGCAGGGGCGAGGCGCTGCCCAGGCACACCTTGCACTGTCAGCGCTGGATGCACAGGCGGCCGACGACAACCAGATGGCGGGGATAGGTGCCGTTGCGGCGCCAGGCACAGGCCCCGCAGTGGGGGCAGGCACCCGGGTCGTCGGGCAACGCCCGTTGGAGTTCGGGATGGGCAGGGGCTAGAATGAAGTCCATGACGAGGGGCCCTGTTGGTTTTGGTTAGATGAAACCAAGTGTAGGGGCCCCTCGTCCCTTGCCAGGTCCGCAACCAATATCAACGAGATTGAAACAGTACCCTCAGACAAATACAGCAAGGTCAGAACTGGCGAGAGATGGTATAATACGTGATGAATAGCTTTCGAGATTTGGTGGGGGGACTAGGGTGCTGTCTGGCTTCTCTTGATGGGGATGCGTCCTGCACTGATACCCTCACCGAGTTGCTACAGACAGGCAGGTATTCCCTTCAAACTGCGGAATTACTGAATGATGAATATCTCCTCTGAAATCACGCAAAAGAATCCGTCCTACAGGCTGCCCAACCGCCGAGGTGAACGGATAAAACTCGCCCCTCATCGAATGTTGCCAGACCCGAATGACGGGGAAGCCGTGCGCAGATGGTTGCAAGAGCGCCCACGCCCCTGGGCGATAGACCTCTTCTGTGGCACAGGTGGGTTGAGCCTGGGATTGGAGGAGGCGGGTTTCTCCGTCGTCGCCGCGGTAGACCTCGATCCTGTTTCGACCGAAACCCATGCCGCAAATATTCAAAGCCTCACCTGGACAGGAGATCTCGCCGATCCGTCTGGTTTCATTCACCAACTGGATGAGTGGGGCATTGAAGATGTGGACCTTCTTGCCGGCGGACCTCCCTGCCAGCCGTTCTCCAGGGCCGGCATCTCCAAGATTGGGAACTTGATAAGGATGGAGAACCGCAGGATGCTTGATGACAGGGCCGACCTGTGGCGAAGTTTCTTTTCCATGATGGACCGGTTGAATCCAAAGGCCATACTATTTGAGAACGTTCCCGATTTTGCCCAAGCCCAGGGAGGGACGTTGTTGGTTGCCCTGATGCAGGAATTGAAGAACCGCGAGTATAGAGTGTACGTGGAAATGCTGAAGGCGTGGCAGTATCGTGTTCCCCAGCATCGATCTCGTCTCTTTGTGGTTGGAGTTGCGGGTGGCGGAAAATTTGAATGGCCCAAACCCTGTACAGACCAACCGACGGTAGGCCAAGCCATTGGTGACCTTCCAGTAGTTCCTGCGGATACCAGGAGCGAAGCCCAGGTATATGGAGGTCCACCTTCCTCGGCCCTAGCAAAATCTCTCAGGAAGGGGTTGCGGGGTAAGGAAGCCCAGTTGATTCGTGATCATGTGACCAGAGCGGTGCGGCCAGATGACGCTCAGATTTATTCGCAACTTCATCCTGGTGATACTTACCTGGACATACCCGAACCTTCCAGGAGATACCGTTCCGATATTTTCAATGACAAGTATGTGAGGTTGTCCTTTGACGGCCTGTCCAGAACCATCACCGCCCATATAGCCAAGGACGGTTACTGGTACATCCATCCAAAGGAGGACCGTACTCTCTCCATACGAGAAGCGGCCAGAATTCAAACCTTCCCAGATAGGTTCCAGTTTGCTGGATACCCCACGAACAGATATCGACAAATAGGCAATGCTGTTCCTCCGATGCTCGCGTCAGCCTTAGGTTCGTCAGTGAAAACGGCCTTAGACGACAGTTCAGTCCAAACGGTGGTAAGAGAAAACAGAGCCGGAAAAAAGACCTACTTTAGGGACAGCCTGATTCATTGGTTCAAGGAGAATAAGCGTGATCTACCATGGAGATGCTCTGACTTGAATCCTTGGCAGATTTTGTTATTGGAAATGTGTCTCCATAGAACAGATACAGAGCAGGCGTCACAAGTGATGGGTGAACTGCTCAGCTTGGGCAAGACACCTGATTCTTTCTTGGACAATCTGGCAGTCCTCGAACCTTTGTTGGATTCCCTTGGACTTCATGGGCGGTCTGCGAATATCGGTGCCGCTGCGGAGTTCATCAGAGATGGACAGTCCGGACGGGTGCCCGACAACTGGCAGGGACTGGTCGCTATTCCGGGAGTTGGAGACCACATAGCCTCCGCGGTCCTCTGTTTCGCCTTTAATCGTTCCTGCGTGATCATGGACACTAACATACTGAGGATAACCCGCAGGGTGTTAGGCAAGGATCCCAAACTATCGAAGTGGCAACTCAGGCTTTGGCTTTATGAACTTGCCGGTGTAAAGGGAGCTGACATCCAGTGGAACCAGGCTCTCCTGGATTTGGGAGCCTTAGTCTGCACGGCCCGGGTACCCAAGTGTGGGAACTGTCCAGTCCGTCCTCATTGTGACACAGGTCTTCGCAGATGAGGTCTTTGTGGAACGAATGGTTGATGTGACGGATTAATGCCAAGTTGATTCCATCACCATTTCAGACTGGTGCAGACCAGCATCGACCAAATCGACTTCAATATCACTTGCTGGCGTGAGACCTATCACAGCGATTATGTTATGCGGCAGGCGACGCGACGTCCCCAGAGCATGGGGCAGGGCGGTGTACTGCATCCCCTATCCCCGCGACGCGGGCAAAAAGAGGAGTTCGGAACTGCATTGGGTTCTCGACGGAAAGCTTGTTGCACCTTCTTCCTTTTTGAGGCTACAAAGGAACACAACTGTCCGATGGTCATCGGGGTGTAGCACCTATTGGACTATAACCTGGGGACATCGCAAAAGAGCACTCCCCATTGACCTTACCTGAACTTTGTACAACTTGACATCGGTGTCCGGCAGGCCAAACAGGTTGGCACAATGAACCAAATCACGACAAGAGGTTCATCATGTCCAGCCTGCCAACAACGGCCATTGTACTGCTGCCCCCTTCGCGTCGCTCTTTGACGCGCGCACTTGGCGCAAAGCGCAGTATCCCTGCTGATGGGGCTGTGCTGGTCCCGGACCATCGCCCGCACCACGCCCGCCCTGCTGGGGCTCTTCAGTTGGATCACCGTGACCGCACACGTGCTGCTACGGGGCCACCGCGGCGTACCGTCTGGTATCCCAAGACCGCGCGCGCCCACGTTCCGGACTTCCTGGCCCTCGTGCGGGCCACCCTTTGGACTGGCGAACTCCCTGTTGCGCGGTCCCGACCACCCCTCGACATGCCAAAACGTCGCTGGCCCCCAAACAGGATTTCCTCTGCTCCACCGCCTGAACACGACCGCAACCGAAATGCAGTTGCGATCCCCGCCTACCACCCGCCTGGGCGGAAGGGATCGCTTTATATGCCTGCTTAACCGACAGGCCCACGCGCCGCCGCTCGGTGTCTTAGCTGGACTTTGTACAAAGTCCAGCTAAGCGGATGATCCGTAGTTCATACGATCCGTAGTTCATACTCCTCACTAACGATCACGGCCTAGCTGACGCTCTCCACATGCTCGTGGAGCATCTCGGAATGTGTATCAGGTCCTCCACCATTTTGTTGTTCAGTTCGGCAAAGCCCCCGAAATCCTTGATGCGGTTGATCTTGTACTAAAACCGCAGAGTCCTAAATGCCACAGGAGACCTGAAAACACTGCTCTTTGAACCATGGCATTCGGGGACACCAAGCGCTTGGCATACGCAGGGAAGCCATCGGATCAAGACATCAGAACACGGTGCAACGAGAAACTTCACACCTTCCAAATGGGAACGTTGTGGAAAGCCGTAAAGTAGAGAAACATGCCACAACTGAAATTTCGATCCACAGAGTGTCCGTCAATTGACGGTTTAGCCCAGTGCGCCACTGGCACCGTGCCTCCTCAACAATCTCGCGATTCTGTCGTATCCCTCGGTTTCGGCATAAAACAGTCCCGACATGCCGTTATTGGTATTGATCTCGGTATCGGTGTCATCATGCCTTAGCAGTTCCCTGACCATGTCCAGGTCATCCTCGTATATGGCCCTGAACAATGGGGTCCAACCTTGCCTGTCCTCAATGTTGGGGTCTGTATCCCGATGATCCAGCAGTGCCTCCACTACTTCTTCGTGGCCCTTCACCACTGCCACGTAGAGTGCGGTTTCGCCGCGATCATTCTGTTCGTTGGGATCCGTATCCCGGTGGTTTAGCAACGCCGCAACTTGAGCCGTGTTTCCCCAGGAAGCAGCAATATGGAGTGGAGTGCGTCCACGAGTATTCCTGATATTCGGTCTGATTCTCCGGTCGCGCAACAGGGCTTCGATAGTCTCGCTTCCGTGGAAGGGTGATGTGGTTTGGTGCAAGGGCGTGCCACCTGAGTCGTCAGTCCGTATGTTGGGGTTGGCTCCATGTTCCAAAAGTGTCTCAATCGCCTGCCAGTAATTGTGCCATGCGGCCAAGTGCAGCGCCGTAAATCCTCCATCGGTCTCAAGTCGAAGATTGGCTCCATGTGACAACAGCAATTCCACCATTCCGGCATGTCCGTCGGAGGATGCTTCATGTAAAGGCGTCCGGTTGCGATTCCAGGAACCCGAGTTGGTATGGTTATAAAGTACGTCGGGATCCGCCTCAGGATAACTAAGGAGCAAGGCCATAATTTCCAACGCGTCGTGACGAGCCGCATAGTGAAGGGCTGTTTGGTTGAATTCATATTCATAGTGAAAATGAGGGAATCCATGGTTCACTATCAGCTCGCGCACCGTGACCAGGTCATCTTGCCCTATTGCATGGAACAGGGCTCGCTTGGAGTCGTCGGTGTAATAGCCTGACCCTGGCGCAGGAGCTGCCGGCACAGGGCCCAGAAGACGCGTGGTCGCCGGAAACAGAGGTTGCCAGCGCAGCCACAGCACGGCCAGGCCTCCGCTCTCAAAATATTCCAGGAGGATGTGGTGCGAACCGGATGTCATCTCAACATCCTTAAAAGCGGTACGCTCCGGATACTCCGCCCATGAATCAATCACAAGTGCTCCGTCAATGTAAAGCCGCACACCGTCGTCCATGGTTGCATAGAAGCGGTATGGTCCTTCCTCGAAGTCGAAGTGTCCCTCCATACGGGCACTGAAACCGTCCTGGCGTACTTGGGGGCCCGGGGAACCACGCCCCCAGTCGAAACTTCTGCCAGCCGGGACGACTTGCGTCAACACGGGTGAACCGCTCAGATCCACACTGTTGAAGAACTGCAAACGAAAACCCTCGGCCGTCGGTGCCGGAACCGGTGCTGGAACCGCCGGCGCAACAGGCGGAAGTGCCCTGACTCCGTGAGGCACCCGCTGCCAACGAAGCCAAAGGGTGGCCGCGGCCACGCGTTCGTAGTACTCCAAGCGCACCGGATGGATGCCGGCCGTCAAGTACACGTCGACCTCATATGTGGTCGGCCCTTGATCATGCCATGCCTCGCGCACCAAATTGTCGTTGACATACAGTCGCATGCCGTCGTCAACTGTCACCGTGAATCGGTGGAGGCCGTCCTCGAATTCGAACCGCCCGTTGAACAACGCAGTGAAGTTGTCGGGACTGACACCGGGACCGGGAGCGCCCCGGCCCCAGTCATGCCGGGTGCCGGGTGCTTCTGTTTGCGTAAGGGCCGGAGTACCGGTGAAAGCCAGATTGTTGAAATACCGCACGGTGAAGCTACCGGTGGTTGCAACAGTGGCGGCAGGAACAGGCGCGGAGGTGATTGCGTCCACAAAACCCGGACCGGGAATCCGCAACGTCTGGCCGGGAGACAGTGTCCTTGGGTCCGAAATGTTGTTGGCATCCATCAGGTCCCGAACAGAAATCCCATGCGCCCGGGCAATGGCAAAGAGCGTGTCACCTCCCAAAACGGTATAACTCGTCACGCTCGGCCGGGGTAGGGAAACAGTTGGCGAAGCTGCCGAAGACTTGGGAACGGGAGGCGGCAACTCGGTTGCTCCCGGAATGCACAGCAGCTGCCCAACCCGAATGCGACTGAAATCCGAAATTCCGTTGGCCTGGGCAAGTTGGGCCATGGGCACGCCAAAGCGTGTGGCGATTGCCGATAGGAATTCACCTCTCTGGACAGTGTGCGAAACAGTACAGGATGTTGAACTCACAGGAGGAATGGAAGGTGTGGATGTACCGGCGGTGAGGGGGGACGGCACGATCAACGCTTGGCCAACGTACAGAACGTTGGTTTCCGTCAGATTGTTCAGTGCCCTGATCTGACCTACTGTCGTGCTGTAATGTTGCGCAATGGAGAATAGCGTGTCGCCTGTCCGGACAATGTGTGTTTGGTGTGAACCCTGAGCCTCAACCACCATGCCCTGAATCGTTGTCAGCAACAGAACCGCCAACAGCAGGCCCCAGTACCGCACCCGACTGCGCATACGATGGGGTGGCGGATTTCCCTGGTAGTTACTCGTAACGATGGTTGTCTTGCCCCGAAGGAACAACATGGCGAAACACAGGTTGCGGTAAGCGAAAATTCCTGGACTACGCATAAAAGCACCTGCGTTACTTCCTTTTGAGCTGAAACCAGCGTAACCATTCAGGTTCTCGTCGCTGATCGAGTGGCAGACTGACGAGATCGGTGGGATTCCGACCTGCAAGTCAAGACGTGCGGGGCCGAGGGTGCCCGGCACCGATAACACCAGAACACGCGTCGGCTCCTCCAGGAAGGCTCGCTGCCGCTGGCGTGGTCTCGATCACCCCCCGCATGCGGGCGCAGCGCGCAGCCCTGGAGGCGGTGCGGAAGCCGCCGGCGATTTTCCTTGGCACCTTGGTCCCGCACAGAACCAAGGTGCTAGGTTGTTGGTGAAAGGCACGCGCGGGTCGACCCTGCAACGCAGGAAACTGCTCCTCCAACGCCGCGATCTGCGCGCAGAAGGGCGTTTTTGGCGGCTAGTAGGGCAACGAAACTTGATGGCATTGCACAAGACGAACGACGGGCAACGCCCGGGTTCCTTAACTTGTAGCACAGAACCACGCGGACCACAGCCGAATCCCGTCGGCCCGCCACTCGGTCAGGGACGGAAACCTGGAAAGTTGGAGGTTTATGCCCATTAGCCATGTTGAGGCGACTGCGATATCCGCGAGCGGTGCCGCATTCGCTTCGACAGGCACAGGCCTGTGCGGGTCTGGCCGGCACCACCTGCTTCATGTGGAATGCGTTGCTGGCGGACCATGAGGCACGGTATCGGCTATGGAAGGCGAACCCGTTCGGTCCGGTTCCCTCGTTCTGCGCGCTGAGCCAGCGATCCGTGGCGTTGCAGCAGGGCGCGCGCCTCCACGGTGCCCAAGGCGACACGGATCCAGGGTTCCTGCAGGACTACTCGATGGTCTGCCTGCGGTACACGGCCCAGTATCTGGCCGATGCCCACACGGGGTACTTTCAGGCCAAGAAGGAAGCCGAGGCGCGCGGCGCGGAACTGCCCATCCGCAAGTCCAAGCGCCGGACCGTGGACGGTACCAACCCACAGGATGTGCGCCTTGACAGCACCTGCCTGCACATCCCGAAGATTGGATGGGTCCGGTTGAGTGGAGCACACCAGTACCTCGGTTGCCAAGCCAGGCAGGCCCGGGTGGTTCAGGGCCCGATCAACGCGCGCCTGAGAGTATCGTGCGAGAGGGTCTCGTGCAGCCGGTCCAGGAACGTCCTGGCCAGGCATGCTTGGGTAGGCTGGATAATTCCGGTTTGTTCCCGCTGAGGTGCTGGAGTGACAATGGACATGGAGCCATGGTGACCATCGCCGTAACAACTGCAATTTTGTCCTTGGGCCTGGCCCTGTTGGTGGTTACAGCCTTGGCTGTCTATTTCGCTGCCGGGTGGGCTACCTTCGAGCCAGAGGACTTCAAATTTGGCTATACCCTGTTGTCAACGCTGTTTGTGGTTGTCTGGCCCGCGTCCGTTCCGCTGTGCCTGGCGGTGTTGCTGCTCCACCGGCGTTCGCGTCCAGTTGCCTATCTGTGCGCCGCGGTGCTGGCCCCACTTACGCTAATTGCCTTCATACTTGCCGGGTTGGTGCTATCGGAAATTTTCATTGTTGCCGGGGCAGCCCTTTCCCTCCCCGCCTGGCTTGTCCTGCTGGCAATCCGCCTGCGGCAACCGATGTCTCTGCCTGGCCAATCACGGTGATGCATTGAAAATGCCCGCCGCTCTTGCCGCGCCACTTGCCCATGATCTGTTTGCTCTGCGTTGAACATCGGTGAATCACAATGCCGGACCTAAGCACGGCACAGTTTCAATCTCGTTGATATTGGTTCCAAGCCTGGCAAGGGACGAGGGGCCCGTACCCTTGTTTTGTCTGACCAAAACCAACAGGACCTCTCGTCGTGGACTTCATCCCAGCCCCTGCCTATCCCGAACGCCAACTGGCGTTGCCCGACGACCCGGGTGCCTGCCCCCATTGCGGGGACCTGTCGTTATGTCTGGAACCACTGCCCGGCCGGCTGCCAACGGCGGCATGCACTGTGGAAGGACTACCCAATCGGTCCCCAGCCGTCCGTCTCCTTTTTCACCCTGGGCAAGCCGCTTCACGGTCCTGCGGAACGACCCTGAACATACGTGGCTGAAGGCTCTTGCCCTATGCCGCCGTACGCTACACCCTGAAGTACTGGGCAGATGCCTGTTCGACATACCCGAGGCCGGCCGGCCCCATTTCAAGTCCTGTCCCCCTGAATGAGTTGATGCCACACGTGGCTTTGGGGGCACATTAGGCGCGCAACAGCCCGGCAATTGTGCCGGGCTGTTGCGACGGTACGACTGCAATCCAAGAACGCCGCGGGAGAAGCATTCTCCCCGACATTACTCGTCGTTGTCCTCCATCTCGGGTTCCTCGTCCCGACGCCGGCGGTTGCGACGCCGACCGCCGCCTTCCCCGTGCTCCGGCTCCGGAGCCGGCTGCCAGTCCAACTCCGCCTGCTTGATCGACAGACCCACCCGCCGGCGCTCGGTGTCCAGGCGGATGACCCGCACTTCGTATTCCTCGCCCACGGTCACGGCCTGGCTGGCGCTCTCCACGTGCTCGTGGCTCATCTCGGAGATGTGAATGAGGCCCTCGACCGGTTCGTTGGCCAGCTTGGCGAAGGCCCCGAAATCCTTGATGCGGGTGATGGTGGCCCGAATCAGGTCGCCGACGCTGTAGCGCTCGCCCAGGGTGTCCCACGGACGCGGCTGCAGCTGCCGCAGCGACAAACCAATGCGCTTGCGTTCCTTCTCGACCGAGATCACCTTGACCTCGACCTGCTCACCCACGTTCAGAACCTCGGACGGATGGTTGACCATGGCCCAGCTGAGTTCGCTGACATGGATCAGGCCGTCCGCACCGCCGATGTTCACAAAGGCGCCGAAGTCGGCCAGGCTGCTGACCACGCCCTTGCGGGTTTCGCCCACTTCCAGTTCCTCGAGGATGGCGTCCTTGCGCTGGTTGCGCAGTTCGCGCATGGCTTCCTTCTCGGACAGGATCAGGCGGTTGCGGCGACGTTCAATGTCGATGACCTTGACCTGCAGCATCTTGCCCACCAGGGGCGCAAAGCGGTCCGCCTGATTGGCACTGTCCTTGTCCTGCTGCATCTGGCTCTCAAGGCTCAGGTGGCTGGCCGGTACAAATCCGCGGATCAGGCCCAAGCCGATCAGGACACCGCCCCGGTTGTAGTCGATTACGCTGCCGGACACGATCTCCTTGGACTCCAGCAGCTCCTCGGCCCGCAGCCAGTCCTTCTCCTGGCGTGCCCGGATGATGCTGATCAATGGCTGTCCCTTGTCGTCGATGCGGAAGACGAAGACCTCGATGGTCTGTCCCTCTTCGATTTCGGCGTAGGAATCGCCGAGACGCTCGATTTCGCGCCCCTCAATCTCGCCCTCGTACTTGGCGCCGATGTCCAACTCCAGGCGCCGCGGCGCCTTCTTGAGGACAACCCCTTCGACCACGGTGTCCGGACGCACCGATGAGATGTCGTAGTCGTCGTCCCAGTTCAGCTGGTCCATCAGGTGCATGTCGGAGACGTCAACCTTGGCGGGCACCGGCTCGCCCGTAACGTCGGCCTCGGTCACGGTGCCCGACAGGTCCTCTTCAAGTTCCGATACGACCGCGGTTTCGTCGGTGGCGAAGAGGAACACCGGACGGGGAAACAAGGTGGAATTCATCATGGGGAAATTGCTCAAAACCTATTGACGAACGGACAAGGCATTCAAACTGTTATTCCAAGGGCGGGGCACGGGAACTGTCCCCAACATCAGGAACTGCGCAGCGCGGTCATCTCGATCTCGACGATGGCGCCACCCGGCAGGGCCGCGACCTGCACCGTGGACCGGGCCGGCGGATCATCGCTCATGACCTCGCCGTAGACTGCATTCACCGCGGCGAAGTCCCCAATGTCCGTGAGGAAGATCGTGGTCTTGACTACATTGGCAAACGAGGTGCCGGCATCCTCCAGAACGACCGCGAGGTTCGCCAGCGCCTGTTTGGCCTGCGCCTCCACCGTATCGTGCGATTGCCCGGTGGCCGGGTCCTTCGTACCGGTCTGACCGGATGCAAAGACAAGGTCGCCGGCCACGATTGCGTGGGAATAGGGTCCGGCGGGGGCGGGGGCCCGAGTGCTGTTTACGGGAGTGCGGGACATGGCAAGTACGGATGTTCTCTCAGGACAACGAGGCGGGACTCCGCAGGCACAGGCGCGCGGAACGGAATCCAAGGAAGGAAACTAGCATAGGCTCGCACCGGCTGCAACAAACGGACCGATTGGGGTCTGTTGCTCTGAGCGGGGAATCGGTGCAACAGGTCTGCATCGTACGCTTGGACATCACTGTACTTGTACTCGACGAACGCCATCCATCCCCGGATCGCCACCGACTCCTCTAACCAGTGGCCTGGATGGGCTCCCTGGGTTGTACTTGACCGGCGATCTCCTCGCCAGCCTCGATCTCCGCCATGCGCAGCTCAAAGGTCTTCTGCAGGTTCAGCCAAAGCAACGGCGTAGTGCCGAAGTAGCGGGACAGGCGCAGGGCCGTGTCGGCGGTGACACCGCGCTGCCCCTTCAGAATCGCCGTGATCCGGTTGGTGGGGACGCCAAGTGCGTGGGCGAGAGCGTTGGCCGACAGGCCAAGCTCCTCCAGTTCCTCAGCCAGAATCTCTCCTGGATGCACCGGGCGCATACCGTTGCTCACCTTCATCTCGAGCTCCTCAGCGGTGGTAATCCACAATCTCCACATCGTACGGTCCTTCATCTCCCCAACAAAAGCAAATGCGCCACTGGCGGTTGATCCTGATGCTGTACTCACCGGTCCGGTCACCTGAAAGCGCCTCCAGCCTATGGCTACGCAGGCCCGCGAGGTCCCGGAGGGATTCCGCATTGTCCAGGATTGTCAACCGCCGCATTGCCTGATCTCCGAACCCCTGAAAGGCCCGGATCGTCTGACCAGCGAAGAATCGCTCCGTCTTCCGATCCCGAAAGCTCCATATCATTGTTACGTCTTACGTAATGCGTATACCAACTTCCTTTGCTTTACTACACGTTCAGCCTGACCAGCGTTGCAGAAGACGGCTGTGCGTCGCCCTGTCGAGCAACGGTGTGTATACGGCGGCTATGGACTGGCACTGTTTCAGTTTTGTTGATGTTGGTCCATGCCCGGCATCGGCACCGCTGCCAATCCGTTAAGTCCTGTGCGTCTTTTTCAGGCCATGGACACCGCCGTCGGATGCCGGGATGACAGCGGTACCGCCGGACGGTTACGGTCCACTTCCCCCGAGGCCGGTCACCGTGCGCGGCACCACATCAATTCCCACGCTCCTTGCAATCAGTCCCACCGATCACCGGACCGGTGCCGGCCTGACCTGGTCGAGCCTTTGGATCCGGCGCAGATCGGGAGCCAGCCAGGCCACCAGGCCCACCACCAGCATGGAGCCGATGCCGCCGCTCACCACGGAGATCAACGGCGTGAAGTACTGGGCCACCAGCCCGGACTCGAACCCTCCCAATTCGTTCGACGCACTCACAAAGACGGAACTCACGGCGGCCACGCGTCCGCGCATCGAGTCCGGAGTCAGCAATTGCTGCAGGGTTTGCCGCACGACCATGCTGACGTTGTCGAAGGCTCCTGTGAAGAACAGCATGGCGAAGGACAGCGGGAACCAGGTCGAGACACCGAACACAATCGTGACCGCGCCGAACGCGGCCACGTTGGTCAGCAGGGCCGACCCGGCCCGTCTCATGGGCGGCAGGACGAGCAGCAGCACGGACATGGCCACGGCCCCGACCGCAGGGGCCGCCCGCAGCCAGCCAAACCCCTGGGGCCCCACCTGCAGAATGTCCTGGGCAAAGATCGGCAGCAGGTAGACCGCACCGCCGAACAGGACCGCAAACAGGTCCAGCGTGATCATTGCCAGGATGATCGGCGTCCGCCGGACAAAGTTGATGCCGGCCAGCAGCGTGCTCAGGTTGAAGGGCTGTTTCGGCACGGGGGGTTGGGGAAGCAGTTTCAGAAAGGGCAGAAGGAGAATAAACAGTGCGGAAGAGACCGCCGCGATCCAATAGGCGGCCAACAGATTGATGTTGATGACCAGGCCGCCCAGGGCGGGACCGGCCACGGACGTGAAGTGCATGAGGCCGGTGGTCCAGGTGACCGCATTGGGAAAGCTCTCCTTCGGCACCAGGGTTGGCATCAGGGCTACCCGCGCCGGCCGTCCCAGCATGATGGCCGTGCCATCCAGGAAGAGCAGCAGGTAGATCACCGAAATCGGAGCCTGCTGCCAGGCAGCCAAGGCCAGGCCGACGGAGGTCAGGGTCATTCCGGCCAGGGACAACATGATTAGCCGGATCCGGTTGAACCGGTCGCCGAGCCAACCTGCCGGGAGCGCGAACAGCATGGCCGGAAGGGCCATGACGAGGGCCGTCAATCCGAGCGCCAGGGCTTCGCCCGTCCGGTCGTAGACATCCCAGGCCAGGGCGGTGGCCTGGATCCGGGTGCCAATCATCGACACCAGCCAGCCGATCGCGTAGAACCGGTAACTGGGAGACCGCCAGGCCAGGAACGAATCGTGGCGCACCCTGCGGTACCGGACGGATGCGGATTCGGTCATGAAGGTGGAACGTCAATGTGCGCGGGGGCACACACGGATATGGGTAACGGGTGGATTGCGGCAGCATCATCGGCCGCGCAGGTCCGTCTGCCGAAACCCGGCACGACCGCAATGACCCGCGAAACCGGTGTGGCTGCTGTCCGACGCGCAGGCCAACTCCGGTGGCCGGACCCGATCGATTGCCTACGGCAAGGGGAGGCGGATGGTCTCGCCGCTCTGCAGGCTGCGACTGACCGCTTCGGTGAACTCCATGTATTTGACACCGGTCGCAAAGTCGGTGTGGGTAATTGCCTCGCGACCCCGGATCGCGTTGACGAACTCCTCCTCGACGCGCCAGGCGCCCCGTTCGCTGTCGGAAACTTCCACTGGCGACAGCTCTGCGTCACCGCGCCGGCCACCCAGGAGTTGGCCATCACTGAACCGCAGGGTGCCCTGCGAACCGTACAGCGAGGCCGTTGGCGGACCGGCCAGACCGGTCACCGACGACACCTGCAGATGGTATTGGGCGCCGCAGGCCATGCGGCCCGTCACATCCACGTGTTCCGGAATGCGCACGGCGCGCACCACACCCGTCTCCTCGTCCAACCGCTGCGGCACGAACACCGCGCCCGCGGCCTGCACCGTGACGACCTCGCCCAGCCAGCGCATCAACGCCTCGTAATAGATGCCCATCGTCATGATGTTGAGACCGCTGCGGTCCATGTCGTGCCGCCAGTGGAGCGGTCCGTCCAGGTCCAGCCATGTGCCGCCCACCTGCATGTCAACCACCAGCGGGTCCCCAAGGTATCCATCCCGCACCAACCGCTGGATGGCACGGTCCACCCCCAGGGTCATGGGCGAAGGAACAATTTGGGCCACCTGGGTCGGCCGCGCCTGGGCCGTCCGGTACATCAGACGCGCCTCGGAGGCGTTCATCGCCATGCGCGCCTCGCACATGACATGCTTGCCGGCTTCCAGGGCGGCCACGGTCGCCGTGCAGTGCATGTAGGGCCAAGTCCCGATGACCACGGCGTCGATGTCGGGGGCTTCGATGATCTCGGTCCAGTGGGAGGCAACACGTCCGAAACCGAACTGCTCCGCCACGCGCCGGCCGGACTCGGGCGTTCGGTTGGCCACGGCCACCATTTCAATGTTCTCCTGCTCCAGGAGACCGGGGATGTGGCGGTCGCGGGTGTTGGCGCCGGCGCCTATGACGCCAATGCGGAGGGCGTTGTCTGACATGTGTGGGTCGATCCTGTCGTTGGTTGGGAGGCCTGAGTGCTGGGAATACGCCGTGTGCCGGGTTGCTCAGGAGCGGAGGTTCCCATTGATGAATCCAAGCGCACCTCGCCACAAGCGGTGCGGGTCAATGCATGGAGTGTCTCAACGTTGACCAACTTCGCAGTGCACCCGTTGCAGAACCGCGCCACGAAGGAACGAAGGCACGACTCTGGCCGACCAACCGATTCTAACAGCAACCTCGCGCTCTGCTGTCGTCCCCCGGCACACCCCTCCGATGAGAGGGTTTCCAACTGTGGAAGTGGAACTCGGGGACCGGTCGCGAGCCCGGTTCAGGTCGTCAGCGATCCCATGGGACTTCACAACGAGGACGACGAAACCATCAGTCCGGTGGCCACGCTGAAGTTGCGACCGCTCGACACGGAGCATGGAGCCGTCACCGGCTTCCGCGACTACCGGTTGAACTCCACGGTTGATCTGTCCGATCTCGTCTCCACCCGGTTCACTGCACTCAAGCAGGTTGCGCGAAGGGTGGCCCAGTGCCCGCACGTCTCGCAACCGCGGAACATCCCATCGGGACAGCCGCCTGCAACAGGTGGCTGTCCTGCTTTCCTGGGAGCCGACCATGTCCTTGCCCTGAAGGGCAACCAACCGCAACTGTACAAGGCCGTGGTCGAGACCTTCGCCGTCGAACGGACGAAGTAGAACTGTGTCTCCTCGGTCAGGTCTCCCGTAAGACCTGACCGATTTCATGGTATCGTACGAGGATGAATACTACGGTCCCTCGAGACACAATCCCCCGTCTACACCGCATCGTCGCGCACACTCGCGACCAACTAAGGGGTCTGGCTAACGGAGACGCGACGTTTGAGGATTGCCGCGTCCGTTATGGGCACACACAGCGACGCCTGGCCCAAGAAGGGCGTGGACGGTCAACAGCACCACCGGCGGGAGTCAGCGAACGGGAGCGGAACTGGGCCCCTACCCGTGACTGCCTTTCCGAACTCATGCGCTTGGATGCAGTGGAAAACAAGCCACTGCCCTCTTCGAAGCGACTTGTCAACAGCTACCTCGGCGAAACCTACAAACTCACCGATCACGGGATGTACCTCGCGGAGTTGACCCCTGACAGTGCGCGCTTCGTCGATGAACTCTGTCAAGGGCTGATCGCGGCTCACCCGTACCTCCAGCTCCTCCTCCGGGCCCTCGAGCAGAACTCTGTTCGTTGCCCGACTGTAAGCGAAGGTGATTTGGAACGCTGTCGGAGAGGTACTCGGGGCTGGTCCGAATGGGCTGCTGAACGAATCGGGGACGGATTGTTGTCGGAGATGGTCGAGAAGAAGATCACCGAACACCTGGGCCGCCGCTTCGGGCATCCTCCCACGGAACGTCCGAGCAACAAGGCCCTTGCCGAGACCATGAACGACGCGCTTATGGTTGCGGCATTCGCAGCTTGTAACGTTCACCTGGACGCTACCACCATCAAAACGCTCCTGCGTTGGGGTTCGGAACTCCTTCTTTATGACCAGTCTCGCTACGTTCCCGTCTACCCCGACGCGAATGTGATTTGGCTGGCGGCCGACTTGACGCGGCGACCCGGCGGTGATCTGCTTCCGGCTCGGCGCGGTATCGCCGAATATGGAGGCCGGGTCGCGCACACGTTCCGCCGTGCCTACTGGGAACAGGCTCGGAAGTCCGGTTCCTCCCTGGCAGAACCCTACCTTCCAATTCACCGGTTGCGTGCCCAGGTCGCCTACGAATGCGCAGTAACGCGCGCCCTGGGTGACATGGTGCTGTCAAGACTGGCGGATGGAGACTACCCCGAAGTCGCTGTCGAGGTCCTGCTGCACGTCGGCATGACGGGATTGCCGGCTTCAGAGCCGGCGTTTCGACACCACGGACGCCGTCGGCTGGAAGTAACAATGAGAAACAAACCACAGAGTGTCTCATGAACACATCACCGTATCAGCACATGGAAGAAACGTGGGGGTTGACTGGAAATCCCTTTCCTCAATCCGCGATCTCGGGCGGGTGGACAGATCCGTATAGCTCGGAAGTGTTTCCTACCGAGGAGAATGAATTCTTCCAGAAGACGGTCCGCGGAGCACTTCAAGGTAGAAAACAGATCGGATTTCTCTGGAGCAAAGGACCCGGCGGGGACACCGGCTACGGCAAGACCGCCCTCATGCGCGCGTCGGTCAGCAAGATTAACGCCGACTTCGGGAGAGAGGTCGAGGCCGCGATGGGTATGCGCGATGAACAAATCGTCCCAATTGCGGCAGGTTTTTCCGAGTTGAACACGATGAACCGGACCGGTCTGTACCCGGTGTTGTTCAACGCCGTAATTGGGATGGCGAAGGATGCCGAGGCACCGCTGCTTCGTGCCCACGGGCAAATCTGTGCGTCAATCGGTGACGACGCACCAGACAAAGTGGCCACCAAACTGGCCAAGACAAGACTGGCAATCGCTCCCACAGCCTCGGCATTGCGTCCTGACTTGCTCGACATCTTCGCCCGCGCACCCAATGAATTGCCGGAATTCCTCGGCAGGGTTTCGGACGCAACCCAAATCCGATCCGGCCTCCACTACCTGAACTTTGCCGTCATCGCCCTCGCCGCTGCTGACGTACGCAAGGTCTTCCTGATGATTGACCAACTTGAGGATCTCGCAACCAACAAGTCGCTCCCGGCGGCAAGGCGTCGACGCGAGATTGGACGAATCCGCGACTTGATGGAGAATGAACCCTTCGCGTCAATGCTGCACATGACCTTCACATTCCACGCGACAGCCGCCCAGGAACTCGAAACGTTCTGGGAACACAATCGCCTTCCAAGTTTCGAGGACACCTCAAACAACCAATCCGCCGTTGTCGTGCTGCGTGGCATGCAGGACGATGACCAAGTCGAAGCGTTGCTGCACGCATGGCTCGACCAACACCGCATTGATCCGTCAACTTCCGGTGACATGGCCCCGTTCAAACGCGACGCCCTAACAGTCTTGCGCGACGTATCGCAGGGCCGACCCGGAATCTTGCTCAACCGCGCGAACGAACTCTTCCAGGCGGCTGCCGAAGCACAGAAGGGAATCATTGATGGCGCGTTTGCGCGCGAATACTTTAGGGGGGCCGGTCATCACACAACATCAACGATGGTCGCGGAAGATGAGCCAACGAGTGACATATTCGACTTGCTGGCTTAAGCAAAATGCAACTCACAGATAGTTTGTCCGATGACCGGACGACACTCGCCAAACTTGTTACGGACTTTTTTCTGCTTGCACGTCATTGTAACCTGGACCACTCCCCAGCAAGCGGAAGAGCATGGGAACGGACGGTTTCACAGCTCCTTTGGCGGCCGGACTTTCCAAGACGACAGCACGCCGGATTCCCCGGGCTGTTCGGTCAAGGTTCACAGTCCGGGACCAGCCACGAGATTGACGGAGCAGGTCAAGGACCTGAATGCATGGTATTGATCGAGAGCAAGTCTCGCATCACGTTGGATAAGTCTGATATAGCCACATTCCATCTTAAGTGCTTCGACTTTTACCGGGCAGCTGCTTGTGAGGATCCTGAACAGACTTCAAAGACGAGGTGGTGGCCTTTACTCGTATCTTCGGAGCCGGCCAGTGAAACTGTCCGCCGCATCTGTTGCGACTTGGGCGTGGTACTGTGTGATCCGGAACGTTTGCCACTCCCGGCGCTATTGTTCGCGGCCGCGCAGCCAAACGCTGATGACTATCTTTCCGAGACCTACCTCAGTGAGATGGTTCGTCTCGCGGAAGCTACATGTGTTCCCATGCAGCAACGGTGGCGTCTGGACAGGGACAGTCGGGAGGTCTGCCTGTCGCTCGACAACATTAACGCAACTGAAATATCGGATCTGCTCTTCCTTCAGGATGAACTGACCAAGGGCTTCCTCCATGCCTTCGACAATCACGCACCAGGAAGACTTGCCCAGCGGGCACGCCCCTTGCTTGAACGCTATGAAGCAGCCAGACTGGCAAGCTGAGCATCCATTTTGAACAAATGCAAAGAAGGTTTGTGTATTGACAATGGTGTGAACAGTTTTTGAGATATACGTTGGCAGGGGCGGTCGCTCCGGCGGGGTCGGACCGGGGTGGCGGACGCTGGAAACAGGCAGGCCGCGGCGAATCCCGGGGGATTCGCCGCCGATTCAGGTGGGTTTGGGCTCGATTTGACCCAAGGCGAGCAGTTCCTGCAGGGCCT
>MPMO01000063.1 GCA_002238555.1 Caldilineaceae bacterium bin34
ATGGCCCTCAACCTCCTGCGCCGCGAGACCACGGCCAAGGGCGGCATCGCCGCCCGGCGCAAGCAGGCCGGCTGGAACGACGGGTACCTCCTCAAGGTCCTGTCCAATTAGCATGCGATTGCCCTGGCAGTGCCTAGGATCAGGCCAACCTCCGCCGAATCCCTGTGCTAGGATCGAGCGTTTATGAACATCGACTCCCCGGTGACGGCAGTCGCCATGAGCGGCGGCCTGGACAGTTCCATGGCCGCCGCCCTGCTGGTTGAACAGGGCACTGACTGCATCGGCATCATGATGCGGCTCTGGTCCGAACAGGGACCGGGGATCGCGTCCACGAACAAATGCTGTTCGGCGGAAAGCGTGGACGTGGCGCGGGCCGTGGCCGATCGCCTCGGTATGCCCTTCTACCTGGTCAATGCCGAGGAACCATTCCGCAAGGCGGTCGTGGAGCCGTACATCGATGGCTTCGATCTGGGACGGACACCCAACCCCTGCCTCAACTGCAACCGCCGCATCCGGTTCGACTGGCTGCTCCGGTATGCACTGGGCCTCGGTGCCGGATGCCTGGCCACGGGCCATCACGTCCGGCGGCGATGCGAAGCGGACGGTTCCTTCAGCCTGTTGCGCGCCGCAGATCCGATGAAGGATCAAAGCTACGTCCTCAGTGTGCTAAATCAACAGCAACTCGCTCGCAGCCTGTTCCCGGTGGGCGCCTACACGAAGCCGGAACTCAGGGACATGGCTCGCCAACGCAGTCTCCCCGTGGCGGACAAGCAGGAGTCCATGGATCTCTGCTTCGTGGCCGACGACGACCACCGCCGGTTTCTGGAGGACTGGAGCCCGTCCCCGGCCCAGGCCGGACCCATTGTCACCATGGAAGGCGACGCGGTTGGCACACATCGTGGCCTACACCGCTACACCATCGGCCAGCGGCGTGGCCTCGACATTCCCATTCATTCCCGCGAACCCCGATATGTCATCCGCAAGCTGCCGGAAGAGAACACCCTGGTAATCGGCAGCCGATCAGACTTGGCCACGCTGGAATTCCAAGTGGAAGAGACGAACTGGATCCGAAGGCCGGATTCTTCCGACCCGGACCTTACCTGTCAGATCCGGTACCGGGGCCAGGACATTCCCTGTACGCTGGAGGAGACCGGCGACAACGGCGTGAAAGTGCACCTGCGGGAACCCCAGTACGGGGTCGCGCCGGGACAGGCCGCCGTCTTCTACCGGGGAGACGAGTGCCTGGGCGGGGGTCTGATTGCATCCGCATGACATCCGAATGGTGGCTGAATCCAGCCCTCGTGCTCGGCACCGTCATAGCTGTCGGCTACGGTGCCTTGTTCCACCTCTGGCAGGGCCGATCGTGGCAGGACCTGATTACATCGGTGGCTGCCGCCCTGATCGGCTTCGGGCTGGGCCAGCTGATTGGCACCCTGTTCAACTCGGACTGGTTCCGCATCGGCCAGGTACGGGTGATTGAGGCAACGATGTTCGCGGTGCTCGCCCTGCTGCTGAGCCGCCGCAAGCCGGAACCGGCCGGCTGACGGCAGACGTACCATGGAGCAGGTTCTGGATACCATCCGCGACATCACTTTCGTGCTGATCGCGTTGGAAACCTTCGCGGTTCTGGGTCTTCTGATCCTGCTGATCCGGCATCTACTGCGACTTGTCCGCATCCTGCGGACCGGCGTCGCGCCGATCCTCGAGGATGCGCAGCAGGCGGCACGCACCACACGCGCCACGGCGGAGTTTGTGGGGGAACATGTGGTGAAGCCGACTGCCGAGGCCCGCGGCAAGCTCAGTGGCCTCAGGCGGGCGATGCAGGTCCTGTTTGGGGATCTGCTGCCTCCGCACTGACGCAGGACCGTCCCTACGGGCCCCTGCGGGGACAACTCCATGGAACACGGCAAATTCCGCGTTTGGACCGGTTCCGAGCCCGACTTCCCGCGCCAGGCGGAACAGGCCCGCAGCGTGCTGGGAGCCCCCGACAATCCCGCCCTGCTGCCGCCCCAGTTCGTCGCGGCGGCACTGACCGGCATCGGGGGCATGCTCGTCACCCGGTCGTATGCCGACGCGTTGGTGGAGGCCGCGTTTGCACTCCCGACGCGCGACCCATCCGTACTCCTGACGGTCCGGCATGCCGCCAACCGACCTGACGCAACCCGGCTGGCCCTGGTCGACCGCGACCGGCCCGGAGCACCGGACGGCACCCCCGTGGACCCGCCCGCAGACTGGAAGGCCCCGGAACCCGTCTTCACCGCCGATTCGATCGCCATCGGCGAACCGGGGTCCGCACACGCAGAACAAGCCAGGAATTTGCAAGGACGAATCTGGCAATCCCCACCCGACAACCTCTATCCAACCTGGCTGTACGCCTCCGTCTGTCCCGCCTCGATGTCGCTCGTTGCACTCCATGGGGACCGAGTGGTGGGGTTTCTGCTGGGATTCCAGTCCCAGCCGGATCGGGACGGAACCACGGTGCTTGAATCCCAGGTGATGGGCGTGGATCCCGACTACCGGAACCGGGGCATCGCCGTTCACCTCAAGCACCAGCAGGCAATCAAGGCCGGAACCCTGGGCATCGATGCCATCCGCTGGACCGCGGACCCGTTGCAGGCGGGCAGTGCCCTGCTCAACTTCGGTCGGCTGGGGGCATTCAGCCGCAGGTTCCTGCCCGACTACCTGCCGTTCCGCAACGAACTCAACCGCCTGCCGGCCTCCCGCCTGCGCATCGAGTGGACGTTGGCCGGAGAGGACTCACGGAACGCGTTGACTCAACGCCGAATCCACCAGAAGAAAACCGTGGTACCGGGAAAGACATGTCCGGTAGCCAATGACGGTCCGACGGATCTGGACATTGCGCCCGGCAGTCCCCTGATGGCGATCGAGCTTCCGCGCGACTGGACCGCACTGCAACAGGCGGATCTGATGGCGGCGCGCACTTGGCGGACCAACCTCGACGGTCTGTTGCTGCGCTGCCTGGGCGACAGTCCCGACAGATACCGAATCACGAATGCCGTAATGCACGAGGGGCGCGCCTACCTGCTGGCCGAGCAAGCCACGGATGAACTGCTTCGGCTGTATCGGTAGGTTCGAGTGCCGCCAACTTTGGACAAGGATATTCGTACATACTGGGCCGGCAAAAGGGGGCAGAAGGGCCGGAGTTCGAGGGACGGAGACCGCGGCAGGCTTGAGGTTCTCAAAAAGTTGTGAAAAGGCTTCAAGTAGCTCTCGGGCACTGTAGTATGCGGTCCATCGTGGCACTCCGGCTCCAGGCTCCCGCGATGGCAAACTGTCCCGCGCAAGGATTGCGCAAATACCGGTGCGCCCATTTCAAGCAAAGGTCCGTTTCACTCTCCATCATTGGCCTCCATTAACTTCACGAAGCACAAATGGAGGTAACCGTAGTGGCCGAAATGGCATCCAAGAAATCCACGAAGGTTTCAAAGAAGACCGCCCCCGCAAACCATGGCGGACAGCCGGTGCTCCTTTCAGGCGGCAACCCCCAGATTACCAAGGGGGACGGCGACGCTCCCGTACAGGCCTACATCGCGGCCATGCCGGGCTGGAAGAGCGATGTCGGACGCCGCCTCGACGACCTTATCGTGAATACTGTGCCCAACGTGCGCAAGGCCGTGCGGTGGAACTCGCCCTTCTATGGCATCGAGAACAAAGGGTGGTTCGTGAGCTACCACGTCTTCACCCGTTACGTGAAGGTAACCTTCTTCAACGGCAGGTTGCTGCGTCCCGTGCCACCCGGTTCAGGCAAAGACAAGGACTCGCGCTGGATCGATGTCTACGAGGGTGAACTCGACGAGGACCGGATTGCAGAGTGGATGCGGCAGGCGGCCGCATTGCCCGGCTGGCGTGGGTTCGACACACTGTGAAGTTCGCCCTCTCATCGGCCGCATGACCGGGTCAAGGCTCCAACCCTATTCCGGCATCGGCACCCAGGTGTAGACATCCTCCTGTGGTTCATAGCCCAGGTACTTCCGGGTGTCCGCCAGCGACCACTTCATGCCGGTGTTGAGCGACATCCCGTTGACGCAGATGTAGGGTCCGGGCCAGCCACGGGACTTGGCCAGGATGGCGCGCTCGAACAGGGCAACGAAGTCCCGGTCGGCCAGCCACATCTCCTTGTACCAGCGATCCGTGCGTGCGTACTCCTCCCGATGGGCCTCGGGCACATCGCGACGGGGCTCCGCCGTGCCCGACGGCGTAAGGGTTTCCGGATGGTTGCTCCCGTGGTTGCACCATCCGATCCGAATACAGACAAACTCCGTGTTCCCCCTGCCCTGGTCGGACAGGGCCAGCCCCCGATACAGCCGTTCGCCGGCCCACTTGCCGGCTGCATAGGCCGGGGAATCGTAACCGTCCTCGCCCAGCCGCACCGTCGTGCCCACGCCATACGGCGAGGAAGGCAGCAGCTCGCCCGAACCCACCGTGGAGGCCAGAGGCTCATCCTTGTACTGACCCATCGTGTGATTCGTGGTGGCGAACACCAGACGCTGACAGGTACTCGAGGCCACCGCGGCCAGGCCGATGTTGACGTTCATGTCCATCGAGACGGCGGCATCGTCCCAGGAGGCGGCCGGATTGGGTACCTGCGCGGCCAGGTGCACAACCTCGGTGCAGGCCGCTGCCGCCTGCTGCCAACGGGCATCGTTCCAGTCCCTGAGATCGGCTTCCAGGTAGTCCAGTTCCGCCAGTTCATGATCCTGGTCCCGGACCTTGATCTCGAGTTCGGCGCGGGTTTCTGCCGCCTGTTCGGCCGACACCGGCATCACATCGATGCCCGTAATCCGATCCACCAGCGGCTGCAACAGGAGATGGCGAATCAGCTTCTGTCCCAGATTGCCCTGCGCGCCCGTTACCAGCACGTGCCTGCCCATGTCCGATATATCTCCTTTCAACCGTGGAAGGCGGCCACTTTCTCGAACAGATCCCGGAAGATTGCATTACGGTCCACCATGACAGCCTCGCGCATGGGCGGACCCTCCGGCTGCGGGACCCAGTCCAGCGTTGCGGTGTCCAGGTCGGGTGTCGCAGCCACGCGGCTGTGCGTCCAATCCGGATTGACGACGTAGGCGGTTGCGGCCAGATCCCAAACCTCCTTGGCCCAGGCATAGTGGTCGTCGCTGTAGGCGGCAAACCGGTCCGTCAGGAAGGTGCCGACCGGTCCCAAGGGTGCCAAATGCCGCTCCAGTTCCGGAACGGTCGTGAGCAGGTGGGAAGCCACTCCCCAGCACGGAAACAGGGCCAGCGAGGGACTGAGTTGGAGCAGCAACCGCGAAGCGATCGGATCCTGCATGAGATTGAACTCGCGGGCGTTGGTCCGGTGCGGCGGCTGTCCGCCCAGCCACACAACACGCATTCGCTGCCCAAGGTCAATGTTTTGTTCACGCGCAGCCAGCAGCACCGAGGACACATTGGTCGGTGCACCAATCGCCACCACATACAGCGGTTCGTCGCCTTCCGCGAGCAGGGACAACATGTGCTCGACGGCCGGACTCCACACGATGTCCCGGGGAGAGTTCATGAACCGCTCGGAACCCCTGAACACCATGCCTTCCGGTTCCCGCCCCAACAGCCCGAACAGGCGCAGGATCTCCTCGTGACTCTTCTCCATGCCGTCGCCGGCACTGGATGAACGATTGTTCAGGAACGGTGCGGCGTAGACCGCCTGCAGGTCCACCTCGGCAGGGGACAGCATCACGTGGACCAGGGCGAACTGGTCGTCGATTTCGTTGTAGGTGTCGGTGTCCAACACCATGCGGACGCGGCCCGCGGGAGGCGGCGGTTCCGACGATCGGACTTCAGTCATGTCGATGGGAGAATCCTGCAGGTGGAAGCACGCAACGGCTTGGCTGCCTACACCGGGGACCGAGGCTTGGCCTGAAAACCAGCCCAGCCAACCCCATTCATAACGGTCAAAGCTGCTGCATGAACTCGAAAATCATCTCGCTGCTGCCCGGCAGGGCCTCGTGTCCGAAGTCCGGAAAGAACTCGACGGACTTCGGCGACGTGATCTTGTTGTAGGCGGCAAACTGCGTGGACGGCGGACAGATCTGATCCATCAGACCGGTGAACATCATCACCTCGGCCCGGATGCGCGGAGCCAGGTGCTGCACATCGATGTAGCCGAGCCGGGCAAAGGCCGCATCCTCGCGCTTGTGCTGCGGATCGTACTTGCGGAACCAGTCGCGCAGTTCCTGATAGGCGTTGACCGTCAGATCCATCTCCCAGGTACGCCTGTAGTCCGTCAGGAACGGGAACACCGGCGCCGCCTGTTTCACCCGGGGTTCCAGGGCGGCCGCGGCAATGGACAAACCGCCGCCCTGACTGCCGCCGGTGACGCCCACCCGGTCCGGGTCCACATCGTCCATTTCCATGACCAGGCCGGCCAGCTGGGCCGCGTCCAGGAAGATGGAACGGTATGCCAGGTGTTCGGGCCCCTCGTCGCTGAGGCCGCGCACGATGTGCCCCCTCAACGTGGTGCCCTTGGTGCCGCCCGGATCCTCAGACAGGCCTCCCTGGCCCCGACAGTCCAGGGCCGCGACGGTAAAGCCGGCCGCGACCCAGCCCAGCTTCTCCAGCCAGCCCCCCGAATCCCCGGAGTAGCCGTGGTACATGACAATACCCGGATGGCCGGGGGCGGGATTGGTTGGCTCCAGAAGCTTGGCGTGCACCCGCGCCCCGTTGATGCCCGTGAACCAGAAGTGGGAACAGGCCGCGAAATCCGTCTGGAAGGCCGCCGGAATGCGCTCTGGATTCGGGTCCACGGCGCGCATCCGGGCCACACCCTCGTCCCAATAGTTGTCGAAGTCGTCCGGCCTTGGGTTGCGGCCTTCGTAGGTGTACAGATCGTCCAGCGACAGGTCGAATGTCAAGGGCATGGCATGCGTTTTTCCAAGGTGGGCAAGTCAGCGACAGGAGTGCTGTGGGGAGTTAGGCGTATTCCAAGTCTTCGTCCGGATCCTCGTCATCTTCCTCCATTTCGGCCAGGGCCTTGGACAGGTCCGCCATGACGTCCTCGTGGCGCACCTGGGACCAGTTGCCCCACAGGGACCTGGTCAGCCGTTCCGGGTCGCGGCGCAGGCCGTAACGGGCCCAGTACTGGCAAACCCGCTCGACATCCCGCTCCAGCAGGCTGTAGGCCTGCTTGTTGCCGGTCACGGGCACCACCTGTGGAAAGTCGATGACCACGACCCGGTCATCCCAGAACAGCAGGTTGTGGGCGGACAGGTCGCCGTGGATGAAGCCGTTGGTCAGCATCAATTCAACATTGTGCATGACCTGGTCGAACGACGACTTCACTTCGGAGGAGTCCAGGCGGACTTCGTTCAAGGTCGGCGCGGCCACCTGTGCATCCCCGATGAACTCCATCAGGATGGCGTTGTCGGCGGCGTCGAACGGCTCCGGCACGTCGGCCCCGACCTCCCGGAGAATGGTGAGGGCGTAGCGTTCGTACAGCAGCCAGGACGTCTGCTGCGCCTGCTTGCCGTAGTCCGACCGCTTCAGCATGGCCCGCAGCAGCCGCTTGTCCTGCCGGCTGCTGACGTTGGTGCCCAGCGCCAGCGTATCGCGGCCCTCGCGATACACCATGTCGTTGCGCATGGTGCGGTGGCTGCGCGGCCGATAGGTCTTGGCCGCAAACAGGTCCAGCGAGCCGTCCGGCGCCGTCAGGCTGCAGCGGTAGACGTCGGCGTCCTTGCCGCCCTTGACCTTGCTCAGGATGTCGTCCACCAAACCGTTCTCAAAGAAGGGCCGCAGGGCGCCCATCAGCCAGCGCCGTTCGACCTGGCCCGGGCGGTAGGTGGTTTCAAAATCGCCGGTAATGCTGCGGCGTATCTCCTCCTCGATCTTGTAGCGCCAGTTTTCCCGGAAGGGAACCTTGTTTTCGAACTTGGGCTTGGGCGGCCTGCGAATCAGCTTCTGGTCGTGCTGGAAGTCGGGATCGTGCTCCTCGGCGTAAACCTCCCATTCCTCTTCTTCGTAGTCGTTCCAGTCGTCTTGGTATTGTGCAGACATGCGTTGGTCAGCGGCTCCGGATTGGCCTCAGGGTATCTAAAGCGCCCGCGCAGGCCGAGTGCTCGGCTTCCCCGCGACAGCGGGGACAGGATTCACGGGAACCCCGGGGTCCGTGCTGGATTGTGGGTTGGGGGTGACGAGTGACAGCAACGGGCCGGAGGTCGCTGTTTTCGCCGCGGTTCGATTAGCCGTAGGCGGCGGGTGGGCGGGAAGGTCCGGAACTGTCGATGGCCAGCACAGACACCGTTCTCGTCAAGGTGTCCTGTCCTATCATTGTCCACCTCCCTGGGTGCGCACGTCGGCTGGATAAGCGGGGCTGCGGCCGACACAGCAAGGATAAGTATACAGCCGATGGGCAGTTCAGACCACGCAAACCGGTTCCACCGCTTCGCCAGCCGGGGGGCCGTGGCCGCCTGGGAGAGCGGCATCTTCCGCAGGTGGCCCTATCGCCACACGATGATCGATACGGTTTCCACCATCCTGTCCGCCCACCGGCCGCAAGGCCCGTTGCACGTGGTGGAAATCGCTGCCGGTCCCGGCCTGATGGCACTGCATCTGCTGCGCGACATTCCCCACCTCACCTACACCGGGCTGGACTACTCGGAGCCGCTGAGCAACTTTGCCCGGCGGCGGCTGAGCCAATTCGGGCCGCGCGCTGCGGTGTGGCACGAGAATGCCAACGAGGACGGCTGGACCCGGCGCCTGCAGCCTCCGGTCCAGGCCTTTGTGTCGCTGCAGGCGATGCACGACCTGGGGAACCAGGACAACGTCGTCCGGATCTATGCCAAGGCGTTTGAGCTTCTCGACGACGACGGCCTCTTTGTCAACGCGGACTTCGTCACGGCACCCGGCAAACCCAACCGGAACGACCCGGGCCGGTTGCCGGTGGCCCGTCACTTCGAAGTCCTGCGCGATCTGGGCTATGCCTGGACCGACTGCATCGCCCGCCAAGGGGACATGGCCTGCCTGGTGGCCGGCAAACGCTAACGCCGGGGAGCCTCCACGCCCACTCCCGCCGCAGCCTCCACAAGGCTGCGCCAGGTCACGTCGTCCACGGGAATGCCGTGCGCGCGCCGTTCGGCGGCCGTGCGCGCCTCGGGCTCGCCCGGCAACATGACTTCGTCGAACCCCGGAGCCGGACGCACGGACTTGAAGAACGCCACGTAGTCGCCGGCATCGCCAAGGAAGGCGCCGAGCGCCCGGAATGTTTCAATGCGCAACAGGATGAAGAACGCGCCGTTGTTCATGGCCCCTTCGCCCTCCTGCGGGACGCCGCTGCCGGTCAGCAATCCGGCCATTACGTCGTTGAGCAGGCTCAGGCCGGATCCCTTGTGTCCGCCGAACGGCAGGAGCACGCCTCCGTCGTAGAGGTCCTGTGGTTTGACCGACGGGTTGCCGTCCTTGTCCAACATGGAGCCGGGCGGGAGATCCATGCCCTTGTTGTGGGCAATCTTGACCTTGCCCTCGGCCACCACGCTGGTCGCGAAGTCGATGACGATGGGGTCCCGACCCTCCAGCGGGACGGCCGCGGCCAAGGGGTTGGTGCTCATGAGCCGTTCGCTGCCGCCGAACGGCGCCACGATGCCGCGGCGGCCGCCGCCGTTGCAGAAGGCCAGTCCGATGTATCCGGCGTCGGCCGCCATCGTGACCCATTCCCCAAGGCGGCCGACGTGGCCGCTGTTGGTGATGCCGCCGGCGGCGATGCCGCAGTCCGCGGCCTTTTCAATCGCCTTCTTGATCGTGAGGTAGGCGGACCACTGCCCGAAGTTCCGCTTGGCATCCATGATAAAGACGGAGGGCGATTCCTCCAGCGGCTCCGGGTCCGAGGCGGGATCCAGCATCCCGCTCCCGATCTGATCCAGATAGAGACTGGCCCGCACAATCCCGTGCGAGTCGTGGCCGAGCAGGTTCGCCAGAGCCAGGGATTCGCTGACCTTGTGCGCGATTGCGGTGCGCACGCCTGCGGCTTCGAAAATGTCCTGGACAAAGCCTCGGAGGGTATCGAACGAAACGGTGTGCATGGTCGAGAAGTCCCGGGTAATCTTGGATACGCGCCGGAGGACACGGGGCACGGCCGGCGGTTTCCCCGCGCGGGCCGGCACCTGCTTGGCTCCGTGTCGGCTTGGATGCCGCCAACGGCGAGGGAATCTTACGATCAGCGACTGTGAAACCTCCGATCACGTGCGGCTGGACCGCGGAGACCTTGACACACGGATTTTTGGTGGTTGGGAAGCCGCAGGCCGGCAGCCGCCAAGAAAAGCCGCGAGGCACGGGTTTGCTCGGCACGGCAACCCGCTCCGTGGATCGGATCCGAACAGCGACAGGACACCCCCGATTCATGCACCATGCCCGTTGGAGAGCAGTGCGGAATCCGACTATTGCAGGATTTTGGCTCCCAACATTGGTATTTCCAAACCATTGTGCGGTAGTTTAAATTGCGAACATCTCTTTGGTGAGCGCAGGACACACTCCCATGGCAACCCATGATCGGCGATACAAGCGCATCCTCACCAGTTCCGTGTTTGCCTACGATGTCGCCCAATTGCTGGCCCAACGGTTCGATCTCGGCACCGTCGACCGGCACTCCCTCCGGGCCGGCCCCACCGGCTCGATCCGGGAGTCCGAGCACGAGCGCATCGCCGACAGCACCTGGTCCTTCGACACCGACCGCCAGCCCACCGTCATCATGATCGTCGAGGCCCAGAGCTCCCGCCAGCGCCATTTCATGGTCCGCGTCCTCCGCTATGTCGTCGACCGCCTTCTGGAATTGTGCGAGGACCGGACGTGGCACGGCTCGGACCGGGGCCTGCCGCCGGTCGCCGTGGCCGTCCTCTACACCGGACCCGATCCTTGGCAGCCACCTTCCCTGCAAGACCTCTTCAGCCCCTTGGCGCGGCTCCTCATGCAGTTCGACTTTCCCGTGCAGTACTATGATGTCCTGCACATGAACCGCCGGGCCGATCCCGAACAGCGCCTGTTGCGTCTGGTCTTTGAGATCGAGCGGTGTGCAGGCCTGGGCGATACGGCTTCCGTCAGGCAGACCGTGCGCGGGCTGGAGGACCCGGAGGCCCACGCGCTGCTGATGCGGTTTCTGGCCGACAAGATGGCGCAATGGGGCAATCTCAGGGATGATCGGGGCAGGCTTCTGCTGGATGTTTCCCGCTTGGACGACAGCCGACCGCTTAGCGAGGTGGAAAAGGAAATGGAAACGGCACAGGAACACTTACTGAGACAGTTGGCTGAAGGACGGGCCGAAGGCCAGGTTGCGGGACAGGTAGCAGGAATGCTGGTTAGCTTCCAACGCACCTTGGCCGCCAGCGGTCTGGACCATCGGCTGGCGGAAGACATTACAGCCTACGCTGACCAAATCACCGAGGCGGCCCGGCGCGGTGTGCACTTCGACCTCGACCACATTCCCGACGGTGCCCGGCTCCTGGCGGTGATCCAGGAGGGCGGCGGCCCCGCCCAGGTTGCCGCCGAACATATTTGGGCCCTGTTGCCGCACATTCCGGAAGACGACACGGCGGCTCCCAAGTAGCAGGGCGGAGGTCGCGCAGGCCGGATGGGAGCTTGCACGAAACGCTGCAGCCCGGGTGGCACCCCTGACAGGGGTAGGTAAAGCCAGTCCGAGGTGAAAAAACGATCAAGGAAGCAGAAAAAGCATGGCGGGTTATCCTGTATCAAGAACCAACAAGATACCGGGAGCCGACCATGCTTCTTCCGTCCGCATTCTATCCCCATGCGGAGTGCCTCGCCAAGCACCTGCCGCATCTGCGTCCCAGCCAGGTCCGGGGCCTGGCCCTGTGGGTCGGCGCCACCATCCTGGCCCGCAGCAGCTGCCAGAACGCCGTGCTGGGCGCCCTGCAGAGCCTGGGCCTGGGCTGGCACACGACGCGCCAGTACCTGCGGGAGTGGCTCCGGGACGGGGCCGACCGGGCCGCGCCCTGCCGGGTACAGCTGGACGTGCAGGCCTGTTTCGCACCGCTCCTGCGCTGGGTCCTGGCCTGGTGGCAGGGCTCGGAACTGACGCTGGCCGTCGACCCGACCTCCAAGGGCGGGGAACTAGTGGCCCTGGTCGTCAGCGTCGTCTACCGGGGTCTGGCCATCCCCGTGGCCTGGCGCATCAAGACCGGGGGCCGGCCCGGTCCCTGGATGCCGGACCTGTGCGACCTGCTGGACCGTCTGGGACCGGTCGTGCCCCCGCACATGACCGTGCGCGTGCTCTGCGACCGGGGCCTGCAGAGCCCCGACCTGTGGAAGGCCATCCGCCGCCAGGGCTGGCACCCCTACATGCGCTACGACCGCCACATGACCTTCCAGGCGACGACTGGACCCCGGTGGCCGGCCTGGCGCTTCGTGGCCCGCGAGGGCCAGTACACCGTGACGGCCGGGAAGGCCTTCCGGGAACGGAAGCGGCGCTGCACCCTGATCGTGCTCTGGGTCCCCGGTCAGGAGAGTCCCTGGGTGGTGCTCACGGACGAGCCCCCCGACGACGTGGACCTTGGCGCCTACGGCCTGCGCGTGTGGATCGAACAGGGCTTCCGCACGCTGAAGCGCATGGGCTGGCAGTGGCACCGCACCCGGCGCCTGGACCCGGCGCGCGTGGACCGGCACTGGCTGGTCCTGGCCGTGGCCACCCTCTGGGTCCTGGCCTACGGCACGCGCGTGGAAGAGGCACGCCTGCGCGGCCTGGCTCCCGGCCGGGTGCGGCGACCGCCCCCGGAGCCCGCCGCCCCCCGGAACCGGCCCCTGAGCCTGTTTCAGCTGGGCTGGTACCAAGCCCAGCGGCTGCTGCACCGCGGCTACGCCTGGGCCCGGGTCTGGCTACAGCCCCTGCCGGGACCGGACCCGCCCGACGGGATGCAGCCAGTGGACCCGCCCACCGGGTAGCTTCTTTTTGGCACAAAGATGCGGATTGGGGCTTTACCTACCCCTGTCAGGGGTGGCACCCTGGTGGAAGCCCTGAACCCCATGCTTCCACCACCAAAGACTGCCTGAAGCGCAAGGCCATCCATGTCGGTCCTGTGCCGTTGCATCTCGGGGACACTGAATTCCTGTTGTTTGCACAAGTCAGGCTTCCGGTGCGGCAGTCAAGGCAGCAATGTCCTGCCAGCCATAGGCAACTTCCACCAGGTTGGCTCCGCCGATCTCGATGGTTTTCTCGCTGACCTTTTTGCCTCCCAGAGCTTCGTAAAAACGGCAGGCAGGTCGATTGTCCTGCAGTACCCACAACAACATGGAAGGGAATCCATCCAGTATCAGCTGTTCTGTCACGGCTGAGAAAAGCGAATGGCCGATTCCCCTGCGTTGAAACGGCTGCAGCACGTAGATCGCATATAGTTCGCCAAGATACGTCCGGTCGCCATCGCGTTCCGGACCTCCTTGCGCGAAACCAACTATTCCGCCCTCTTCCACTTCGGCGACAAAGCTGCCCACGGCAGGCCGATTCGCTTCAAGGACCCGCCTCCACCAGGTTTCCCTTTCCGGATAGGACAGGGAAGACAAGTATGTGCTCGAAACCATTCCTGCATACGACGTCTGCCACGTCTGAATGTGTACCTTGGCGATGGACTTGGCATCCGACGGCTCGGCCTTTCGAATTGTCATGTCTGCATGTTCCTGCGGTATCTCGACACCTGAAGCGCCTGATCCCAGGCCCTTGTTGCATGTCCGCCCTCGGTCACAGCCATCATACAAACAAGATAGCCGGCCACTGGAGGCAGGCAGCCAAGGACTCCCAACTGCAGCTCATCCATCCGAACCGGCCTTCCGATTGGTTGGCCCCTTGGAGATGGCGCCTTCCCGCGGCGGCGGACCGGAATGTTTCACTCTCCGGTCCGGGATCAACCCGAACCGGCAACCCACCCCAGAATGACGAAGGCGTCGGGCGAGAAGAAATAGCCCACCAGCAAAATGACAAGTTCAACGGCCACAACCACCGCCGCCATGCGCCGGGCCCGCCGGGTCCCGTGATGGCGCAGATAGGTCTCGCCGCTGACAATCGACATGGAAATGACGATGAGGCCCAGAATCAGCGCCGAGATGGTCTGGACATTGAAGCCGACCCAGTATTCCCGCCCGTACTCCTCCACGATCACATTGAAGAGGCGCAACAGGCCGGCATAGGCGGCCATGATCAAATCCACGCCAATCGCGACCTCCGCAATCCCCAGGGCCGAGGTCAACAGCCAAACCAGCCCCAGCAGGATCGGCTCAAGTGGTCGGGGCAGGCTCATGGTTCATGCAGGTTAGGGCCGGGCGCGGGACCGATACCCGCCCAGTTCCCGATGCACCACCGCCGAAAGCCGCCCGCCGACCCCGCGGCGGGCATGCGCGCGGCTATTGCATGCCCTGCAATTCCAGTGTGTCGGCAAAGTGGCAGGCCGAGGCATGGTCCTCCCCGATGGTGACCAGCGGCGGGGTCTCCGTCCGGCAAACGTCTTCGGCATACCGGCAGCGGGGGTGGAAATAGCAGCCGGGAGGAGGATTGGATGGATCCGGCACTTGGCCGACGAGCGGAATGCGGACCGTGGGATTGCGGGGATCCGGCTTGGGGGAGGCCGACAGCAGCGCCTCGGTATACGGGTGCCTGGGATTCGTGTACAGCTCGCGCTTGGGCGCCACCTCCACCATGCGTCCGACGTACATGACTGCCACGCGGTCGGAAATGTGCTCGACCACACTCAGGTCATGGGCCACGAACAGGTAGGTCAGATCGAACTCCTCCTGCAGGTCCTGCAGGAGGTTCAGGGTCTGGGCCTGAATGGACACGTCCAGGGCCGACACCGGTTCGTCCAGGAGAATCAGCGAGGGCCGCAGGGCCAGGGCGCGGGCAATGCCGATGCGCTGGCGCTGACCGCCGGAGAACTCGTGCGGATAGCGCTCCATGTGCTCGGACCGCAAGCCCACTGCGGACAGCAACCCCTGCACCTCGTCGTCGGTTTCGCGGCCGAGATCCATTCCGTGCACCTGCAACGGTTCCCTGACGATATCCGACACGCTCATCCTGGGATTCAGGCTGTTGATCGGATCCTGGAACACCATCGCGATCTCGCGCCGCAACGGCTTCATCTCCCGCAGAGGCAGGGCGGCCAGGTCGTAGACCTCCCCCTCCCCGGAACCGTTGGCGTGCGAACGGAACAACACCGCGCCGTCGGTGGGGTCGTACAGCCGAATGGCCGTGCGCGCAGCGGTCGTCTTGCCGCATCCGCTTTCCCCGACCAGCCCGAGGGTCTCGCCCTTGCGGATTTCGAAGCTGATGTCGTCCACCGCCTTGATGTGGCCCACCACCTTGCGCAGCAGGCCCTTGCGGATGGGAAAGTACTTCTTTAGGTTCCGGACTTCCAGCAGGACGCCTGGATCCTCAATGGACGCGGGCACTGGTCACCTCTCGCATCGTGTCCGGATCATGCAGGAGGCAGGCAGCGCGCTGACCGTCGCCTGCCGTGAGCAACTCGGGCATGCGCGCATCGCAGATCCCGGGCATCACATCGGGACACCGGTTGTTGAAGGCACACCCGGTTGGAATGGAAAAAGGATCGGGCACCATACCCTCGATTACTTCCAGCCGGGACCCTTCGGTCTGCCCGATGCGGGGAATCGATCTGAGCAGGGCGCGCGTGTATGGATGCTGCGGGTTGTAGAAGATCGAGTCGGTGGCGCCCTGCTCGACAATGCGGCCCAGGTACATGACCGCAATATCCTCCGCCATTTCGGCAATGACGCCCAAATCGTGGGTGATGTACATGATGGCCATGCCGAACTCCTGCTGGAGGTCGAGCATCAGATCGTTGATTTGGGCCTGGGTCGTGACGTCCAGGGCCGTGGTGGGCTCGTCGGCAATCAGCAGCTTGGGACCACAGGAGAGGGCAATCGCGATCATGACGCGCTGCCGCTGGCCGCCCGAAAGCTCGTGCGGATAGCTTACAACCCGTTCTTCCGGCCGGGGAATGCCCACCTTGTCCAGCATCTCGATGGCGATCTGCCGGGCTTCCTCGCGCGGAATCCGATTCTGCTTGGCAATGGCCTTGGCCATCTGGTCGCCGACGGTCTGGCGCGGCTTCAGGTGCAGCTGAATCGACTCGCCGATGTGCAGGCCGGCCGTATAGACCGGAGTCAGCGAACTCATCGGCTCCTGGAAGATCATGGCGATCTCGCCGCCGCGCAGGTCCCGCATCAATTGGCTGTCGGAAGGCTGTTGGGCAATGTCGATGAATTCGGAGTCGCCGGAATCGTCCCCTTGCCGGTTGTACAGCATCTCGCCGCTCACAATCGAGCCGTTCTTGGCCAGCAACTGCATGATGGCGCGGGCCGTGACGGACTTGCCGGAGCCGCTCTCGCCGATGACCCCGAGGGTCTTCGACTTGCGAATCGTGAAGTTCACCCCTTCGAGGGCGCGGACCGTGCCGCGCCGAACATCAAAGTGGACCTGCAGGTCCCTGACATCCAGCAGGACATCCTGATCCAAGACCGCTGCCGACATGGCTACTGGCCTCCGTAGGGGTCAAGGGCATCGCGCAGGCCGTCACCCAGCATGTTGAAGCCCCAGATGGCCCCGATGATGACCGGGATTGTGATCAGCATCCACGGCGAGAACTGGATGGCCCGGATGCCGGATACCTCGTAGAGCAGCACGCCCCAGCTGGTCAGTGGCGGACGCAGGCCCAGGCCCAGCCAGCTGAGCGCCGTCTCGGCCAGGATCATGCCGGGGATGGCCAGCGTGGAAATCACGATGATGTGACTGGTCGCCCCCGGAATCAGATGGCGGAACATCACGCGCCAGTCGCTGGAGCCGAAGGACTGGGCCGCCAGCACGTATTCGCGCTCCCGCAGCGAGAGGACCAAGCCGCGTACCTGCCGGGCCAGGCCGCCCCAGCGAACACAAGCCAGAATAATCGTCAACATGAAGTAGACCGCGATCGGAGACCACTCAGGCGGGATGGCGGCAGCCAGCGCCATAAACAGCGGAATGTCCGGAAAGGCCGACAGGAACTCCGTGATGCGCTGGACCAGCAGGTCCACCACGCGGCCGTACCAACCCGAAACCACCCCCAGGGTGGCACCCAAGCTTATGGTGAGGAACTGGCCGATCAGGCCGATGAGCAGGGACAGGCGACCGCCGTAGATAATGCGCGTGAACAAATCGCGGCCCAGGCGATCCGTGCCGAACAGGTACACGTAGCCGTCCGGGCTTTCCTCGGAGCTCACCCCGAAGAAGTGGATGTTGGACGGAATCAGGCCGGCCAGACGGTATTCCTCACCGCGCACGAACAGGTGGATCGGATAGCGCACGCTTTTGTCGACCACGAAGAAGCGTTTGCGCAGCGTCATGTCCACCTCCTCCGTCAGGCCGTAGACGAAGGGTCGGGCCTGGAACCGGCCCTCATGGCGGAACTGCAGCCGCTGGGGCGGGGCCTCCAGGTAGTCGGAGGTGGTGTCGACCAGGTAGGGGGACCAGAACTCCGCGGTCAGGGCACAGACGAAGTAGTAGGCGATGATCAGGAAGCCGCCGAACATCGCCAGCTTGTTTTGCCGGAACCGCCACCAGACCAGAACCCAGTAGTTCTGGCTGATCTCCTTGGTGTTCTGATCCTCAGCGAACGATTCGGGGACGGCAGTGCTCATGTCCGGTCTTCCTAAACGGAATGGTGGGGCCTGTGGCTACTCGAGGCGAATGCGCGGATCAAGCCAAGCCAGGGCCAGATCGGCCAGCAGGTTGCCGACCAGCAGTATCAGGGTAAAAAAGACCAGGGTAGTGCCCGCCAGGTACATATCCTGACGTTGCAGGGCCCGGACGAACTCCGGTCCGATCGTGGGCAGGTTCAGCACGGTCGCCACCAGGGCGTTGCCCACGATGATCCCGGGCAGGGCCTCGGACCCCAGGATCACGATCAGGGGGTTGATGGCCATGCGCACCGCGTGCTTCCAGGTCACGGTCCGGCTTTTGAGGCCGCGCGCCCGGGCCGACTCGACAAACGGCTGGCCCAGCGTGTCGAGCAGGTTGCCGCGCATAATCCGGATCAGTCCGGCCGTGCCGGTGATGCTGCCGATCAGGGCCGGCAGCCAAAGGTGTTTCAAAAGGTCTATGAACTTGGCGAAGCTCCAGGGGGCATCGCGGTATTCCCGCGAGAACAGCCCCAGGATATCGACATCCGTGAACTGCACCACGTAGAACAGGAGCAGCAGGGCGAGCAGGAATCCGGGAACCCCCAAGCCGATGAAGCTGATCGTCGTGAATATCTGGTCGCCGATCGTGTACTGATGGGTGGCGGAGAAGACACCGATCGGTATGGCTATGACCCACACCATCAGGATGGAAGCCACCGCCAAGGCGCAGGTTAACCAGAAGCGTTGGGCGATCACTTCCCGGACCGGTCTTTCAAGGGCGAATGATTCGCCGAAGTCCCCCCGCACGAAATTTGTGGCCCATTGCACGTATCTGGGCAGCAGGGGAATGTCGAGGCCGTACCGCAGCCTGAGTTCCGTGACCCGGTCTTCCGCGCTGCGGTCGCCGCGTCCCTCCAGCTCCGTCAGGAGCTGCGTGAGGAAGTCGCCCGGGGGCAGTTCGATGATCACGAACCCGACGAACGAAACCAGCACCAACATGACCAACGAGTAGCCGATGCGGCGGATGATATAGGAAAGCACGATTGGGAGCCGGAATCAAGCGGGACGGTCTATCCAAATCCAAAGCGGGAGCCGACGCGCAACCTGCCGACGAACACGGCAGGCAGGCAATCGCCTTGACGCATGCGCCGGCCCCGGAATGCCGCCCCCGGTTGCGGCCGCGGCCGCAACCGGGGGTGAAACCTTGTCAATTTACTGTTCGATGTAGAACTGCTCCGGATGCACGTTGCCGGGGCTGCCCGGAGCCCAGGGGCCCAGGATGCCGAACGTCGGCACGTTCTTGAAGTTGTTCTTGATCACCACGGGCATCGGCTGATCGCCCGCGCCGCCAAGGGTGAAGGGACCCTCGTCGATGTGAATCTGTACGGCTTCCCACACGACCTTGTGCCGTTCTTCCTGGTCGCCGGTGGCGATGCCCTTGTCATACAGGGCCTGGAGCTTGGCTGCGGGACTGCCCGGCAGCGGCTCTTCGCCCTCGGCACCACCAGTCTGACGCCACCTGCCCTGAAGCGGCCAGGCGCGGTTGCCGCGCAGCGGGAAAATCCAGTCCGGATAGGTCCAGATGTCCAGCTCGGAGGCATGGCAGTTGCGGAACATGTACTTGCCTTCGGTTTGGCGACTGCCCCACTCCGGCTGGCCGAAGAGGTCGTTGACAATCGCATCGATGCCGATGGCGGTCATCTGTTCCTTAAGCTCGATGTTGGAGTTCTCGGAAATGACCTGTCCGCCCCAGTCGCCCGAGTCGAGGATCAACTGGAAGGACTTGCCGCTGGGCAGGTCGCGCCAGCCGTCGCCGTCCTGGTCGGTAAAGCCGGCCGTTTCAAAGCGTTCGGCTGCCAAGTCGGGATCATATTGGGCGTCGGCCTGCTGCCAGGCCTCGTTGATGGCCTGTCCCTCGGGGCTCTGGAAGTGCCAGGCCTGCGGGCTGATCGTGGACTGCTGTGGAATGCCGATGCCGTCCCAGACCACGTCGATCAGGCGTTCGCGGTCGATCGCCACGGACACGCCCTTGCGCCAGTTCACATCCCGCAGCAGGGCACGGATTTCCGCGTCCTTGTCGGGATCCTCGCCGTCGCCGATGTAGTCCTGGTTGATGAGCCAGCAGGGCCAGCCGCCCGCACCGTTCACCCAGTCGGTGTAGAGGGTGTAATCGCCATCCTCCATCTTCTGGACCAGGAACGGAATGTGGGTCGGATTGGAGGAACCGTCGCGGAAGGAGGCGTCGTACTTGCCCTCGGACAGGTTCAGGAGGCGGGTTTCCTCGTTCTCCACGACCTCAATGTCCATGTAGTCGATGTAGGGCAGCTGGTTGCCTTCCGGGTCAACCTTCCAGTAGAAGGGGTTCCGCACCAGCACGGCGCGCACGCCCGCTTCCATGGACTGCGTGCCCCAGGCGGTGATCACCGGGTGGTCCGGGTTCCGGAAGTAGTCCTGGGTGGCTTCCAGCAGGGCCGAGTAGTCCTCGTTGTCCGAATAGGCCGGATGGAACTGCTCGAGGTAGTGCCGCGGCTTCATGATGCGATCCTGGAATTCCCAGAAGCCCTGGGCCAGGATGGTCGGCGTGATCCAGTGGGGCTCGTCCCACGTCCAGGTCATGGTGTAGTCGTCGACAAACTCGACGTCCATGGTCTCGCCGTCGGAGTTGAAGCCGTACCACGGCACGACCACGTCGCCGTAGTCTGCGTTCGTGGCGAGATCCTCCCACCAGAACTGCAGGTCCGACGTGGTGTACGGTGCACCGTCCGACCACTTCAGGCCTTCGCGCAGGTAATAGGTGACCTGGGTACCGTCGTCGTTGAAGACGTAGTCCTTGAAGAGGCCCGGCTGGTAGCCGTTGTAGTCGGCGCGCCAGCGCACGGGGGGATCGTAGGCAATCATCTTGATGTTGCCCATGCCGGCCCACCAGGAGGCAGTGTGCCAGGTACCGCCGTACTGGCCGATCGAATCAACCACAGGTACCACTTCCGGCTCGACAGGCAGGCGCTCCTCCACGGGCGGGAGTTCACCGGCCGCCACCATGGCTGCCAGCATGGGGGCTTCGCCATAGGGGCTGTCGGACATGTCCGCAGCCGGAGCCTCCGGCTCCGCCATGGGTGCTTCCTCCTCGGCCGCCGGCCCGCTGCCACAGGCGGCCAGGGCCAGCAGGGCAATGAGCAGTACGCCGATCAGCATGAATCGATGTCGCATGTGCATCTCCTTGAAGATGTGCAAAACAGATAGATTTTCGTTCGAAGCTGCCCGGTAACGGTCCTGTCGGCAAGACCGGCAGGACTGGTCCAGACGGGATCAATCAGAGGTATTGACCCCAGCCATCGGTGAAGTTGGATTGGCGGTGCAGGAACGCGGGGCAATGCTACCATAGCCGCCAGCGGCCACAGGGCGAAGTCCGCTCCCGGTCGGCTGAGAGTCCCCCTTCCGAAACAATCCGGTGGTGAACGATGCTGCTTCAGCGAAATCTGATCGACGGCACCTTTGTCTGGAGCGTTGACGGCCGGCAGTTGGCGCGGGACACGGACCTGTCCAAGCTGCTGGGTCAAAGCCGCCAGGCCATGCTGAGACAACTGGCGGAGGAACCGTCCGATCCCTTGCCAACCAATGCCGTTGTGCAAGCACCGGTGGACCGGAACCAGGAAGTCTGGGGCAGCGGTGTCACCTACATGCGCAGTCGGGAGGCCCGCGAGTCCGAGTCGGCGGCGGCCGACGTCTACGGAGCTGTGTACGATGCCGCGCGACCCGAGATTTTCTTTAAGGCCCAGGGGTGGCGGACCCGCGGGTCTGGAGAGGAAGTGCGTATCCGACGGGATTCGGAATGGAACGTGCCCGAGCCCGAGCTCACACTGGTCGTCAACACAGAAGGCAAAATTGTCGGTTACACCGTGGGCAACGACATGTCCTCGCGTGATATCGAGGGGGCCAATCCCCTCTATCTGCCCCAGGCCAAGACCTACAACGGCTCCTGTGCAGTGGGACCGGCCATCATTCTCTGCGAAGCGGATGAACTGGTCGGCCTTGAGATCGACATGAGCATCGAGCGGGACGGTGCCGCTGTGTTCAAGGGGCGAACCTCCACATCCAACATGAAACGCACCTTTCCCGAACTGGCGGAGTACCTGTGCCGGGAACTGGACTTCCCGGCCGGCGTGTTGCTGATGACCGGAACCGGCATCGTGCCACCGGACGAATTTACGCTGCAGTCCTGCGACGTGATCACCATCCGTATCGGCGACCTGTCCCTGGTCAACACCGTGGAGTAGCGGGAACGGTTGCCATCGGCGAAACCGGGCCGACCCGACAACCGGGTTTGGGCCTGATTGGGTCGGAGCCCCTGAATTTCTCCACTTGCGGTCCGGTGGCGGCAGTCCGCGCCGCCCGGTCCAGCGCCTGAACTTCAGTCCAGCAACTGGTCGAACCTGAGGGCCAGGTCGTCCACCGCCCAGAACAGGTATTCACCACGCTTCCAGTCCGGGTAGAGTACGTCGAACCAAAGGCTGTACGTCAGGTCGTCGTCCTTGGGATCAATGTCGCGCTCGATGTCCTCGAGGATGATCTTGTATTCCTCTCGGGTAAATTGGCCCACAGTTGAGGGACCGATGGTTGCCTCGAGGCGAGATGGCGCTGTGTGGGTGATCCAACCAACCTCTTCGGTTTCATCGTCGACCCTTCGCTCAACCGCGTGCAACTCGAAGACGTACTCTCCATCTTCCAGCTGCATCACGAACCGGTGGCCCGACACGTAGGGTCGGGTGTTGTTCGACAACGGATTGCCCTCCACGTCGCGTGCCTGCCCGGACCCGCCAAATACGACCGAATACCTGTTAGAAGAAACCACCCAGTAGCCTTCGTCGTCCTTGTCGATGCGCTGGAAGAACGCGGGCTTGTCGCGGCCATCGCGTTCCATAACCCGTAGCTGGTAGTGGGTAACCTTGTTGGCCCTGTCCGACGACAGGTGATCCCCGGGACCAAAGTAGAAAGGCTTAAGCATCCTTACGGTCCGTTCCCTGTGGGAACTGCCGCGGGGACCCAGGTCAAGCGTACCTGTGTTGTGGTGTTCGGCATCCAGTGTCAAGTCGGTCTCCACCGTGACGTACTCCGTCGCGGCGGTGATGACGCACCCGGCTCCTGGATTCGGCTCCGGGCATCCCCAAGTAATATCCAACTTGTAGCCGCCGAAGTATAGGGGACTCAGCAAGGTGGTGGCCGACTCGTAGTCCGGCTTGCCACTCAGTAACGTGACATAGCCCGGAGCAGTGGCATAGACCTCCACGGAGTACTCGGTGCCGGGTTCCAGGTTAAGGTGGTGCCGAACGAGGCCGTCCGCGTCGGGTGTCCGGCGCAGTCCTTCCTTGACCTCCGGTATCTTCAGGTCCTCGGACAGTTGCGACACGGGTGTGGCGATGACCAAGTAGTGCTCAAAGGGCAGTGCCGAATCCAAATCCCTGAAGACCACGGTCATTTGGCCGGTCTGCACACGCCCCTGCTCGAACATCATCACATCCCGGTGCGTCTCCGTCCGTCCATCCCAGTCCACAATCAGATCGACGATCTCCACCGGCAGCCATAGCAGCGAGGACGGGCAGGTTCGGCTACCCAGAGGAAACCCGATGCCCTGTGCTGCCGACGCACAAAGCAGCAAGGCGGCCAAGACCGCCGGCAGCACGATACCGTTGCGAAGCCAACGCATCGCGAATGAGTTGTGGAACCTGCGCGCCAGTAGGATCATTTCGGGAAACTTTGGCTGTTCGAAGAAGTGGAGAAGCTGGACCGAACGGCCCCGGACGGGCCCGCAATTAGGTGGACACCACACCATCCAAAGATTAACAAAGGCCTCGGGCCGTTGCCACCTGTGTCAACAGTTCATCCTATTCAAAACGGGGAGCACATGCCGACCCGATTGCCTTCGGAATCCAAGATCCAGGCGATGAACCCGTGCTCGCCGATGTCGGTTCTGGACTTGACGATTTGTCCCCCGTTGGCTTCCACACGGCTTAGTGGACCCCGCAAATCCCGACCGGCATCCAGGAAGACAATCACGCCGTCCGCGCACGGCTTCATGCCAAGGCCGCAAATCAGGGCACCGGCCACCCCACTTTGGTCAAAGGGGAAGAACGCCTGCTGACAATCGGGATGGTCATGGCGCTGCATTTCGTAGCCAAACACGTTCCGGTAGAACGAGACGGCGCGGTCGATGTCCAAGGCCGGCACCTCGAACCAGGTCACAATATGTTCCATTGAGCACTCCCTGAACTTGCTGGGGCGCGCCTGCGTGGCGGTCAGCCCGGTGCGTGGACACCCAGCAGATTTCCTTCCGTATCGTAGAACCACGCCAGATAGGCCACGGAATCCCCGTCTCCCAGTTGGGTCTTGGGTTGGCTGATGCGGCCCCCCGACTCCTCCACGCGCATCAGAAACCCATCAATGCCCACCCCGGCCCCGAAACAGACACGACACCCCTGCTCTCCGGCAGGATCAAATCCGTCCGTCTCCACCAGCATGCCGCCGGGGCCGGCCGGCGCATCCTCCGGGATGGGAAGAAACGCCACGCGGTAGCCAGGCTGCAACTCCGTGACTTCCAAATCCGTTTCCAAAATAGCTGAGTAAAAATGGGTGGCCCGGTCGAGATCCTCAACAGGAATCTCGATCCAGTCGAACAAAGGCATAGCTGTCACTCCTACGACCACGACGGATCAGAATGGCATGCGTTGTCGGAACCTGCAGACAACACGGCGCCAGCGCGGCGGCGGGTTCACTGCGGGGTGGTCAGCAGGTCCTCGATCAAGGGACGGAAGTCGGTGAGATTGTTGATTCTCTCCGCACACTCGGCGAAACCCGCACCCCACATGAGTCCCAGCGCGGGATTGCGCGTGTGCCGGCCATGGCCGGATTCCTCCACGTTGCCATGGTCGCTGCCAACCATCACCAGGGTGGCAGACAGATCCAGGCTTTCGGTCAAGCCCTCCAGAAAACTGTCAACGAGGGCGAAGTGGTCCACAGCCTGCCGCAGAGTCCGCCGATGGCCCAATACATCCGTGACCCAGTGCTCATAGAACACGAAGCGCGCACGCTGCATCAGGTTCCCAACAATGCGGCCGGCCGCGGTGGGTTCATGTACCGGAACATCTCCCAAGGCAGCATGGCGGTGCCAGTCGCGACCGGTAATGGTTCCGCTGATGGCCTGTTCTGCTGTGTATGCTTCAACGCCGTGTAGGGGCAGGCCGGCTGCGGTCAGGGCATACGGTATGGCACTCAGCAGACGCCGGCCGGACTGGATGCCGCTGAAAAAGGTTGGGGGATAGGCGTTAGCGGACACTATG
>MPMO01000064.1 GCA_002238555.1 Caldilineaceae bacterium bin34
GCGCATCGTGCCCGCCACGGACCATGTCCTGGCCTGGCTGGACTGGAAGCGGCTGCATGCCTGGACGGCCCAGTGCTGCCACTACCGTAGACAGGCACAACTTGTTGCTTTACAACTGTAGTACTAGCTTCGCGACTGAATATGCAGATCGTATCCTGCTTCTGGACAAGGCCGCGGCGGCCTGGACAACCCAATTCCGAGCACAGTCGCAACGTTTCGGACACACGCTGGAATTGGGTGACGCCCTCATAGCAGGCACCGCCAAAGCCAATGGCCTCTGCGTCGCAACCCGCAACATCGCCGATTTCCATCACTTCGACATTGACGTAACCAACCCCTGGATCGCGAAATAAACTCCCTGTTCCAAGCCCACGGTCGAGAATGCCGTCCTGGACTGGCTTGCAAGCCCAGATCGACAGGTCCTTGACGGGAACCTCGTCTCAGGATCGGATACGGTCCTTGGTCCGTGCGTACAGATAGGCATTGCGGGGTCTGGCGTCCAAGCCCGGATTCAGCAAGTAGCGCGCCAACACGCCCTCTTCCCGCATGCCGGCCTTGGCCATGACACGAGCCGAGGCCTTGTTCTCCACGTCGCAGTAGGCTTCCACGCGCCAGATTTCGGGCTGGCCCAAACACCATTCGGCCAGGGTCGTCAATGCCTCCGTCATGATGCCCTGCCCCCAAAAGCTGCGGGCCAGTACATAACCCATCTCCACGATGTGGCCGTGCGGCCGCATCGAAATCATGCCGATCACCTGCTCCGAATCATTGTGGATGATGGAGTAGGCGAAGTCCGTTCCGTTGCGCCAATTCTCGTTGGCCCTCTGCAGGAACAAACGCGTGGCATTGACATCGGGGTGTGGATGCCAAGGCAGGAAGTACGTGACCGTTTCGTCGGTGGCGTAGTTCCGGAAGATGTCCTCGGCATCCACCAGGCTGGAGCGGCGCAGCACGATTCGTTCGCCCGGGAGCCGCTCGGGCGGAGTCAAGGGTGGGGGATCGGCTAACGCGGAGGTCTGGGACATGAGCAAACTGCTCGTCTATGAAGGCGAGCGGTGGCGATGCTGGCTGCATCAGGACGTCCAATTCTACTTGGGACGGCGGCACAGACCGGCCAAGCCGGGAGCCCGACGCCGCGTATTCGGCGGTCAGCCGTTGATGTCACCCCCCAGGAAACGACGGCCCGTGTGTCGGCAGGCCTCCATCACGGAGAAGCTGCCGGCCGCCGGATCGATCACGATGTCCCTTCGCTGGTCACGGCGGCAAGCCGGTCCGCCTGGAGCCCAACCGGCTTGCCATGAACGAACGAGGCCGCCGCGCGGCATCTTCCCGCTCCAGACATCAGATTTGTTGTGCACGGTCCCTGTCCACCCACTTGACCCGTTCCAGGGTCTTCTGCAGGACAACCAGGTACTCGGCTTGCCGACGCGCGCAGCAGCCCATGCCCATGCGCTGCTTGTCCCCTGTTAGCAGGCCGATCGTTTCCGGCAACGTGCCTTCGGGCCAAGGCGCGATGCCCGCGAACAAGTGGAGCTTGTCAAGCCGGAGGCACAGATGGCCGCTGTGCCTCCGGGATCGATCAATGCCGACCACGAAGCGCGCGATGGGGTCCTCAACCATCTGGAGCAGGGCGACGCCGGCCCATTCGCGGAGCCTGCGGATTCCGGGCCCCTGCGGACTACAAGGCGGACATCAACATTCCGGCCCGTACGGCCCGCGTGACAAGGGGCCTCTGGACAGTGAGGAACGTTCCCGTCAGGGACCCCAACGACCCGGGAACACGCTAGGCCGGCTGTTCAGGCAAAAAAATCCCTTTGCGAGGTTGCCGAAGCTCAATGGCGACGGGTTTCCCAACAGGTCATCAGTGTGCCCTGTTGTCGGGCATGCCGAGAATGGCGCGCCACTGTTCGGGATCGGCCTGGACGGCGATAACCATGTCGTCGATGTTTTCGGGAATCCCCGCGTCAGACCATTGCTTGGCAACAAGATCCATGTCTGCGTCGGTCGGCAACCAGTGCTTCAACATCTTCAGGGCAAAGTCCAATTGCCCTTCGGCATGCCCTTCGGCGTGCTCATCGCTGAAGGTGTCGCGCCAGCGCTCTTGATCCGGGTCGTACCATTGGAACAGGGGCACGTCCACCTTGTCTCGTGGCGGACCAATTCGCAGAGAGGTGCCGCAAACTTGGCTGTAGATGGAACGATAGGGCGGTCCACCGGATGCTTCGCCGGTTAAGGCATAGGTCCCGTTGTCTTGCAGACGGAACATCTCCAGGCGCAAGTCGGTCTCTTGCGGTGTGTCGTCCGCATCCCCAAGGTCAACAAGAAGGTACTCGGATACGCCAAGACTGGAATACAAGCGAAACTTTTCGTCTCGGTCCCGTTCCACGGAGGTTGGGGAGACCACCTCAATCACCATAACGGGTGTCTCTTCCCCCAAGTCTGTACGGAGCACGCGGTGTTTCGCGTAGTCGGCGTTGGTGGGCAACACGGCCACATCCGGATTGACCTGGGTTTTGAAGTTGCCGCCATCCGTAAGCAAGAGCAGATTCCGGGACGTCTCCGAGTCAAAATGGAGTTCCGGCTCAGAGACCGTAAGGTTGAGGCCTCGCCTGAAGAGTTCTTGCAGGACCAGCAAGATGGTGGTCAGGTAGGTGGCATGCCAACTGTGGGGAGGTACCAGAAACCCGTCCTTGTTGAATTCGAGGCGATGTTCAAAAGGGTAGTCGGGGTCGGATGTCCAGTCCTCCGTGTACTCGTGGCCTTCGTCATAGGTGTAGTCGGGGTCGAAGTGCGACAGGGCTTTCAACTGTTCTTGCCACGCATCAGGGTTGGACAACCGCCAGCGAATGCGGAACTGGCGCGCCCGGCGTGCCGTGGCCGGATCAGTGTCCCCCCTGAAGGGCGGTATGCGCCAGTCCCAGGCCGATGCGAATGGGTGCTTCCGAGAACATGGCCCTTGTGCCTTGCCGCGTTGCGTGCGTTCTGCAACAACTGTGTTCATCAGTGTTGCCCCTTGGTCTCGAAGCGAGGTCATTGACCTGCATTCTACTTGACGCGCGGTGCTGCTTCTACCCCCAACATTGCACCGCGGCATGGGACTGTAGGGCAATGTCAGCCGTTGATGTCACAACCGAGGAAACGGCGTCCCGTGCGCCGACAGGCCTCCATCACGGAGAAGCTGCCGGCCGCCGGATCGATCACGATGTCCCTCTCGCCGGTCACGGCGGCGATTAGTTCCGCCTGGAGTCCGACCGGCTTGCGATGGGCGTGGCCGCTGCGCGGCACCTTTTCGCCCCAGACATCGGGAATGTTGTGCACGGACCACACCCCCTTGGCCCGTTTCGGGGACTTCTGCAGGACGACCAGATACTCGGCCTGCCGGCGGGTCCGATAACCCATGCCCATGCGTTGCTTGTCCCAAGTCAGCAGATCCACTGTTTCCAGCGCAGTTCCCTCAAGCCAGGGCCCAATGCCCGTGCACAGGTGGAACTTGTCGATCCAGAGGAACAGATGGCCACTGGGCATCAGGCACCGATCGATGCCGGCCACAAAGCGCGCGATGTGGTCCTCGGTCATCTGCGGCAGGGCGACGCGCGCCCGTTCGCGGGACTTGCCCTCGTTGCCGTATGCCATCTTGTCCAGCACGCCCCGGTACTGCGGATCCAGAAAGGCCGCGGGCATGGAGTCCGTCGGCAGGCCGGCCAGGAAGGCCAGGCCGTCCATTTTGAGGCGCGTGTCGGGTACAAGTCCCGGCCCCAGATCGGGTTCGGGTGCCGTCAGGGTCCGTTCGCCGGAAAACACCGTCCTTGAGGACGCCTGCGCGGCCGGGCGTTCAGCCTTCGCCGGAGATGGCTGGGAACCTGCCATGGCGCATCAGGCCTGGAAGTGTGCCGCGCCGGTCTACTGCAAGACCTGGTTCAGCAGAGGTTTGTCCTGCATGCCGGCCATCAGGTTTTCGACGGTACGGATGAACATGCCTTCCCGTGTCTCCACTGTGGCGGATCCCAGATGCGGGGTGATGATCACGTCCGAATGCTCAACCAGCGGATGATCCCGCGGCAACGGTTCGGGTTCCGTCACGTCCAGGGCGGCACCGGCCAACTGACCTTCGTCCAGAGCAGTCACCAGCTCCTCGGTGCGGACCAAACCACCGCGCCCAATGTTGATCAGGTACGCGTGTTCCTGCATCTGCCGGAACTCCGCCAGCCCCATGCAGCCCTCCGTCTCCTCGCTGAGCGGCAGCGACAGCAGCAGATAGTCCGCACGGGCGAGCAGGCCGGAGCGCGGCACCCAGTAGGCATTGAGTTCGGCTTCGCGCGTGTCCGACAGGCGGTTGCGGTTGTGGTAGATAACATGCATGTTGAAGCCGGAGGCGCGGCGTGCCACCGTGCTGCCAATGGCTCCCATGCCGTAAATGCCCAGCGTGGCGCCGTTGATTTCCCGGCCGTGCCACAGCGTCGGATCGAAGTGCCGAAACTCCGGCCCGCGGGCGTAGTCGATGCCCTTCTTCAGGTTGCGGGCAATGGCCATCATGAGCAGGAAGGCCATGTCCGCCGTGGCGCCGTCCACAAAGCCGGGGGTATTGCCGACCGCAATGCCGCGTTCGGCCGCATCCGGGATCCGGATGTGGTCCACCCCCACACCCATGTTGCTGATGACCTTCAGCTTGGGCATCCGGTCCATGATTGGGCCGTCGATCAGGGCATGGCCGTAGACAAAGAAGCCGACGGTCTCCTCCATGCGCGGCGTCTCGCCGCCGGGATTCCACATGTAGGTTTCGCAGCCCCGGTCGTGCAGGACCTGCAGCATCGCGTCGGTGATTTCCTGATCGATCAATACCGGGTACTTCATGGCTTGCATCCTCGCAGGCGGCTGGGCAGGGGACTGAATTTCGGATTCCGGTTCGGGCGCGGGGGGAGCCAGTTCCTCCAGCCAGGGTGCAAACGATCCCTGGCTGCAGAACAGCAGGTGCCTCCGGGCGCGTGTGCAGGCCAAGTAGAACAGGGACTGCTCGCGCAGCTCGACCGCGTTCCTGTCGGTTTCGTCCACGGCCAGGCGGAGGGCCTTGCGACGGGGCCAGGACTTGCGGTCCGCGTCCAGAAAGGCGACTGCCTGGAAGTACGCCCCCGGATCCAGCTCTTCGGGTTTGGCAACCCAAACCTTGTCCGTGGCACCTTCGGGCTCGCGGTCCTGCTTGAGGCGTCGGGTCTTCACGCCCAGTTTGCGAAGGGCCTTGCGCCAATCCTTGAGGCGGCTGTTGGTGCGGGCCACCAGGCAGACTTGGCCGGGGGTTGATTCCGCGTCGGCCGCCTGGAGCTCGCGCAGCCAGTCCGCCACCTGCCGGGCTCCGTCCTTGGCACCGGTGCAGCGGCGAAACGCCGGCTGCCCGCCGGCCTCAAGCCCCCGATAGCCGTCCAGCTTGGCGGTTGCGCCCGTCAGATCGTCGAACTCCAGCCCATACAACGCCGACACCGCCGTCTCGATGACCGCATGCGTGACGGCGCCGGTCTCACGCAGCCGAATGGTTTTGGCCGGGGTGACATCACAATGCTGAATGTTCAGGTGCAGGCAGCCGGTGCGCAGGAACGGGTCCGCCACCAGACACAGCCGTTCGAGCTCGTCTTTTTTCCAGTGCTCGTGCTTCGGAACGGTCGCGAGCGCCAGTTCCCGACACAGGTGCACAACCTGTCGCCCCAGGTTGTGGCAGTCGAGCACAACCACGGCCGCGGTTGCAGATGACAGGGTTCCGTCAGCCATCCCCCGGGCCACCATGCGGCAGGCATCGTCCCGCGTCACCAGCCCCTTCGCGCGCAGGACCTCGCGGGCATGTTCGAAGACCGGCCAAAGTTTGGCCATCTCGGCCTTGTCGAACCGGGACCCTTCGGCGCGGGCAGCCGTCTCGCGCCAGGCATCCAAATCCGCGACACCGCAGGGCTGAATCACGTCCTGCCACTCCAGCCGCATGGACGCGGCTGTCGCCTCGGAATCGCACCGTGCACGCCACAGCGACATTCGCGGCTGCACGTTGGCGCCGATCACTTGCACGTTGGCGCCGATGCTTCGCAGCTGGCGTTCCAGCCAGGCATCGAAGAGGGAAACCTCAACGGCTTCCACGGCCAGTCCCAGATCCGGCTCGTCTCCGGCTTGCTCCAGTAATTGTTTCAGGGACAGCTTGGCCCTTTCGAACGCGCCCGCGGAGTGCGCCAGCAGGAGAACACGTTCGCCGGACTCGGCAAATCGATCCGCCAGGTACAGGCTGCGGACCACCGCGGCGAGCCGTTTGTTGGTTCCGGCCGCGCCCAGCACCAGTACGGGACCGCCATGGGGACTGACAATGTCCTTGCCGACGGCGAGGTCAACCCCTGCTTCGTTCCAGGTTTCCAAAGCCGATGCCAGGACCCTGCCGTTCTTGGGGGATGCATTCCCCAACCGATCATCCCCGGTCCGCCGTCCCGGGCCGTTCAATTCGGAACCCGGCTTGGCCATACCGGTCCCGGACTGGGTATTGAACGAGCCCGAGGGACTTGTCCCGGCGGCAACGGCCGGCAGGAGGCCGGAGGCAGCCTCATCCGGCGGCACATACGGCTCAGGTTCAAGATTTTGACGAGCCGTCAGATTCTTCAACCGGTCCGTGCCATTGTTTTTTTGGGCCCACTCGTAGGCGTCGTCGTGGCGATCCACACGCAGGACGATGAGTTCGCCTCCTGCCGAGCACACGATCATCCGGATGTCGTTGGTGACACTGATCGACTGAAGCGGCTCGGATCCTTGGATCCGGTGCCAATTCAACCCCGGTGTGGTGTCTCCACTGTAGAGTTGCCGGAGCGTGTCCTGGACCGACGAAATTTCGCCGGGCGACAGCTTCTTGCCCTTGGTCAGGTAGTCCTTGTGCAGTCGGATCTTTCGTGGGTTTCTCGGCATGGCAGCGCATTCGACGGAATGGAGTTCCGGGGACCGGCCGCGGCGGGGCCGTGGGCGCACCGGTGGCGGATCGTCCCGTCCACAGGCACGGACGGGCGCGAATTGACCGAAGGCGGTCGTCAGTGCCGGGCGAACCTGTTCCGGTCCGGCTCGAACACACCTTCCAGGAACGGCGAAATCGGTCCCTGGGTGCAGATTAGCAAATGATTGCGGGCACGGGTGCATACCACATGCAGCAGTGAGCGTTCCTGCTTGTACTGCTCCACCCGTTCCGCCTCCGATGTCACCGACTGCATCTCCTGATGCAGGGGGTAGCTGGCACTGTCCGCATCCAGGACGGCGATCGCTGGATACTCCAGTCCTTCGAGCTTGTTGGCGGTGGCCAGACGCACGGAACTGCCGTGGCCCGTGTCGGCTCCGCCCGAGCGCAGGCAGTACACGTCGAGCCCCTTCTGCTTCAGTGCCCGTTCCCAGGCCTTCACGCGGGATACCGTCCGGGCCAGCAGACAGAAGTCGTCCCGCCCCAGGTCGTCCTCGTGCTGAAGGTGCTTGATCCAGTCCACGATGATGCCGGCCCCCTCGTCCTCGACATCCGCGTAGGTCTCCCAATAGGGAAAGGGACCGTCATAGAGGCTGCGGTATCCCTGCAGCGTGTCGACCCGACCGTTGAGGTCGTCGTAGTGTCCGTCCCCCAGGACATAGGCCGCCACGGTGTAGATGGAGTTGGTGGTGCGGTAAATCAGTTCGAGCCGGTGGCTGTGGCCCTGGACGTTGATGCCGCAGCGCGCCAGGTTCACCTTGACCCGGTGGATGCGCTGATGCGCATCGCCGGTGATGAAAAGCCGATTGCGTTCCCGGTCCCGGTCGGAGGCCTTGGTGCAGGCCAGGGACACGGCGCGGAACAGCTTGAAGGCCTCGTAGCCGAAGTTCTGCGCCTCGTCCACCACGACCGCCACATAGGGCAGCCTGGCCCGGCCCGCTTCCACGCACAGTCTGGCCTCGCGATAGGCATCCTCCCGTTCCACCAGCCGGCGGTTGCGCAGACTCTCCCGATAGAACTCGAAGGCAGGCCAGAGTTCCACCCGGTGCGCCTCCGTGAGGGTGATGCCGCGGCCGCTGCGGTCCGCCTCCAGATATTCCTCCAGGGTGTGGATGCCCTGGATCAGGACCACCTGCTCGAACTCCTTTTTCAGCAGCTCCTGCGACCAGAACCGGTCGACGTGCACCTTGTCGCAGGCCTTCCTCCAGATCCGGTCCTTCTGCTGGGTGCGGCCGTTCAGGATCTGCAGTTCGCTGCGCTGGGACTTGAGGAACCGCTCGACCCACTGGTCGAGGTTGGTAACCTCGATGCGTTGCAACACCTCTGCGTCGGAAACCAGGGTCCGCAGATCCCGGCCGATTTCGGCCGCCAGGTTGCTGTTGTTGGTCAGGAACAGGATGCGGTCCCCGGAGTCCTCCGCCATGTTCCGGGCCAGCCACACGGACCGGTGCATGGCCACCACCGTCTTGCCGGTGCCGGCGCCGCCCAACACCCGCATGGGGCCGTCCGCGTCGGTTTCCACCAGTTCCCGCTGGCGCGGATCCAGGTAGACACGCCACAACTGGTCCGGGGTCTCGAGCATTCGGTGCAGGAGGTCTTCGTCGTCCACATGCCAGAAGTGCTGGCGATTCTCCCGGTCCAGCAGGCTTTCCAGGTCGCTCACCGCCGCAATCCGGCGGTCCGGCGCGACCCTCCCCGCCACCCCGGTGCGCAGGGTTGTGCCCAAACTGTGCTGGTTGAACCAGCGTTCGGCATGATCGTGCTGGCCCACGTAGAAGAGCGACATGTGGCCGCCGCCCGGCGGCCGGTGCAGGACACAGCGCACGGACTTGGTCACCCGCGCCGTGTGGAACTCGTTGTGCCGCAGCTTCTTGAGATTGAGCTTGCCGCCGTGCCGATCGAACCGGACCCTGTTCAGGAAATCCGGGATCTCATCCTGTTCGTTACGGCCCAGCTTGCGCAGGGACTTGAAAAACGAGGTATGCAGCGACAACTCGTGTCTGACGATGGACACCTTGAATACTCACTTGGCTGACCGTCCTGCATGGACGGCGACAGAAATCCTGCCGCCGACGCGGGCGGCAACTGTTCATCGAACCCTGACAAGTCTGAATAACGGATTCATACAGCGGTTGACACTGTGACCGACGCCCTTATCCTAGAGGATTCCGCCCGGCGGCCGCGTATGCCGACTCCCCCAAGGTGGACGCATCCCGCAAGCCCGGCCGCCGGACCGGACCTCGTTAGCCGGGAGCGGAACGCTCCACTTCCCGAATCGGTGCCGGCTGGCCAGTGCCTGCGCTCACCAGTACCGGCAGGTTTTGCTTGCCGGTCGCCGCGGCATCCCGGGCGGACAGGGTCACCTGGGCAATGCCCAGCCGATTCCGGTCGCTGAGGTTGATAGGGCTGTAGTGCCAAAGGTGGGCATGCCAGACGATGGCGTCCCCCGCCTCCAACTCGATGTGATCCACCTGGATGTCCGCCACCTGATCCCGGGGCAACTCGACATGAATGCTGTCCGGGTACCGCACATGCTCCACCACCGGCCCCTTGTGGCTGCCCGGCACGACCTGCAGACAGCCGTTGCTGCGGTCGGCCCGGTCGATGGCCATTGAGGATTGTCAGTGCATCCTGATAGTGGGGCTTGCTTTCGGCGCTGGGCGCAGGTTCGTCCTCTGACCAAGGTTCGCCCACATCCGTGGGTTCGTCGATGGTTGTCGGATCGCTGGGATGGTGTTCTGGATGTGGTTCCTGTGGTGGTTTCAGTTTCACTTGAAGTCGAACCTCACCCGACCCATGGGCACCATCAGATCCCGGACTTTGCCAAAGAACACGGGGGGCTTCGTCACTCCCCACCTTGACTTTGTACCGTAACCGTCAAGGCTTGTTGTCGCCTCTTCCAGCAGGGCAATCGCATTTTATTCGACACAGAGGCCCTGCTGTCCGGACGTGCAGACGTGCACTCTGCGCAGACGGAACCCTGAGCGAGACCATGGCCAGCAACCTGAGCGTGGACTACCGGGGCGCGCATCTACGCAACGAGACACATGCCGGCACCACAGCTCGTAGCCAGAGGCCTGGCCGCCCGCCACCGCCACGGCCGGGGGCCGCATCTTGCGTGGATGCGGTGTGGCTCCCCCCCCCGGGCGGGCCCCCCCGCCTTGGGGGGCGTGCCCCCACCCCCGCGGCGCGCGCGGGGCGCGGCCGCAGGTCCGTCAGCGTGTGGCGCGTGCTCGCCACCGTCACGCTCTCCGCGTCCGCTGTGCCGCACCCCCGCGGTCGTGCATCACCGCAGCTGGCACGGATCCCGCCTCCGGTGGTCGTTCCCGTGCCAACCGTTGCAGAATCGGCAACAGAACCCGATCCAGGGTGGGTCAGGGCTACTCGTCGAGGCCCCGGAGGGGCGGCAGGGGCGAGGCACTGAAGAGGCAGGCCTGGCACGACCAACGCTTAAACGGTCCCGCCGATCCCACCTCGGGGATGGAACGGCAACTCCGGCCCGGGCAGATTTCCTGTTCCCGCAAACGGCCGTTTGCGATGCAGATCCGGATCCGCATGCCGGGACCCGGGCGCTCCCCGGCCACCGCCGAGCCTGCGGTCCGGGCATCACATAAGTCCCGTAATGTCCTACGCGGCCGGGGGGCCTGGCTGGCCCGTCGCGAAGCGAGCGGCCACAGGGCCTGAGCCCCTTTCCCACCGCAACCCAATCCGTGGAGACATCTGGAGAATTCCCATGTCCCATCCGAAGGCAACCGGCAACCGGCGATCCGCCAACCAAACACTGATGGACCCGATCAATCTCTGGCGCGAATGCGTGCAGGATGCGGAGGGGTGCTACTTCGACCCCGTCTGCCGGGCACCCGATCTCCTTTGTGCCCATGCCTTGTCCAGGGGTTGGCTGAACACGCTGGCCGATGCAAATCGGAAGGTGTACTGGTTTTCCCATCGCGAGGGGCTGGTCCCGAAGTTGCGCAAACCCCTGACTGAGACGGGGGCGACGACAACACCGGACCAGGCGCAGCAGGAGGCCTGCCTGGACCAGACGCAGCGGAAGGCCCACCCCGATCTGGCTCCCGTTGACGTGGCCACGACCGCCAAGTTCTGTTGCAAAACGCACGACCTGAGGTTCACCCCCATCGATGAGCTGGACGTCCGGTCTGTCCTGACCCCGTCGGATCTGAACGAACGCTGGCGGAACCTGATGTTCCACCGGGCCGTGATCCGGCAGCTGTACAGGGACACCGCGTTCAAGGTCTACCGCAGGGAGCTCCGCAGGCGGTATCCCGGGCAGTCCTTTCCGTGGGACGACAATCCCCACTGGGACTGGAACAGCATTGAAAACCTGCGGCGGGCCCGGAAGATCCTGCTGGAGGCCCTGAACACCAAAGGGAGTTCGTGGCGCGTGCGGCATATCGTGCGGCACATTCTGGGGGCGCCGCAGGTGGCGGCCTGCGGCGTGAGTTCCTGGGGGCCCGATGTCTGGGGGTGCACGGTTGTGCCCCATGCAGGGGGGCACCTGGCGGCCTACCATTACTGCACCACCCAGCTCCTGCCCCGGGCTTGGGAGGGGCTGGCGCAGATGGAGAGGTCCTCGGAGGCCGGGATGTTCAGGGCCGCGGCCTGCCAGCCGCGGCGCATTTCGCGGTTCCTTCTGACCCTGTGCAAGGAGGTGTGCCTGGCCCCCGCGGCCTGGCACCGCTGGGACGCAGGCAAGCAGGATGCCGTCCGGGACCTGTTCTTCAGCACCATCACCGGTGATCGGTTCGGTGGTCCGCCGCTGGCCGCCATCCCCGACGTCAACCTGTTTGACTGAGGCGCGGTGCCGGGTTCAGTCGTTGCCTCGCGCCTCCGCCGCCAGTCGGCGCAACACGGCCCCGAATCCGCTGCAAACGGCCATTTGCGGGACAGTGCTGATCCGGACCAGTGCCCGTTCAGGCCGAATTCCAGGGGTACTTACACAGGTCGCAGGACCTCCCGAAACGCCCTCCTGGCCAATCCTGGGGGTGCCGGATTGGGTTGATCCGAGGGAAAGCGACGGATTCGGGCCGGTTTGGGGCGATCCGGCGCGCGGGGCCGCTGGCCAGCGGCCTCGAGGACACCGGAAATCGAAGCTCAGCGCCCTTCGCGGACCGCTGCGGCCGAGGGGAAAGGCCCGCTCCGCAACCGCTCCCCAAACGATCGTTTGGGGGACGTGGCCTGCGCGCGGCTCCCCTACACTGAGGGGCTGCACCGTCGGCCCCTGCCAGGGCACGCCGATCTGGAACCAACCACCGGGAACCTGCCTGATGCAGATTCGCGCCTCCCGCCCTCGCCGGGGCTGGCTGCTGTTGGCGGCCCTGCTGCCGCTCCTGTGCCTGGCTGGCTGCGCCGGCCGCGCGACGCGCAGCCCGACCCCGGTGCCGCCGACGGCCACGGTGGCCCGTCAGGACGCAACCCTGATCCCGCCACCCGCCGAACCACAGACGGCCGCACCGACCGAGAGCAAGGCCGAGGTTGCTTCTGAACCCGAGGTTCTGACCGTTACCGTCACCGGTTCCGTGGTGAACGTGCGGGCAGGCCCGAGCCTGCATCATGCCATTCTGGGCCAAGTGCGGCAGGGGGATGCACTGCCGGTGACCGGTATCAGTGAGGATCGGGAATGGCTGCAGGTGGCACCGGACGGCGCAAGTCTTTGGATCTTTGCGGACCTGACAGACGCGGCGGCACAGCGCCGAGTGCTGCCGGTCGTGCAAGCCAGCGCCTGTCCGGCCCAGGGCCCATCCCCCAGTCTGGCCTGCGACAAGGAAATCCTGCTGTCGATCCGGGACACCCTTACGGACGACCGTCCAGAGCGGCTCCCGACCTGGCAACCCGAAGTGCCTTTGCATAACTTCACGGGAGTCGCGGTGGGCGGGGAGCCCCCCCGGGTTCTGGCCCTGAACCTGAACGGGCGCTCCCTTGGGGGCGGGATCCCGCCCGCCTTGGTCCGCCTCGACCACCTGCAGCGATTACATCTTCGTGGTACCAACCTGCGGGGTCTCATCCCGTTGGAACTAGCCTGGCTCTCCCAACTGGTGGAACTGGATCTGGGGGACAACCTCCTGCATGGCGCTATCCCCCCGGAACTGGGCCAACTCGCCCAACTGCAGGCGCTGTCTTTGTCGTACAACGAACTGAGCGGGCCCCTGCCCCCCGAACTGGGCCAACTCGCCCAACTACAGGAGTTGTGGCTGCATGACAACCAACTGACCGGACCCCTGCCCCCGGAACTGGGTCAACTCAGCCAGCTAAAGTATCTGTACCTCTACGACAACCACCTAAGCGGACCCCTGCCCCCTGAGTTGGGCCAACTCGCGCAGTTGCACGTTCTGTCCCTGGGGAACAACCAACTATCCGGACCCCTGCCCCCGGAACTGGGTCAGCTCGGCCAGCTCCAGTATCTGGCCTTGTGGAACAACCAGCTGACCGGACCCCTGTCCCCGGAACTCCAAATCCTGGCCACACTGAAGGTGCTTTTTCTGAGCCACAACCAACTGACCGGCCCCGTGCCCCCGGAACTGGGACAGCTACCCATACTGGAACAGCTTTATCTGAACCACAACCAGTTGACCGGACCCGTGCCCCCGGAACTGGGTCAACTCTGGCTGGAAACCCTGCACCTCGACGGCAATGCCCTGACCGGCTGCCTGCCCGCCGCCTGGCAGGACCGTTTCACCGTGACGACCCGCACCAGCGGCGAACCCCTGCCCCTGCCCTACTGTCCCGACTGACTGCGGCCCCTCCAGCCTTCTGCAGCCACGTCACATCGGACCCACACCGGGTGCATGCCCATCGTTGTCCTGCAATAGAAGTTCCCGCGACTCACTGAGCTGCCCCAGCTCCGCCGGGTCCGCGTGGAAGCCGATGGCACTTCCCCGGCGTCGTGCCTCGGAACGATCCCGCCGATCCCGCCTTGGGGGTGGCACGGCAGCTTTGGTCCGTGTGAGCTCCGGAATCCCGCAAACGATCGTTTGCGGGACAAGCCCGGAGCGGCCGCACGAGGGACCTCCGCCCATCGGCCGCCACTGTCCCGAAACCCCGTCCCCAAATCAACGTCACGCAGGGATGGGGCGCAACATCACCGCAACCACAGGAGCCGGGCGCTCAAGGCCTTCGAGCATCTGCATCGCATCGGAGCCGTCCAGCTGCTGCCCGTCCGGGGGACGCCGGGTCCTGATGGCCGGCGCGCCCGTTGGGTCCGGGTTCGGCCAGGGTAGTTTCTTGTCCACTTTTGGGCCGATTCCCCTCGGCCGCAAGTGCTCGCTACACGCGCGCGCGTACCCCTACTCTACCTCCGGATTGATCCTTGTCGCCGCCGCCTGCCGGCGGTCCGGCTGAGGCATGGTATCCTCACACAAAAGAGGCAAGTATAGAGGTTTCCAAAGCCCCGATGTCCGACGCCCTGTCCGTAATCCGCAGTCTCGACGGCCCGCTGCGCGTGTCCGACGCCGAACGCCGGTACGGCATCAAGCCGTCCGCACTGTACGCCCTCGAAGCCCGGGGCGAGGTCGAACGCCTGGCCCGCGGCATGTTCGTGGCCGCCGGCCGGCCGCCCCTCGTGCAACCCGACTTCGCGATCGTCTGCCAGCGCGCGCCCCGGGCGGTCGTCTGTTTGGTATCCGCCCTGGTTTTCCACGAGATGACCGACGAAAGACCCTACTGGATCGATCTGGCCGTCCGCCGCGGCGACTACCGGCCCAACGCCGCCTGGCCGCCGCTCCGAAGCCACAGTTTCTCCCCCGCCAGCCACGCGTCGGGCATCGAGACGTACACGATCGACGGCGTGGACGTGAAGATCTACTCCCGCGAGAAAACGCTGGCCGACTGTGTCAAGTTCCGCCACCGCATCGGCAAGGATGTGATGCTCGATGCCCTGCATCAATACTGCGCCGGTCGGCGGCGCGTGGGCGAACTGATGCGGCAGGCGCGCATCTGTCGCGTCGCCAAGGTAATCGAACCCTACCTGGAGACCGCGCTGTGAGGCCGGATCGACCCATCAAAAACATCGTGGCATCGGTTGACCGGAGACTGCTCAACCTGGCCCGCGCGGACGGACGCTCATTGGACGATGTGCGGGACCGTTATGTGCGCGAGCGGTTCCTCTACCGGCTCAGTCTGTCGCCCCACAGGGAAGACTACCTGGTGAAAGGGGCGACGGTCCTGCAGTCGCTGGCGGAGCCGACCTACCGGACAACCAAGGACGTTGACCTGCAGGGGCTTCCCGGCGTGGATCCACAAGTTGTCCTCGAACACCTGCGGGACGTGCTTGGGCAGGACACGTCCACCCATCCGGACGGCCTGCGGTTTGATCAGGATTCGATTCGGATCGAACCCCTCCGACCGGAGGCCGGACACCGGGTACACCGGCTGACACTGGTAGCGAAGCTGGGAAAATCCCAATACGTGCTGCGGATGGACATTGGCTACGGTGACCGCCCGACGCCTCCGCCCGTGGAGCGGACCTTGCCCTCGTTGTTGGATCACCCCGGCCCGGTCGTGTTGTGCTGTCGCTTGGAAACCTCGCTGGCCGAAAAGTTCCACGCCGTTGTGGATTTCGACATAGGCAACACCCGCATGAAGGACTACTACGACTTTTGGTACGTGGCCGGCCGGTTGCCGGTGTCCGGACACGACCTGGCCGCCGCGCTGACGGCCACGTTCAGGAACCAGGGCACGCCCCTGCGGTCCGCCCTGCCTGTCGGACTGACCGATCGCTTCGCGCAGGAGAAGCAAGCGGACTGGTCGCGGTTCAGGGCGAAACTGAAAGGCGGCGAGCGCGGCCCGGCGCACTTCCCCGGCCTGGTGAAGGATGTCCGGGCCTTCCTCATGCCCGTCGTGCGGGTCGCGGAAACCGACCCGGATTTTCGCGGTCGGTGGGATGCGGACCGCGGCCGCTGGACGGCTGAGCCCTTCGGCGAGCGCGACGATGTGCCCGCCCCGCGCGAGACCGCCGACCGGCCGCCGAAGGGGGCGTGGTAGGCCCTGTCGGGCCGCCGTGCCTGCACCGCCGGATGCGTAGGACATTAGGTTGCGAATGCACTACATTCACCCCTTGGATCAAGCTCACCAACCGGAGGCTGTTGTCAATGCGGCAAGACAGGACCAGCGTTTTTGTATACACAATCGCGCAAGATACGGGCTTCGCACCCAACCCCTTTCACAGCGTTTGTTCACTTGCCACGTGCAAACCAGATGTCCGCAAGGCTGCAAAACCCGGCGACTTCATCATCGGCAAGGCCGGAGCACCACGCGGCACCACGGCTGTGTTCGTCATGGAAGTGAACGAGATCATGACCTTTGACGAGTATTGGCGCGAGCCCCAATTTGAATGCAAAAAACCTCGTCGCAACGGCGATCCGATGTGTGCCTGTGGCGACAACATCTACCATCGCTCCCCCGATGGTGGTTGGGGCCAAGCACCCTCCTTCCACGGTGTCCATGACATCGCACGCGACACTGGCACGACGGACCGCGTCCTGCTGTCGCGCAACTTCACCTACTTTGGGGCGGAGGGACCGGATCTTCCGGAATTGCATGACACGTTACTGAAACCGGGGATCAGGCGTGTGTGGCGCAACTTCAAGGACCGGGACCGCCGGGAACTGGACGCATGGATCTGTTCACTGAACGGCCAAGGGCGCATCGCGATGCCGACTGACTTTCGGGAGCAGGGCGGCGACAAAGGCTGTGGTCCTGTTCGATCCGGATGTACGGTGATTTGCAACTAAATCTCGCGTGTTGGCCAGGCCGGCCCGATTCTCTCCCCAAAAAGGCCACTGCCATTCGGATGAGGGGGTGGCCGCTATCCGGGTGAATCCCTTCACTCCACAAACGGCCGTTTTTGATACAGCGGCCAAACCGGCCTGGTGGCCCACCAGCCGGTTCGGCGGGTGCCGTCCCGCAATCGCGTTGCGCAGTCAACGCGGCGATGGCCGGGCCGGCCGCGCTGCGGGCCCGGGCAAAAGGCGGGGGTTTTGGCACACTTCCGACCACGCGCTGAATCCAGCCCGCGGACCGTCCCGCACCTGCGCAAAAGGCAGGGCAATATCAACGTGCCGAAACTTGCGGGCCGATAGGCGTTTTATTCACGCCATCCCTGCAGATGATGTTCGCTCCAAGCGTTCCCGTGCTATCAGTGGCTTGCTTGATGCCGACTGACAACTCAAACCAGAGTTTCAAGATGCGCTGGCGTGACTCTTCAACAGTCTGGCCAATTCTGGTTGACCTGAAAGTATGACCCCGAGGCCCCATGCCCCATTTCGACGAAGCCTTGACGATTCTGCGCGACCGTACGACTATGCGGGCATGGACCGATCCTGTGAGCGGTTCATACGAACCGCCCTGACTAGGGAGTAGGGCATCCTGGGTGACCGCTTTGAGGTGGTGTGGCTGCTCCGCCCGCAATCCGGTGGCTCCGGCTGAATCAATGCCCCCTAATCGCCCGATTTGGGGCGAATCCGGTGCACTGGGTGATCAGCGGACGGCGGCCTCCCTCGGTTCCGGCGGCGGCGGCCATGCCGTACCGGCACGGCCCTGACGAGATCTATTGCGAAACTTATACTGTTTCACGTGATGTGGAACAGCCATATATCTGCAACAAATCTGATCGACACGGCCGTTAAGGCGATCGGCGCGCGCCTGCCCCCGCGCTGGCGCCTGCGCGACCGCGGGCGAGGGGCCGCCGTGCAGGCCCCACAGGATGCCCTGCCCGGGGCCGACGCCGTCTGGGAACTCCGCGACCCCGACGGACTCGCGTCCGACATCCTGGTGGAAGCCCAGGCAAACCCGGTGGAGCCCAGGATGGTCGGCCGCGTGGCCGACCGGCTGCAGGCACTGTCGGAATCGATATGCGGGCAGACCGGCGCACCGTCCAGCCTGCTGGAGCCGGACGCGATCGTCGACAAGGAGAGCCCGCGGGGACGCATCGTCCGGGTGGACTGGGAGGCCCTGGCCCACAGATGGGCCATGGACTACGACTTCGCCTCCTCCAACGTCCCGACGACGTGGCTGGAACCGAGGGGAACCGGGGCGCTGTTCTCCCGGCTGCGCGACACGGGCATCCGGTACGCCGTCACCGGCTCGTTTGCCGGGCATCGCCTGGCGCCCATTGCCGAGCCGCGCCTGGCCGCCCTCTACGTCGACGACCCCGACATCGCCGCCCGGTCGCTGGGGCTGCGCCCGGCGGAGACCGGAGGCAATGTCTTCCTTGTGCGCCCCTTCGACCCCGTGGCGTTCGAGCGGGCCGAGCACGACGACGGCATCGCCTTCGCCCGCGCGACCCAGGTCCTGCCGGACCTCATGACGGGGCCGGGGCGGGGACCGGCGGAGGCGGAGGCCCTGCTGGCGTGGATGCGGGACCATGAGGCCCTATGGCAACTGCCCTTGACCGAAACTACATAGAGGCCCGGGAGACGCTGCTCGACGCGGTCGAGGCGCTGGGACCGCACCGCGATGCGGTCATCCTGGTGGGTGCCCAGGCGGTATACGTGCATACGGAGAGTGAAGATGACAGCTTCACCCTCGCGCCGTTTACCTATGACGCGGACTTCTCCCAACCGGCGAGTACGCAAAACCTCCAGGCGCAACTTGTCAACTGACAGGCGACAACCTAGAATGGGTTGATGATCGCATCGTTCCGTCACCGTGGCTTGAAGGCGCTCTACGAGGGCAGGACGGCACAACGAGTGGCACCGGAGCACATAGCCAAATTGCAGGACATCCTGGCAGCACTCGAGCACAGCCGGGAACCGGAAGGCATGAATCTGCCGGGATTCCGGCTGCACGCACTCAAGGGGCCGCTGAAGGGGCACTACGCGGTTTCCGTATCCGGTAACTGGCGTGTGACTTTCCGGTTCGAGGACAACGCGGCGGTCGATGTGGACTACTTGGACTATCACTGAGGAGAAGCTGGTCATGGCAATGCAGAACCCGCCTCATCCGGGCGGCATCGTGAAGCGGCAGTGCCTCGAACCCTTGGGGTTGACCGTAACCCAGGCCGCACAGGGGTTGGGTGTCACCCGACAGGCCCTTTCCGAGTTGGTGAACGGGCGCACAGGAGTTTCGGTAGAGATGGCAATCCGGCTGTCGAAGGCCTTCGGATCGACGCCGGAGACCTGGCTGGGGATGCAGATGGCCTACGATCTCTGGCAGGCCCGCGCCCGCACCAAAGAGATCGCGGTGGAGCGCTTTGTAAAGGCGTGATGCTCTCAAATAAGAATTTGTACCCGTGCCGATGACCTTCTGAGGAGCAAGCCGGCATGGAAAACGATGGACCGGATGGAAGCCTGCAGAAGGATGATGCAGGACGGGATGTCCATGAACATCCATCCGAGGTGCCGTGCGTCCTTTGGGGCGAAAAATCCCAAAGGACGCACGGCAGCCCACTTTGTTGGGCAACGAACGGCCCGGAACCGGCCGCTGACTTGATCTACACGGGCAGCATTGACCAGAATTCAGGCTCGATCCGTGCCACGCCAACCGATCGGATCAACGTGATTCCAGACCGTTCAACAACGGTGTTCGGAGCGGCTCTGGTAGTTCAGACCATTACTCCAACGGCTGTGGCGTAACGACCACCCTTATCAAGTCGGCCACGACCGGGTAGTCGTACCCGTCGTTCACCAGGCGTACGGTGTTGTCCACATCGGCATCGCCCGTGTCGGGCGCGCCCTGCATCAAGGGCTGGCTGTCGCCCTCGCCAGGCGGCTGGTTGTGTTCCGTACCCGCGTCCCACAAGTAGACGCTGGAGGTCACGTCGCCGGAGACCGGATTGCCCATCTCGTCCCACAGCATGATGCCCCCCGCAGGGGAACCAAGGAACAGATCATTGGACAACACATACATGAACGCCAACGAAAGGTTCGGCTCCGAGGGTTCCAGGAACACGGTGGTTTGGTAGGTCTGGCCGGGCAGCAGGGGGCCGGGCGCATCCGCCCCTACAGGGGTATTCAGCACCTGGACCGGCAAGGCCTGCAGCGCTAGCACTTCCGCCAGTCCGGAAGGATTGCCGTCCTCGGCCAGACTCTCCAGACCCTGGCCCCGATCCGGCCGGTCCTCCGTGAAGAGCGGATCGCAAGCACAGTGCGGGACGACCACGCCGGGCGCAATCGGCCGATCGGCTGAAACGTTGGTGATCGACACCTGGAAATGCCGAGCCTGTCGCGGTGTGACGGTCACGGCAACCAGTTGGTCCGCATCCATGTCGTCAACCAGGCGCACGGTGTTGTCGTCATCCTCGGGGCCGGTGTTCGCACCGGATTGGCGCGGAGCCTGGTTGGGACCCTCGCCCACAGGCTCGTCCTCCTCGGTGCCGGCATCCCACAGATACACCGGCACGTTGCCCGACACGGGGTTCCCGTCGATGTCAAACAGGACCATGCCGTCATCCGCGGTCGCGACGAACCAGTCGTTGGACTGGACGAACATGAACGACAGCGACAGGTGGGGGGCAAGAGGGCTGGCCCGGACAGTGAAGTGGTAGGACTCGCCCGGCAGCAGCGGTCCGGGGGCATCGGTGCCCGCCGGAGTATTGAACACGCCGTAGGAGCCGGCCACCGGCTCGTCGCTCATGCCGCCGCCAGTGGAAATGAACTCGTGCAAGGGACCGGGATTGCCATCCTCGGCCAAGGCCTCCAGGCCGTTGTACAGGTTCGGCTGCCCTTCCTTGAAGAGCTGGGGATGCCCTTCCATATAGGTGGTGGCCGGATCCGTGTGCACGGCAAAGACCCCGGGCGCAAACGGCGTTGTGACCATGGCCGATCCGGACGTGTTCTCGACCGTAACGTCGAACACCGTGTCGAAGGCCCGGCGGATGGACACGCTGACCAGATCGGACACGGCCGGCGCGTCCGGACCCGACACCAGACGCACGGTGTTGTCGTCATCCTCGGGGCCGGTGTTCGCACCGGATTGGCGCGGAGCCTGGTTGGGGCCCTCGCCCACGGGCTCGTCCTCCTCGGTGCCGGCATCCCACAGATAGAGCTGATCGGTGATGTCGCCTCCCAAAATCGCGCCACGCATCGGGCTTTCGAGGGAGATGCCAACCTCGTCCGTGCCGACGAACCAGTCGTTGGACTGCACGAACATCAAGGCGAATGTCAGGTTCCTGGGGGCGGCACTGGCATCCACGATGAAGGAATAGCTGGCACCCGGCAGCAAGGGCCCGGGGCCTTCAGCACCAACAGGTCTGTTGAACACACCGTGCTTGACGCCGTGTTCCGCCAGCGTGGCGGCTGTCACGCCGGGATTGCCGTCTTCCGCCAGGTCTTCAAGGCCGGGAGTCTTGATGGGATCGAAATCCCAAAACAGGATGCCGGGATGGGCACCGGGCACGAAGAGCGGACCTGGCTTGTCGGACAAGGCCCAGACACCGGGAGCGAAAGGCGTGGGTGTGTCGCTTTGATCCGAAACGTTGGTGATGGTCACCACAAATCTGAAGTCTTCCCGGTTGGCACATGCATTGAGTGGCTCGGCAGCCAACACAGGCACTGCCGGCAACAGCCCCACCGGGATCAGCGCGGTCATGGCAAGGACTGCCAACACCTTGTACACAACAGTCATTGGAGCTCCTTTACTTGAGCCTGGGCACCACCGCCAAATTGGCAAGTTTTGTTCTTTCGGGCCGGAACCGGGCACCGCGGCCGCGTCGGAAGAAGTCGGGTTTTGTTGAATCAACCTACAGCTGGCCACTCGCGTTCAAGTTCCCTGGAATGATTCCTGCCGCTTGCTCGAAGCACCTCCTACCCGCGGGCCCGAGACTTTGCAGACAGCCCCTGGTGAGAACAGGTGGTTTACCGATGCTAGGTGATGCATCCGCACTTGCATGTTCGCTGGTTACGTCATTGGCCCTGGGGAGCCTTGTGCCCCTTGCCTGCGGCGATTGGCGGACCGGCGGAGCATTCTCCCAGCCGGCTGCTGCGCATCACTGTATTCTGGCCGTCCGGGCGGACGAGTTCACCAGGTTGGTCGACCAGGTCGGTTCAGCTGGTCAATGTGACCCTCAACCACACTCCGGCCCCACGGGCAGCCCGAGCCGGTCGGGCTCCGTACGACGACTAAACGGAAACTGTGCCCGTTACCTCGAAACGATCGATGTAGAAGTACTTCTCCGTGAAGGAGTTGTTGAGGGTGTGCACCTGGTCCCGATGCTCGATCGAAACTTCCCAACTGCCACTGGCTCCTCCATCCGGCGCGGCCCAGTCGATGCGCACGGTGCCCGACTTGTCCTCGTTGCGGGCCAGCACGGAAGCCTGGCGATGATATTCGGTCCACTGCCAGCCGGTCTCGCGCCATACGGCCCGTTCCGCGATCTGAGCCATCGGCTCCATTCCGCTCCAGCCGCGGTAACAGCGGAGCACAGCCTCCAGATTCCCGTTCCGCTCCAGCAGGGACAACGCCGTGTCCGCGGTCAGATGGCCGAAGGCCATGCCGTTGGGCATGTCCATCAGGGTTGGCGCCAGGCGGTGCCCTCCCAGATGGGACACGCGCCACAGCCTCAGATCCGGCTGGCTGCGAACCTGGTCCGACGTCTGCAGGGTTTCGAGCAACTCCTTCCCGAACCGACCGCAGCAGACATCCCGGTCGGCATGGGTGCATAGGAAAATGTCCCGGGTTTGCCCGCCCAGTTCCTGCACGCCGGCCGGCAGGGAATCGGGCGCGGGTTCCTGCAGCAGTTCGGGCAGCACGGTAAGCAGCTCCCCGGAGGGAACCAGGTACTCCCGCTTGGCATAGGTGGAAAAACCGTCGGTCGATTCCGGCCTCCGGTAGACAAACACCCGCGACAATCCCACCCGGGCCGGGTCCGGGTTTGGATCCGGCTGGAAGGCAAGCAGCCGTACTGCATCGCCGGGCCGGCTCGCCATCCCGGCCATCTTTTTGATGGCCTTGGTTGTGTCGGACGTTGACCAGACATCGCGGTCCCAGGGCGTAGGCAGTTCCACAAGCAGACATCGCTTGAACGGGGTGGCGGAGCCGATTGGATCCTCCCCTTGGGCAAAGGAGTAGACGCTGCAGAGTTCGCCTTGTGGCAAGTTGGACATGAAATTTCCTTGAGGGCCTACAGCCGACGGTTGGTGGCACCTGGGGATCCGCACCGCCGTACGGCGGTTGCGAACCGAATCTAGAATCCAGACTGTTGTTCAGATCACCATATCACCATTCCGCCTCCACCTTCCACAGAGAACAATCATCAGAGGATCCATGCACGGTTCAGCTCCAATCCTGCCGCTTCTCCGTCCCTATCTCCACCGTGAACGCCTGCTGGAGACCGCCGTCCGCCTAATGGAAGTCCACAGCCCCACCCGGGATGCCGGTGCGGCACTGACCGTGTTGGCGGACATCCTGGCCGAGGCCGGCCTTGACGTGTCCAGGGAGGACGCGGATTGGCCGTCCGCCCCGGCCGTCGTGGCCTGGCTGCACTCGGGCAAACCGGGACCGGTGCTTCAGTTCGACTGCCACCTGGACACGGTACACCTACCCTTCAAACCACCGCGCATTGAGGACGGCACGCTGTACGGGACGGGCGCCTCGGACATGAAGGGCGGCACCGCGGCCGCGGTCGAGGCCCTGCGCATGCTGCGGGAACTGGACCTGCCGGCCCGCGGCTCGGTGCTATTGACCGGACACGACCACCATGAAGGGCCGTGGGGAGACAAACGCCAGGTTGTGGCCCTGTGCCGCGCCGGCATCCACGGGGACGCGGTCCTGCTGCCCGAATACCAGGCCGCCTGGCTGCCCACGGCCGGGCGCGGCATGGCCATCTTCCGCATCGACATCAACCGCGTACAACCGCCCAGCCATGAAATCCATACGGATCCCGAGACACCGGACGTGATTGGGGCCGGCCTGGATCTGGTCGGCCAACTCAGAAACCTGCCCCTGCCGGACAGTCCGGAGGAATCCCCCGCCGGGCGCGAATCCCTGTTCATCGGCAAGGTGCAGACAGGGGAGATTTACAACCAGTCCCCCCAAACCTGTATCGTCGAGGGTACGCGCCGCTGGCTACAGCCCGGAGCCGGTGCGGACGCGCGCCGCCAAATTGAGGGAGTCCTGACCGGCCTTGATGCCCGGCACGGAACCGCCACCGCCTTGGAATGGGAGCAGCAGGGAGACACTTTCCATTTGCCGGCGGATCACCCGATCGTGCAGGTGGTGCAGGAGGTCCACACCGAACTCGTCGGCCGTCCGCTGCCCGACGGCCCAAAACTGTTCATCGACGACGGCAACATCTACACCGCGGAGGTGGGTATTCCGGCCGTCACCCACGGCCCGGACGCCCTGGGAGCCCACACGGTGAACGAGGAGGTTCCCGTCTCGGAACTGGAGCGAATCGCCCTGCTCTATGCCGCGGCCGCCGTCGGGTTCTGCCAGAGGCCGGGGAATTCAGCAGTCTCCGGCTAATCCAACGGCAGCACTGGACTGGCGGGCTTCGCTTCCAAGGCAACAACCCAGGATGTGGTTTCCAAGTGGGTGCATGGGCTTCAACACAATTGGCCAATGGCCGAGCCGAAGCCTCCCGAAAGCAACGGGGCTTATATCCAATAGTTGACAGTAGAACTCTTGTGCTGTAATTACTGTGAAAGAGAGGACCCGACTGCGAACCGGGTCCTCAACCGGACACGGTGAAGATGGCACCATGACCAGCACCCCGAAGTCCACAACGCAAGAGCCCCGGACCGTCATACGGACGCTGCGCGTGCGTCTGTATCCCGGCACGGCCGCGAACGGCCAGTACCTTGAACAACGGGCCGGAGCCTGCCGGTTTGCATGGAATCATGTGCTGGCCGGGCACGAGCGCGACTACCGCATGTGGAAGGCGTTCGGCAAGCTGGGAGATGGTCCCGGCAGTCCGACCTTCTTCACGCTGGGCCAGCGGTTCACGCAGTTGCGGAACGCACCCG
>MPMO01000007.1 GCA_002238555.1 Caldilineaceae bacterium bin34
TACGCCGACTTCGCCATCCGGCGGGGGGTCGCCTCCCGCGGCGGCCTGCCGGGCCCCGACGTCTGGCTGGTGCTGCGCCGCCCACCCGGCGCCGACCGGGCCCGGGTGTTCCTGTGCCATGCGCCGCACCGGGTCCAGCCGGCCCGTCTGGCGCGCCTGACCGGTACGCGCTGGGCCATCGAGACCTGCTTCCAGGAGGGCAAGCAACTGCTGGGCCTGGGCGACTACGAGGGCCGCAACTGGCAGGGCTGGCATCGCCACATGACCCTGTGCCTGCTCCTGCACTTCTTCCTGCTGCAGGGCAAGCTGGCACTCAAAAAAAACGGCCCGGCCTGACACTGTACCAGGTGGCGGAGGCCCTGGAGGTCGTGCTGGCCCTGTTTCGCAGCCTGCTGCGGGACGGACGGCGAAGGCTGGCGGAGGTCCTGGCGCGCCTGCAAGGCCGCGCGGCCCGCAATGCGGCCGCCGCCCGCTCCCACGAGCGGCGACGCCGGGCGCAACAGCCACCCTAACCTCTCGTTGCAGTGCTACGCAGTGTTCCATGCCCTTGCCGCCAGCAACGCCGATGTGCTGGCCGGTCCCGTCTACGATTCACTGACTGCCGAGGCCTGGGTTCGGATATACCGTGGCCTGAACCACAACCAGGCTCGCTCTCAACTTCAACAGAACCGGTCCCGCTTTTCCGCCAACGTGCAAGTCTTCGCCGACCTCTTGCGCGACCTCCAGAACGAACGCCACAATGCAGACTACAATCCCCTGAAGATTTTCACCGCTCAGACGGCGGCCACTTGGTTGAACAAGGCCGACATCGTCATTGCCAATTTCCTTCAAGCAAGCCTGAGCGAACGCGTCGCTGTTGCCATATTCACCCTGGTCAGAACGCGGTAAGCACCCGGATGCACTGGGGCTGCAATAGTCGCGGTTACAGTCAGATTGCCTTTTGGCTCACAGTTCGTCTTCTGTCAGAACCTGCAAGTACTCTTGGTACTCGTAGGCCCGGCCGCGCCGCTTGCCCGTGATCTCGCGCAATATGTCAAGGTTTTCCAACAGGCTTACCGCCTTGCTGGCTGGTGGCGCCGTCAGACCAAGTAGCTTTGAAGCACTGGGGACAGTGACGATCGGATTGGATGGCAAGAGATCAAGCAGCTGAATGGCCGCGACGGTCGGACGGCCATGGGCGAGCAGACGGTTACAGTCACGTCCAACCAACGCGTGGAGAGCCTGAGCGACACGCACGCCGTCAGCGGCGGCTGTCTGCACACAGCCGAGAAAAAACTGGATCCAACCTTCCCAGTCTCCAAGACGGCGCACGGCATCCAAACGTGCGTAGTATTCTTCCTGGTTTCGTTTCAAGGCCAAACTGAGGTAGAGCAGGGGCTGGTCGAGCAGGCCCCAATGCTCCAGTAGCAAGGCAATCAACAGCCGGCCGATGCGTCCGTTGCCGTCCAGGAATGGATGGATCGTCTCAAACTGCACATGTGCCAGACCGATCCTCACGAGAGGTGGTAGGTCATTCTCCTCATGAAACCATCTCTCCAGAGTGCCGAGTGCGTCGGCTACCTCGTCCGGTGGCGGTGGTACGAAATGGGCGTTGCCGGGACGGCTGCCACCAATCCAGTTCTGTGAACGGCGGACTTCACCCGGCTGTTTGCTTTTGCCGCGAACCCCGGCCATCAGAATGCGGTGTGCCTCGCACAACAAGCGGATGCTGAGCGGCAGTCCATTCGGATCCGCAACTTGGGCGCGGACATATTCCAGGGCAGCCACGTAGTTGCAGACTTCATGTACATCGTCCGGGCGGTCACTGTGGCTGGTGGCTTCGAACACAACAATGTCCCGGAGCGTTGCCTGTGTCCCTTCGATCTGCGACGTGACCACCGCCTCCTTGCGGACGAATCCGTAGAGGAACCAGTTTGGGCTCGGTACTACCGAACCCGCGACCGCGAGACGGGCCAGTTCCGTCATGGCGGCCGTATGGATGTCGGATGTCGGACTGTCCATCCTCAATGGAGGATCGGTCGGAGGTAGCGGGAAGGGCACAAACGCACGCACCTCTTCTCCTGCGGTACGGGTGATGTGGTATCGCCCTGTTTGACGAGTCACAGGTGGGAAGCTCCCTATTCCTACACAGTGGGTTAAGAAACGATCGTTGCCTAATGTACATCACAACGAAACGATCGTTTCGTTGTGGCAGATGCGTGGGGGGCTGCTCAACCCAAACAGCGAGGTGGTTGCTTGCTGTCCGACGAAGCCCTGCCAGTGGCGAGGTTGCAGGAATCCTGAACTTCCGGGTCGGTAACTGGGTGTCGGTGGGGCGAGGATGCTTCGCCTACACCAGCGGGGATTGGCCCTGTGGATACTGGCACCCTGCCCATGGCAGAGTGATACAACTTCAGTAGAGGGGTTCTTGCCAAGGCTCATCACCAAGCTATGACTCCGAGTCAGGATGCAGACAAGGCCCGTGCCAATCATGGGGTTTGAGGTCCTCGAGTGGTTGGCTGCAGGTTCGGTGAGGCAGCTCGGTAGACAGTCCTCCTGCCAATCATTTGACAACTGACATCTGGATCACCTGTGTGTCCGGATTCTGCAGACACTGTCTACAGAATCCGATGGCTGGGGTCTGTTGTAGGTTCATAACATGCCAACGAATCCGCGACTGGCAGTCACTATTCCACAGTTGAGCTGGAGGTGTTTCAATTGGGAGGTACCCGAAGTTTCTCACCGCGTCTCCGCTTTGGAGCGTTCCAGATTGAGGGCCAGAAGTGCCGCAAGCGCATCGTCCTCCGAGATGTGGGTAGGCCATCCATAGGCCTCCGCGACCGTGGCATCCAAGGCTTCGTGGGCATGGGACAGCCACGCGGGCCGTCCGTTGTAGAGCTTGGTCAAGGTCCGTTGTTTCAAAGCAGCGGCGGCTTCGGCATCGCGCGGAACCGGCCGTTTGGGGTAGCCAGGCACAGGTTCTTCAACCCACTCCACCCATTCGGGAGGGTTCAGCCAGCGGTTGCGGAGCGTGACCAGGTTCTTGGCAGCATCCGCGATCGCAATCGCTCGTGGATTAGAGGCGTAGTCGGTGGTTGGAACATCAGGTCCCAATCTCGCTGGGAATGGGAATGTCTGAAAGGTTGTAGTCGTAGTGTAGCGGGGATCGTTGCCCTTCCCCATCCACGATGCCATGTGCAACGACCAGGCTTCGTGGAAGCGACTGTGAAGAATACCGAAAATTGTGTCGTCATCGCGCGCGATGACAACCAACTGATTGTCTGGACAAGTACCTCTGTTCAACCAGGCGAACACCCTGTGCGGGGAAGTCTCCGGAGTAACGATGAAACGTGGAAGATCCCGAATTGACCGCCACATTGCCGGGCGGGCTCTACCATGGATCCACCAGTGCTCTCTACGACGTGCATCGCGGTTGTTTATCCGCACTGGTTTGATGTGCTCCAAGACATGGGCAAATGGTGCTTCGTAGAATGCCGCCTCCGATTCGCTCATGGAGGCGCCGAAGTCAATGATCCAGCGGTCAGACGACCGTCCCATCAGGTCGGCTCCGTTGACCAGAGGCTTCAACACGTCCGAGTTTGCCCTGCCATTGGGGTTGGCAGGAAGTTGCAACCACTCCCGTGCATCGTCCCCTGAAACGTCGAAGTCTCCTGCCTTAGCGTTTCCCCGAAACGAAACACCAACGTTGCTCATCAGTCCGTTAGTTCGCGTGAAGTCAAGAGTACCGGCAGTCAAGTCCGCATGGATGGTGGGTACAGGCAAGCCATCCAACGTACGGCCATGCGCCGCTCTATCGGAATGGTTGGCGAAGCATACTTGTGAGACGCGAACGGCTGCACCGTCCTGGAACCAGGGCTCGTCGGACCAAGCGTGGAAAATGGTCGCCTTTTCTGCAACTCGATCCAGGATCTCCCGATTGCGGCCGTCCCGTATCGAATTGGTCGCGACCAATCCGGTTCGTAGGGTCCTGTCTTCCGCCAACGCTTGGGCAGACTTGGCGAACCAATAGCAAACCAGATCGGCACCCCCGGAAGCTCGCCCCCTGTACAGATGGCGTAGGCCATCAACATAGTCATCTCCGAGTCGGCTGCGCATGAGGAAAGCACCCAGAAACGGAGGATTACCCACAATCACGTCTGCCTCGGGCCACTTGCTTTCGGTTCCGTCCGGGTTCATAAGTGCATCACGACACTCAATGGTGTCGAGGGGCTTCAGGATGGGGTTGGTGGAGACAGCGAAGCCATTGCGTCGCATCCACTGTATCTCCCCGATCCACACCGAGACACGGGCCAGTTCGGCAGCATAGGGATTGATCTCAATGCCCGTGACATTTTGGGGTCCGATAAAGCGCAGTCCCGGTGCCAGCCCCAAGGCTTCCGCCTCCAGTTGCACGAGGTGTTCCAGATCCTTGAGTGTATTGAGGGCCAGATAGAGGAAATTGCCTGATCCGCACGCCGGATCCAGGACCGTGAACCTCCTGAGGCGTTCCAGAAAGGTGTTGAGTGCACTGTCCGCCTGCCCGCGGCGACGGTTGCGGGTCGATGCCGTCTTGGCCGTTTCTGCCCGCGCCAGGTGTTGCTCAATGTCCTTCCTGGTTGTTTCCCACTCCGCCAGCCAGGGGGCAGTGATCACTGGCTCGATGATCCGCATGATCATGTCGCGATCCGTGTAGTGCGCTCCCAGTTGGGAACGCTTGTCGGGATCGAGGCCGCGCTCGAACAGGGTACCCAGGATGGCAGGGTCGATGTCCGCCCAGTCGAGGGTGGCTGTTTCCAGCACCGTGGCGATTTCGGCTTTCTTCAGGGGCAAGGCGGTATCGTCGTCGAACAACCCGCCGTTGAACCACGCCACCGATTCAAAGCCTACCTTGCTGCCCACTGCCATTGCCTGGAAGAGTTGCTGTGCGTTCAAGACGAAGTCATTGGGAGCTTGGGCCGATTGTTCCAGCATGCGCGTGAACATGTTGTCCGGCAACAGGTCCACGTCCTCGGCGAACATGCAGAACACGAGCCGGTTCACGAACTGGGCCACCACCCGGGGATCTTCCCCGCGCTGCCGCAAGGTTTGGGCCAGGTTGGCGAATGTCGTTGCGGTTTGCTCGGTAAGGGTCTGGCGGGTGATGCCCGGCTGCAGGCGTTCGGGAGCCGACATCGCCCACTTGAGCAGGTTCCGCACTTCGGCGCGGCCCAGGTCCTCCAGTCCGAACTCGTGGGTCTTGCTGACGCTGTTGGTCCAGTTGGTGCGGATGCGGAACCGTTCCATGTCCGACACGATCAGCAGGGGCGGATTTTCCAGGGCCAGGGCGTACTGCCGTAGTTGATCAAAGGCCACGTCGAGGTTGGCGTGTTTGCCCTTGTATTCCCATGCGAAGTGGCCCCGTTTCCACACGTCGGCCCAACCCGCTCTGCCGGAGTCCTTGCGAGCGCCGCGCTCAAAGCAGTAGGTCCGGCCTGTGGGGTCGGCTTCGGCCGGTGTGGGTTCGCCCAGCAGCCGGCACAGGTCGAGGAAGTGCTCTTGGCTGCCCGATCGTTCCTTCAGCTGCGACCCGCGCCACTTGTCGATGAAGGCGCTCGGTGTCATGGTTTCAATGGGGAAGGCTGCAGGACTTTCCTGGCTGCCTGCCGTAGGGTAGTCCCGTTCCAAGGTTCGATTGTCCTTGTTGCTTTCGTTTTCCATCATCAGAGATCCGAGAGAGAGACTGCCTTAATGGTGCAATGAGACTTGACGGTGCCGGAACTGGTGGTGCGCAGTCGCTAAGCCGCTCTGGTCATTGCACCGGGGAGATGCGCGAGCGGCCTTGGTCACACCCTGCGGCCATGGACATCGTCAAAATTGCAGATACAGGAGGGTGTGTCATGGCCAAAACGACCGAGACCCGTGCCCAGCCCGCGTTGCCGAACAGTCACGGATAATTACATCATGAACACATCAGTTCCCGCTGCCGCCCCGACCAGTATCCCATCGGAGCTGATTGCCGACCTCCACCGACTCAACCCTTGGTGGATGGACCAACCTGCTGCTCGGATGCCCTTCACCCGTCGTCACTTGGTAGGCCGGGTACGACGCCGCCTCGATGCCGACATAGCACCAATCGTGGCAGTGCGCGGACCGCGCCAAGTGGGCAAGACCACCATCCAGTTGCAGCTCATCGCCGATTTGCTGGACGAAGGAGTTCTCCCTACCAGCATTTTGCGGGTTCAGTTCGACGAACTGGCCTCTACCGACCAGCTGATCGATCCCATCCTTCGCATCGCCTACTGGTTTGAAGAAAACATTGCCACCGACCGCTTCAATGCGCTGGACTGGCAGGGTCACAAAGCCTACCTGTTTCTTGACGAAATGCAGAACCTGGACAACTGGAGCGCACAGCTCAAGTTTCTGGTGGACACCGTCGGGATCAAAGTTCTCGTGACTGGGAGTTCCGCCCTGCGCATTGAAAGGGGGAGGGACAGTCTGGCCGGACGTATCCACACTGTGGAAGCCGGTACCCTTTCGCTCACCGAGATCGGCAAGTTTCACCGGTTGGACCATCCTGATCCGTTTCTGCCTGACAATGGTCTGGGGCATCTGCTGCACAAGGAATTCTGGCAGGAGCTCGCGGAACACGGACGCATCTGCTGCAGATTTCGCGACCAGGCCTTCCGGCACTTCTCGGAACGCGGCGGATACCCCATGGCCCACAACCGTGCCGAGGTTGACTGGCCTCTGCTGTCCGATCAATTGAACGAAACCGTCATCCAGCGGGTGATTCAGCATGACCTGCGATTGGGGAACCGCGGTCGTCGTCGCGATGCCTTTCTCCTGGAGGAGCTCTTCAGGCTAGCCTGCCGCTATGCCGGGTTAACCCCTTCCTACGATTTGCTCGCCGACGAGGTTCGGTTGTCCATGGATGCCGACGTGGGGCGCCAGAGGGTTGCAAACTACCTGCGGTTCCTCGCCGACACTATGCTGCTGCACCTAATACCACCTCTGGAACTGCGTCTCAAGCGACGCCGGGGCAGTCCCAAACTATGCTTGGTTGACCACAGCCTCCGGGCCAGCTGGCTCCAGGAGCAAATCCCACTGGCCCCGGAGGCATTGGCAGCAAGTCCGGAGCTGAGCACAATGGCCGGTCATATTGCCGAGAGTACGCTCGGCGCCACCGCCTCAAGCATTCCCGGCTTGGATATTGCTCACCAGCCGGAGCGGGGCAAGGACCGGGAGGTTGACTTCGTCTTCACCGTTGGTGACCGGCGGTTGCCGGTCGAGGTGAAGTACCAGCGACGCATTGATCCGGTTCGGGACACCTTAGGCCTCAGATCGTTTGTGGAGAAGTCGGCCAACCGTGCCCCCTTCGGGTTGCTCATTACCCAAAACGACACTCCAACCGAGGATGCACCGCACGTTGTCAGCATGCCGCTTTCAACATTCATGCTGCTTGTTTAGTTGGGGAAAGTTCGAAGCAACTGTTCAGCAACCGTGTTGAGCGTCAAGCCTTGGTCTCGGAAATTGGGAGCTGAGCTATGAGCGAAGCGGGTTGAGTGCACACACGGGTCGCCAAGCATCGAATGGTCGGCGGCACTCCATCCGACGGGAGTCAACTGTTCACTGCCGTTTCTACCTGGACCGTACCATGGTCGGACGGCTTGGTTGTCACTCCACGGTATTGGGTTGCCGATAGGAACACTGACTCCGGTTCCATCAACAGATCGGTGACGTGTCGGCCCAAGGCTCTGGCGATCGCATCAAGGGTCTTGAACCGAGGCGACTGCTCTCCCTTCTCCAATCGCACTAGGGTCACCCGCCCTATGTTGGCTGCCTGAGCGAGTGTCGCCTGCGTCAAGCCCGCGGACTTGCGAAAGCCCCGGATGCGTTCACCGAGGGTCCGCCTACCTTGTAGGGCGATGGCCTCGATCGCGGGCCGATAGGAAGCATCACAGTAGTGACGGGCGAAGTCCCACGGAATCTCGACCATCTCACCGCCGACTGTACCCAGAACCATTTCGTACGGATTCGGCAACGCCAGACTGGACAACGCCGCGCGCTCCTCAATCTCGGGGATGTCCTTGTAGGGAATACATCCTCTGGCTCCATCTGCAAAGCCGATTTCGATGGAATCCTCCAACGGATTGGCGACCGTCATCATCCGATAGGCATTGTTGACTAGAACGGCTTTCATCGTCTCCCACCTCCCGTGAATGGCATCCCACACCTTTCTGATTTCCTCTGCGTGTTTTGTATAGATCTTCATGATGTTCCTAACGGTTCCAGCTGGAGGCGGCTCTATGAAGGTTCCCCCGTTGAGTTCCACGCGGCATACGTCTTGGTTGCCCACCCAGACGTGTACGTGGGGCGGTTCAAAACTGTTCTCCCTGGTGTTCACAACAAAACGGAACTGGCCTTCCACCACTACAGTCGGCATATACAGTCCTTCGGCGACTGACTCTCTACCGTATATGCACGTCCTTCAGAGAGTATCATTCAACGATACATGATGTCAAAACCCGTGCCCTGCCTGTCTGAGTGTCCTGCATCACAGGACACCCCATGTGACGGCTTGATGTCCGTCGGATCAGTGTGTGCTACAACATGGTCAGCCTTAGGTCGTCCAGTGCCGTTCCACCATGTCTGCTCCGTCCCCGGCCAATTTCGTTGCCCTTCTGACCGCCGACTCCGTACCGCTGCGCGCCCGAGAAGAGACGACTACGGCCTGGGAGGTCATCGCGTTGCCAGCCCTTGGTATCGCCGACTGGGGTCACGAGCTCGCCCCTGTCAGTGACAGCAGCGTTGTCTTCCGTGACAGTGCTTTCGCCGACGACATGGCCAGGACCGACCTCTCAGCCATCCTGGAGCAGCACGGTCTCGCAGGCGTTTGGAGTTTGTGAGAAGACCCTACCGGAGGCATGGTTGTGCGCAGCGAGCATCTACTTCGCACAAATCTCAGTGGTCGTTCGGATACGAATGTACGCTTCCATGACTTGAGGAACCTACTCCTGCGGCTGGCTTCATCGAGTGGATTCGCGGATGGCATCTCATCTTCAGGAAGCCCGATGTCTTGGAACGAGCCATTCTGCAGTGCGATGGGAGTCATGCGATGCCTCAACAGGTTCGGCTGGTACATCGCATCATCCTGAAACACAAACTGGAGTTGCAGGACTGATGTACAAATACGAGATCATTCTCTACTGGAGCAACGAAGACGGAACTTACATGGCCGAGGTGCCCGAACTGCCCGGGTGCATGGCGCATGGTCCCACTCAGGAAGCTGCCCTCAGGCACGCCCAGGAAGCCATCGCACTGTGGATCGATACAGCCCGTGAGCACGGCGACGCGAGACCCGAACCCAAGGGTGAGCGACTGATGCTTGCATAAGAGACCGTCCCCAAACGATGTCCGGCAGGATTCCGGGTCTCTGGTTCCCATTCCACCCCTGCGAGACGACCGGTCGAGAGAATGAAGGAACTGCATCCAATCTGGCAACCAGCTTGACCGCGCCCCGCGCTGAACCAACGTTTCCCAATTGTGTGGACGTGTCGGATTTCTGTCCAGTGCACACGCCAGCCGGATCACCCTTGTCTGATGAGAAGGTGCAAGTGGTGAACGGCTTGTGCACACCTTTTTGAGACCGGCCGCTTGAAGACGGCATGGAGCATCCGTACTGCCGGGGTGAGTCACTTCCTGTAGCCGGACCCGTATACGTCGGAGCTGTGGCACCAAATTCGTTGGGAATCGCGCCTGATCATCTCGCTCATGGAGTGCCAATTGCAAGGACAGTGCCGATTAGTGGTGGTGTATACTCCACGCCAAGCTTGGCGTGGAGGCACGGAGCAGACGTCGCAATGGTGAATGTAAGAAGTGTACGGGTTCTGAACCGCACCCACATCCAGCCGAGGGGTGTGACGCCACAGTTGAAGTTCGGTGTGCGTCGGTCTGGACCACAAGCTGGAACTTGGCGACCCCCCACGCAGCCTCAGACTCTACGCGACACGGAAGTCTCGGGCTCGGCGGTGAGAACCGCTCATGCGGCGATCATCAAGCAGATGAGCGAATTGAAACAGGTGGGGCCGGAGTGGGATGGTCCAGGCAGCATTACGCCGGAACCTGCTCTCCTTGATCTGACCGCTGATTGGCTCAAAAAGTATTGGCGCGCCAGCCTTGGCATACCCGACATCTGCCCTACCTCTGACGGCGGGGTCAGCATCAGCTGGGAGCGGGGTGCCATTGAACACAGTCTTGACGTGCGCTCCGACGGTTCCGGTATGGAATGGTGCCGGTACGATCCGCGTATCTTGCAAACCGTTGAAACCGAACTGCCCATGAATGGGCAGGGATGGGACACCCTACAGGCCGGTCTTGATAAATCGGCGGCATGACGACTAGAGGAGAGGCCTCTTCACAGACACGTCCCAACCGGATTTTGCTGCGGCAGGCCAACCCACTGGTGGTCAAAAACGGCAAAGCCCAAAAGGGTCTGTTCCGCATTGACACGGACCCGGAAACCGGGGAACGCGCCATTTCAGTGGAACTGTCCAGTTCCGGGTACTCGGCCCAGGATGCTTACGAGCGACACTGCGGCGGTCGGCCGCCTACCATGGGTACCATCGGTGTCTCGATGAACGAGATAGCCCAACTGAACCTCCGAGCCACACCGGACCCGCTTCCCGACAACCCGTACCATTGGTTGTTGCTGCTGCCCGATGGCGTGAGCAAAAGCAGCATTCAGAATCCACTCAAAACCTTCGCCGTCAATCGCGGTTGGCTTTACGCCCCACCTGGAACGCCACCGCTGCGGTAACTGTCTCCACCACACATCATTCATCGTCCCAAGGATGCAACCGTTCGGCTACGGTACCGAGCAGTTGCGAGCCGGTAGAGAGTGCTTCTCCCGTCCGGAATTGTTGCCGTCCCCAGTACAGGTCAGTTGTGTTTTCGGTTATGGACCGGGCACCGTGCGAGATAGGGATGTCGGCAGGGATTGTGCCTTCCTGTCCGTGACCGGAGTACAGACCGTATTGCGGTTCCAATGGGGGATTATGCGCCTGTTTGCGGTTGGGACAGTGGTCCTTACAGTCAGGAACACAATGGTCTTTGCAGGCCGCGGCCCCGATGCAGAACACCGAGGTTTGGCTGTATAGGCACCAAGTTTCTTTATACTTGGCGGACTGTATCCACTAGCCACAAGGGCCTTCCTCAGGCGAATCACATGTCTACCGATATTCTCCGCTACAACCCATCGGCCATTGAGGCCAAGTGGCAGCAGGAGTGGGAACGGTTGGGCTTGTACCGCACCGTGGAGGATCCCGACCGGCCCAAGTGGTACGCGCTGACCATGCTCCCCTACCCTTCCGGGGACCTGCACGTGGGGCATTGGTACGCCATGACCCCCAGCGATACGGCGGCCCGCTACCGGCGCATGCAGGGGGCCAACGTCTTCTTCCCGATAGGGTTTGACGCCTTCGGCCTGCCGGCGGAGAACGCGGCCATCGCCCACGGCATCAACCCGCGGATTTGGACCTACGACAACATCGACAACATGCGCCGCCAGCTGCGGCAGATGGGCGCGATGTGGGCCTGGGACCGCGAGGCGGTCACCTGCGAGCCCGGGTACTACAAGTGGTCGCAGTGGTTCTTCCTGCGCCTGCTGGAAGCCGACCTCGCCTACCGCGAGAAGGCTCCCGTGGACTGGTGCCCCAACTGCAACACCACCCTGGCCCGCGAACAGGTGTGGGGCGAGGACAAGCACTGTGAGCGGTGCGGCACCCCGGTCATCCAGAAGGAGCTGGAGCAGTGGAAGTTCCGCATCACCAACTACGCGGACGAACTGCTGGCCGATCTCGAGAACATCGAGTGGCCCGATCCGGTCAAGATCATGCAGACCAACTGGATCGGCCGCAGTACGGGCGCCCAGGTGGCCTTCCATACGGAGGACGGCAAGCCCATCGAGATCTTCACAACGCGGCCGGACACGCTGTGGGGCGCCACATTCATGGTGCTGGCTCCCGAGCATCCGCTGGTCTCCCAAATTACGACCGATGACCGGCAGGCCGCGGTCGAGGCCTATGTGGAGAACTCTGCGCGCCTGAACGAAGCCGTCCGCACGGACATCGGCCGGGATAAGACCGGCGAGTTCACGGGGGCGTATGCCGTCAACCCCGTCAACGGCGCCCGCATTCCGATTTGGATCGCGGACTACGTGATGCTGGGCTACGGCACGGGTGCCATCATGGCCGTGCCCGGCCACGACGAGCGCGACTTTGCCTTCGCCGAGCAGTTTGGCCTGGACATCGTGCGGGTGATTTCGGGTCCGGATGGGGCCACGGGCCCCCTGACCGAGGCCTGGCCCTCCAAGGAAGACGGAGCGATGATGAACAGTGGCGAGTTCGACGGTACCCCGGTTGTGGGGGCCGCGGACAAGGTCATTGCCTGGCTGGAGGAAACCGGCAAGGGCCGCGCTCAGGTCAACTACCGGCTGCACGACTGGCTCATTTCCCGCCAGCGCATGTGGGGCACGCCCATTCCGATTGTCTATTGCGACGATTGCGGGACGGTGCCGATACCCTACGACCGGCTTCCCGTGTGCCTGCCCGAGAAGACCGAATTCCAGCCCTCGGGCGAGAACGCCCTGCTGCATACGCCGTCGTTCCTGAACACGGAATGCCCGCAGTGCGGCCGGGAGGCCAGGCGCGAAACCGATACGATGGACACCTTCATGTGCTCGTCGTGGTATCAGTACGCCTACGTGGCCCCCTACTGGGGCGACGGCGAGCCCCTAACCCGCGACGCGCGTCCCTGGAGCCGCGAGGCCGGGGACTACTGGCTGCCTGTGGATCAGTACACCGGTGGCATCGAGCATGCCACCATGCACCTGCTCTACACGCGGTTCTTCACCAAGGCCCTGCGCGATCTGGGCGTGGTGGACTTCGATGAACCGATGGACCGGCTCTTCAACCAGGGCATGATCCTGGGTGCCGATTCGGAAAAGATGTCCAAGAGCCGCGGCAACGTGGTGGACCCGGATGATGTGGTGCAGCGCTACGGGGCGGACACGGTGCGCGGCTACCTGATGTTCATCGGACCTTGGGATCAGGGCGGACCCTGGGATCCGCAGCGCATCGAGGGCGTGCGCCGTTTCCTCAACCGGGTTTGGACCGTGGTGACGGAGCCGGTCGAAGCGGGTGTGCAGGATGCATCCGCCGCGCGCCAGCTGGAACAGAAGCTGCACGCCACCATTGCCAAGGTGACCGCCGATCTGGATCACTTCCGCTTCAACACGGCCATCTCAGCCCTGATGGAGCTCAACAACCAGATGATGAAGGCCAGGACGACCGCGGTCGCCGGAACTGCGCTCTGGACGCAGGCTGTGGAATCGATGTGCCTGATGATGGCGCCGTTCTTCCCCCACATTGCCGAGGAGCTCTGGCACCTCGCGGGCCACGAGGACAGTGTCCACCTGCAGAGCTGGCCCATCCACGATGAGGATCTGGCCCGGGCCAACGAGATCACCATCGTGGTGCAGGTCAACGGCAAGGTCCGCGCGACCGTGGAGGTCGAGCAGGGTATGGCCCGGGAAGGTCTGGAGGCACTGGCGCTAGAACAGCCGAATGTGCAGCCCTACCTGGACGGCAGGGCACTGCGCAAGGCCATCGTGGTCCCGGACAAGCTCGTCAACCTGGTAGTTTGAGCCGCCCTGCATCCCGCTTAGCCACTGCCGCAACGGAGCTCCCCCACATGGACGACTGCCTGTTCTGCCGCATCATCAAGGGCGCACTGCCGGCGAAGATCGCCTACCAGGACGACTTGGTGACTGCCTTTCACGACATCGATCCCCAGGCCCCCGTCCACATCCTGGTGGTGCCCAACCGGCATTCCGAGAGCTTGGCGGAGATGGGCGATGCGGACGCCGAAAGCCTCGGGCGCGTGGTGGCGGTGCTGAACAAGGTGGCGGAGCAGGAAGGTGTGGCCGCAAGCGGCTACCGGACGCTGGTCAACACGGGTCCGGACGCCAACCAGATCGTGATGCACACCCACTTCCATCTGCTGGCCGGCAAGCCGCTCGGTCCCATGCTGAGCGCGTTCTTCGACTGATATTCAACCGGTTCCGGCGGTGGCCGGGATCCCCGTTCCAAGGAACCACACAGGCAATGACTGGCAGCGACAAGAAGGTTCGGAAGACCGCCCTCGCCTACTCGGGCGGGTTGGATACGAGCGTGGCCGTGCCCTGGCTGCGCAACAACTACGGCTGCGAAGTGGTGTGCTTCTGTGCCAATCTCGGCCAGGAGGACGAACTGCACGGCCTGGAGGAAAAGGCCAGGGCATCAGGGGCCGGCAAGTGCATCGTGCGCGATGTCAGGGAGGAGTTCCTGACCGACTTCGCCTTTCCCACCCTGCGGGCCGGTGCCATCTACGAACGGGACTACCTGCTCGGAACTTCGATGGCCCGTCCCCTGATTGCCAAGCATCTGGTGGACGTGGCGCGTGCGGAAGGCTGCGACGCCATTGCCCACGGCGCCACCGGCAAGGGCAACGACCAGGTTCGCTTCGAGCTGACGGTCATGGCCCTGGAGCCGTCCCTGCGCATCATCGCGCCGTGGCGCGAGTGGGACATCAAGGGGCGCGTGGATGCCTTGGAATACGCGGAGGAGTGGAACGTGCCGGTCAAGGCCACGGCCGACCGCATCTACAGCCAGGACACGAACCTGTGGCACCTCAGCAACGAGGGCGGTCCGCTGGAGGATCCCTGGAACGAGCCGCCCAAGGACATGTTCGAGTGGACGGCGGCCCCCGAGGATGCCCCGGACGAACCGGTCGCACTGACGCTGGGCTATGTCAAGGGCGTGCCCCGGTTCCTGAACGGACAGGACATGGATCCCGTATCCCTGCTCAAGGAACTCAACGCCTTGGGCGCGATTCACGGGGTGGGACGGGTCGACCTGGTCGAGAACCGCCTGGTCGGCATGAAGAGCCGGGGCGTGTACGAAACCCCGGGCGGCACCATTCTCTATCGCGGGCACCAGGCCCTGGAGCAATTGTGCCTGGACCGCGAGACCCTGCACCACAAGGAGCAGATGGGCCTGAAGTTTGCGGAGCTGGTCTACAACGGCCAGTGGTACACCCCCCTTCGGGAGGCCATCACCGCCTATGTCGAGAGCACACAGGCCACGGTCACGGGCGAGGTGCGTCTGAAGCTGTACAAGGGGAATGTCATCCTGGCCGGCCGGCGCAGTCCGCACAGCCTGTATCGCGAGGACTACGTGACCTTCGAGGAGGACGACGTCTACGATCAGGAGGACGCGGAAGGCTTTATTCGTCTGTTCGGCCTGCCGCTCAAGGTGCAGGCCCTGGTGCGGTCCGACGGGGCCGCCTCCGACTGAACCACTGAATACAGGGAAGCCAGCCAATTCGGTTTCCCTACCAAGACAAGGAGCAACCCAATGGCCGTAGGCGGAGAAATCGGATACACAGGGGCCCAGGCTGCCGTTCCTGGATTCGATGTGGCTGGGGTGGCGGCCGGCATCAAGCCGACCGGGGATCTGGACATGTCGGTGATTGCCAGCCCAACTCCCTGCGCGGCCGCGGCCACGTTCACCCAGTGCAAGTTTCCGGCTGCACCGGTCCTGTACGACAAACAGGTGGTGGACTTCAATCCCTCGGGCATTCACGGCGTGGTGGTCAACAGCGGTTGTGCCAACGCCTGCACCGGCCCGGAGGGCATGGCCAACGCCCGCATGATGGCCGAATCCCTGGAGAAGGCCATCGGCAGCGGCGACTCGACCACGTTGGTCATGAGCACCGGCGTGATTGGCGTGCAGCTGCCCATGGATCGCATTCGAGCCGGGGTGCCTGCCGCCGTGGACAAGTTGAAGCCCGAAGGCTGGCACGATGCCGCACGCGGCATCATGACCACGGACACCTTTCCCAAGCTCTACACAGGTGGTGTGGTGCTGGACGGCGAGGAGGTTCGGATCTCCGGCATCTCCAAGGGCGCCGGCATGATTCATCCCGACATGGCCACCATGCTGAGCGTGATGACAACCAACGCCGCGGTTACCGCGCCGGTACTTCAGGCGGCCCTGTCGGCCGCGGTGCGCAAGAGCTTCAACTGCATCAGCGTGGACGGAGACACGAGCACCAACGACACTGTCCTGCTGCTGGCCAGCGGCCAGGGTTCGGCACCGGTCATCGACCGGACCGAAGGTCCCTTGTGGGAAGCTTTTCTGGCTGGGCTTACCGAGGCTGCCATCGAGCTTTCGCGGGCCATTGTGCGCGACGGCGAAGGAGCCACCAAGGTGGTCGCGATTGAAGTAGTGGGCGCCAAGTCCGACGAGGACGCCCACAATGCGGCCCGCAGGGTTTCGATCAGCCCCCTGGTCAAGACCGCCTTCTACGGCAGCGATGCCAACTGGGGCCGCATCCTGTGTGCGGCCGGAAACTCGGAGGCCGAAATCGCCCCCGAGGAAACCAGTCTGTTCATCTCCGCCGATGGCGGTCCCGAGTTGCAGTTGGTGGCCAAGGGCACGCCGCTGGACTACGCAGAGGAGGACGCGGCGGCGATCTTTGCCGAGATTGAGGTTGGGGTTCGCATCGACCTGGGTCTGGGAACGGGCGAGGCCACCGTCTGGACCTGCGACTTCAGCCACGAGTATGTCACCATCAACGGCGACTATCGAACCTGAGCCGCTCTCTTCGGGAACGGCTACTGCCCCAGGAGCGATTCCGTCGGCTTAACGGGTCGCGGTTGCGAAGCCCAAGGCATTCATTGGTTGCTGCTCAATCAGGAGCGTGCTGCCAACAGTCCCCGCGGTTCTTTTGCGTGGCGGTGCGTTGCAACCACGCCACTGGCTTGTGATCGTGTCATGCCAGCGCAACTGGTCAGACTTTCCGGGTGCGGGGGCGGCCATCCTGGACTGGGCACATTGTTATGCGGTGGACCCCGCCGGAAGCAACAACCGGGCTCGGGTGCTGCAGAAACACAGGGGCACGTGCCTGTGCTGCGAACCCGGCCGTGTGCATGGCCCAACTCCCCATGAAGGTCGCCGGCTGCTTCGGCACCCGGGCTGGTGCCGAGTGCCGGGCCCGCCTTATGGCCTGATGGAGACCGCGCGCAAATCAGGTCGGGATATTTTCGATAGCCTTTGGCAGACCCCGAACGAACCCGTGCGACGGAGCCAGGGCGGGATGGTGAGCGCCGTCCCGCCCCGACTCCCGGGGGTACCGCGCAACTGCGCCGGTACCTGGACAGTTACTACATGCCGTCGTCCATCATCTTGTCGTCCATCATGGCGTCCGACATGATTGGCAGCTCCGTAATCAGGGGCAAACCGTTGTGGAAGCGCCACCAGCAGTTCTCGCGGTTCTTCTGCATGGAGTTGTGCGTGTTGCATACCGTGCCGTCGGCCTGTGACGTCATCATGCCGTCGCCCATCATGTCGTCCGACATCATCGGTTGCGCCTCAATCGGGGGCAAATCGTTGTGGAAGCGCCACCAGCAGTTCTCGCGGTCCTGCTGCTCGGTGTAATGCGTATTGCACACCATGCCGTCGAACATTGATGTCATCATGGGGGTCGCCATCATCGTGTCGCCCATCATGCCGTCATCCATCATCTTGTCGTCCGACATCATCATGCCGTCATCCATCATCTTGTCGTCCGACATCATCATGTCCTCTGGCGTTGACTGGTCATTCCAGAAGCGCCACCAGCAACTCTCACGGTCTTGTTGCTCGGCGTAGTTGTCATCGCACGGATGCGCCCAGACGGTGCTCGTCGTGAAGAGCAGCAGGGCTACCGTGATGGTCAAACCAAACCCGATCACGGCATACAGCCGTCTCATCATCGATGTGTTACACATAGGTTCCCCCTGGTAAGGACGGTGTTTGGCCCAGACACGAATCCTGATGCACCAACAAGAAAGACATGACAGGACGCCATCCGGTTGGCATGGGGCAAACCCCTCTGTTCGTGTCCGTGGCAAGACCATGGTAGCACGCCGCATTGGTCGTTCAAGCCCGTATCGATTCCGTGACGGGTTGTGCAGGTTCGGAAGCAAACGGAATCGGGACAGGGTTGTTGCCCGTTGCCGCATCGCGGTCCAATCAGGCAAACGCGGAGGCCGCCCAGATCACAAGCCGAAGTTCGCTGTCGTCGATGAGTGTATAGACCGGGGTACGTCCCGACAGTTGCTTGCTGGCCTCGATGATGACGGGCACGCCATCCCCTCGCCGGTCCATCAGATGCGTCCGTCCGACATCACCCGCGGGGCCGGCCCCGACGGTTGCTGGCTGGCCTCGATGATGCCGGGCACGCCATCCCCTCGCCGGTCCATCAGATGCGTGCGTCCGACATCACCGGCGGGTTGAGCCGGACAGCGGGCCAGTAGCGAGACGATCATTTCGTTGCGCGAATACTGTCTCAGATCCATATTGTCGGTCGTCAGGGTGTTGGCCAGACCTCCCGGCACATACAACTCCAGGCGGTCGCCAAACATGTGGAACCGAATGCGACTGCCTCGGATCGAGTAGTCCCGATGCGCCACGGCGTTGACCAATGCCTCGAATACGGCGCGGACACTGAACTGGGGCACTTCGGCTCGAACCATGGTCTTGGTGGCGGATACCAGCATATTCCGTTTGAGGAAGTGCAGTGTCTCAAACACCTGCGCGTCAAGGGGACCGGTGATGTCTCGGGCGTCTGTCTGGTACTGGGTGTCGGTGCGGTCCCCGGCATAGCTAACCGCCTGGATTTGGGCATGTGGGAGCCACTCCGAGGGATCCCGGGTGCACATCAGAACGCCGGCCACGGTGAGCCGTAGGCGTCCGGATGCGTCCTTGGCTGTAACGCCCAGCTTGCTCAAGGCCACCTCCGACAACTCGGTACCGCTCCGGAAGTACCGGCCGGTAAGCGTTGGGTCAATGTGTTCCATTGAGGTTTTCGGTACTGGCGTCTCGTCGAAGCGAATGGAACGCGTTTGACTCCGTTCCTGAAACAACCGGGCCAGGGCCTCCGTCCGCAACTGTCGTTTTGAGCTGCCCTGCCGTCGGAAATATCCTCCGGGGCTCCTGTGGACAAAGAGGCTCCGTTCTATCTCGACGACCACCAACAGGGCCGCCCCGCCATCCCCTTCGTGAAGTTCCACCTTGTGGGTCTCCATGTCCAGTGGAGGCTCGATCGAGTCCTCGCATATCCCGACGATCCACTCCTCGACGATGTCGAACTTGCCCGCCGGGATGCCAAGCAGGGATCGGGTCTTGTCGTCCACTCCCAAAACGACCGTGCCTCCGGAGGTGTTCGCCATGGCGGCCATTTCGTCTGCGAGGTCGGACCGCTTTGGTGCGGCAATCCTGGTGCCGGAGAACTGCACCCGTTTGAGTTCAAGACGAGAGTCTTCGCCATGTCTGATGCGAAGGGCTAGTGCATCTGTGTCCACGGGTTGTATTTCTTGTCTTGCATTCGCTCGCTTTTCGACTGAATTGCATTGTGCAACACAATGCCCATGTGCCGTGACTCTGTGGCGCTGGACTTGGGGCCGGGCAATTCCAATTCGGCAGTCAATTGCATGCTGGGATGGCTTAAACTCATCGGTTTCGCCTTTGTCATCCCGGTTCGGACAGGTCTCTGCACGTCCATCTCGTACGCTGTCAACCAAGATGCCGAGGCCGACGATGGACCCGGCCCCGAATTCCGTGGACCATCTAAAGGACAGTCCATGACCACCGATGTCGGGCAACTGTACGGGCTCCCTGTCGGTAGTCCTCCACCCCTAGCAGAAGCCGACGGTGGGAACGCAGAACATGAACCTGCCTTACCGATGGCACATCCCGCCGTGCAAGGTTTGCAAGATGCCAAATGAACATGTGCCGGAGCCGCAGGTCAACCGGTAACGAACCCGATCCTCGAGACCTGGATAGTTCAAGGACGTCTCACGCCGGAATGGCTGGGGTTTGCTTCCATAAGGTGCTGATCGCCCAGGCTCCCTCAAGGGCAGGAACGAGATGGTGGCGTCTTCAGTCCGGTCGATACCGATCCTCAAAGACGAACTGCACACGGGGTGGTTCTTCCCCGGTGCCGGGCACGAAGTTCAACCCCAGCGCGACCACCCGGCGCTCCCCGCCGAAATGGCGGCGGCCGTAGTCGTGCGACCGGATCTGGTCCAAGGCCACCTGGGGCGACTCGCCGTACTTGAACTCCATGACGCAGACGTGCCCGGGGAACCGGACTTCCATGTCGGAGCGGCCACCTCCTTGGTGCACTTCCGACTGGAACTCCACCTGCATCAACTGGCACAGGACGTGCAGCACGAGGTGGCAGTCCGTTTCCCGGCGCAGCTTTTCGCTGGGGATGCCGGCCAGAAAGGTGTGGAGGAGATTGCAGAATCCCTGGTAGCCCTGGTAGTCGTTGTTGGCCAATGTCCGGTACATGGCCTGTAGCGTGCGCAGATCGGGCGGTCGTCGGTAGGTCTCCAGCAGTTCATGGCTGTAGGTTCTGCGCACCTCGTCGTTGGGGTAGTCCAGGTACAGGTCCCCGTCTGTGTCCTGGCGCAGGGTGTAGTAGCCGGTCTGGCACATGAGGGATACGAAATCGACCCGGTCCAGGCTGTAGGTCGTAGTCATCAAGTTGTTCCAGGGAGGCGGATCCGCGGGCAGGGGGTACTGTCCTTCCTTCATCAGCCGGATCAGAAACATGGGATTGCCGGAGACGGCCCAGTGGTTGGGCCATCCGGTAACAGTCCATCTCCTGACATCGCTTCGATTCTGCATGTCTCGGAGACAGCAGGCCAAGGTGTAGGGGTTGTAGACGCTTTCGCTGTCCTCGGGGAAGCCGAAGCAATAGCCGTTGTAGTGGCGGCGTACCTTGCCCATCAGTTCCTCAAGGGATACGTTGAGGTGGGCCGCGCCGGTGGCGAGGTGGGGGCGCAGTGCGGTTCGGACCTCCTGTTCGGTGAAGCCGCACAGGGTGGCGTAGGCGGGTTCCCAGGAGATGTCCCACAGGTTGTTGAGGGCCGAGAACAGGCTGACGCGAGCGAAGCGGGTGATGCCAGTGACGAAGACGAAGTGCAGTTGGTTCTCAAGGCTCTTGAGCTTGACGTAGAAGTTGCGCAGAGTGTCCAGGATCGGTTCGGGGTCCGCCTTCTTGCCCAGCAGGTGCACCAGGGGCGCGTCGTACTCGTCAACCAGGACGACGGGGTTGGTTCCGTAGCGTGCCTTGAGCTGGATCACGAGCTCCTCCAGGCGTTGGGCCGGGCTGACCGCCGGGTCGGTGGGGAACCGGACAAGCCCGGATTCATTTACAGGTTCCAGGCCAACATCGACGCCGCGGCGGTTCCACTGGGTGTACTGGTTGCCCAGCATCTCCAGGAGGTTGGCCTTCAATTCCTCCGGTGCATCGGCGGGGGTGTTGGCCATGTTCAGCCGTACGACCGGATGGAACCCCTGGCTTTCGGCAGTGTCCGCTGCAGCTGTTGCGCGGAATAGTTCAACCTTGCTCAGGATCTGCGGTGGGCTGTGGCCATTCAAGTAGCGGGGAGCAAGCGGCACTTCTCCCTGGAAGAAGGCCTCCAGGGTCGTTACCAGGAGTGACTTGCCGAAGCGCCGGGGACGGGCCAGGAAAACATAGGGATTCCGGAGTGTGGGCGCATCCTCGGATTCGGGAGCCAGAAGCGATCGGAAGTGGTGGGTCTTGTCGATGTAGAGGCCGCCGCCGCGTCGGATCTGCAAGAACTCGGACCGCCCTGGGTTCAGGGAAGGTCGCGGATGTTCGGAGGACATGACCATGTTCATTTCGTCGACGGACCGAATGACCCGATCCTACACTGATCAACGGAGGGTGACAGGAACACCCAAGAGTCAGCTACCCGCGCTGCTTGACAACTTCGATGTGATCGGATTAACTCAGCCTGAATTTCCTGGCAGGTCTGCACGCCGTCGGAAGCACAGCCGGGAGTGCCTGTCCATGGATGGGAGCATCCGGGATATACCGGTAGCACGGCCGACAATCGATCATCCATTGAGTGGCGGATGGCCGTCCGTTCGTGGGTCTGGTCAGCCACCGCCGCCTGGTCGATCACTAGGCCGTAGTGCAGCTGGACCGTCCGGACCACCAGGGACTTGCAGCTCCGCCCGCAGGATCGAGTCCTGGACCCGCAGCAGACGCCGCAGGGTCTGGGCACTGCGGACGCGGGTTCCCAGGATGCCCAGCCGACCCCTAGCCAGACCGCAGGGTCCCGCGCAAAATCGGTGGCAGCCTCCGGGCCGTGGCCGTCGTCGATGACGGCCAGCACATGGGTGGCCAGCCAGCTGGACTAGGGATAGACCCGGCCCCGCCGATCCCGGTGGTCCGGGATGGAGGCCTGGTCGTCCATCGGACGGCGACCGTCGCTGCAGATGGGTGTCGAAATGTGGGACATTGGCGGTCATGAGGGTTGCGATGCGTCTTGGTGGTTGAGACCATAGACATAAAGACGCAGGACAGTCATCCTTGTAGTGCAGACGATCCACGGGCCCGAACCGCCGGCTTGGATCATGGGCGGTGCTTTTCTGGATTTATCTCGTCTGGATGTTCTGCCGTGGCGCGGTGCCCAGGCCGTGGCCAAACAACCGCTTCGGCGGCACCCCGCCCTGACGCGACTTGGTCAACGCCCTGGGGGCATGGCAATCATGCGCAACCTGGTGCTGGGGCGTACCCGGAAGTGACTACAGTGGACCGGGCAACCGTCCACCCCGCCTATGCCAAAATCTGGGAGAGGAACAGCTTGGTCCTGTCTTCCTTTGGATTATCGAAAAACTCTTCCGTGGCACTCTCTTCGATGATTTGTCCGTGATCGAACATGAGAACCCGGTCGGCTACCTCTCGGGTGAACCCGATTTCATGGGAGACGACGATCATCGTCATGCCAGAAACGGCCAACTCACGCATCACATCCAGGACTTCCTTGATCATCTCCGGATCCAGGGCCGAGGTCGGTTCGTCGAACAGCATGATTTTGGGCTGCATGGCCAGGGCGCGGGCAATGGCGACCCGTTGCTGCTGGCCACCGGATAGCTGACCCGGATACTTGTCTGCCTGCTCGGCGATACCCACCCGCTCCAGGAGTTGTTCGGCAATTTCCTCGGCCTGACGAGCCGGCAGCTTGCGCACTTTCATGGGCGCGAGGGTGATGTTGTCCATCGCTGTCAGGTGGGGGAAGAGATTGAACGACTGGAAGACCATGCCTACGTCGCGCCGGATGGCATCGATGTTGCGCACGTCGTTGGAAAGCTCAATGCCGTCGACGATGATGTCCCCGCGCTGGTGTTCCTCCAGCCGGTTAATGGTACGGATGAAGGTGGACTTGCCCGACCCGGACGGCCCCACGACCACCACGACCTCGCGCTCGCGTACCGAGGTGGTCACGCCCCGCAAGGCGTGGAAGTTGCCATACCATTTGTGTACATCCCTGCACACGATCATGTCGGAAGTATCGACTGTTGATTCGCTCGCGGCCATGTCGCTAAGGCTCCGGCTGGTTCCAGCTTCCTTGAAGGCGTCTACAAAATCGGTGTGGTATTCACTCGCTTTTCCTGCTTCCACCCGCACCATGTCCACTTCTACCCGTCTTGCCCGCGCAAGCGGGAATCCAAGTGCAGGCTGAGTGACAACATCAAAATCGTGTGTGTAGGTCCGATGTTCTATCTTTGCCCGACTCGGAGATGTTGCTCGACTCTTCTGCTGACGTAGGACATGGTGTAGGTAAAAATCCAGAAGACCAAGGCCAGGAACAGGAACAGCTCCCTTGCGCTGGCCAGGTACTCCGCGTTGCCCTGTATAAACGCCCGGCTAAACTCAACCACGTCCAACATGCCAATGATGTACACCAGGAGGGTGTCCTTGAACAGGGAGATGAACTGCCCCACGATGGCGGGTATGACGTTGCGGATGGCCTGGGGCAGGGAGATTAGCAAGGTGGTCTGCCAGCCGGCCAGACCCAATGCCCGCGCCGCTTCCACTTGGCCGGGGTGAAGCGCTTGCAAGCCTCCCCGGATATTTTCGGCCATGTACGCCGAGCTGAATAGGGTAAGTATCACCCCGGCCCGGAAAAGGGAATTGGAGGAGAAGTCCTGTGGGAAGGCCAAAGGCACCAACACCTGGGACATGAATAGGAGCGTAATCAGCGGCATGCCCCGCATTATCTCGATGAACACCACGCACAGCAGCTTGACCAACGGCAGACTGCTGCGCCGTCCCAGGGCCAGGGCGATGCCGATGGGCAGGCTGAGGGTGATACCGGTCACCGCCAGCAGCAGGTTCAGCATCAGGCCGCCCCAGTATGTGGTCGACACGGGCTGCAGGCCCGGAATCCCCGGCAGACCCCGCACCAAGACCAGGATGACCAGGAAAACCAGGACTCCCAGTATGGCTATCCAGCGGACTGTGCCCAGCGGCGTGTACCGGGCCAGCACCCGCCCCGCCGCCACTGCGGGAAGGTTCGCCGCCAGCAGCAGCCGCACGTCCAGGCCCATCCGATCCATGCTGTAGGGCAGAAAAGCGAAGGCGACCGTTACCGCCGCCACGCCAATGGCGATGCGTTTGGCAGCAGTGTCCCTGGACACTGCCCACACCATGCCCAGCAGCACCGACACCAACAGCAGGGAGACCTGTGGCCTCCAGAAGCAGTTCTGACCGGGGCAGGCGAACTCCGTGTTGTACTGACCGATGATGAGCCGACCACCCAGGGTTGCGATGACCTGCCAGTCGGCTTCCAGGGCTATCCAGCGCAACCCAAACCAAAAGGCCAGGACCAGAAACGCGGCGTATAGGAAGGTCAGGACCGTGTTGTACCAGTTGCCGAACAGATTGGCATAGGCCCAGCCCACGCCGCCGCGTTCCGTGATGGGAGGAGGGAGTGACACGCCCGGCGGCGTGCCCGTTGCAGATGCCATTCGCCTAATTCCCCACCAACCGAATGCTCCGGTTGTACAGGTTGCCGATCAAGGAATAGGTCAGGCTCATGGCCAGGTAGGCCGCCGCAAGCAGGATGTAGATGGACACTGCCGGAGCCGTCTGCGTCATGGTCTTGGCGACGTTGGCCAGATCCGAGTAGCCTATGGCTCCGGCCAGGCTGCTGTTCTTGGTCAGGTTAAGGAATTGGCTGATTAGCGGGGGGATGATAACCCTCAGTGCCTGAGGGAAGGTAACATGGCGTAGCGCCGCCATGGGCGCAAGACCCAGGGACCGGGCTGCTTCCATCTGACCCCGGCCTACCGATTGGATGCCGGCCCGGACAATCTCCGCGATGAACGAAGATGTGTAAATCACCAGCCCGGTCAAGAGCGCCATGAGACCACCGGAGATTGTGAAGCCCCCGGCGATGCGTCCGAAAGCCCCCTGGGGGGCCGGGACCGAGATGGCAAAGGGAGAGTCGCCAAACGCGGCGCTGACGAACAGCCACCCAACAACCGCGGTGGCGACGGCTGTGACACTGCCTGTAATCAGGGGATAGGACGGCCTTCCGGTGAGGACCTCGCGTCGGGTCAATGCGTGGTGCAGCACCACTGCGGCAATGAGCGAGGCCAGGACTACAGCCAGCCATACCCAGGCAGCGTCCCGATTGGACGGCCATGGCCACGGCAACGACAAGCCTCCATTGTTGATGTATATCCTATCCGCGATGACGTACCCTTGGCGGACCGGAGGCAACGCCAGCACCATGTAGAACCAGAAGAACAGCTGCACCAAAAGGGGAACGTTGCGGAAGATCTCGATGTAGATCAGAGAGGTCCTGGACACCAGCCAGTTTCCTGAGATGCGGGCCACCCCCACCACGATCCCCAAGGCCGTGGCCAGGATGACTCCCACAATGGAGACGACAATGGTGTTGGTCGCGGCGACTCCAAAAGCGTAGCGGAAGGTGTCTGAGGACTCGTAGGGGAGAAAGTGCTGCCCGATGGGAGTCTGGTACTCGCGGGACAGGAAGCTGAACCCGTGGGGAATCTCCCGGTCTTGGATGGTGTTGGAGATGTTGGTGAAGAAGGTGGTGACCAAGACCACCACTACGACGCCCGATATTATCTGCAACGCCCACTGTATGACAAGGGCGTGCCGCCAGAGCGGCACGCCCTTGTAGTAGGTAAGTCCTCGAAGCGCCTCGATCATGGTCATGACGCAGAGGATTACCGTAGGGGAGCGGGAGGGTTACCGCAGGGGAGCGGAGTAAATCTGGCCGCCCTTGGGACAGTCCGAACAAACAGCGTCGGCCCACAGGGCATTGCGGCCGCCCTCACGGGGGAGATTGATGCCGCCGGGACCGAGGTTGCGTTCGTAGATCTCACCGTAGTTGCCCACGCCGCTGATCACGTCCTGGGCCACGGTCTGGCTGAGGCCCAGGGTTTCCTGGCCGAAAGAGCCTTCCAGTCCGAAGAGACGGTCCACCTTGGTGTCCCCGGTCGTCTCGGTCGGTACCGCGTCGGACGTAACGCTGTACGCCTCGGCGTAGATCAGGATGGCCATGACGGTCTTCACGACATCGAACCACTGCTCGTCGCCGTGGGGGACCACCGGACCGAGCGGCTCCTCCGAGATGGTCTCGGGCAGGATTACATGCGCATCCCGGTTCTCGAAGGCACTGCTAATGGCGGCCAACTGGGAGCGGTCATTGGTGAAGGCGTCGCACTGTTGGCTCTGATAGGCCGCCACCACCGCGTCGGTGTCCTCGAAGGTGAGGGCATTGATGTTCAGGTCGTTCTGGTTGGAGAAGTCCTGTAGGTTCAACTCGGTGGTTGTTCCCTGAGTCACGCAGACGGTGGCGTCCTTAAGCTCCAGGGAGCTGGAGATGCCCAGGTCCTTCTGCACCAAGAACCCCTGGCCGTCGTAGAACATGGTCTGGGTGTAGTTGCCCCACTGGGCGTCCCGGGATGTGGTCCAGGTGACGGTGCGAACCAACAGGTCCACTTCGCCGGACTGGATGGTGGGTCCGCGTTCGGCAGCGGTGATCAGCCGAATCTCGAAGGCATTTGCATCACCCAGGACAGCGGCGGCAACGGCGCGGCAAAGGTCGATATCGAAACCGACGTTATTGCCGGCATCGTCCAGGAAGCCATAGCCCGGCACGTCGTTGCGGCTGGCACAGATGAGCTTGCCTCGGTCCTGGACTGCTTGGAGACGGGAACCGGCCGGCTCGTCCATGCTCATCACCATTGCTTCCAGCTCGGCGATTTTCGCGTCCCGTTCGCTTATCTGGTTTTCCAGGGCTGTTGTGTCGACAGTCGCACAACCGACGGCAATCAAGGAGATAGCCATCAAGAGCCCGGCCAGAATTAGCCACTTTCTGAACATGGTAAACGTACCTCACTGAACTGATGATTTGTCACTATACAACGATTTGTCACTATACAACAGCGCGGGAATGGCTGCGGCAACGCGCAAGGGGGTGGCGGAGCGGCTGACGGCCTGGCGGAAGTTGCACGCGCCGGGCAGCCGGGGCTTCCATCGCCCAAGGCGTCCTTCCAGGCAATGGGTGCAGGCCGGCCCGCTGTCTTCGAACCGGAAATCCGAGTGGCAGGGACGGATGCGGACTGGACAACCGGGCCTGCATGGTTGGCAACGCGGACATGGAAGATGTCTTGGCCGTGGATGTCAATACCTGTACGCAGGCCCGGTCCGGCACATGGGGTTGGACAAGCCGGTCCCAATGCCGAACTCATCGGCCTCGGACGGAAGTTTGGGAAGCTTTCCGGATCGGGAAATCGACTACTGAGCCCGCGTTTCGCCAAGGTTCCGGGATATACTGTTGCGCCGCGTTCGAACCGGCCCGGTGGCCGAGTCGCAGCCGGTGTTCCCGCCGAAGCTCCTGTCCCTGCATGTCCCCCGAATTCATCAATACGCTGGGTGTCTGGCTCGAGGTGGCCGTCACCGTCATGGGTGCGATGGTGTTCGCGCTGTGGGCGGGGACCGTTGTCTGGACCATTAACGACATCCGGGCCCGGTCCTGGGATGTGCTGGCCATGATCCTGGCCGCTGTCCTGGTGATTCTGGTTCCCTTTGCCGGCCTGGTGGTCTACATCCTGGTCAGGCCGCGCGAAACCTTGGCGGACACCTACAACCGGGCCCTCGAGGAGGAGGCGCTGCTGCGCGAGGCGAACGTGTCGTTCTTCTGCACCGGCTGCAGTCGCCCGGTGCGCGACACATGGGTGTTCTGCCCCCATTGCCAGGTTCAGTTGTTGCAGGCGTGCCCGGCCTGCGGCCACGCGGTCCGTCCCGAGTGGACGGTTTGTGCCCAATGCGGAACGGCGCGCGGCGTCCAGCCCGCGCAGCAGTATCCGCAGGCAGAGGCCGGTGCGGAACCTTGGGACCAGGCCTCCGATGCCCGGTCCGCGTCCGCCGAGCAGGTTCCCGGGCGCTGATTTCCTTGGCCCCGGGCGGGATCTTCGACCGCGGCGACCGTTCGCAACATCGTGGCGCAGGCGGAACCGCCTTGTGCCGATCTGCCATATCCATGGCATTGATGCACCCTGGCAAGGCCGCCGGATGCACACTGGTTGGACAGAATGCACGTCCGCGGAGCCTCGGTTTTGTAACATATGCCCAAACCCAATTCGTTCCGGCGGCTGTAGGATTGTGCAATTGCAGCCGCGACGGGCGGAGCCTTGCCCGCGTACCAAACCAGGAGTACTACTGACATGGCCCTAGATTGCAAGACCGGCGCCGACGTCATCAAGGCCATCAAGGCCAACGGCGTCAACATTGTGGATGTCCGGTTCACCGACCTGTTCGGCCAGTGGCACCACTTCTCATTGCCGGTGGAGACCTTTGATGCGGAAGAGGCATTCGAGGAGGGTCTCGGGTTCGACGGCTCTTCCATCCGCGGTTTCCAGAGCATCGATGCCAGCGACATGATCCTGAAGGGCGATCCGACGACCGCCCACCTGGATCCGATTGCCGACGACCGGTTCCCGACGCTGGCCTTCATCGCCAATGTCTACGACCCGATCACCCACGAGCCGTACGGCAAGGGTCCCCGCAACGTGGCGGAGAAGGCCGAGGCCTACCTGAAGTCCACCGGCATTGGCGATACCGCCTATATCGGCGCGGAGGCGGAGTTCTTCATCTTCGACAGCATCTCCTACGCTACGGGCCGCCACTTCCAGGGCTACGAGGTCAACAGTTTGGAAGGTCCTTGGACCGGCGGCGAGGCCAGTGGCGGCCACAAGGTCGGCTGGAAGGGCGGCTACTTCCCCGTGCCCCCGACGGACTCGTTGCAGGATGTCCGGTCCCACATGGTGCGGACCATGATCGACTCCGGACTGGAGGTTGAGGTGCACCACCACGAGGTGGGCACGGCCGGTCAGGCCGAGATCGATCTGCGGTTCGACACGTTGCTGCGCTCGGCCGACAACATGCAGCTGTATAAGTACATCGTCAAGAATATTGCCAAGGTCAACGGCAAGACCGCGACCTTCATGCCCAAGCCCCTCTTCGAGGACAACGGCTCCGGCATGCATACCCACCTGAGCATCTGGAAGGACGGCAATAACACCTTCGCCGGCGATGGCTACGCCGGGCTGAGCGAGACGGGCCTGCACTACATCGGCGGTGTGCTCAAGCACATCAACGCCCTGCTGGCCTTCTCGGCGCCCCTGACCAATTCGTACCGGCGCCTGGTGCCCGGCTACGAGGCGCCGGTGGTGGTGGCCTACTCCGCCCGCAACCGTTCCGCCGCCTGCCGCATTCCGATGTACTCCGGATCACCCAAGGCCAAGCGCGTGGAGTTCCGCTGTCCGGACCCCGGCGCCAACCCCTATCTGGCCTTTGCGGCCCTGCTGATGGCGGGCTTGGACGGCATTCAGAACAAGATTGATCCGGGCGAGCCGGGCGACATGGACCTGTACGAAGAGGAGGCCATGTCCCAGGTGGATCTGGTCAAGGGTTCGCTGGGCGAGGTCCTGGACGAGCTGGAGAACGACCACGCGTTCCTCCTGCAGGGCGGGGTCTTCACGCCGGAGCTCATCGAGTCGTACGTCGAGTACAAGCGCTACGAGGAAGTGGACGCCATTCGCCTGCGCCCGCATCCCGAAGAATTTGTGATGTACTACGGGATTTAACCCGTTCCGCCAGTCGGATATGTCGGGAGCCCGGTCCAATCGGACCGGGCTCCTGCATAATTGGGATCGCGCATCCCTTTCGTTTCGGCATTCGGACCATGGCCAAGGCCATCACCGCACCCACCAACAAGAAGCTGGGGCAGCTCCTTCGGACCGAAGGGGTTGACTTTGTCTGGCTCCAGTTCAGCGATATCGAAGGCCAGATCAAGCAGATCACGATCCCTGCGCGGCAGTGGACGGAGGTGGTGGACCACGGCCAGTGGTTCGACGGCAGTTCCATCCAGGGGTTTGCGCGGACGGTCGAGAACGACATGTACCTGATGCCCGATCCCTCCACCTTCACGCTGATTCCGTGGGAGTCGGGAACGTGTACGGCCCGGGTCATCTGCGACGTGGTCCTGCCCAACGGCGATCCCCGCTATGTCCTGAAGCGGCAGCTGGATCGGGCCCGCGGCATGGGTTTCGAGTACAACATCGCGCCTGAACTGGAGTTTTTCCTGTTTCGACGGCACGAGGACGGAGAGGTCCTGCCCTTGCAGCCGCTGGACCAGGCCGGCTACTTCGATATCTCCATCGACATCTCCCGCAGCATTCGGCGCAAGATTGTCGAGGCGCTGACTGAGATGGGTGTGGTCATCAACGCCTTTCACCATGAAGTGGCGGAAGGCCAGAACGAACTGGACATGCGCTACGGTCCGGGCCTGCAGTTGGCCGACAGCACGGTGACGGCCCGCATCGCGGCCAAGGCCGTGGCCCACCAGCACGGCCTCTTTTGCTCCTTCCTGCCCAAGCCGATGACCGGCAAGTCCGGCTCGGGCATGCATGTGCACCAGAGCCTGCTGGATCCGGTGACCGGCCGGAACCTGATGTACGACGACGGGCACCCGTACCGGTTGAGCCAGACGGCCCTGCATTTCATCGCCGGCCAACTGGAACATGCCAAGGCCATGGCCTGCGTGGTGGCTCCGCTGGTCAACAGCTACAAGCGCCTGGTGTCCGGATTCGAGGCGCCGGTCAAGATCTGCTGGGGCCGCACCAACCGGGGCGCCCTGATCCGGGTGCCTCGCACCACGCGCGATCGGAGCATCAGCACCCGCTGCGAACTGCGCAGTCCCGATCCAAGCGCGAACCCCTACCTGGCCTTCGCGGTCATGCTGGCGGCGGGCCTGGACGGAATCGAGAAGGAGATGCAGCCGCCCAATCCCCTGGAAGAGGACCTGTTCCGGGTAACGGACCGCCGCCATGGATACGAATCCCTGCCGGACAGCCTGGGGGCCGCGATCGAATATCTCCGGGACAATCATGTTCTGGCGGACGCGCTGGGACCCCACCTGCACGACACCTACGTGGAAGCCAAGACCCAGGAGTGGATTGAGTTCCGCACACACGTCAGTACCTGGGAGCTGAATCAATACCTGGCCACCTACTAGCCAACGTTTCCGGCCCGTGATCGCAGTTGTCGACTTCGGGAGCCAATACTCCCAGCTGATTTGCCGTCGAATCCGCGAACTGCAGGTCCCGGCGGAGCTGGTCTCCTGGCAAACGGCGGACACCTTCCTCGACATCAGGGAGGTTCGGGGCGTGGTCCTTTCGGGCGGCCCCGCAAGCGTCTATGTGGACGGGGCGCCGTCGCTGCCGGCCTCCGTGTTGGCCCGGGGCGTGCCGGTGCTTGGCATCTGCTACGGCATGCAGCTGCTGATGCAGGCCCTGGGCGGACGGGTGGAGCCGGCCACGACCAGGGAATTTGGGCAGGCCTCGGTTCGCCATACCGGGGAGTCGGCGCTGTTCCGGGACATCGAGACCGAATCAAGTGTCTGGATGAGCCACGGCGACCGGGTGGAGGCCCTGCCCGACGGCTGCCGATCCATCGCCGCCAGCCAGGGCAGCCCGCATGCGGCCGTGGCCGCGGCGGACGGCCGGATCTTCGGTCTGCAGTTCCACCCGGAGGTCAGCCACACGGTCCGCGGGATGGACATCCTGGGCAACTTCGTGTACGGGATTTGCGGCTGCGACACAACCTGGACCACCGAGGAACTGGCGGATGCATGCATCCGCGACATCCGGACGCGCGTGCCCGCGGACGGGCATGTCCTGCTGGCGCTCAGCGGAGGGGTTGACAGCAGCGTCGCGGCGGCCCTGGTTCACCGGGCCGTGGGCGAGCGCCTGACCTGCATCTTCGTCAACAATGGCCTCTTGCGCATGGGAGAGGCGGACCAGGTGCTGAGGGATCTGCGGGAGTGGAATCCACGGCTCCGCATCGAACCCGTCGACGCCGTGGAGGACTTCCTGGAGGACTTGGCGGGGGTCGCGGACCCGGAACGCAAGCGAACCCGCATCGGTCACCGCTTTGTCCGCATTTTCGAGCGGGAGGCTGCGCGGCTGGCTGGGGCGTGGGGCACCGAAGTACCCCGATTCCTGGTGCAGGGCACCATCTACCCGGATGTGATCGAGTCCGCTTCGGGCAGCGGCGAGGCGCATGCCCAAACCATCAAGACCCACCACAACGTCGGCGGTCTGCCGTCCGATCTGGACTTCGAGTTGATCGAGCCGTTGCGCATGCTGTTCAAGGACGAGGTGCGGCGGCTGGGCGCCGGGCTTGGACTTCCTGCCTCGCTGCTCGAACGACACCCCTTTCCGGGTCCCGGCCTGGCCGTGCGCATGCCGGGCGAAGTCACGTGGGAACGGTTGGAAACACTGCGCCGGGCCGATGCCATCTTCCTGGAGGAACTGCGCCGGGCGAACCTGTACACCGCGACCGATCAGGCGTTCGCGGTACTGCTGCCCGTGCAAAGCGTCGGCGTGATGGGGGATGGCCGGACGCTGCAGAATGTGGTTGCGCTCAGGGCTGTCAGCACGAGTGACTTCATGACGGCGGAGTGGACGCGGCTTCCGTGGGATTTGGTGGCACAAGTGAGTACGCGCATCGTCAACGAGGTGCCGGGGGTCAACCGGGTGGTGCTTGACGTGAGCACCAAGCCGCCGGCCACGATTGAGTGGGAGTGATGTCCGCAAGCAATCGAGGCCCGGTCGCACCGGTCATCGAACTGCCGGTGTCGCCTGCGGCGCGTGTGGACCGGTTCCGGGGAAAGGCGGCACCGAAGCCCCCGAGTTGGCCAGGCCGGGAAATAACCTGCATCCCGGTGCAGCCTTCCACCTGGTGGGGAGCGGCAATTTCCGCTGCACGACACGCGTTCGCAGACCGGCGCGGATGACAGGATAAACCGCGGCGATTGTGTGGATTAGGGCAGGTACGCCGACAATGACCCTATCATAAGGTGAATCTTGGCGTCAGGCGGTTGCCTGGAGCCTGCCTTGAAGTTGACGAGTAGGAGTGGACACGGCACCGGACTGCCATGGGAAGTTGGCTCAGGGTGCTGGCCCCACTGTTTGTTTGTTTGGCCCTGGTTCGTTTGTACAGTTGGTACAAGGCGGAGGCCGCGCCAATCCCACCGGGCGTCCTGATCGGTTACGAGGACTACAGCGACGCGGAGTCCGAAGCGGAAGTGGTCGCCTTGATCGGAGCCCGCGTCGAGGACCGGATTCTGGTTCAGTTCAACGGCGAGCGCCTGATTCTGGAGGCGGAGGAGATCGGCCTGCAGATTGATACGCAGCGCATCCTGCAGGAAGCCACCCGGTATCTGGAGGGCGATGTCTTCGTACGGTTGGTTTTGAGACAGGTGTTGGGGTTGCCGACGGAAATCCACCATGTGCCGGTGTACTACGTGATCGATTTCGAACGGGCCCGGGCCTGGCTGTATGCCATCAATGAGCGGTACCGGACCGCATCGCGGCCCCACCGCCTTCTGCCCGTGGACCGCGACTGGCTGGCCGGACAAGGGGACGCGGACGGTTCGTCACCGTCCGCCGATCTGGCGTTCATGCCCTATGCCTATCCCGACTGGACTTGGCAGGAGGGGCCGCGCGGCATGCAGGTGGATGTGGAAACATCGTTGACGACGTTGGCCGAGGCATTTCTGGGTCCCGGCGATCGGATGTGGACTCTCGCCACGGTGGAGGATCCGCCCTTGGCTCCCGAACTTGGCACGCTGGCCGAAGTCCTGGACGATTTCACCGCCAGCTTTCATGGCTTCGCCTCGTTCTGGATGCAGGACCTGACCACTGGGGAGGTGGTGGAATTCGACAGCCAAGTGGCGTTTTCGGGCATGTCCCCGCTGAAGTTGCTGGTGGTGATGGCGGTCATGGAGGCCATCGACGGGATTGCCTCCGCGACCGATCTGGGCCAGTGGATCGATCTGGCGTTGGTGGACAGCAACAACGCGGCGGCCAACCTGCTGATGCAGTACCTGGGCGACGGCAGCGTGGTCTCCGGCGCTGCGGCCGTGACCGAGTTTGCACGCAGCCTGGGTCTGGAGAACTCCTATTACCTGACCGGTTACGACGACAAAACGCAGGTTGTGCCGTTGGTGACTCCGGCCAACCAGTCCGGTTGGGACACCCATCCCGATACCCATCTCCAGTCCACGGCGGCCGACATGGGCCGGATTCTGGCCGGGATGTACGAGTGCACGCAGGGACGCGGCATCTTCATCGACGCGTATCCGGACACCATCACCCCGGAGGAATGCCGGGACGCGCTGTTCTATCTGTCCGGCAACCGTTTCCTCGAAATGCTGTGGGGCGGCCTGCCGGAGAAGGAGACGCAGACCGTGTGGCACAAGCACGGGTTCTCCGACGAACAGCACGCCAACGTGGCGTTGGTATGGGGGCCGGCCGGACCCTATGTGCTCAGTCTCTTCCTATACAAGCCCGGATGGCTCGACTGGGACCTGAGCAACAGCACGATGTACAACGTAAGTCGCATCACCTGGCGCCTGCAGGAACGGGTGGCCGCGGCGGGGGACCAAACCTTCCAGTCCGCCATGGAGCTTCCGAGGCCGCGGGGCTACGTACAGCAGCCCAACCGTTAAAACGGAGGGTGCCGCGTCGCGGCGCCCGTTCAATGCGGCCGATACCGGGAGCACCCGTTCCGGTGCGGAGGCGAACCGACGGCCGGTCTGTTTCCCGGTCGCATCCGGCGGCGGCCAAGCCCCGCTTGGCCGCCGCCACGAAACTACTGGTCGGTTTGTTCCGCCTGGGCCGTGAAGTCCATTTCAAAGACCAGGGGATCCGCCACCCATGTCACGAGCGGCGGCATCGGGACGGAAATGCCCCACTCCTCCCGCGAAATGGTGGTCGTGCCGCTTCCGATGAACTCGTGCTCGGACGCAAACCGTGCGGAAAGCGCAAAGGACAGGGGGATCTCCTTCCCCAGTACGCTGAGTGTTCCTTCCAACCGGCCCTCGAATTCCTGCCCCACTTCCACCATGGCAGGCACCTCTGCGAAGCCTGTGGGCGTGAAGACGATTTCCGGATAGGCGCTTGTCTTCAGGATGAACCTGTTGATGGCGCCGTTCCGCCGGTCGCTGTCCGTGACAAAGGTCGCGGCATCGATCGCCACCGGCTCGAAGGTTGTGGCCATCAGGTCGGACGGCGTGGCTCGGAACGCCCCCGATACGGTCGAGGTCGCCCCCACCACCAGTTTGTGATTGCCTGCCAAGGTCTCCTCGACCAGGAACCGGACTTCGGTGGCAGTGGCGTCCAGGACAAAATCGGCCGGTTCAACCACCGTGACGGGTTCGGCCGGTTCTTCCTGGGCCGGCTGGGATTCGGCCGGGCTGTCCTCGGCCTGGGTCTGGGCCTCTTCCGGCTCCTGTGCGGCGTCCTCGATGGCTGTTTCGGGCACGGCAGGCACCATGTCGGCGCAGCCCGCCAACAGCAGCAGCAGAAGAACCGCGGCAAGCGTTCGTAGCAGGGCCGGCCCAAACGCGGATCCGGTCATAAAGGTTGCGGTGCGGGTCATGGCAAATCCGGATGTGAAGGGGTTTCAGGCGGGATGGACATTGGCTTGGCCCAACCGTGGTCGCGGCAAGGACAACCAAGGTGATGACGGAGTGAAGGCCGGCATCCTGGGCACCGGCAACGGGTTGACACCGGCCCCGAGCCTACGCGTGCGGACCTTGCTGCGGTGATGCGTCGGCAACCGGAGGGACAGAACCCAAACTGGCCAAACTTGCCAACACTGGGGATCAGGCGGAGGCGGGGGTCATCCCCAGCAGTTCCTCGAAGTCTTCCCGCTCGAGAACCTCGCGTTCCAGCAGGGTTTCGGCCACAAGCTTCAAGTTCGCCATGTTGTCCTTCAGCAGTTCGAGGGTGCGGGCATAGGCGCGATCGACCAGGGCGCGCACCTCCTTGTCGATTTTCCGGGCCACCGCCTCGCTGTACTGTCGCTGCTCCCCGATTTCCATGCCCATGAAGGGGTTGTGTTCGCCCTGGTTCAGCTGTATGGGCCCCAGGGATTCGTTCATGCCGTAGCGAGTGATCATGCTCTGGGCAATCTGGGTCACCCGTTCCAGGTCGTTCTCCGCTCCGGTCGTGATGTCCTCGAACACAAGCTCCTCGGCGGCGCGCCCGCCCAGGAGCGCCGACATCTGTGCCTCGAAGTCCGAGACGCTGAACAGGTTCTTCTCCTCGTTGGGAAGCGGCATGACGTAGCCCAGCGCCTGTCCGCGGCTGATGACGGAAACCTTGCCGACATTGTCGGCAAGGTCCAGCAGGGCCATCACGATGGCGTGGCCGGCCTCGTGGTAGGCCACGTAGCGGCGTTCCTTCTCCGTTATGACCCGACTCTTGCGGGCGGGGCCGGCCATGACCCGTTCGATGGCTTCCACCAGGTTCTGCATGGTGATGGAGTTCTGATCCTTGCGCGCGGCCAGGATGGCGGCTTCGTTCATCAGATTTTCCAGGTCCGCTCCCGCCAGGCCCGGGGTTTGGGCCGCAATGGCCTCCAGGTCCGTGTCCTCCGAGAGCGGCTTGCCGCGCGCGTGGACATCGAGAATGGCGTGCCGTTCGTGCCGCTCGGGCAGGTCGACCACCACCTTGCGGTCGAAACGGCCGGGCCGCAGCAGGGCCGGGTCCAGGATGTCGGGTCGATTGGTCGCGGCGATGACGATCACGTTGGTGCCGCTTTCGAACCCGTCCATCTCCACCAGGATTTGGTTGAGGGTCTGCTCCCGTTCGTCGTTGCCGCCTCCCATGCCGGCGCCACGATGTCGGCCGACGGCGTCAATCTCGTCGATGAAGACGATGCAGGGAGCCTGTTCCTTGGCCTGCTTGAAAAGGTCCCGGACCCGGCTGGCGCCGACGCCCACGAACATTTCCACAAACTCGGAGCCGGAACTGGAGAAGAACGGCACGCCGGCCTCGCCGGCCACCGCCTTGGCCAGCAGGGTCTTGCCGGTGCCGGGCGATCCCACCATCAGGACGCCCTTGGGGATGCGGGCCCCCAGTTCCTCGAACTTGGCCGGTTCGTTCAGGAACTCCACCACTTCCTGCAGCTCCTGCTTGGCCTCCACCAGGCCGGCCGCGTCGTCGAAGGTGATGTTGGTGTGGTGCTCCGGTTCAACCTTCTTGGCGCGGCTCCGGCCGAATTGCAGCGCGCGGTTGGGGCCGGCCCCGCTTTGACGCATGATGAACAGGAAGAAGCCCAGGATGATCAGCATGGGCAGGATGATTAGGAATCCGCTCAGAATGGCCGCGAACCGGGGCGGATTGCGGAAAGTGATGTTCAGGGTGTTGAGGATCTCGGGATTCACCCCGAGGTTGGCCAGGCTGTCGTAGATGCTGGCCTCCATCTCCTTGCGGGAGCGCAACACGTTGTCGTTGTTGAGGCGCACCGCGATGGCGTCGCCCTCGACATCAATGCCGACCAGCCTGCCCGTACTCGCCAGTTCCGCCACGCGGTTGAGGCCAATCGTGTCGTTGCGGGACGTGTTGAAGACCAGGAGCCGGACGGCCACCACCCCCACGATGACAAGCAGGATCCAGACCCATCCCTGGGACAGGAGGTCGGACCATTTTTGAGGGGGGCGGTTGCGGGGGCCGGAGCCGCCTTCCGGGTTGTTGGTCATGAAGTAGCGGTGATCAGGGCAGTGGATGGTTCAGCATAAGGCACGGTGCCGGAACGGTGCGTGATCGTATTGCCAACCGCATAGGGATTCGAGGGGCCGGCCGCACCCCGCGCCGTGTGCCCGCACAACCGGGACCGTACCCGGATGGCAGGGACATGGAGGCTGTCGATCGGCCCCCGCAAGGGCTCGGTCCATGGTGGGTTTCAACCGGGTCCCGTCGGTCCATCAGTTCAGGGCGTCCAGCCGTTCCCTGATGCTGGTGCCCACCGCATGGGTGGGCGTACGGTGCACCGGCAGCATGCCCTTGTGCCAGCGCTGGTGCGGCATGGAGGCCTCCTTGGGCTTGTCGCTCATGGCCAACAGAAGACAGCCGCGCTCGTTGAGCCAGTCGCACAGCTCGCGGACTTCCTGCGTGATGCAGATTTCCGATTCGAGCCGCTCGGCGGCCGCCATGGGGCTGCTGTGAATGCCCATGCGGCCGGTGGTTTCCAGGAACTCCTGGCGCCGAAACTGCTTGAACGGCGTGCGGTCGCCGGTCCGCGTGCACATCTGGTACTGGTCGTGCAGCTGTCGCAACTGCATGACCAGGGGCTTGTCCGTCTTGGTTGAAATCCAGCGCACCAGATGCAGGAACGACATCCGTTGGGCCACCAGGTCGCCAATCTCCTTGATGTTGGTGACGCCGCCCATGATCATCAAGCAGATGTAGATGATGTAGTCCTCGTTGTCCACCGTCAGGCCCTGGAACTCGGGGCGGCTGATCTGGTCGTAGATCCGGCGGAAGTTCTGGAAGTCGAAATTGGCCGACATGTGGACTTCCAGGGACTTGCGCAGACTCGTCACGCGGGCATCGTTGATGACCTGATGGTTGCGGCCCTGGGCCCCGATGACCGTCTTGTCGATGTCCACAATGACGGCGGTGCGGCTGTCCATGGCCATCCTTGCCTCGGCCAAGCCCTCGATCCATTCCGCAATCAGCGACCAGCGGTTGGCGGACACCAGCAGGGGATGGATTTCCCACCTGAGCTCGGGCTCTTCGTGCACCGCCTCGTCGCCGATGAAACAGGAGCCTTTCCAGTCGGCATAGGTGATCATCTTTTCAAACGCGACCAGATCGGAACCGCGCGTGTCGCCGACGAACAGAAGCTCCTGGATTTCGGTGTCGGAGCGCTGCTCCTGCATGTGGTCCACGATCCAGACCGCAACCTTGTTGTAGTCCGGGTCGGTCTTGCGCGGGATGTCGCTCGGGTCCAAGGCGAAGTCACGGGCGCACTGGATAAAACCCTGGTAGCGGCGGTCAACCGGCTGCAAATCGCGGAAGACCACCCGGTCCTCCAGGAACTCGGAAAGACTGACCAAGCCGTGGACGGCGTAGTCCGGTGGGGTGATTGAGGTGGTCAAGCTGGGATCCTCGCCTCTGCTAGGTGGATGTGGGGACTGCGCACGGAACCGCGCCGTTGGCGGCTACCAGGGAGTCTGCGTCCGGATGCCACGCGTGCATCAACTCGGCGTTGAGCAGGCTTCCGCCCGCCGCGCCGCGGATGGTGTTGTGGCCTAGGGTCAGGAACTTGAAGTCGAACAGCGGATCGGGACGCAGGCGTCCGGTCACCGTGGCCATGCCCGGTACGGATCCCGCCAGCCGATCCAGCCGCGGCTGGGGTCGGTCCTCGGCCTCCCGGTAGATGATGGCCTGCTCCGGCGCCGACGGCAGCCGCAGCTGCTGTGGAAGCGGATTGTATTCCCGCCAGGCCTCCAGGATCTCCTCGGCGGTGGGCTTGACGTCGAATTCCACACTGATGGCCTCCAGATGGCCGTTGCGCGTGGCCACGCGGTTGCAGTGCGCCGAAATCCGAAAGTCCGGCGGGATGATCCGCTCTCCGTCGAAGCGCCCCAGCAGCTTGTGCGGTTCCTTTTCCTCGACCTTGGTCTCCTCGTCGGCAATGTACGGCACGATGTTGTCCAGGATATCCATGCTGGAGACCCCGGGGTAGCCGGCGCCGGATATGGCCTGCATGGTACAGACGAACAAGCGGGAGATGCCGAAGCGTTCGTGCAGGGGGTGCAGCGCGGAGACCAGGTGGGTGGTGGTGCAGTTGGCGTTGGTGACGATGTAGCCGTCCCAGCCGCGCCGCCGCTGCTGGATGGGGATCAGGCCGATGTGGTCCGGGTTGACTTCGGGGATGAGCAGGGGTACGTCGTCCGCATAGCGGTAGGCGCCGGCATTGCTGTAGACGCCGTACCCCGCCTGGGCGAAGGCCTTCTCGGTCGTGCGGGCCTGGTCGGTCGGCAGGCCGCTGAACACGATTGTGCATTCGATGCCGGGTTCCACCGGCTGCACCACCATGTCGCGGACGACCGCCGGCATCGGATCGCGCAGTATCCAGGTACAGGCTTCGGCATAGGGTTTGCCGACGCTGCGCTCCGAGGCGCAGACCGCCGTCAGGCGGAACCAGGGGTGCTTGTCCAGCAGCGACAGGAAGCGCTGCCCGACGGTGCCGGTGGCGCCCAGGACGCCTACGTCAATCCGCTTGTTCATTGCATGCAACAGGTTCTGAATCCGGTCAATTGGGAACGATCATGGATGGGCGAAGGCCAGCTCGACAACATCGCTCAGGACGCCGGCCGCAGTGGCGTCCACCCCGGCGCCCCGGCCCTGGAGGACCAGGGGCTGGGGGTTGTACCAGCCGCTGCGAAACTGGACCAGGTTGTCCGTGCCCTGAAGCTGTCCCAGGGGGCTGTCCAGCGGTACTTCCTGCAAGCCGACCCGCACGGCATCCGCCGACACGGAGGCCACGTAGCGCAGGCAGGCATTGCGCCGGGCCGCGGCGGCGCAGCGGGTCTGGAAGCCACGATTCATGGAAGGCAGCGCCTCCATGAACTCATCCACGGACAGGTCCGCGGCCTCCTCCGGATACAGACTTTCAATCCCGACATCCGCCAGCGACAGGTCCAAACCCATGCCGCGCGCCAGGATCAGGGCCTTGCGCGCCACGTCAACCCCTCCCAGGTCGTCCCTCGGGTCCGGCTCGGTGTAGCCGGAGGCCTTGGCCTCGGACACAACGTCGCTGAAGGCCTTTCCCTGCTGCAGACCGGTCATGACATAGCCCAGCGTCCCGGACAGGGCGCCGTCCATCGAGGCCACGGGGTCTCCGCTGCCGACCAGGCGGTTCAGGGTGGCCACGACCGGCAGTCCCGAACCTACGGTGGTCTCCCATCGGCTGCGTCCCAGATTCCAAGTGCCTGCGGGTGTGTGGGTCAACCGGTTCCAGACGGCCAGGTCCTGGGTCAGCGGTTTCTTGTTGGCCAGGACAATGCGGTGGCCCGCCTCCAACGCCCACTGCAGGGCGTCGGCTGTCGCGTCGGCCGCCGAACAGTCCACCACTACGGATCCCGGAGCAGTCCCCTGTTTCACCGCGGCCAAGGGCGAAGCACAGACACTGCCGCCGGCCCATTCAGCCACCGGCCGGCCGCCTGCCTTGTGCTTCAGGATGGCCGCCAGTTCGGTGTCCGGAAGGCCGTCGTCTCCGGTGCAGACCAAGCCTTGGCTGTCGCTGACGGCGCGGATGGACAGGCGCAGGGCGTAGTGGCGATCATGAAAGGCGCGTTGGCTCAGAACCTGGGAGACGAAAGAACGACCAACGCTACCCAACCCCAGCACAACGACGGGAACATTAACCATGAATTGGGTGCATCCGTCTCCTCGGGATAAGCGCGGATTCTAGCACAGCAAACACCGCCGGAATCCAGTCCTCCGCGAAGGGTTTCGGACCGGATTCGGTCAGGAAAATGCCGCCGGAAACGCGTGTCCGGTACGGATTGCCGGGGCAATCAGCCGGTTGGCTGCGCCAAATTGAAGGCTTGGTGCAGGGCGTTGACCGCGGCGTCGGCGGCATCCCGCACCACGACCAGGCTGATCATGGTGTCGCTGGCGCCCTGTGCGATGGACACAACGTTGATCCGGGCATCGCCCAGGGCCGAGAAGACCCGGGCCGCGATGCCCGGCGTGTGGCGGATGGCCTGGCCCACGGCGGCCACGATGACGATGTCGGGATCACCGTCGATGCGTTCGATGTAGCCGCGGTCCAGCTCCATTGAGAACTCCCGGCGCAGGGCGTTGATCACCATGTCGGCCGAATCATCCGGAACCACGAAGCAGATGCTTTGCTCACTGGAACTTTGGCTGATCATGAGCACGTTGGCGTTCACGTCCGACACGGCGCGGAAGGCCCGGGCCGCGATGCCCGGCACGCCGATCATGCCGCGCCCCTCGATCATGATCATGTTCATGTCCCGGATGGCCGAGATCGCCTTGATCCCGGCTTGTCGCGCACGGTGTTCGTCCGCGATGACCCGGGTGCCGGCATGATCGGGTTCGAACGTGTTGAGGACCCGCAGTCCGATGCCCTTGCGGATGGCGGGCCGCACGGTCTTGGGATGGATTACGCGGGCGCCGTAGTAGGCCAGTTCGGCAATCTCGGGGAACGTGATTTCGCGCAGCGAGCGCGCGTCCGGCACCACCTTGGGATCGGCGGTCTTGACTCCGCTGACATCGGTCCAGATTTGGATTTCGTCGGCGTCCAGGGCCGCTCCCAGAATGGCTGCCGAGTAGTCCGACCCGCCCCGGCCCAGCGTCGTGTGGAGTCCGTCAAAGGTGGAGGCGATGAAGCCGCCGGTGACCACCGCCCTGCCCTGCGCCAGCAGGGGCGTCAACTGTGTCTGGCAGCGTGATTCGGTTTCGCTGACCAGGGGTTCCGCCGCGCCGAAGTTGTCGTCGGTCACAATGAGGGAACGGGCGTTGGCGTGCACCGCCGCAATGCCGGCGGACCTCAGCACCTCGGTCAGCAACGGCGCCATCACCTGTTCGCCCGTCCCGCAGATCCAGTCGTTGCCGCGAGGGGTCAACTCGCCCAGCACGGCGATGCTGTCCAGGACCCGCCGCAGTTGCCGGATGGTTTCCTCCAGCTCCTCGGTGAGCCGCCAGCGCACGTCGGCATCGTCGATGAGTGTCTCCGTCACCTCCGCATGTTGGGCGCGCAGCAGGTTGCAGGTGGCTTCGGTCCGGTCGTGGTCGGCGTTGGCCGCGGCCTGGGCCGCGGCGGACAGCAAGTCCGTCACGCCGCTCATGGCGCTGGTGACCACTACCACGCCCGGGCGCGTCTGCTGGGCGTCCAGTTCCCTGCGGACGATGGCAGCCACCTGTCGCAGGGCGTCCGCACTGCCGACGGACGTGCCGCCGAACTTCATCACAATCATTTTGAAGTCTCCGCAGGGGGAAAGCGCGAGTCGGATGCTCGCTCAACGGGTGTGCGGCGCCTGCAGCACGAAGACGCCGGTGGTGGCTCGCCACTTGGCCGCCGAGGGATTTTTCACTGGCCGCGTGCCGGCCAGGTAGATCGAGTCAACCACCTGGATCCGTTCAATCAGACAGAATTCCAGGAAGTCGGCGATGGTCACCGCCTGCCAGCGTCGGGCTCCGTGCCAAGGCTCGGGCAAAATGGGGGCTTCCGGCATGCGGCCCTTCAACACCAGGTCAAGCCGGGCTCGCCAATGGCCCCAGTTGGGCAGGCTGACGACGACCTGTCGGCCCACCCGCATCATCTCCTGCAGGACGCCGACCGGCCGGTTGAGGTAGTGCAGGGTCTGGCTCAGGATGACGTAGTCCACGGACTGGTCCGGATAGTCCTCCAGGCCGTCATTGAGGTTGCCCTGGACCACGGTCAGGCCCTTGCCGACGCAGTCCATCACGGCCTCCTCGTGCAGTTCGATGCCGGTCCCCCGGATGGCCTTGGCCTCGATCAGGTAGGCCAGCAGTTCGCCCGTGCCGCAGCCCAGGTCGAGCACACGGCTGCCCTCGGTCACCAGTTCGGTGATGGCCGTCAGGTCGGGCCGGGCCCGGACGTCGTGCATGCGGAGGGTGGTTCAGGCCTGGCCCGCGGCCAGCCCGTTGAGGTAGTTGGTCAGGATCCGGGTCATCCTGTCCGGCTCCAGGAGAAAGGCATCGTGGCCCCAGACGCTGTCGATGTCGACATAGGTGACGGCGATGCCCAGGGCGTTCAGGGCCCGCACCAGGTCGCGGCTCTGGTGGCTGGGGTAAAGCCAGTCGCTGGTGAAGCTCAGCACCAGGAATTTGACGTCGACCGCCTGGCGGAAGGCATCTGCCAGGCGGCCCGTGGCCTGGGTCAGATCAAAGTCGTCCATGGCCTTGGTGACATAAAGATAGGCGTTGGCGTCAAAGCGTTCCGGAAACTTCTGGCCGTTGTACAGGAGGTAGCTCTCCACCTGGAATTCCGGTTTCAGGAAGTCGCGCCCGGTGCGGCCGGAGCCGACATCCCGATTCAGCCGGTCGCCGAACTGCTTTTCGTGCATGGACTGTTCGGACAGGTAGGTGATGTGGCCCACCATGCGCGCCACGGCCAAGCCGGCATCCGGCTTGTCGGCCCGGTCGTAGTAGTCGCCGCCGTGCCAGTACGGATCGCGCGTAATCGCCTCGCGGCCGACGGCATCGAAGGCAATCTGCATCGGGCTGTGGCGCGCCGTGGTGGCAATCGGCATGGCGCTCACCAGGCGGTCGGGATGGTGGGAGGCCCACTGCAGGACCTGCATGCCGCCCATGGAACCGCCGGCCACGCTGAGTAGCTTCGCGATGCCCAGGTGGTCGATCAGGCGGACCTGCGCCTCCACCATGTCGGCAATGGTCACGATGGGGAAGTCGAGGGCCCAGTGCCGGCCCGTGGCGGGATTGATCTCGGCCGGTCCGGAGGAGCCGGAGCAGCTGCCCAGGACGTTGCTGCAAATCACGAAAAAGCGGTTGGTGTCGAAGGCCTTGCCGGGTCCGATGCAGTCGTCCCACCAGGGCCGCGATTCGGGACGGTCGGGCATGCGCCCGGCCGCATGCTGGTTGCCGCTCAGCGCGTGGCAAATCAGGATTGCGTTGCTGCGGTCCGCATTCAGTTCGCCGTAGGTTTGGTAGGCCAAGGCGACCTCGGGCAACTCCTCGCCACAGGCGAAGCGGAAGGGACCGAACCTCAGGAACTGGTCCACGGCCTGAATCTCACCCTGGTATCTGCCGTTGAGCGCAACGGCAGGCGGTGGCTGGGCTACGGCTGCTGGCATCAAAAAACCCCCTGTGGGGAGGGGGATGAAGAGGGTCCCGGACGGACCGCGCTCTCATCTCCCAGAACGAATTCTGTCGGAATTAGCACCCTGCCCGGCGGTGGCGGACGGGTTGCCGAAGCTTCACAGGGCCGATTCCCTCCACTTCTCTGGATGAGGCAACCATTTAGTTGTGACCGGGATTATGGCTGTGCGGCCGCTTGGTGTCAAATCCACAAAGAACCAGGGTACTGTTGCAGTTTCGTTGATTTTGACGCGAGTTCGGCAAGGACACAGGCCCCTTTTTCTGGCTGGCCAACCCTTGGCCTGGACGGGATTGTCGTCGGTCACCGCGGGGGCATGGGACCACATCGTCCCGATCGACCGCATGCCGCATTGTTTCGGCCCCGCACGAACCAGACTGGGAATTCTCTCGAGAGATCGACCCGGGCAACAGATATGTTCCAAGCGGCGGCCCAATCCGGGCCCGGACACGGCGACCGGCCTGTTTGGTACCGGGACAAGACTTCCACTTCTACGGTTATGCGGAAGGTTTATCCCGGCAGTTCCATGTCCATGAGGGTTCAGGTCATGGGGGTTTCGGTGTTGCGTACGGCCTCGCAACCCGCGGCCAGGGCCGCCGCGTACACGGCGGTGTCGACACTGTAGGAGATCACGTTGAAACCCGCGTCCCGCCACTCCGTCATCTGTTTTTCATCGGTTGGCTGGATGCCCGCGCCCAGGCTGTGGGCCCTGGCGCAGTCCACCACCTGTGTCAGCGCAGCCTTGAACCTGGGATGGTCGAATTCCCCCGGGATGCCCAACGACTGGGACAGGTCGGCCTGTCCCACCCAAAGCACGTCCGTGCCCGCCTCCGCAATCTCCTCCAGGTTGTCCAGTCCCTCCTGGCTTTCGATCTGGTTGATGATGGTGACCGCCTCGTTGCTGGCATCCATGAAGGACCGGAAATCCACCGCCTCGTAGCCGGACACCGAGCCTCCCAGCCCAAGGCCCCGCCGGCCCGCGGGTGCATAGCGCACCGACTGGGCGATGTGCCTGGCGGTCGCACCGTCCCGCACGTTGGGAGTCATGATGCCCAGGGCTCCGGCGTCCAACATGCGCGCGATGAAGTGGTATTCCGGCATCGGCACCCGTACCATCGGTGTCACGGAGGTGCCCCGGAACCAGGCGATTAAGTCGGCTACCTGCGCGGCCGAAAAGGGGCCGTGCTCCATGTCGATGAGGACGAAGTCCAGGCCGGCGGCCTCCGCCATTGTGGCCATGCCCCGGGTGGCGAACTCCCAAATCATGTGGCCAACCGGAACCCGGCCTTCCGCCAGGCGGGCCTTGAGGTTGTTGCGAATCATGTTCACGGCTCGTTGTCGGGTTTCAGTCCAGCAGGGCCCTGAGGCGCGCCACGGCGTCGGCCAGGGGCAGGGTCGTCTGTTCACCGGTCTCCAGGTCCTTGACCGACAGCTCGCCAGCCTCGGCCTCGCTGGTTCCGGCCAGGACCACAAAGCGGATTCCCTGGCTCTCGGCGTACCGGAACTGTCGTCCCAGGCGGCCGGCAGCCGGGTACAGATCCGTACGCAGGCCGGCTTCGCGCAACAGGTTGGCCGCCCGGTGCACGTGGCCGGCCACGGCCGCGTCCATCTGGGCTGCCAGAACCTGCGGACCCCGCTCCATCCCTTCCCCAAACATGGCCCGGTCGGCCATGATCAGGAGAATGCGTTCCAGGCCAAAGCTGAATCCACAGGCTGGCACCGTGCGGCCTGAGAACATGCCCAAGAGATTGTCGTAGCGTCCGCCCCCGCCCCCGGAACCCGGAAAGTCGGGGAACTGCACTTCGTAGATGGCGCCGGTGTAGTAGCCGAGCCCCCGGGCCAGAAGCGGGTCGATGCGATAGCGGCCGGCCGCGGGTCCCGCTTCCAGCAGGTCGGTCAACCGCTTCAAATCCGCCACGCCGTCCCTTGCCGTGCCGAAGTCGTCCAGCCAGCCTTCCAGCAGGGCCAGCAAATCCTCTGTGGTCGCCAAATCCGACATGTCGGCGGCCATGGTCAGAAAGGCGTTGCCGGCCGTCGAGGCGATGCCGCGCTCCACCAGTTCCCGGCGTACACCGTCCAGCCCGATCTTGTCTGCCTTGTCGATGGCCACCATGGCGTCGCCGGCAAGGTGTTCGGGAATACCGGCCCGCGCCAGCAGTCCCGCGAGTACCTGGCGGTGGTTGAGCCGCAGCGTGAAGTCGTCCGGCTGTTTGAATCCCAGGCGGTGCAGGCTTTCGGCGGCGGCACCCAGCACGTCGGCTTCGGCGTCCACCCCCGCGACGCCGACGATGTCCACATCGCACTGGCTGAATTCCCGGTAGCGGCCGCGCGCGGGCCGGTCGGCCCGGAACACCGACTGGATCTGATAGCGCTTGAAGATGGCGGGCAGGTCGGCCTGATGGGCTGCCATGACCCGGGCCAGGGGGACTGTCAAGTCGTAGCGGAGGCCCATGTCGGCCAAGTCGTCCGGCCGCGGGTCGGAAGCCAAGGCCTTGTCCAGCTTGGCACCGCGCTTGAGAACCTTGTACATGAGGTTCTCACCCTCTTCGCCGTATTTGCCCTGCAGCGTTGCGAGTCGCTCCAGGGCGGGAGTCTCCAAGGGCAGGAAACCCCAGGTGCGATACACCTCCTGGATCGTGTGAATCACCGCCTGCCGTCGGCCGGCCTCCACGGGCAGAAAGTCGCGCATGCCTCCCGCCGGGGCATTGTTCTGTGTTGCCATGGGTGGTCTGATTCCTTGGAGTCGAGCATGTCAGCCTGTCGGACGCAGCCCGGTGCCGAGGACGCGCCAGTAGCTGTGGAGCCGGTCGCGCCGCAGGGCAACGCGGTGGCCAACCAGTAGTTTGGCGAATTCCAGCCCCAGTTGCAGGGCGAACTCGCACAGCAGGAACCGGCGCAGGAGCTCGGCCCACAACACGCCGAAGTGCTTGCGGTAGTAAAGGATCTTGCTGGTGTTGAAGATGATGTGGGTCTGGGCCGGCACCTGATCCGAACTTACCCCGCCGTGGTGAATGATTTCGGCTTCGGGACAGTATTGGATGCGCCAACCCGCCTCCCGGATGCGCAGGCAGAGGTCGGTTTCCTCGCTGTACATGAACAGGCGTTCGTCGAACCCGCCGACTCCCGCCAGCACTTCCCGCCGCACCATCAGGGCGGCACCCTCCAGCCAGTCCACCTCCTGTCGAAAGTCGTCCGGCCATTGCCGGCAGTGGTAGTGCCGAGCCCACGGGTTCTCGGGCCAGGCACGGCCCAGCCAAGTGCTTTCCCAGAAGCCGGTCAGGCGCTGGGGGAACCGGCGCCGCGACGGTTGCAGCTTGCCGTTGCTCCTTACCAGGCGTGGTCCCACCAGGCCTGCATCGGGACGGCTCCACAGGGCCCGGTGCAGTTCACGGAGGGCGGCGGGGCCGACCAGCGTGTCCGGATTGACCAGAAAAACCGAGCGGCCGCGGGCGGCCCGCCACCCGATGTTGTTGCCCCGCGAGAATCCGGTGTTGTCCTGCTGGGGCAGGAACCGGACCCAGGGAAAGCGGAGCGGGATCAGGTCCGGAGTGGCATCGCCGCTGGCGGCATCGACCAGCACCACCTCGAACGTCAGATCAGGCTGTCCGGCTTTCGGGGAGGGCAGTTCACGGACATCGGCATCGGCCGCGGGGCGGCTGTGCGCTTCCAGTTCGTCCAGGCAGGCACGGACATGGTCCCAGACATTCCAGCTGACCAGGACCAATGACAGGTCCGGGGCGGTGCGCTCCGTGTTCTCGCCCGTCCGGTTCATCTTGTGAATGGCTTGATGCGATCCGGGGAGCGGGGTTCGATGGGCTGCAGAATTTCCAGGCGCTGCGGGGTGAGCCGCTGCTCCAGTTCCGGCGACAACTGGTAGTTGAACCGTGTCCGCAGCGTCCGCGGCGAATAGCGGTAGATGACGGCGCGCCGGTAGCCGGGGTTGGTTCGTTCCGCCGATCCGTGGGTGACGCAGTCGGCGAAGAACAAGGCGTCCCCCGCCTTGAGATAGACCTCCCGGGCTCCGTAGGCGGTGCCTGCCGCTTCCCGTTCGTCGACTGCGGCGATGATGCCCTGGCCTTCCCGCACCAGACGGGGATGGGCCAGCGTGGCCCGGTGGCTGCCGGGCACGATGGAGGTGGCCCCGTCTCCCGGTCCGATGTCGCCCAGCGCCATCAGGATGTTGATCTGCCCCACCATCCACTCGCCCGTGTTGGCCTGCCGGAAGGTGAAGTAGAACAAGGGTGCGTGGCCGCCGCTGTGAATCCAGAGAAAGCCGCCCGGTCCCCGCACGTTGAGGAGGTTTTCGTGGATCGACAGGCCGTTGACCTCGTTGACATACCGCTGCACCAGCGGCAGCCAGGCGGGATAGTCGATGAGCCGCTCGAAGACCGGTCCGCCTTCCACGATGTTTTGGAAGTTGACGCCGTCGTCCTCGCTGTAGCTGTGGGTCTCAACATGGCCAATCCACGGATCCTCGTCGGCACGCTGCGTTTTGGGCTTCGGATCCTTGACATAGGACCAGTGGTTGTCGACCCACTGGTTCATCTCGTCCAGGTCCTGCTTGGCAATGGCCTGGTCCAGGATCATGTAGCCGTGCAGATCGAACATGTAGTCCACAAGTTCCGGATCGGTGTCGGCGGTCACGCGCGGGTGTTGGAAGTTCTCCATGGTGGCCTTTGAGTGGTGCCGAAGGATCGGCGGTTGTCCCAAGTGTCAATATTCAGGATACAGGACGGGGAGCCGCAGCCGATCCCGCGCGGCCCGGCGGCACCGGGATTTTCAGGCCCTGCGCCGAAGGATCTCGTGGCCCAGGGCCGTTAGTGCCTGCCGGCCTTCCGAGTCGGGGAAGAGGTCGAGGCAGGCCAGGCCCGCATCGACGTGACCGCGCGCCACGCGATACGACTCCCGGATGGCATCCGAGGCACAAACGTCCGCCACGAAGCTCCGGATGCGATCGGCCCAGACCGCGGGTTCCCGGTTCCGGTAGGAACTGGCCTCGCGGATGTCGGCGATGAGCGTCTCCCGGTCGGGATGGCCCTGCACATAGAGGAAGAAGGGCAGCGTGCAGTGTCCGCTCAACAGGTCGCTGCCGGCCGGCTTGCCCAGGTCTGCCTGGTCTCCGGTGTAGTCAAGGATGTCGTCCACCACCTGAAAGGCAAGGCCGAACCGTACGCCGAACTGCTTCAGCCGACGGACCCGGTCGGTGCTGAAGTTCTGCAGCAGGGCCGCGCCTTCGGTCGCAACGCGGAAGATACTGGACGTCTTGCATGCGATGCGGTGGAAGTAGTTGTTGCGGGCCAGCTGAAACTCGTGCATCGCGTGCATCTGCAGGATCTCGCCCTCGACCAGTTCCCGCAGCGTTTCGCTGAACACCTGAATCACCCGGGCATGTCCGGTCAAGGCGATGAAGTGGGAGGCCTGGCCGAACATGTAGTTGCCGGCCAGGACCGTGGAGCCTCGCGACCAGACCGAATTCAGCGTTGGCGCACCCCTGCGCAGGGCCGACCCGTCAATTACATCGTCGTGTACCAGCGTGGCCGTGTGCAGCATCTCAACGGCTGCGGCCAGCGCAATCACGGCGTCGGGCAGCCCCGCCTCCCGATCCGGAAGCAGCCCGGCGCACAGCAACGCCATGGCGGGCCGGAGGCGCTTGCCGCCGCGGGCCAGAATTCCCTTGTAGGCGGTTCTCAGGGATGTCAGGTTCGTGACATCCCGATGTGCCATCATCGCCTCCACCCGCGCCAGATCCCCGGCCACCGGTGCCAGCAGGGAAACCAGATCCGAACGCGGCGGCGCGGCGGCCCCGGGACACGTCGTCATATTGTCGGCACCGGTCCGGGCAGGCCGAAGCACCGCATGGCATTGGCGGTTGTGGTGTTGGCAATTTCGGTTGCGGTGCGGCCGCACAGTTCCGCAATCCGGTCGCACGCCAGGGGCAGCAGGGCCGGTTCGTTGCGCCGGCCCCGGTGGGGGTGGGGCGCCAGGTACGGGCAGTCCGTTTCCAGCAGGAGCTGATCCAGCGGCAGTTGTTGCACCAGGGCATGCACATCCCGTGCATTGCGGAACGTGACCGGTCCGCCCAGGCCGATCATGAAGCCCAGGTCCCGGGCCGCCCGGACATGGGATGGTTGTCCGCTGAAGGCGTGCAGAACCCCCCGTACCGGGCGCCGGGCCAGCGGACTGTCCCTGAATGCGGCGGACTCCTGCCATCGGCACAGGATGGTCATTACATCCTCCCAGGCGTCGCGGCAGTGAATGACGACGGGCAGATTATGGGTTGCCGCAAGGTCCAGTTGGCTGCGGAAGGCTTCTTTCTGGACCGGCTTGTTGTCCGACCGGCGGTAGTAGTCCAGGCCGATCTCGCCCACGGCGACCACGGCGGGCTCCGACATCATCCGTTCCAGCATGCGTGTCCAGTTCGGCGAACGATGGTCGATCCATTGGGGATGGAAACCCACCGCGACCTTGATGTCGTTGTGTTGGCCGGCAAGTGCGATGGCCTCTGCCGAATCCTCGTGGTTGGTTCCGGCGTGGACAAACCAGCGCACCCCGGCGCGCCGGGCCCGGCTCAGGACTTCCGGCCGGTCCTCGTCGAATTCGGGGATCGCCAGATGACAGTGCGTGTCGACGAGCGCGGCGGGTGCCGCCTCCGGATAAGGCCCGCGGATGTGCTTTTCAGACACCTGTCAGTGCGACGCCGTCGTCGAGGACACTGCCTGTGGACGCGGCGTCGGAGATCTCCGTGTAGACACGGATCAGCGGCTCTGTGCCCGAAAATCGAATCAGTACCCAGCCGCCATCCTCGAGCTTGAACTTGTAGCCGTCCGTCCGGTCGAGGCCGGTAACTTGGCGTCCGCCCAGGGTCAGGTTGTCCATGCTGACACGGTCCAGGGCGGTGAGGGCGGCCTGCTTCATGGCATCGTCGGCCAGTTTCAGATCGCGGCGGGCGTAGTGGTGGGTTCCGGTAATGGCAAACAGGTCCTCTATGAGCTCGCTGGGCCGGCGGCCCGTGCGCACCATCAAGTCCAGCAGGCACAGATTGGCCAGAATCCCGTCCCGTTCCGGCACGTGGTCGCGGAAGGCGTAGCCGCCGCTCTCCTCGCCTCCGATCAGGGCCTCGGCCGAAAGCATGGCCGGCGCCACGTACTTAAAGCCCACGCCGGTTTCGTGCACCGGTACCCCATAGTGCTCGCCCAGGCGATCCAGCATCGAGGTGGTGCTCAGTGTCTTGACGATCGGACCGCGCTCGCCGCGCACTTCCAACAGGTAGTAGGCCAGCAAGCCGAACACGCGCAGCTGGTCGACGAACCGGCCCTGTTCATCGCCGAAACCGCACCGGTCCGCGTCGCCGTCCAGGATCAGCGTGCAGTCGGCCCGGGCCGCCCGGGCGGCCGCCAGGCCGGCGTCCACGTTGGGCGGAATCGGTTCCGGCCGCTGCATGTCGGGGAACAGGGGATTGTGTTCGCCGTGGATTTCGGACACCTGGATGCGACCCCCGTCGAGGAAGCGCGGCAGCCAGCCTGCGCCGTTGCCCCACATGGCATCCACCTGCACCGTCAGAGCGGCCGCGCGCAGGGGAGCCAGGTCCACCAGTCCGGCAACCTGCTCGCTGTACGCCGTCCCCGGATCAAAGTAGCGGACGGACCCGTCCGCCAGTGCCTTGTCCAGGTCCCGGCTGTGGATGTGGGCCCGGCTGTCCATGGCCGGAATGCAGGCTTCGATCTTGCCGAGCTGCTCGGGCGGGACCGCGCCGCCGGTCTGGTCCCGCACCTTGAAGCCGTTGTCGGCCGGCGGATTGTGGCTGGCCGTGATGTTGATGCCGCCGAGCGAGCCCGTGTGCGCGATGCCAAAGGAAATGATTGGGGTCGGCGTGGGACGGTCCGTCAGCAGCACCCGGTAGCCATTCCCGGCCAACACTTCCGCGGCGCTGGCCGCAAAGGCGTCGCTTTGGAAACGGCGGTCGTAGCCAATCACCACCTGGCCGCGCCCCTGGTCGGGCCGGCGCTTCAGCCAAGTCGCAAATCCCTGTGCGCACCGCCGGACGTTGGCAAAGGTGTAGTCGCGGGCAATCTGGCCCCGCCAGCCATCTGTACCAAAGCGGATCGCATCCATGGACTGTCCTGCAACCAACGGGGCGCCCCCGTATCGTTGGGGCGCGGGACAGGCCGATCGTATCACAGGAATTCGGGTCCGGATCCGGGACCGCGGGGCGGTTCGTGTGCGGATGTCAAGGGTTCGCCGACTGTACACGCGTACGCTTCCGCAAGGGGTCCACAGTGCTAACATTCCCGCCGTCTGGCAGGTTTCCGCAACCGGATTTTTCTCATGGATATTACGTGGCACGGTGCCAATTGCGTCAGCTTCAAGGAACGCACCACTATGGTTCTCTACGATCCCTGGGAACCGGTGCCGGCACCGGACGCGGTCGACCAGAGCTCGTTGTTTGACCAGGCCGAACCGGTGGCGGACAGCGAGCTGCAGCCCGCGGCCTTGCAACCGGATTTCAATTCCCAGCTTGTGGTCTCCAGCCGACCCGTGACGGAGACGGATGGGCTGGACGGCCTGCCCGGCCACCCGCGGGTGGTGGCATCGCCCGGGGAGTACGAGGTCCGGGGCACCTACGTGCAAAGCTTCCGCGTGGCCCCGAAACCGACGGGCCAGGCCGCAGCGGATTTCAGCCAGTTGCGCATGGCGCACCACATGGATTTCGGCACGGTCCGGATCACGCACCTGGCCATGCCCGGAGCGGTGTTCCGACCTCGGGATCAACAACTGGTCGGGGCCCTGGTGGACAACCGGACCGACATTCTGATTTTGCCGATTGGCTCGGGCGCCGACAAGGACATGGCCTGGGTGATGGACACCTGCCGTCGTCTCGAACCCAGCTACTGCATTCCCGTGGACTGGCAGGAGCCCGATCTGGAGGAAGTGTCCCAGGCCCTGCGGACGTTGGGCGCCATCAACAGCGAACCCCAGCGGCGTTTTCGCACCGCCCGGGGTTCCAAGGCCGCCGACAACCTTGGCGGCATGACCACGGTGATCCTGGCCGAGACCCCCGTCTCGCGCCGGTGAGGGGACAGGACGTTCTCGGGGATCGGCGGATTCAGTCCCCGCCGACGGCACGCCGGGCGCGCCGCGCGCGCCCCGTCAGGTAGGCCGCTGTCCGGATCGCCTGGTGCCGCAGCCAGGCGACGCGCAGGGGTGCCTGAATTTCCCTCCAACTGCGTTCGGCGGCCGACTCGTCGGGCGTGCTGAACCCTCCGGGTCTCCGACGCGCGAACCGCAGCCGCGTGTAGGCCTTGCCGATGTGCCGGATGCCGGCTGCGGCCGCGGGGATGTGTCGTGCCAGGACACCCGTGCGCTCCATCGGTGTGGCAGTCGGCAGAACCGGCAGTTCCAGCGAGTGCGCCCACCTGAGCAGGTTGCGGTACATGCCGTTCAGACGGTGATCGACCAGGGGATCCGATTCATCGCCGGCGCGCCGACCGCGCAGGGCCAGCGCGGCCAGCAGGACAAGGGCGGCGCCTACGGCCAAGGGCACATACGGCCGGGCCCGATCGTAGGGTGTAGTCAGCCCCGGACCGGCCGGGTCCGGATTGAAGGCCTCGTCGTCCAGGAGGCCCTCTTCCGGCAACTGCGCGGGCGGATCCTCGGGCGATCCGTCCCGGGGCGGTTCCGAATCCGGTCTTGACTGCAGGGCGGCCGGTTCCGGAGCACCGCCCGGCGCGCGCACCAGTTCGCTTTCGCCGGCGGTGGGCTCGAACTCGATCCACCCCAGGCCGGGGAAGAACACCTCCACCCACGAGTGGGCATCCTCGCCGGTGACCAGGAACGATTCGGTTTCGGGTTCCCAGGCGCCTTCGGCATAGCCCGCGGCCAGCCGCGCGTGGATGCCCAGGGAGCGGAGCATCAGCACCATGGCGGTGGCGTAGTAGTCGCAGTAGCCGCGCTGGATGTCGAACAGGAACCAGCTGACCGGATCCGTGTCCGGGGGCGGTGACGGGATGGATTCGTCGTAGGCATAGCGGCGCAGCGCAGCCTCGATCGCCTTGGCTTGGGCATACCGACTGTCGGCCCCGGCCGCGACCAGGCGCGCCATGTCGGCGATGCGGGCATCAAGGTTCTCCGGCAACTGCAGATACCGGTCGTCCAGAAGCGAGGGCACGCCGGCATCTGCCTGGGCCAGGTCCCACTGGGTCACATCCGGCAGCGAGGACACCAGTTGATATTCCGTGCCGGGCTCCAACCGCATGGCGGATCGAAGGTGTTGCAGTTCCCAACGGTCGGGAAACTCCTCCGGTCCGGCTTCGGTGACGGCGCCTTCCGGCAGGGGGAAGGTTTCGCCCGGCCACGCTTCGTAGTTGGCCACGACCGGCAGGGACAACTGCCGGATGTCGGCGGCGCCCAGGACGACATGCCCCAGGTCGCTCAGGGGAGTCACGGTCTGGATGCGTTGGTTGCGCAGCCGCCAATCCGGCGCCGGAAACGTCCGGAGGGCGGGAAGCCGAACCCGTTCCGTGCCGGTGCTCAGCCAGGTGCCGTCGACATAGCTGTCATAGATGTTGGCGCGCCAGTACCGTCCCTCAACCGTTGCCACGCGCATGACCGGTTGCTGGCTGGAGTTGCGGGGACCGCCTAGCGACAGGGAGGCGTCGAATGCCGAATCGCCAGGACGCATTTGCCTGCGCACGCCCTGGTTCCAGTCGCTCACCTGGTTCGTGACGGACTCCCAGACTTGGCTGGCGGGTTCCAGCAGGAGGCGGAGCCGGGGCAGTGCGCCCAGACCGGGAACCGCCCAGGCAACCCCGACTACCAGAACACTGAACAACAGACCGTTGCGCATCAGGTCGAAGACCATGTCCTGGCTGAAGCGAACCCGTTCGCGCGCCCACTGCTCCTGCAGCCGTGTCAAGTGCGCATTGGTGAGCAGCAGCAGCGCCGTAAACAGGAAAAATATGTAGATTGCGGTCAGGGGTTCCGGCGAATAGTACGTGTTGACGGAGGCCACCACACAGGCCGTCAGCGTCGCACTCCAGGATTGCCCGTAGCGCAGGGATGTCCACACGCCGAAGTAGGCAATCCACCAGAGCAGCCAGGCCATGTTCAGCAAAAAGACCGTGTTGAGGCTTACCGGCCGTCCCGCCAGGATGGCCTGGAACCAGTCGCCCCACTGGTCCAGCAGGAAATAGGCCCGGGCCTGCAGCAGCGTGCGGCCCTGGATGACCATGCCCTCGACACTGGCCTCGGGGATGGTGCTGCCCACCAGCAGTACGGCCAACGAGAAACTGGCCAGCAATCCGAAACCGGCCATCGTCAACGGTCCGGTCCGGGACCAGGTCGCGGCCACTCCGCAGAGCAGGGCGCTGGCGGTTGTGGTCAGAAACACCCCCGACCCGGTCAGTGTCCATTGGGCCGCCGTGAAGAGCAGCGCCATGGTCAGGTACACCATGCACAGCAGGACTGTGTGCAGACCGGCACCGTTGGCGGGCACAAAGTGCCGGCGCGGCTGTGGGCCCGGCGCTTGCGCGGTCAGGCTGCGAACCGACATCAGGCGGCAGCCTGTTCCCGCTTCCTGGAGGCCGGTGCCACAGTCAACCGCCGGCCCATGCCCACAGCCGCCAAGGACACGGCCGCGGCCGTCCATATCAGAACCAGTCCAAGGCGCACCGGGTCCGGGCTTCTTCTGGTCAGCGTGGCTTGGACCAACGGTTCCAGCCGACTGCCGAGCCATGTGGTGTCGTCGGTGGAAATGCCGGCGTCCAGGCTTACCAGAACAAGGGTGTTCTCGGCCAGGGAGCGCCACGTGGCCGCGGTGTTGGTCAAATGCCCCTGTCTAATCTTGTCGGCGGTGTCCGAGTTGCCGGTGCTCGCCAATTCGACAAGCCGATTGTCCAGGGCCACGGCCTTCGCTTCCCAAAAACTGTACACCTCGGTCAAGTCCAGTGTGTAGGCCCAGCTCACTTGGCTGGCCACAAGGCCCGTGCCCTGCTTGAGCTGGGACGGCCAGGAGGTTCTGAGGATTTGGCGCAGCAGCAGCCACTCCGAGTCGGGGGCCATCCGGTCGGCCATGCGCGTCGCCGCGCCGCTGTCCCTTACCGTAAGGTTGAGTTGAAGCCGATCGGTGTTCGGATGAACGGACTCCGGATCGCGGGTCGTGGACCAGTCCAGCGATGCGTCGGCGCCGACGCTTGCCACCAGCCGCCGGAGGCCGGCCAATTCGGTGTCGAGCCGGGATCGCTGGGAGGCCTCCGACCAGGCAATCAGGTCGATGGCGAGCTGTTGCGTGCCGGCCAGGACATCAACGCGCCAGCCGGAGAAGAGGGGGATAAGTCTGGGGTCCGGCAACAGGCTGGGATCCAGGATGCCCTCCCCTTCCAGGGCGACGGCTTCCGCAACCGCACCGGCGCCCAACAGTTGCAGGGCTTGTTCCGTGGCGGTTTCCGCCTCAAGGTGGGCCACGCGGTCGGGATTGGCAAACTCCTCCGGGAGTTCCTCGAGCGCGGCCAGGGCCTTGTCCACCGCTGGCCAGTCCCCATTGAGGGTCGCCTGTCGAACCCTGGTGGTCAGTCCCTCCTCAATCCAGCGGATCAGTTCCTGCCTTTCCACGGCTCGCTCCCCGGGCAGGAGCGTCATGGCGGCGCGGGCATGGTCCAGGGCCAGATCAAGGTAATGGCTGTCCGCCTGTCCACCGCTGCCCGTGATCCGGGTACGGTACAGGCGAGCCAGTTCATAATGGGCTTCTGTGGGTCGCTCCGCCATCGCCTCCAGAAATGCGGCCAGGGCCTGGTCGTAGTAAAGGCGCCGTTGGTCGCCGGGTTCGTCCGATGCCGAGTACAGGGCCTGGAAGCCCTGGCCCAGGGCAATCCAGTCGCCTGCGGTCTCGGCTGCCCGAATGTCGTCCCAGGCAACCCGGTGAATGAACCGGATGGCCGGGCCCTGCCCCGGGCGGGCGGGTTGCCGGGCCCTGCCACGGCACGGGGTTTGCCCAGTGCCAGCGTATTTCGTTCGGGTGTTCCTCATGGCCCTGCGGCCACAGTATCTGGAGGTTGCGGGGCGAAGGCGCGAAGTCCGTGAAGATGCTGACGCGCGTGCTGTCCGGAGGTGTGCTCCAGCGCCTCAGTGGTTCGATCGGATAGGCGACCGAGGGAAAGATGCTGGCGCTGCCGGTGAGTTCGTAGGACAGTTCCAGGTCCACGCGTTCATCCGGCGCCAGCACCATGACGGCGGATGTCGAGTTGCCCGCAACCTGCACGAGCGGCCAGACGGATCCGCCGCGTCTCAGGACCGGTGGTCCCGTCAGGGACAGAGTCTCGGCAGGGGTCTCCGAGGCGGGTTGGATGTGGAGCGTCAACTCGGTGGGTTCGGTGTGTTTGTTGTGGAGCTGGTACGAGGCGACCACGGTGCGGGTTGTTTCGTAGCCGAGGGATTGGTCGATGCGGATTTCGACGACATGGGCCAGCACCTGAATGGCCGTGGGGTCGCGCGGCACCAAAAACAGGTGGCGCGCGCCGGCATGGCCTTGGGCCCAGGTGGGAGACGGCAGCCCTGCCGTCAGGCTGCAGGCCAGCAGGATTGCGACCAGCAGCCGTCCGTGAAGAGCCGGGAGGCCGAGTTGGGAAAGCAGCATGACTTGCGGTTGGAACGATCGCCGGGTGGGACGCAGTGGGGAAATGCAGGGATGTGCCTTAAAATCACGCACCATCGTCGGACAGGCAAGATGCACCTGGTGCTCGCTCGCGCGCCACGGGAACGCACTGCCGATTGTAATCCGCTCCGAGGCTCTTTTGTGTTCAAGTTCCTGATGTCCTGGGATATCCAGCCCGGTCGCGAGCGGCCGTACGAGGAGTTCATGCTGCGGAACTTCCTGCCTGCGATCAAGAAGCTTGGACTGGAGCCGAGCGATTTCTGGTACACGCTGTGCGGGGAGGGCCGTCAAATCCTGATGGGCTGTACGATTCGGGATCGGGATGAGCTTTGTTCCATCCTGGACAGCGAAACGTGGCGCAAACTGGAGAAGCAGTTGTCCACTTTTGTGGACAACTACACCTACAAGGCGGTTGTCCTGGACGAGGGTTCCTTTCAGATGTAATCGGAAACCGGCCGAACGGGTTGGTTTCGACTACCATCATCCAGCGGCAGTTCGTACACCGACCATCTGCCCACGTTGACTACCCGCCCGGTGCCCATGCCTGCTTGAGGTGGTCCCATGCCGCCAGCACTTCCGAGAATGTTCCGCATCCATCCCGTTGCCGCCCTGTTCCATCGGGTCCGTTGGTGCGGACTCGCGTGTCTGGTCCTCCTGGCCGGTTGCACGGCCGATCCGGCGGTGACGGCCGCCATCGAAGAGGAGCTGGCGGCGGCCTTCCAGCAGGTGGAAGCGGGGCCTGCGGCCGGGAGCCCGGCGGATGCCGTCCCGGCGCCGGTGGCCGAGGAGGCATCGGCGGAGTCCGGCCATGCGAAAGTGCAGGTGGGCTTAACGGACGACGGCTGGCCGTACATGGGCTCGCCCGACGCATTGGTGGTGGTGACCGAGTATTCGGATTTTCATTGTCCGTACTGCGAGCGCCACGCCAACGAGACGTTGCCCAGGATTCGGACGGAACTGATTGAAACCGGCCTGATCCAGTACGTGGTGAAGGACCTGCCTCTCGAGAGCATTCATCCCCAGGCACGGCTGGCCCATCGGGCCGCCTGGTGCATGGGACTGCAACACGTGGAGGCGTTTTGGTGGATGCACGAAGCCCTGTACTCCACCCAGTCGCAGCATGCCCGCAACGGGGATCCCATTCCCTTCTTCGAGGCGCTGGCCGCCGGGTACAACGAACAGCCCGACATCGACGCAACGGTGGACCAGGGGGCATTTTCGTCCTGTCTCCTCGATGTCACCAACGATGTGGACCAGCGCATCGACGAGGCGATTGGCAATGCCCTTGACATAGGCATCCAAGGCACCCCCACCTTTACCATCCATCTGCGGGGGGATCCGGACCAGTACATGGTCCTGCGGGGCGCCCAGCCCTACGAGCGGTTCGCGGACGCCGTGTTCAATGCCGAACAGTACATAGCCGAGGGCGCGGATGCCGATTCGGAAGAGGCCGACGCCCCCGACTCGCTACCGTTCTGGCTGTCGGCGCAGGGCTTGACCCCCCTGTTTCTGTGGGGCCGTGTGGATGCCGAAGGTGTGTCGTCCGGCGCCTGGCACGGCTTGACGCAGGCCGGGGACTTCTTCAAGGGTTCACCGCTGGCCGAGGTGGTCGTCTTTGAATTCAGCGACTTCCAGTGTCCCTATTGCCAGAGACACACGTCCACCGTGCAGGCGGAACTGGATGCGGCCTGGGTCGACACGGGCCAAGTCATGTGGGTTTACAAGCACTTCCTGCTGGACAGTTCCCAATGGTCCGGCACTGCGGCCATCGCCACCATGTGCGCCGGCGTTCAAGGTCGCTTCTGGGATCTGCACCACCTGTTGTTTGAGGATCCCGCGGTCTGGAGCCATCGGGGCGTGGACAAGGCTCTGGACGACTTCGGTGCAACCCTGTCACAGGCCGACGTTGCCGATTGGCACCTGGCATCGTTGCCACCCGATGTCGAGGCGGGAAACGCCCTGCTCGACGACTTGGCCGTGCTGCCGCTGTCTGCACCGGCAGCCTTTGACGAGGAGGCCTACCAGGAGTGCCGCGCCACCACCGGCATGGATCTCATCGACATGTTCATGGCCCAGGTACAGGGGGTTGTGCGCGGCACGCCCACGTTTGTGATCTGGCATCGGGACTACGGTTTGCTGGCGCAGCCCGTCGTGGGCGCGCTGCCGGTTGAACAGTTCCAGTCGGTGTTCGAGCAGATTTTTGCCCAGCTGGCCGCCCTTGAAGCGGCGGGATGACGAATTCCAACGGCAACGCACTGCCCTTAGAATTTCACTGGCTTTTTATCAATCGGGAGCAATTCAAGTGGACGATTTCCTTCCTGAACGGCAGACAAGCGGAAAGCCCGGTACACAAGTCTCGGTCTGGCGCGCGAAGTTCGCCTTCCTGTTGGCAGTCCTACTGTGCACGGCGCTGATTGCAGTTGGCTGCGGGACCGTTCCCGCGCCCGTGGCCGAGCCCGAGGATGACCCCGCGGTTCCGGAGGCGGCCGCCGCGGAGCAGGAGGGTGAAGCTGCCGCAGACCGCGAACCGGCAGCCGAGGAAGCCGCCGTCCCCGCGGAGAGTTCGGAACCGGCGGAGGCTGCGGAAGTTGCGGAGGCTGACCCCGAGCCTGCGTCGGAACCGGCACCGGACGAGGTCGTGGCGGAGGACCCCCCGGACTGGACCACGCATGCATTCGTGGACGGGGGCTACTACGTCCTGGGCAATCCCGAGGCGGAGGTGTCCATCCTGGATGCCGGGGATTTCCTGTGAGGAGCGTGCGCCTCGCACGTGTTGCGAGTGGAACCCCTTCTGATTGAGAACTATGTGGCTGCCGGAACCGTGAACCTGCGCTTCAACCACGTGTTGGATCACGGCGGGGCCAGCGAACGGGCCTCGGCGGCGTCCGAGTGTGCCGGCCAGCAGGACCCGTACAGTTTCTGGACCATGCACAACCATCTGTTCGCGAACATCAGCAGTTTGTTCAGCGCCAATGTTGACACCTATGTCGGATACGCCGACAGCTTGGGGCTGGACACGGAGGCCTTCGGCAGTTGCATGGCGGATCCCGCCGTCCTGGACAAGATCAGGGCTCAGCACGCCTATCGGACCAACGAACTGAACATACGGCGTCGGCCCGCCTTCCTGATCAATGACAGTATCTACCAGGGTGGGCTGCCGTTCGACGCGTTCGAGCGCGCCATCGCGGAGGCCATGAACTGATATCCGGATTGCGGATGGCCGCGAATCGGAGCTTTGCCGGGCGATACCGGTCGGGAGCCGATTACCGAATGCGGGCTTCCAGAAACCAAAACGGGATCCGTTGGCACAGGACCCTTGGACTGCTTGCGGCAGTTTGCGTTGTTTGGTTCGGCATGGCCATCCCAGTGTTGGCCAGGGACAACAAGCCTCGGTTCGATGTCGCCGCAACACCTGTGATGGAAAAGGACCGATATCGGTCCGTCACCGCTGGCGGGCAGCACGCCTGCGCATTGCATGACAGCGGCCGCGTGCAGTGTTGGGGTCGGAACCATCAAGGTCAGGCCGAGGTGCCCGTCGGCGTCTTCCGCTTCGTGGCGGCCGGCGTTGATCACACATGCGGGATCCTTGCAGATGAACAACTTTCCTGTTGGGGCGGCAACCGTTACGGCCAAGCGTCGCCGCCGCACGGAACGTTCAGGTCCGTTGCCGCAGGCAATGGCCACTCCTGTGCAGTTGACACCGAAGGCCAGGTGCATTGCTGGGGACTGAACGACCAGGGACAAGCGGATCCCCCGCGGGAGCAGTTTGTTGTTGTCGCGGCCGGCGATGCCGTCAGTTGCGCGTTGAATTCCGGCAACCGGGTCGCGTGCTGGGGACGGATCTTCATGGATAGCGCCAACACCGAAGCTCGACAGTTCGTGACGCTGTCCGCCGCGGGAGCCGTTTGTGGGTTGACGGACACGCGCGGGGTCGCGTGCTGGGGCACAACCTCAGGCAGGTTCTTCGATCTGCCCCCCTCCATCGGGGACAGGGATCTCCTCCTGGACATCGCGGTGGGCAACAAGCACGCCTGCGCGATCCACCTCGATGGCTCGGTCGCCTGCTGGGGCGACCATCTATATGGGCAGACGGCAGTGCCCGCAGGTCGGTACACGGATATCGCTGCAGGGGCATTGCACAGCTGCGGTGTCCGGGAAGACGGCTCGCTTGCCTGCTGGGGTGCGAATACCTTCAAACAGTCCGAGCCGCCGCCAATGGGAGCGGTTGTCCCTGCCCGGGCCACATTCCCGTTCACCAACTTGGCCAATCACTGGGATGGCAAGGTCGCCGTGCAACGACGCGGTAAAACGGTCGCAGCCACCATCTCCGCGTCACGATCACCGGTCCAGTACGTCGGGAGGCAGGCACCGTCGCCCCTGCTGGTGTTGCCGGAAGTCTGGCGGCCGGCTATCGACATCGAATGGCAGGTGGCTGGCAAACCCGTTTCACCGGATGGATGGCCTGACCCGTCGCAGCAACAGGTCCGAAATTTCACAATTCACGTCGGTACCAACGGGGCGGTCACGGTCACCGACAATGAACAGTTGGATGGAGTGGGCTTTCTCCGGTTCAAGACCCGCCTGGCGTGGCCACGCCAAGGAAGCGAGCCGGACGTCTGTGGTCGCAGTGTCGATGCCCAAACCGCAATTCTGGCCGCGGTGAGACAGCAGTACCCGCAGATTCTGGCCTGTGGACAGGTCACTTGGACCCACCTGGCTGCCATCGAGGAATTCGGGTTGCCGGACCCCGACGGCGGCCTGACTCGACGGGTCAGCGTGAATCAGCCGGACGACTTGGTAGGCATGCACGGTCTACGCTCGGCCAACCTGTTCCTTGACTACTCGTTGCCAACTGATCTGCTGATGCCGGCACCGGATCTCCGCATACTGCGGGTAAGCGGTGGGTACCTTCACGGTGACTATTTTGTTCATACCCGACACCTACCGGTTTTACCGGCGGACCTCCTGGACCATACTCCCCGCCTTGACTCCCTGACGCTCACAACATACACGCTGGCCCAATTGCCGGACAGGTTTTTGGCTCCCGTGCCGGAACTCAGGGAGTTGAGGCTGAGTTACACGTTTCCCACCGATCCGCCCGGTAGGTGGTGGGACTTTGCTCCCGTGCCGGCGGATCTATTCGCCTTCACCCCCGGGTTGCAGTCCTTGACGGTGTGGTTCCCACACCAACAGACGCTGCCGGCCAATCTATTTGAGTCCGTCTCCCAGTTGCGGAAACTGAAACTGACGGGAGGCACGTTAACATCCCTGTCGCCCGCGCTCCTCAAGCCGCTTGCAGGTTTGGAGTCGCTCCATGTGGACATTGAGCGATCCGAATACTACCTTTCATCCGACTTCGACAGTCTTCCTGCCGATTTTCTGGCAGGCTTGACACACCTCAGAGAGGTTGCCCTCACGGTGTCTTCATCCGACTTCGACAGTCTTCCTGCCGATTTTCTGGCAGGCTTGACACATCTCAGAGAGGTTGCCCTCACGGTGTCGACGATGAAGTTGCTGCCAAGGGTGTTCCTCACTGATTCATCCGATTTGAAGGTCTTTCGCCTCTCGGTGGTTTATGACTCGGTGGTTTATGACCGCTGCCACTGTGTCATCGGTAACCAAGGCTTGATTGACTGCAGGCAGGCCTGCGGGGGGGGATAGATAGTCAAATCCCCGGGAAGCTGCGTCCTTCCGGTTGATCTGGAAGGACGCACACATGCGCGGTCGGATGAGGTCTGCATGACCGCTTCCGTCGGGTACTGAACGATTACGGACACGCGGCCTCTCCCTTGAAGTCTTTGCTGTCCTCGCGGCAGGGTGCAGGAAACCGGGCTGCCTGATTCCAGACGGAGTGTCTCACCCGCTGTACCGGATATGGTGTCTCTGTGCAGGCGCTGAAGGCACGGAGGCCAAGTACTCCCGGGGCGCCGGGAATCCAGGCGTGACATGCATTCCACCGCGGGACCGGGAGAGGCTTTCGCCGCGAGCGGTTCAGGTACGCTGTGCTCGGAACCGGGCACGGTGCACCCTGCCACAGTTCTTTGACCTTGAACGGTCTGCATGTATCGAATAACCTTGGGTTTGCCCCCTGCCGGAATGAATTCCGAAGGCACCATGGATGGATGCGGGCGCGCACGACGGAGGCCGAACCCCGTTCGGCCAAATCCGGCAAGGCAACCCTGAGCCGCGCAAACGGGCAAGTTACAGTGGTTGTTGTACATTGATTGTCAATCCTGGGGGCGCCTACCACCAGTGTGGCCCCTGCCACCACAGAGGAGCGCAAGTTGATATGCATGCAGTCTTTGGCAGCCGGCCTTTGGCATATCCCTGCTCCGACCTGGGAGAACTGCGCATCAGCAGTCCGGAATCGGACATGGCCGCTCTAGCCAGAGTCCTCCATGAGGACGGCTATCTGCTGTTGCGGGGTCTCCTGCCCCGGGAGGACGTGCTGGCCGGCAGGGAGGCGATTCTTTCCTACATGGCGGCGAAGGAGGCCCTGACCCCGGGCACGCCCCTGCTGGAAGGGGTGATGCCACGGGTCGGCAAACGGGTGCAGCTGATAAACAACCAGGACGTGGTGACGCTGCCTGCCGTCAACGGTGTGCTTGAGCATCCGCACCTGTTTCGGTTCTTCGAACGGCTGTTCCGGAGCGATGTCGCCACGTTCGCCTACAAGTGGTTGCGGGCCGTGGGCAACGAGCAGTACACCGGTGCCCACATGGACTTTGTCTACATGGGGCGGGGCTCCGATCGCCTGCACACCGTCTGGCTTCCCTTTGGCGACATCGAGGTCGAACAGGGAACGCTGTGCGTGTGCGAAGGCTCCAACCACCTCGACTCGTTCGCGCACCTGCGGCAGACCTATGGCCGGTCGGACGTGGACCGCGATCGCACGGACGGCTGGTTCACCAAGGAACCGATGGACATCACGGAGCAGTTCAGCGGCCGGTGGCTGACGGCGGACTTCCTGGCCGGCGACGTCATTCTCTTCGGCATGCACACGATGCATGCCTCGACCACCAACCTGACGAACCGCTACCGGTTGAGCTGCGACGTGCGCTATCAGCCGGCCGGGGACCCGATGGACGAGCGCTGGCGGCGCAACGGCATCGGCCATTCCGGCTATCAGGGCGAGGACGGCCCGCTGCGCACCATGGATGAACTGCGGAAGGAGTGGGGCCTGTAAGCTTGTCTGTCAGGCCGGGTTGGGGACGGAACGGCTGTACAGGGGCAGTATCAGGCCGCTGGCCACAAACCAGCCAAGATAGAGTATCCCCAGAAGGTGGTGGAAAGGCAGGTCCTCCCACCAGATGCCGAGGGCGGCTGTACCCGACACCGCCGCGGCCAGCACCATGACGATGCCGGCCGGGCCGGCCAGCCGGGTTCCGGCACCGAGGAACAGAATGGCCGCACCCGCCAGCGACAAGCCAAGTTTGCCGAAAATCGCTCGAACTTCTTCCAGGCCAGCGGGCGACAGTGGGCCCAGGTTGCCCGCCATGACCATCGGGGCAGCCCATGTCTGGAGCACGGCAGCCAGGCTGCCGATCAACCAGCAGACACCGGCCGCCAAGGCCAGCCAAAACGCCATTCGGCCCAACAGGGCAGGTTGGGTTGCCCGCCAGCGACTCCAGTTTGCGACCACGGCAACCAGGAGCACCGCCGCGGCCATCACGGACAATGAATAGACGGCATGCCAGGTGGCTTGGGAGGCAATGGCCGCGTACATCGCTTCCACCGTGTCCCGGTCCCGGCCGCTCAAGAGGCGCGAGCCTACCTGCAGGGCCAGGGTGGCGGCGTAGGCCAAGCTGAGGAGAGCGATGCGGCGGGGATGGCTTGACTGCATGTTGGGGTTGGCCCAGCCACGCGGGCTTGTCCAGGGCTTTCGGCGTCCGAATCTTGCATCCGTGCCTGTCAACGCGGATTATGGACCAATATATGCAGAACTTGCAGAGTTCGGTCCCAGACGAATGTTCCGGTTCCTGACATCCCCGGGCGGCAGTGCGCGGTTGCGGATCTGATGGCTGCCCGACCCATCCCCTCCCTGCTGGCTGCCGAGTTCCGGTTGCGCCAGAGGCAGTACCTGCTGTTGCTCAGCCGGGCCATGACGTCGCGCCTGGACATCGAGCGCACGGCGGAACTCTCGCTGGCGGCGGCGCTCGGTCTGATGACCTGCAAGCAGGGCCTGATCGCCATCCGGCCGCCGGCCAACCCCGACAGCGGCCACCAGCCGCATCCGGTGACCGCGTTCCACGGGGTGCCCGATCACCTGCAGCCGGAGTTCGCGCCGCTGACCACATCCCTGCCGGTGGACCTTCGGGCCACCGTGGCCCACACCCCGGGGCAGGGGCCGGACATCGAATACATCGTGGAGTGGGACCGCGCCGACATGCTGAAGCGCATCACCCAGGTGCGGCGCAACCTGGCCGGTGCCGGCACGGCCTTCCGCCTCAATCCCAAGACCGTGTTTCAGGCCCTGCACGTCGGGGACGAGATGCTGGGCTCGCTCTTTCTCTTCCGGGAGCGCGACGACTTCAGCCGACTGGACCGCGAGGTGTTGGAAGGCTTTGTCTTGCAGGCGTCCATTGCCGTGCGCAACGCCATCCTCTACCGCCGTCTGCAGGAGGAGCAGATCCTGCTCCAGACCGTGATTGACAACAACGCCGAGGGGATCATGATCCTGAACGCGCGCGGCGGCGTGGTCAGCATCAACCGGGCCCTGGCCGACATCGTGGAGACGGACTCTGCCGATGCCGAGAACCGGTACTGGGTCGACATCCTCGACCTCCACAACGTGACCGGTTTCGACTTCTATGCCCGGGGCCCGGCCGGCCTGCCGGCGCTCGGTTCGGTGACGTGCGAGGGGGATGTCCGGGTCGGGGGCGAGACCCGCAACCTGATGTTGGCCTACACCCCGCTGCGCGATGAACGCGGGGAACTGGTCCATGTGATCGTGAATGCCACGGACATCACGCGGTTCAAGGAGGAGGAGAAGCTCAAGTCCACCTTCGTGACCAACATCAGCCATGATCTCAAGACCCCGCTAACCGTCATCAAGGCCAATTTGGACCTGCTGGGCACACTCGACAGTTCCCTGGAAGCCGGGCAGCGGCTGGAGATGCTGGAGACCTGCCTGTCGGAGGCGGATCGTCTGGAGCAGATGATCAACGACATGCTGGAAGCCGCCCAGGCGGAGGCCGGCGTACTCAAGCTGAACCTGCGGCCGGTGCCTGTGTTGGACTTCCTCCATGCCGTGGAGCTGAGGACCTGCAACCAGACCCGGAACCACGGGATTTCGTCGTTCCTGGACCTCCCGCCGGATACGGTCCTGCAGGCGGACGAGGGTATGCTGAGCAGGGTGCTCGACAATCTGGTGGGCAACGCGATCAAGTATTCTCCGGACGGCGGCCAAATCACGATTGGCTGCAACCTCCACTGGAACGACAAGGACTGGATTGTGATCTGGGTGGCGGACGAGGGCATCGGTATTCCCGAGGGCGAGCTCGTCAGGATCTTCGACCAGTTCCACCGGGTTGATCAGAGTCCGGGCCGGCAGGCCAAGGGCACCGGCATGGGCCTGGCGTCCGCCAAGGCGATTGTCGAGGCCCACGGCGGCACCCTGGCTGCGAACAGCACCCTGGGCGAGGGTTCCACGTTTGTGGTAACGCTGCCCCTGAAGGGACCGGCGGTCCGGGCGCCCGCCCGGGACCGCTCCCGATTCCAGGATGCGGCCGGCCTGTCGGCAGTTCGGGACAGCACATCCGGCGGCAGTTCGTGAACATTCATCTGACCCAGCTGGGCTGCCGGCTCAACTTCTCCGAGAACCATCAATTGGCCCGTGCGCTGCAAGGCGCGGGCCACGTCGTCGTGAACCGTCCGGAACAGGCCCATGTGGCCGTGGTCAACACCTGCGCCGTGACCGTGGCGGCTTCCGGCAAATCCCGGCGTCTGCTCCGGCACCTGCACCGTTCCCATCCCGATCTGCGGATCGTGGCCACGGGCTGCCATGCGACCCTTGAGCCGGCGGCCACCGGCCAATTGCCGGGGGTGTGGCGGGTGGTCCCGAATCAGGACAAGGACCTGTTGCCGAACCTGCTGCAGGCCTGGAGCGCCGAACTGCCCGACCTGGACACGCTGTTGCGGCTGGAACCGGATGCGTCGCCCCTGCCCCAGGATGCGGGCGGCAGGTCCAGGGCCTTCGTCAAGGCGCAGGACGGCTGTGAGAACCGATGCACTTTCTGCGTGGTCACGCTCGCCCGCGGGGCCGGTCGCAGCCGGCCCGCCAAGGATGTTGTGTTGGAGATGCAGTCACTGGCGGACGAAGGGTTCCGGGAGGCGGTGCTGACCGGCGTACACCTGGGCAGTTGGGGACGGGATCTGGAGCCGGAAGGGTTGCATCTGGCGGAGCTCGTGCACCGCGTCCTTTCTGAAACGGATATGCCCCGCCTGCGCCTAAGCTCCCTGGAGCCGTGGGACGTTCCCGAGAGTTTCTTCGATCTTTGGCAAGCCTGGCCCGAACGTCTCTGCCCCCATTTGCACCTGCCGTTGCAGTCCGGTTCGGACCGAACACTGAGGCGCATGGCCCGACGCTGCACGCAGGCTGGATTCAGGGAATTGACGACGGCAGCCCGGGCTGTCGTTCCGGATCTGGTACTAACCACCGACGTGATTGCAGGCTTTCCGGGCGAGACGGAGCAGGATTTTGCCGACAGCCTGGAATTCATTGAGGAGATGGCGTTTGCGGACGCCCACGTGTTCCCCTTCAGTGCCCGGCCGGGCACTGCTGCCGCCGCCTTCGGCGATCAGTTGCCCAACACCGAAAAGAGCCGGCGCGTGCGGGAGGTCCAGTCCGTGGTAGCCGTCACCGGCGACAGGGAGCGCAGGCGCTTCCTCAATACCCGACGCAAGGTGTTGTGGGAAGGCGACGGTACGGCCCTTGACGACGGTGTCGGCACCCTTTGGCAGGGCTATACGGACAACTATCTAAGGGTAGAGACCGTGGTGCCAGTTGGTCAATCGCTGTCGAACCAAATCATGGACACACACCTAGCGGCCCTGGACGGAATCGTGTTCCAAGGTCGGATTGCCGCAGATCCCGCGTCATCCGGCAAGGGCATTTCCCGGATGCCTCAAGTGCAGGTCATGGGGCCGCACGGGCAATGAACGGGGAGGGGGACAGTCGTCTTCGGGCGGTCTGGCAGGCATCGTTTCCAAGTCCACCATACTGGGAACAGGCGCGGAAACCCGGGTTTTCGCGGCCTAGCCTCTGGGATACGACACAGTATCGAGGGCTTCCAGTTTCTGAGCCGCCTTCGATACGCGTTGGTCCCCCCGCAGGAGTAACCCTTGTGGCCTCCCATTGACCAATAGCTTGGTCAAAACCTTTCCATGAGCTTCGGTGAAGCGGGGTGGCACAGCCTCGCCAATCATCTCCCGGATCAGGTTTGAGCGGGACTGTTTGTGGGCATCTCCCCACTTGAAGTCTTCAGGCAGAGTCTGCAGCTTCTGGCACTCGAGAGGACTCAACACGCGGTTCTCGAAGGGGTGGATCGTCCGATCGCTTCCAATCCGGTTGCTGCCGGTTGTGATCGTGGCCGCGGGACGGTCGGGTGAGAGTCTCCGATAGCTGGAACGGCGAAACCCCTTCACCAGCCGAGCCTGTCCGTCCTCAATGACGTGGGGACGCTGCAACCGGACGTTGCAGGTAGGACAGCAAGCCAGATCACGTGGGAGGTCGGAGCTCCCGCACTTGGGGCAATCGTCGTTTTCCCAGGCACTTGCCCCGCTGCCTGCCGGGATCGCTTCCACCATGCGGTACTGTTCCGAACTCCATACCGGTACGAAGTGGAGGGATTGGTCGGAGCGTGCAGCGGAGACTGAACTGGCGTCCAGTGCGGGGAGTTCGAACGAGTGCAACGCGTCCCTCAAGGAAACAGGTTCCCCACCATAGTCGGGCGCATGTGTGGGCGTCGGATAGGGAACTGCACCGTATTCGTCGAGCAGTCGGAGGCATGTTTCCCCCCGCCGTACAAATGTGATGAACGACCGAATCCGGGTTTGCGGCACGCCGTAGTCCGCCAGGTCCGATACAAAGGGGAAGGCAACATACTCCTTCTTCAGTAAGGAAATCAGAAGCACCGCTGCGGACACTGCTTCCTGTGTGTGAGGATGCCGGACCTTCCGGGTCAGGAACGCCCGTACATTCTCTACCACGACGACCCGTGGCATGAGGGCGAGCGCGACCTCGGCGATCGGAACAACCAACAGGTTGCGCATATCCTTCGAGCCGGAGTCCGCATCCTCCCCTATCCCTCTTCTCGCGTTGGCAGTCGAAAGACCTTGGCAGGGAGGACACGCTGCCAGGAGGGCGGGGGGCTCGTGATCCCGCCGATCACGGTAAGCCGCAACGACATCCGGCCAAGTGTGCCGCAGGTCGCCTGGAATAGCCGTTGAATCCGGCAAGTTCAGGGAGGCAACCGCAAGCCGCCCTTGGTCGATCTCGGCCAAGACCTCGAACTGGAAGCCGGCTTTGGCGAACCCGATATCGCCTGCTCCGCAGTTCGTGAAGAGGCTTACGGCGCTCAGAGGCATCAGATCCCTTCTCTCGCTTGGGAAACGTCAGCGGCTGGCGACCCGTCGCTCTGAATCTCGTTTCGAATGGCTTTGAAGTGTTCTGCCATTCGGAAGTCGCCTTCTCCCCGTTCTTCGAGGATGTTGAGGAAGTCGCGCCAACCTGCCAGTGCTTTGTCCAGAAGGGCGTGCCAGTCGAGCGCGTACATGTCCTCCCGCCCCATCGTCTCGATCTTGTCTGCGAACTCGGGCTTGCTGTCCAGGCGATCGGCGACGATGTACCCCGTGATCTGCCGAAAGCGCGCACCTGTAGCCGTCCGAATTCTTGACCTGATTGACAACACATACCTCTCGAAGCGGGAGAGGTGGTCCCAGTCGACCGTTAGTCCCGGGCGGACAAATTCGAGGACAAGGAGATGCTGACCGCTAGCCATGGTTAAGTCCACTCTCCCTCGGTAGAGCTGGGCTGTCAAGTCAGCCGCGTCAGCCGCCTCCTCAATGATCTTCCGCAAGCCGGACTCCTTTGTGAATGTCTCCCACTCTGGTGAGATGAGCCACGGATTCTTGGCGATGAAGTCTCGTACGGCGTTTTCCAACTCCTTCGCCTCGATTCTCTTCCGCAGGCCTTGAATCGCCTCGAGTTTGGTACGGACCACTTCCACGGTTTGGAGAGCCGTCAGGACGCGAGCTTCCACCAACACATCGAGAAGAGAGGATTCGTCCAAGACTTCGGATTGAGCGATCTCGTCGATCAGGTCGTGGAGCCGCCCCTGCTCCCAGGCACCCAAAACGGCCCGTCCCAAGTCGTTGAACTGCGTTTCGGAGAGGGTTGGGATCCCACCGAGCGAGGTCAAAGCTCGCTTCACGGTTCTCTGCTCGTGGTTCGGCAAGAGATCGAGACGGTCGGCGAAGTCCACGAGACGTTCCTCGAGACGTCTCGTCTTCTCCACGGCCCTCTGTTTCGCCCACACCCTCAACACATGCCGAAGGCGTTTCTGGCCCCAGCGGAGAAGGGGTTGTCTCAGCCCTATCCCAGTTGACGCGCTGTCGCTCGGTTGCGATCAGGTCGGCTGGAAGCCGGTCGATGAAGTCGGCCACGACCTGACCCGCGAGGTACTCGGTGCCATGTTGTCCCGTGAGCCCGCGAGTCAGATTGAAGAAGAATGGCCTTTGCGCCAGCTTTCCGCCGGCGAAGACTGCGACTCCTCTCAACTCCTCTTCATCGATGGTGTCCTTTTGGAAGAGGAACCGCCATCGGATCTCCTTGCCGTCAACGGTCTCGAGCCCCCAACCCTTGTCGTCAATCTTCATTCCCTCGATGGGCTCGGGTAGATCCTTTGGAAACTGATATTCGAAGCCGGCGACATCGTACGATTGCGGAAGGGGCGTGTCTTGAACCGACACTTGGAAGTTCGCTTGCCCTTCATGGAGCAGGAACCTTCTTGCCATGCTGAGCCGAAACTGGTTCTCGGAGGGTGCCCGTTGGATCGTGAGGTTCGACAGCGTGACCGAGGTCCCGTGCTGATCCTTTCGTCCCTTGTCGGGAGGATCGTACGCGACGACATCGATCTCCTTTTGAACTGCTCTCGGTTCGTTGTCCGCCGTCAGGGCATCGAGGTCGAGGCGGAATACGGTTCTTTCCCCGGTCGCTTGGCTTACCGTTTCCACGGTCACAAGGCTCGCGATCCCGAAACCTGCAAACTTTCCGATGCCCTTTCGCCCAAGCACGGGTCTGCCCCCGGCCGTCTTTTCCTCGGCCGCGTCTCCTCTGCGGTTGCGGCCCACCGCGAGGTAGAGGCTCTGACACCCGTCGAAGTCCATGCCGATCCCGTTGTCGCGGATCACGAACGTGGCAGCAGGATCGGTGGCGGTGTCTGGTAGTGCGATCTCCACAGAGGTCGCGTCTGCGTCCCATGCATTCGCCACCAGCTCGGCGATTGCGTTGACGGGGCTCTGGTACATCTGTATCCCCAAGTGCTCGATCACACGGCCATGAAACTCGAGGTAGAGTTTTTTCCCGGCGGTGGTCACAGTTGCCTCGGATCCCGAAATCCCGGTCAAGTTGCTGTTGTCCTTTGGTGCACTCAGCTTCAAATTCGTCCGGCTGGGGATGAACGATCACAGAGACTGCGCGCGATCCAACGGGCAGTCATCCGCCTGCGTTCCTGATGACTACGCTGGGTTTCCTGATGCATCCATTGGTAGCCGAAGCGATCCCCAGAATAACTTCTCTCCCACTTGACGAAGGTCATCCTATGGAAGTCCCATGCGGTCGGCGGGTGTGGAACCGTTCGCAAGATCCGAACTAAGTTCCTAGCTTATTGATAATGATACACACCAAGCTAAACCTGAAGTCTGTTTGCGGATCCTGTCATCGGACCATCTCTGCCATGCCTACCGCGATCGTTCATGTCACTTTCTCCATCACCATCACCGTTGGAGATCATCCAGCCGATGCCGGCCCAGTTGAATTTCAGTAACCCCAGGAGCGAATCTCAGAAGAGGGAAAACACGTCGGGCACGGTCCTCCGCTAAACCATGAGACCTGGCCCCATGTGTTGTCGGGTCAGGGTGCCGAGAGGGCTAGCATGATGCACGCCAGGGCACTGATGCCGATGTACCTTGTGAGTCGGTTCATGGTTGGGCCAGTCCGCAGGATTGGGAAGGGCTAAGCGATTCCACTCCCTCCTCGCTCTGCAGCAACCCCGGCCTGATGCAGGTTTCCACATCGCAGCCGCGTCGTACACGATGACTTGCCATTCGGTTGCCGAGCAACTGACCGATGTTGTTGACCCGGAGGCCTTACATCGGACCGTCCCGCGACGGTGGAGGCCAGGGTTCAATCATGTGCCTGAACGCCTCTGGCTTGGGAGTCACGCCAAGTCCCGGACCGTTTGGCAGGTGGAAGTGTCCCTCCCGGCAGTCCATGTCGGTGTCCACCAGCCGCAGATTGCGGTGGAAGATGGTGTGCTGGAACTCGTGCATGTCGAAGTTGGGGATGGCGGCCGCAACATGCAGGCTGGCAGCCTGGCCAATGCCAATGCCTATGGTTGCATGCGGCATCACCCGGCAGTGGAAGGCGTCCGCCAGCAGACAGATGCGATGAAAGCCGGTGACGCCGGTGTGCAGCATTTCGGGCTGGATAATGGAGATGGCGCGGGCCTCGAGGCGCGGCAGGTATTCGTGTACCGTGCGCAACTCCTCTCCGGCTGCGACGGGGGTTTGCACGCTGCGCGCAACATGGGCCAGGCCGGCCACATCCTCGGGCTTGACGGGTGCCTCCGCCACGGCCAGCCCGTGCGGCTCCATGCTCCGGATGATGGTTACGGCTTCGCTGCCGGTGTAGCGCCAGTGGAAATCCGCCAGGATTTGCGGATCCGGTCCAATCGCCTCCCGCACGGCCCTGATCTCGGCCAGTTCCCCTTCGTGCGCCACGGCCCCGGCAAACTTGACCGCGCTGAAGCCTCGTTCCATCCAGCCCTTGGCGACGGCAGCCCTGGCCGGCAGGTCCGGTCCCGGCAGCCCCGAAACGTAGGCGGGCAGCCGCTTCAGGCGCCGGCCGCCCAACAAGTGGCATACGGGCAGGTCGAGCAGCCTGCCCCTAAGGTCCCACAGGGCCTGATCAATGCCCGCCAGGGCATCAAGCCAGAAACCGCCGAAGTAGCCGCGCACGCGGAGGCTGTCGTACAGGTCGTCGAACACCTCGACAACCTGGTGGGGATGGCGGCCCACCACCATGGGTTCGGCCAACTCCTGCACGATGGTGGCCACAATCTCCGGGGCCACGACGCCGAAGCACTCGCCCCAGCCCACCTGTCCCGCCCGGGTCGCAACCCGGACCAGCACGGTATGGTCGTGCACGCTGTAGACCGTGCGGTTGCCGGGACGGATGAACAGGCCCTTTGCGTTCGGTTCAACGCCGGGTTCCAACCCTCCCAGATAGGGCGTGGGCCGGGGAATGCGCAGGGGGAATGCCTCAACGAGTTCGACGGTGTCCATGGCAGGGCCTGGAGTTCAACTGGGAAGGGACATGGACGTTGGGCGGTCCGACGGCGGTTTCATGTCGCGGCCGGGACCCCGGACCGGGTTGGGATGGTCGTGATCTGCGTCCCGCGTCAGCCTACCAGAATCCCTCCCGGTCCCAAACCGATGCCGCATCCGTTCCGGCCGCGGTGGGGAGGGGTGTCGAAACCGCGGGATCGGCAACATTTTTCGTGTGCTACGATCCGGTCCCTGCCTCAGAATCATCATGCTGGATCCCTTCCGGATGGCAACAGTCCTGATTACGGGTACGAGCGGGTTCATCGGGCGTGCCTTGGCTGCCCACCTGCATCCTCGGCACGAAGTGTTGTGCCTCTCGCGCCAGGCGACGCCGGTCGAAGGTGTGACCGTCTTCACCGGTGATTTCGCGAACCCCGACGACCTGGCCCGGCTGGACGGCCGCGACGTGGACGTGCTGGTCCACTTGGCCGCCGTGACCGGAGGCTGTTCCGAAGAGGACGGGATCCGGGTGAACGTGCAGGGCACGCACGGCCTCCTGCGCCATCTGGTGGATCGCGGCTGCCGCAAGTTCGTGCTGGCCAGCTCGATTGCCCTGGTCGGGATGCAAAGCATCCACTTTCGACCGCTGCAGTTGCCGGTGTCGGACGAGCATCCCTGCCTCGACCGGGACGGTTACGGTCTGTCCAAGTACCTGATGGAAGAGGTGACCCGGTACTTTGGACGGCAGAATCCCGAACTCGACATCGTCAATATCCGCCTGGCGTCGATCATGCCGGACGATGCCAGGCCCGAACTGTTCTCGGTCGCCGATCCCCTGCGCGAGTGGGCCTTCGGCGCCCTTTCGCGCATGTACCTCAGCGATGCCGTCGAGTGTTTCTCGCTGGCCGTGGAACGGCCGCATCGGCCCGGCGTGCAGGTGATGAACGCCGTGGCCGCCACCGCCTGCACCTCCGATCCCGTGCCCGCCCTCCCCAAGGCCTGGGACGGGACGGGCGCCGGCCGCCCCGGCCGATCCCGTGCCCGACCTCCTCAAGGCCTGGTACGGGCCGGACGCCGACCGCATCGACATGTCGCATTACCGGCGGCCGGGCCACGAGCGGGATGCGGTGTACAGCATCCAAAGGGTGGCCGACGAACTGGGGTTCGTGCCCAGGCGCACCACGATCTGACGGTCTGTCGGACGCTGTTGCCCTGCCAACAAACGTTGTTTCTTTTTCCGCAAGTCAAGGACCAGACACATGTCCCATCCAACTTCCCGCCGCACCTTCCTCAAGCTGGGCGCCGGCCTGTCGGCCGCTGCCGCGTTGGCCGCGTGCGCCGCGCCCGTCCCTGCCGGGGACGCAGGCGCGGCCATGCCGGAAACCGTCGAGTTGCGCCTGACCTTCTGGGGCGACCTGGCCGACATGCCCACCTGGAACTGGGGCATCGAGCAATGGAAGGACGAACGCCCGGATATCCAGATCAAGTGGGAGAACACCCCTTGGGGCGAATACTGGACGAAGCTCCAGACCGAGGCCGTGGCGGACAACCTGCCCGATGTCGTGGGTATGGTCTCCATGTTCTCGCAGCAGTACATCCGCCAGGGGTCGCTGCTCTCCTTCCAGAGCTATATCGACGCCGAACCGGAGGTCGACGTGGCCGACTTCTGGCCCGCCAACATGCTGGCCTACACCTGGCAGGACGAGATTTACGCCTTCCCCTACGACCTGTCGACGGTGCTGCCGATCTACAACAAGTCGATGTTTCTGGACAACGGGGTCGAGCTGCCCATCGGCGACTGGACCTGGGACCAATTCCAGGAGACCTGCATCGCGCTGACCCAGGACACGAGTGGCGACGGCAACACCGACCAGTGGGGTTGGCTCATGCCCAACCTGGCCAGCTGGACCATCGACATTCCCCTGTCGACCAACGGCGCGCGGTTCGTGTCCGAGGACGGTCTCAAGTGCCTGCTCGACACCCCCGAAGCCATCGAGACCATCCAGTGGCTGTCCGATCTGCGGCACGTGCACCAGGTCTCGCCCACGATTGCCCAACAGGGCGACGTGCCCCTGTTCGAATCGGGCCGGGCGGCCATGCACTGGGGGAATCCGGAACGGGTGCAGACAATCGCCTCCCGTGTCGGTCCCGCCCGCGACAACGAGAACTTCCTCTGGGATGTCGCCCTGTTTCCGATGAAGACGCAGCCCGGCAATTCGGTGCAGGGCGGCAGCTTCGCCATCGGCGCCACCACGGAAAACCCGGACCAGTCCTGGGAGTTCGTGAAGTTCTACACCAGTGGCCCGATCCTGGAAGAGATGGTGGCCAAGCCCAGTCGGGGCATCCCGGGCCGTGCCTCGATTGCCCAGGCCCTGATTACCGACGAGAATCCGGAGCACCAGCAATACTTCCTGGATGTCCTGGAGTACTCCATCTCGACCTTCATTCCGGCCTTCGCACAGGTCACGGCCGTGCTGGCCAAGTACATGGACGAGATCATGATCAACAACGAGCCGGCGGCCGCCATCCTGCCGCAGGCCGTCGAGGAGATTGATCCCATCCTGATTGAGACCGCCTGAGCCCCCGGGTTCCCGATGCGGCCTGCCTTCGGGGCCGGGTCGGGAACCCCTTGATTTCCCATCCATTGTTGGGGATGCCCATGGCAACGTCGGCTCCCGCCTGGCGCTCACCGGCCAACTGGCTTGGTCCCGAATACAGAAACCCGGCGCGGCGGCGCGAAATCCGGGCCGCCTTTCTGTTCCTGCTGCCCAACGTGGTGGGCTTCCTGATCTTCATGGTCGGTCCCCTGCTGGCCTCGCTGGGTTTCTCCCTGTTGGACTGGAACCTGCTCAGTGCGCCCGACATGGTATGGCTGGGCAACTACCTGGAGCTGTTCCGCGACGCCGAGTTCTGGCGCAGCCTGCGGGCCACGTTCTACTATCTGGTCGGCAGCGTGCCGCTGGGGCTGGTGCTGTCGCTGGCCCTGGCCTTGGCCCTGAACCAGCGCATCAGGGGCATTCGCTTCTTTCGCACCGTCTATTTCATCCCCGTGGTCTCCTCCATGGTGGCGGTGGCCCTGATGTGGCGCTGGATGTACAACCCCACGTCCGGCATCCTCAACTACATGCTCAACGAGACCTTCGCCTTCCTGCGCCTGCCACTGCGCGCGCCCGACTGGCTGCAAAGTCCCGTCTGGGCCATGCCGGCCATCATTCTCATGAGCGTGTGGAAGGGCATGGGCTACAACATGGTGTTGTTCCTGGCCGGCCTGCAGGGCATCCCGCGGCATCTCTACGAAGCGGCCGAAATCGACGGGGCCTCCAACCAGCGGCAGTTCTGGACCATTACCCTGCCCTTGCTGACCCCCACCACCTTCTTCGTCCTGATCATGTCCATCATCGGATCGTTTCAGGTGTTCGAACAGGCCTACATCATGACCCAGGGCGGTCCGGTCCGTTCCACGGTCACGACCGTCTACTACATCTACGAGAACGGCTTCGAGTGGCACAAGATGGGCTACGCCTCGGCCGTGGCCTGGGTGCTGTTTGCCCTGATCCTGGGCGTGACCCTGATCCAGTGGCGCACGCAGGAGCGCTGGGTCTTCTATGAGTAGCGGCACCATCGCGCCGCGGGCCACCACCGGCCTGCCGCGCACCCGGATCGAGACGCACTCCGGGCGCCGGCGCCTGCTGTGGCGGAACGTCACCGCCTATGGGGTTCTGTCGCTGGGTTCCGTGTTGATGATCATTCCGTTCCTGTGGATGCTCTCGACCTCGCTCAAGGACGACCGGCAGGCCTATGTGTTCCCGCCGATTTGGATTCCCTCCCCCGTGGCGTGGAACAACTATCTGGACACTTGGCAGGCCCTGCCGTTCAACCTCTTTTTCCTCAACAGTGCATTTGTCTCGCTGGTCCTGACCGTCGCGCAACTGGCGACGTGCTCGCTGGGTGCCTTTGCCTTCGCCCGGCTGCGCTTCCCCGGACGCGAGCGGCTGTTTGTCCTCTACCTCGCCACCCTCATGATTCCCTTCCAGGTGATCATGATTCCGCTGTTCGTGCTGGTCAAGGAGTTCGGCTGGATCGACAGCTACTGGGGCCTGACCATCCCGCTGATTTTCAGTCCCTACGGCACGTTCCTGCTGCGCCAGTTCTTCAAGACCATCCCGCTCGAACTGGAGGATGCCGCCAAAATCGACGGCTGCAGCTGGTTCCGCATCTACTGGAACATCATGCTGCCCCTGTCCAAGCCGGCCATGGCCACCCTCGGCATCTTCGTGTTCATGTGGAGTTGGAACAACTTCCTGTGGCCGCTCCTGATCGTGTCGTCCCTCGAGATGAAGACCCTGCCGCTGGGCCTGGCCTACTTCCTGGGCCAGTACACGATTTACTGGAACCTGCTGATGGTGGGAGCCACCATTGCCCTGGTGCCGGTCCTTGTGATCTTCTTCTTTGCACAACGCTATTTCATTGAGGGCATCACGCTAACCGGACTCAAGGGGTAGTCAACCCTGCAGTCCCGCATGCCTGCCTTCCCCGAGCCGTCCGTCCTGCGGAGATCCTCAACATGACACTCCAGGCCCTGATTGCAACCGCCGACCGCGTGTTCTCGTTGGAACGGTTCCCATTGCCGGCGCTGAAGCCGACCGAGGTCTTGGTGCGGACGCTGTACTCGGGCGTATCCGTGGGCACCGAGTTCATGGTGTTCCAGGGCAGGCTGGACTGGGGGCCGTTTCCGGTGTGCACCGGCTACCAGGCGACCGGGGAAGTGATTGGGGTCGGCTCGGAGGTCGATCGCTTCCGCGAGGGGGACGTTGTTTACTACAGGTCCAACGCCGCGCCCCTGACCCTGAACGGCACCGAGGTCAACCGTTGCTCGGCCACCCACGCCGACTTTGCCGTGGTGCCGCAGGACGCGGAGATAGAGCTGCTGCCGGACGGAGTGGACCCAGCGGTCGGGTCCATGTTCGTGATGCCGTCGGTCGGCTGGAACGCGGTTGACATGGCGGGCATCCAAATGGACGAACTGGTGGCCATGCAGGGCCTGGGCCTGATTGGGACCGGCGCCATGCTGGCCGCGCGCCTGCGCGGCGCGCGGGTGGTCGGAATCGAGTTGGACGAACGCCGGATGCAACTGGCCCGGGCATTGGGCATCGACCACGTCATCGATGCCCGAACCGAGGATGTGGAGGCTGCCCTGGAGGCAATTCAGCCCGGCGGTGCCGATGTGGCCTTCGAGGCCACGGGCCTGCCGCAAAATCTGGATTCGGCATTCCGCCTGGCCCGGCGGCACGGACGCTTCGTCTATCTGGGCAACCTGGGCAGTGCTCCTGTATCCTTCAACTTCATGGTGCCGCACACCAAGATGCTGACCTGCTTCTTCCCGTGCAACGACGGTCTCAAGCCGTGTCGGGATTCCGTATTGCGCAACATTGCGTCCGGTGCGCTGCCGTGGGGCAGGACCATCTCGCATACGGTGGACGCACAGGACGCCCCGGAGTTGTACCGGGCCATCGACGGCAAGGCCATTCCAGAATTGACAGGAGCTGTGATCAAGTGGAGCTGAACCGGTCTCGCGACTTTCAAACCCAACCGGGCCGGCAGAGGCCCGGGCGTTTCGCCCTGCAGGCGGCCCTGTGTGCGGTCGTCCTGGTCTCGCTGGTGTTGTCGGGCTGTGTCATGCCGGATACCGCCATGCCCGCCCAACCCGAACCGGCGGGCCCCGCGGTGTCGATTGCCGCCACCCAGTTTGAACCCGGACCGTGCTCGGACACCTTCGTTCGGCACGTGATGGACTTCGCGACCAACGTGGACGAGCGGCCTGTGCGCATGTTTTCCAGCAACGGATCCGGCCTGGCCGTCAACGATTTGGACAACGACGGTCTACTGGACGTGGTCATGGCCAACCTGGACGGCCAGAACGCCATCTTCTGGAACCGGGGCCGCATGGAGTTCGAACGGGCCGACATGGCGACCCGCAATACGCGGGCGGTCAGCATTGTCGACGTGGACGGCGACGGCTGGCACGACATCGTGTTTGCGCTGCGGCGCTACATTCCCGTGGCCTGGCTCAACCGGGAAGGTCCCGACGGCAGCCGGATGTTCGAGTCGCTGCCCCTCTCCCTGTTCAAGAACCGGTCCTACACCCAGGCCTGGGCCGACCTCGATCAGGACGGCGATTTGGACGCCGTCACCGTGACCTACGACGCGGAGCCGATGAAGGAGGAGAACCAGCCGGCGCCGACCGGCGGCGGCGGGGTCTTCGTCATGTACCAGAACAACGACGGTTCGCTGCGCTTCGAGCGCGAGCAGCTGGCGATCAAGGCGCAGGGCCTGGCCTTGCTGCTGTTGGACCTCAACGGCGACGGCCGCCAGGACATCCTGGTCGGCCACGACTTCGAACTGCCCGACCAGACCTGGGTCCGGACGGACGACGGCTGGGAAGAGACGACACCCTTCAGCGCCGTGGCTCGCAACACCATGGGCTTCGCCGCCGCCGAACCCGGCTCCGACGGCGTTACGCATGTGTTCGCGGCGGACATGATGCCCTTTTTCACCGACGAGGAGACGATGGCGCAGTGGGCACCGCTGATGGAGGACATGCACTTCGAGGTGGCCGGCAACCAGGTCATGCGCAACGTGCTCCAGGTCGAGACGGAGGACGGCGGCTACACCGAAATGGCAGAGGCCGCCCAGCTGCAGGCAACGGGCTGGTCCTGGTCCTCGCAGTACGGCGATTTGGACCTGAACGGCTACATGGACCTCTACGTGGTGAACGGCATGCACGCCGAGGAGATGTTCTCCCATCTCCCGGACTCCGAGCTGGTGGAGGAGAATCTGGTGTTCCGCTACACCGGGGAGGGATACGTCTGGGAGCCGGACTGGGGCCTCAACGCCACGGAAGGCGGGCGCGGCATGATGATGGCCGACCTGGACAACGACGGCGACCTCGACATCGTGGTCAACAACCTGATCAAGCCGTCGGTCATGTTCGAGAACCAGCTGTGCACCGAGGGCCAGTCGCTGCAGGTTGACCTGCGCTGGCCCGGCAGCGGGAACACGCGGGCCCTCGGTGCCGAACTGACCGTGTGGTCCGGCACCGATTCCTACTCGCGCACGATTCGTTCCAACAGCGGATACCTGTCGGGGGAACCTTCCCGCGTCCACTTCGGCCTGCCTTCCGGAGCTTCGATGGACCGGCTGGAAATCCGGTGGCCGGACGGCGAAATCTCCGAAGTGGGAGGCCTGGAAGGCGGTAGCCTGTTGACGGTCACCAGGGAATAGGCCCCCTGCCGGAATGTGCCCCGGACGCCGCCCTAGGCGGTGTCCGGGGCTCGGGCGTCGTCGCCTGCCGGCCGGTCCGATCCGGGCAGCAGGATCGCAAACTCGCTGCCGCCGTCGGGAAGACTGTGATAGCGGATGTCCCCGCGGTGCCGGCGTACGATATTGCGTGCCAGGCTCAAGCCCAGCCCGCGGTTGTTGAGGCCTGGATTGTTGGTCGGGTCCACCCTGAAGTAGGGGTCGAAAATCGCTTCCCGGTGCTGCGGCGCCACCCCCGGTCCCGTGTCCCTGATGCGGATGGTGCGCCACGCTTCCGAGCCGCCGACTCCAATCGTGACCGCACCCCCGTCTCCGGTGTAGTTGATGGCGTTCAGCACCAGTTCCAGCAACACGTCGTTCTTGAAATAGACCCGGTCCACCTCAACGCTTTCCACGCCGTCCAGGGAATCCAGGGTCACCTTGACGTTTCGATCGGCGGCCACTTCCTCGACGCTGGCCAGGACCTGTTGGACAAGGGGCTTCAACGCCACCGTTTCCAGGTTCAGTGCCACGTGGCCGGTTTCGGTGAAGAGCGCGTTGAGGGACCGGTCACTCATTTCGAGCAGCTCGGAGACGTTCTGCTTCATGTCCGCGGCCACCTCGGCCGCGAACCTGTCCTTGCGCACATGCCGTGACAGGGTGGCGATGTCCAGTTCCAGGGCGCCGAGCGCGTTGCGCAACTCGTGGCTTAGGTTGGATGCCAGCTGCTGACGGACCTCCCAGCTGTGGCCCAGGCGGCGCTGCAATCCTCGGAAGGCATCGCGCAGGGCGCTGATTTCCGTGATGCCGCGGGTGTGCCTGACCTGGACCGGACGAATGATCTCGGTGTCGCTCTGGATCCCGCGGATGGACTCCGTGATGTGGGTCAGCGGGGCCGTGAAGAACCGGGCAATGCCGTAGGTGGCAGCCCCCAGCAGGCACAGCGAGGCGAGAATTGCCACAAAGAACGTGCTCCACAGTTGGCGATGCACCTCCTGCAGGAACTCGCGGGATTGGATTACCTCCACGTAGGCGATGGCGCGCTGGTCCATGACCTGGAAGTCCTGGGAGCGCTGGTCCGGGACCGGTGCCAACACGGGGACCATGGCGACCCACACGGACTGGCGGCGACAATCCTGGCAGGTCCACGTCCTGCGGGTCCCGGTGTCCGGGTCGTCGACAGGTTGGCTGTAGCAGAACTCGCCGGCAAACGTGAAGTCCTGGGGGGCGGTGTCGGCGGTGCGGAGGCTGGCGTTTGCGACCAGACGGGCGCGCTCGTGCAACGAAGCTTGGTACTCCTCGTTGTGCAGGTCGCAGGGCACCATCGCGGTGGCCCGCACACTGGTGGACGACGTTTGAAGGTTGCCGTTGTCGTCCGGGACCAGAATGCGGACATGGCTTTCGGGTTCCGCCAGGATCAGGATGTTGCCCGAAGCCAGTACAGTGAGCAGGGGATTGCCCAGCATTTCGGTGGCCTGTTCCGATACCGAGACGGCCTCTCTGACCAGCCGAACAAGGAATCGATATTCCACCTGGCGCCAGGACAGTTCGGTGACCAGGGCCAGGGTGCCGGCCACGATCAGGCCCAGGGCCAGAATGTTGACCAGCAACAGGTAGTGCCGCAGTCGCATGGTGTCGGACGGGGGGCGGACCGGCCGGGCCCCGGTTAGGAGGACACCAGCCGATAGCCCTTGGTGCGCACGGTTTCAATCAGCTGTTCCGAGTTGGAGTCCTGGCCCAGCTTCTTGCGCAGGTAGCAGATGTGGGTGCGGATGTTCTGCTTGTTGGTCTGGTCGAAGTGGCGGGCCGATTCCCCTTCCGCATCGCACAGCACTTCATAGAAGGTCTGCAGGGAAACCGTGTTGCCGTTGTGGCTCATCAGGAGGCCCAGGTACCGGCTCTCGATGGGTGTCAGCCGGACATCCATGTCCGCGTACCGGGCCTGGTTCTCATTGGGGTAGAGCGTAAGGTCCAGTTCCGGGAGTTCCAGGATCTCCGCCAGCGGCTCCCGGCTGCGCCGGACGGCGTCCGCTTCCAGCTGCCGGCGGACAATGGCCAGCAGTTTCTGTTCGTCGTCCCCCTTGCGATGGAAGTGAAGTGCGCCCCGGTTCAGGGCGTCGATGTAGGTGGAGTTGACCTGTTCCTCGGTTGCCTGCTGACCGGAAATGACGACCACAAAGGGGTCCCTGGCCTTGTGCTCCATGCGATCCAGTAGTTCGAGGCCGTCGATGCCGGGGAGCTTGATGTCCAGGACCACCACGCTGGGCTGGTGCAGCGTAATGAGCCGTTCCCCCTCCTCGGCACTGTCGCAACTGATGATGTGGACGTCGGGCAGGTGGCTTTCCAGGAATCGCTGGGCCGAACGACGAAAATAGCGGTCGTCGTCAATCAAAACGAGCTTTGTAATCATGGCTGATTTGCAGTGTGGTGTGTCCGGCGGGAACGGAATCATTGTAGCCATTGGTTCCGGAATGTGCCGGCCCGGTGTCACATTCGCCCTGGGCGGACCGGTTTCGGAATTGGGCCGGGCCATCGCACTGCGATGGGGAAGCGGGGTGCCAAATGGCACAACCCCGCGCGATGCTGTCCGCGGGCCGGGTGAAACCTATAATTCGAAATTCTGAGCCATCCGGATGATGCCCCGTTCATGAACAACGAGTTCCGCATTGAAAAAGACAGCATGGGCGAAGTCGCCGTGCCCGCCGCGGCCCTGTACGGAGCCCAGACCCAGCGCGCGGTCGACAACTTCCGTATCAGCCCTTATCGGTTTCACAGGCTCTTCCTGCAGGCACTGGCCCAAATCAAGCAGGCTTCGGCCTTGGCCAACCACGAACTCGGACTGCTCCCCGAAGGGCGCGTCGCAGCCATTGCCGAGGCAGCGGCGGCGGTGGCGGACGGGCACCACGACGGGGAATTCCCGCTGGACATCTTTCAGACGGGATCCGGGACCAGCACCAACATGAATGCCAACGAAGTCATCGCTGCGTTGGCCGAACAGGCATCGGGGATTGCGGTCCACCCCAACGACGACGTCAACATGTCGCAAAGCAGCAACGACGTCATTCCCAGCGCCATCCACGTCAGCACGGCTGCGGCGGTCCGTGAATTGTCCGGGGCGCTCGATGGCATGCTTGCCGACATCGACAGCCAGATTGAGGCCACCGGCGATGTGGTCAAGACGGGACGCACCCATTTGATGGATGCCATGCCGGTGACACTGGGGCAGGAGATGGGGGCTTGGCGGCATCAATTGGAGGGATGCCGCGCAGGACTTCAGGAAGGATTGGCCGGTCTGTCCCAATTGCCGCTGGGCGGGACGGCGGTTGGCACCGGCATCAATGCGCATCCCCGGTTTGGGGAGGTTGCCTGCCGCCACCTGTCCGATCTGGCCGGAGCCGCGTTTGCCAGCAGTGCCAATCACTTTGCCCGGATTGCCGGACAGGAGGCGGCCGCGGATGCCGGCAGCCGGATGCGGTCGCTGGCGGTCTGTCTGATGAAGATTGCGAATGATCTGCGCTGGATGAACAGCGGGCCCATCGCCGGCCTGGGCGAAGTGACGCTCCAGGCGCTCCAGCCTGGCAGCAGCATCATGCCCGGGAAGATCAATCCCGTGGTGCCGGAGGCGGCCGCCATGGTGTGCGCCCAGGTCATGGGCAACGATGTCACGGTGGGCATCGCAGCCCAGTCCGGGGTGTTCCAGCTCAATGTAATGTTGCCCGTCATCGCCCACAACTTGCTGGAAAGCGCCGGCTTGCTGACCGGTGCGGTACGGGTCCTGGGCAGTGCGATTGCCAATCTGACCGTCAACAGGGAGCGCATCGAAGCCGCCACGAGCCGCAATCCAATCCTCGTCACGGCCCTGAACCCGGTCATCGGCTATGAACTGGGAGCCTCCATCGCCAAGCGGGCCTATGCCGAAGACCGGCCGCTCAAGGATGTGGCCCTGGAAATGACGGATTTGTCCGCCGAGGAACTCGACCGGCTGTTGGATCCGGCCAAGCTGACCATGGGTGGCATTGCCGGCTAATGCAGGGAACCGCAGGGACTGTGCCGGCAGTCTGGATTGGTGGCCGGTGCGGATATTGACGGAGCCCCCAGGACCGTCCCGCACCGCGCTTCGAGCGTTCCGCCGAACGCGACGCATGGGGTCGGTGGTGGGCGCTGTCGAGATCTGCCGTTACTGCTGCACGTAGCCCAAAGGATTGACGTTGGCGCCGTGCAGGCGCAGTTCCAGGTGGAGGTGGGGGCCGGTGCTGTTGCCCGTGCTGCCCAGGGTGCCCAGGACTTCTCCCTGGCGCACCGCCTGGCCCTGCCTGACGTAGACCGTGCTGAGGTGTGCGTACAGGGAGGTGTAGCCGTTGCCGTGGTCCACCACCACCATATTGCCGTAGCCGTAGTTCCATCCGTAGGTGGCGTAGGCGACCGTGCCGTGGTCCAGGGTTTTGATGGGGGCTCCGGTGCGCGAGGAATAGTCGATGGCCTTGTGCGCGTCCCAATAACCCTGGGTTATGTGGGAGCGGTCCAGGGGCTTGACAAAGATGCCGGTGGCGGGCAAGGCACCGGTCGGCGCCTTGATGTTGAAATTGATGGAGGCGCCCCTGGATGCGGTGGGCAGGAGCGGCTTGACGCCGCCCGGAATCATCAGATCCATGCCAACCCGCAGTTGGGTGGCCGAGCTTGCGAGTCGGTTGGGTCCGTAGGACACGATGTCGTTGATGTCGGCACCGTAAACGTTGGCCAGTTGGGACAGCGTGTCCCCCGGAACAATGCGGTGCATGGCTCCGTCCACGGCCGGGATCATGAGCACGTCGCCCACGGACAGATGGGAAATGTCGTCCAGCAACGGATTGGCCCATTGGATGGTGGTGCGCTCGAGGCCGCGGCTGGCGGCCAGGCCCCAGACGGTGTCGCCCTGCTCGACCACATAGCGTTCCAGCCCTGTGGCGGGGTCCACCCGGCTCGCGGCGTCCAACGGTCCGGCGGCGTCCTGGACTGGATTCAGGGCGGTTCGGGGAACGGGCCTGTTGAGTTGAGCCAACAGCCCGGCGGTGCGCGTGCTTTCGATGATGGCCGACGTGTCCAACTCTGCGCCGGCAACCGTGGAACGAAAAGCCGTGATCGACAGATCCTCCAGCGGATTCAGCAGGTCCACGTTGGTCTGGAAGACTGCCACCGTCACGAGAATTGCAAACACCGTGGCAATGGAGATCAAGGATCTGAACTGCCGGAGAACATTGATCCAGCTGTGCGGAGCCGCGCGCAGCAGCGGCATCTGCTCCAGCAGCAGATGGGTGGAGGTTGTCCCGGGATGGTTGGGACTTGATGGCCGGGGCCGCAACAGGGTCGACATCGCTCAATCGCCTGAGGATGGACGTCGGCTGCGAGTGTAGCACGCCACCGGCGCGCCCATGGGAGTGGCGCATTCCGTGCCGGCCGGCCGTCCGGACCGGCACCGCCGGTCGGGACGCGCAGGCCGGCATCGGCACACCCTGACTATAAGGTCAGCTTGGACAGGAAGTCCGCGTTGTTGTTCGACTTGCTTAACCGCTCCAGAATGGGCAGGATGGCTTCCTGGCTGCCGCCCACTGCGTCGATCATCCGGCGCAGGGTGAAGACCTGGGTCAGGACTTCGGGATCCAGGAGTTTCTCCTCCGCGCGGGTCCCGCTGCGCTCCACGTCGATGGCGGGGAAGATGCGACGTTCGGCCAGCTTGCGGTCAAGGTGCAGCTCCATGTTGCCGGTGCCCTTGAACTCCTCGTAGATCATGTCGTCCATGCGGCTGCCGGTGTCAACCAGGGTGGTTGCCAAAATGGTTAGCGATCCGCCCTCCTCGATATTGCGCGCCGTGCCAAAGATCTTCTTGGGCGGATAGAGTGCGGCCGGATCGATGCCGCCGGACAGCGTCCGGCCCGACGGCGGAACCACCAGGTTATAGGCCCTGGACATGCGTGTGATGCTGTCCAGCAGGATGACCACGTCGCGACGGAACTCGACCAGTCGGCGCGCCCGTTCCAGTGCCATCTCCGAGACCCGCACATGGTTGGCCACCGGCTCGTCGAAGGTGCTGGAGAACACCTCGCCCTGCACCGAGCGTTCCATTTCCGTTACCTCTTCGGGCCGTTCCCCGATGAGGAGCACAATCAGGGTCACGTCCTCGTGGTTGGCGGTGATGCCGTTGGCGATGCGCTTGAGAATGGTCGTCTTGCCGGCCATCGGCGGCGACACGATGAGGCCGCGCTGTCCGCGCCCGATCGGGCACAGCAGATCGATGAGCCGTGTGGCCAGGACGCTGGGCTGGGTTTCCAGGTACAGCTGTTCGTCCGGAAAGATGGGGGTCAGCCGCTCGAAGCGGGGACGCAGCTTGGCGTCCTCGGGCTCCATGTCGTTGACGGTCTCGACCTTAAGCAGGCCGTTGTAGCGCTCGGACTCCTTGGGCTTGCGGAACTGGCCGATCACCATGTCGCCCGTCCGCAGGCCAAACCGGCGGATTTGACTCTGGCTTACATAGACATCGTCGCTGCCCGGCAGCAGATCCTCTGTGCGCAGGAAACCGATGCCGTCCGGCATGATCTCGAGGACGCCGCCGCCGAACAGGTTGCCTTGCGCCTCGGAAATGTTGCGCAGGATGTTGAGCACCAGATCCCGTTTCGTCTGTCGGGTGGCCCTGCGGACATCGTGTTCGCGGGCAAGCGCGACCACTTCGGCCGGCGACATGGCATACAGGCCCTTGTAGGTGTAGCGGGGACGGGATCGGGACCGGCGATCCGCGTCTTTGGTTCGCGCCATTCAGCGTCTCCTGCTGCTGGGCAGTTTGACCGACAAAGTGACCGCTGGCACGCGGCCGATTCGCAGGCAATCCACAGTGCCAATGATAGCACTGAATTTCTAGATTGTTCCTGGAAAAGAAAGTGGATTGGCGGCGGGCCGTCGTATCGGCTCAACGGAGCCAAGGACTGGGCCGGCCTTGCGCGGTGCTTGGCGTGTGCGCTCGGCTGAATCAGGTAAGGGGGCGAGCGAGGTGCTGTTGCGTGGGGGAGAGAGGGACGGAAATCCGCAGCCCGCGCGGTACGGATCCCATTCGTTGATAGTCTAGCACACGCGGGGCCATGGAATAATCGTTGTTTCCATCCGGTTGGCAAGGATTTCAAACGGAGTATGCACGTGACCACACCTGAAGAACTGATGGCCGCGGCCAAGGTAGTTGCAGCCAATGCCTATGCTCCCTATTCCGGGTTCCGCGTCGGTGCCGCTGTGCTGGACGCAGATGGCAGTGTCACTGTCGGCTGCAATGTAGAGAACGCCGGCTACGGCTCCACCATCTGCGCCGAACGCACCGCCCTGGTCTCCGCGGTGGCGCTGGGCCGGACGCAACCCGTTGCGTTGGCCGTCTACACCGAGCCGGGAGTTTCGCCCTGCGGCAGCTGTCGCCAGGTCATGGTTGAACTGGGTCCGACGATGCAGGTGTACCTGGGCAACGCGGAGGGCCGGCTGGTCAGCACCTCGATTGCGGAACTTCTGCCCAATTCCTTTACCGAATCAGACTTGGAATAAGGCTCCCAACCCGCTCAGCGCGGAAAACGCTGGGCCGGGTGGACCGGCAGGCCCGAACCCTCCCAGGGGCCCGGCGGTCCGTCCGTGAGCGTGGTCCAGCATTCATCCTGGTTGTAGACCCGGAACCCCAGCCTTTGATAGTTGGGCAGGGCGGCCGGGTGATCCAGTTCGCAGGTGTGCAGGCGGACGCGCGCCACCTCGGGCGCCATGTCCCAAGCGTGGCGGACGGCCTCGGAGAGGGTCCAGGTGCCATAGCCCTTGCCTTGGAATTCCCGCATCAGGCCAAACAAGGCGATTTCCACTTCCTGCCACTTGCGCCGGAGTTCGAAGTACCCGATCGGCGTGTCTTTGACATAAAAAACCCAGACCTGAATCCCCGGGCTTGAGAGGTAGGTTTTCCACCGCTCCCAGCTCCAGTGGTAGCGATCGGTCCAGTACCAGTCTCCGCCCACCGCGGTGAGCAGAAACCGTGCGAATTCCGGCGAGGGGTGTCCTGTCTGGCGCAGTACGATGCCGGCCGGCCGGCGGGCAATCGGTTTCCAGTCGCGGCGGCTGGTCATGTGCAGGTACCAGCGCCACATTTTCACCTTGCGGGACTTGGGCTTCAACGGGATCATGGCTTCGGCAGTGCGAATTTCTGGAGCTTGCCCAGGGCATTGCGCGGCAGTTCGTCCACAAAGTGGCAGGCCCTGGGGGCCTTGAAGCTGGCCAGGTGGCTGCGGCAGTGGTCGATCAGGGATCCGGTGTCCACCGGCCGGTCCGCCACCAGGAATGCCACGGGCACCTGTCCCCATTCCGGATCACCCCGGCCCACGACCGCGGCTTCGCGGACACCGTCGTGGGCAATCAGGATTTCCTCAATCTCGCGGGGATAGACATTGATGCCGCCACAGATGATGAGTTCATGTCCCCGGCCCAGCAGCGTGAGGTAGCGGCTGTCCGGGTCCAGGACGGCCATGTCGCCGGTCCGGAACCACAGATGGCCGTATGCGTCCGGCACGAAGGCTGCCGCCGTGGCCTCGGGATTGTTCCAGTAGCCCTTGAACACATGGCTGCCGCGCACCAGCAGCCAACCCTCCGTGCCCGGCGGGACCGGCCGATCGTCGGTGTCCACGACCCGTGCCGACCCCCCGGGGAGCGGCAGGCCCACCGAACCGGGGGCGCGGGGACCGGCCGACCGTCGGTGTCCACGCCCCGTGCCGACACCCCGGGCAGCGGCAGGCCCACCGACCCGGGGATGCGCGGACCGGCCAGCGGGTTGCTGAAGTTCATGCCGGTTTCGGTCATCCCGTACCGTTCGAGGATGACATGGCCGGTCAAACGCTCAAAGGTTCTGTGATCCTCGGCGGCCAAGGGTCCGCTGCCGGAACAGAACAGGCGCATCCGCGGAAACTCTGTCGGGGACATTGCCTCAAGGGCCCGGATCAGGCGGTAGTACATGGTGGGCACGCCGAAGAACAGGCTGGCGTGGGCTTGGGACAACTCCCCGATCGTGGCTTCCGCGTCGAACGAACTGTGCAACAGGACGGTGGCACCGGCGGCCAGGGCACAGGTCAGTCCAACCTGCAAGCCGTGTATATGGAACAACGGAAGGGTCAGCAGCAGTACGTCGTCCGGGCGCCAAGCCCAGGCCGCCAGCAGGCCGGTGACCGTCGCCACCATGTTGTTGTGGGAGAGCATGGCTCCCTTGCAGCGGCCGGTGGTGCCGGAGGTGTACAGCAGCGTGCATGTGTCGTCGCCGGACAAGGGCGGTGAATCGGCCGATTCATGCGGCACCGCATCGGGTTCGAGACCGTGCACCGGAATCCGATTGCGCTTGATCCCTGCGATGTCTGCCAGATGGTGGGTGCAGGTGCTGTCGGCAAGGATCAACGCCGGTTGGCAATCCCCGACGATGTGTGCCAACTCGGACTTGCGGTACCGGGTGTTGACGGGAACCAGAATCGCGCCCGTCTGCCAAACCGCCAGGCAGGCGACCACAAAGTGATCGGAGTTGGCCGCCATGATCATGACCCGGTCCCCTCTGGCCAGTCCCTGTCCGAGGAGCCAGGACGCAAAGTAGGCGGCTTGCCGGTGCAGTTCGGCGTAGGTCCAGCGGCGGACAGCGTCCGCCGCCGCAAACTCCAGCGCGCACTTGTCCGGGGTTTGATGCAGGGGGATGCGCAGCAAGTCAGGCAGGTTCATTGGCGCCTGGGGATGGAAATGGAGGGCTGGAAGGTACCGGGAGGCGGGCGCGTGGCCAGGTGAGCCGGTACAGTATATGTAGAGCTTGACCGTTGGCCACAGTCGCGTTTGGGGGACCGGCGGCCGGAATCATTGCAAACCCGCCTGGTTGTCCAACCCTCCCACTTGAAGCACATGCCCACCTTGCCCACCGCGGTCTCCTACAACGAGGAGAGCCGATGGCACACCCATCCGCAGCACCCGGAACACGCTGGTCGCCTGCAGGCAATCCTGAACCTGCTTGACGTCGACGGGATGCCCGGGCTGGCGATGTCCGTGAACGGGCGGGTGGTCGGCGAACCGGACCTGCTCAGGGTGCATTCACCGCTGCATTTGGAGCGGGTGCGGGACACCGAGCGGGCGGCCGGCCTTCAATGGCTCGATGCCGACACCTACGGCAATGAACACAGTTGGCAGGCGGCGCGCCGCGCCGCCGGGACTGTCGTCGAGGTGACGCGCCAGGTGTTGGCCGGCAAAGCCGTGAACGGCATGGCACTGGTGCGCCCGCCGGGTCACCATGCCACCCCCGACCGGGCCATGGGGTTCTGTCTGTTCAACAACATCGCCGTGGCCGCCGCCTGGGCGTTGGCGGAGACCGACATCAATCGGGTCCTGATCCTCGACTTCGACGTGCACCACGGCAACGGGACCCAGGACATCTTCTGGCGCGATCCATCCGTTCTGTTCGTGTCGCTGCACCAGAGCCCGTTGTATCCGTTCACCGGCGACGCGTCCGAAACCGGCGGATCACAGGCGGAAGGCCTCAATTGCAACTTGCCGTTGCCGCCCGGTGTCGGCGACAAGGGTTGTCTGAGGATGCTGGACGAGGTCGCCGTGCCGCTGGCGGAGGCCTTCGCACCCGATTTGATTCTGGTCTCGGCCGGATATGATGGCCACTGGCTGGATCCCCTGGCCCACATGCAACTTACGGTTGCCGGCTACGCCGCCCTGGTCCGAAGACTCATGGAGTTGGCGGCTGTGCTGTGCCGGAACCGATTGGTCCTGGTCCTGGAAGGAGGCTATCGGCTCGAAGTCCTCGCGCACGCCGTGGTCAATTCCCTTGCCGCGTTGGCAGGCGCAGACGATCCGGATGATCCCTTCGGTGCGCCGCGACAGGATGAACGCGACATTGCGCCACTGATCGCGAGGTACCGCAGCCAGTGGTTCGGTGGCCGCTGATGACATTTCCCTCCGACGCGATGCAGCCCGGGACCCGGCCAACGGGGGTTCCGTTGGACTGGTGGATGGGCCGATTGGACAAGGTCCTGGAAGCCGGCGCCCTGGACGATGCCACGATGCTGGTCCGGGGGCTCTTGGCGGAGCGGCCGCTGCACCTCCAGGCCTATGAGCGCGCGCTGGCCGTCACGTGGCGCAACGGCCAGGGTCGGGAGGCCGCCGACATCGCCGGCAGGCTGCTGGGGGCCGATCCCCTCAATGTCGCGGCCAGAAGCGTGCTCGCGCGACGGGCCGAACTCGAGGACGGAATCCAGGCGGACCGCACGCGGGCCCTTTGGCAACAGGTCTGGCAGATGCATCCGTTGCACCCGGAAATGCGGCGTCAGTGGAGTCGGTTCGGCGCCGACCTGTCGCTGGACCTCCCGGCCAGGGGCTTCATTCACATGCGTGCCCGTCACTGGCCTGCGGCGCGGCGGGCGTTTTCGGAATTGGCTCTCGGATGGCCGGAACGCGAGGACTGGCAACTGGCCCATCTGATTTGCACCTGGCGCGACTACCGGAACCGCGAGGCCTTGACCTTGGCCCGCCTGCAGGTGGACGACAACCGGCACTTGTTGGCGGGATGGCGCATCCTGTCCCGCGTGGGCGAAGTCGCCGACCGCAGGGTGGCCGCGACCTATATCGGGATGCTGGACCCCGACGGGAACCACACGCGCCTGATGCTGGGGCTGGGATTTGTGCCGGCTGCCAGCACGGTGCCACAATTGTCCATTCCCGGGAACAACCCGCGGCTGTTGCGCTGCCTTGGATTGGAGACTTTCCCCAACGATGAGTGAACGTACCTTTGTGATTGTCAAGCCCGATGCGGTTCAGCGCGGCCTGGTCGGGGAAATCATCACCCGGTTCGAGCGGAGGGGGCTCAAGCTGAAGGGCCTGAGGATGCTTCAGGTCGGGCGCGAACTGGCCGGCGAGCACTACGCCGTGCACAAGGACCGGCCCTTCTTTGCGGACCTGATCGATTTCATCACCAGTTCACCGGTGGTGATCATGCTGGTGGAAGGCAAGGACGCGATCCAAATGGTGCGCAACATGGTGGGTGCGACCAATCCGGTCGAGGCGACGCCCGGTTCGATCCGGGCCGACTTCGGTTCGGACATCGGCCGCAATCTGGTGCATGCCAGCGACGGCCCGGAGACGGCGGCGGTGGAGACGGCCCTGTGGTTCGGCGACGAAGCCGTGGACTGGGATCGGGCCACCGACGGCTGGATCTGGGAATAGGGTCCGGGGAACTTGGGATTGCCATGTCCGCTCAATCGAGCCAGGCGGAATCCGGGCGCGCGGACCGCGCCCCCTTGACCAGCCTCGAGTTGGTGCAGGCCCTGGTGGACTGGCTGGAGGAAAAGCAGGTTGCCGACATCGTGGTCCTGGACATCGGCGCGGATTCGTCGATTGCGGACTACTTCCTCATCGGCACGGTGGTGAACGATCGGCATGCCCGCGCCATCGAAGAGGACATTCTGGCCGACTTCCGGAAGCAGACCCGGGTCCGGCCGCAGGGCATCGAAGGCCGGCCGGCGGACGGCAGCGGCTGGCACCTGATGGACTACGGGGATGTGGTCTTGCACATGTTCACAAAGGACTCCCGGCAACACTACGCCCTCGAGGAGCGCTGGAAGGACTCCCGGGTGGTCCTGAAGCTGTTGTAGCGGTGCGGGCTTGTCAGGCAGGCACCGGGGCCCGGTGCCTGTGGTCGATGGTCCGGCCCGGAGACGCGACCAGCAGATCGGTTGCCAGATTCAGGAACAGGCCGTGCTCGACGATCCCGGCCCTGGCCGACAATGCCTCGGCGAGGGCGAACGGGTCGTCAATGGGGCCGAAGTCCGCGTCCAGGATGTAGTTGCCCTGATCCGTTCGGTACGGGGTGCCGTCGGCATTGCGCCGCCGCACCGTGGTTTTGGCTCCGTGGTCCAGAAGAAAGCTGCGGTGTGCCTCGAACCCGAACTCCATCACTTCCAGCGGCACGTGCCAACGAGTGCCCAGTTGCGGTGACAGCTTGGTGCAGTCGGCAATGATGACGAGGCGCCGGCTGGCCTGGGCCACGATTTTCTCCCTGGTCAGAAACCCGCCTCCCCCCTTGATCAGGTTGAGGGACGGATCCGCTTCGTCGGCGCCGTCGATGCACACGTCGATGGTCCGGTGATCCTCCAGGCTCGTGAGCGGGATGCCGACTTCCATTGCCAGGGCTCCCACCTCCAGGGCGGTGGGGACTCCGAGGATGTCCTTGAGACGGCCCGAGTGCAGTTCGCGGCCCAATTCCCGAACGAACAGGGCGGCCGTGCTGCCGCCGCCGAGACCCACTACGGTGTCCGACTCGACAAAATCCAATGCGCGGCGGGCTACCTGCAGTTTGAGTTCATCAACGGAGGTCATGGGCGGAGGGATTGGAAGGGGCCAACGGCCGGTAAGCGTATACCGCTGTTAGGCCAGACTCAGAAATCCGGCCACCTCGCGGCCGACACGCTCCGGATTGTCCATCGAGGGGAAGTGGCTGCAACCGGTCAGGGCCACGATTTTGATGTCTTCCACATGGCGGCCCAGTCTTTCGATTTGGCTGAAGTGGACCCAGGGATTGGCACCGCCCCAAACCACCAGGGTCGGGCTGGCGACGTTGCGCAGCATGCGCGGGTGGTCCCAGAACAGGGCATTGGGCTCTCCCCAATGGATCCAGCGGCGCAGGAGCCGGCGACCTTCAGGGGGACCGTACGTGTCCAGGGCCGCAACGGCACAGGCATCGGCGTCATGGGATGCCCCGGCGCTGGCCTTGCGGAAGTAGGCCTTGACGGCCTGCCCGAACAGGATCCCGTTCATGGCGGGACCGGTCAACCGTCCGCGCCACAGCCGCAAGCCCCTGGGCATGAACTGATCCGGGTAGAAGGACGGACTGAACCACACGATGCGGTCCACATGGTGTTGGTAGAGCGATGTGTAGCGCAGCAGGACCAGGCATCCCAGGTCCTGGGCAACGGCTTGGATGCGGGTGATGTGCATGGCCAGCCGGAGGGCCTCCAGCACCTCGGCCAAGTGGTTGAAGTCCACCTCCCGCTCGTCGGTTCCGGATCGGCCGAAGGCTGCCAGGTCCGGTGCCACGATGCGCGGACCGGACGGCAGGACTTCAATCAAGTGGTGCCAAAAGGTGCTGTCGCAAAGGAAGCCGTGCAGCAGCATCAGGACGGGGCCGGACCCGCCCTCGGGCTGCGTGTCCGTGACCGGCACTGCTCCCAGGTGGGTGTCTACGGTGTGTCGGTGGACGTTCAACGGCCGTCCTTCGATGCGAACCTGCCGCGGACGAGGTCAGCGCAGGGTCGGGCGGACCTGTTCAATGGCCAGGTCCCGGCGTTCCCGGTCCAGGAAGAGGGACACGGTGCGGTAGCCGATGTCCGTCAGCAGGTCCAACGCCTCCCGGAAATGGTCGGCCACGCGGTGGGCCGAATGCGCGTCGGCTCCCACCACGACCGGAATGCCGCGTTGATGCATCATTTCCAACTGGGCTCTGCCGGGGTTGTACTCCTTGATTTTCTTGAGGAGGCCGGAGGTGTTCAGTTCCATGCAGGTCCCTGCGGCTGCGATGCGGTCCAGGCTCGCTTCAATGTCGGGTGCATAGCGGTCGAAGTCCCACTCCGCGTGATCAATGTTCTTGATGAGGTCGGGATGGGACAGGCAGTCGAACAGTTCGGATTCCGCCGCCTCCGCCAGCATCCGATAGTAGGTGCGGCGGTACGCGGGTGTTTCGCCGGTATCGTATCGTTCCTTGAAGTAGCCGGCATGGGGATGCACGGAACCGAGAATGTACGAAAAGGGACGCGACGCGTGAAGCTCTGTCAGGTAGGGGATCAGGAAGGGGGCGAAGTCGCTTTCCATGCCCATGCGGATGTCCAGGCGGCCGCGCCACTTGGCGGCCGACCGGAACACCAGGTCGACGTACGTGTCCAGTTCGTCCGGCGCCATGCGCGATTCGTGGTTGATCCTGTTCGGCAACGGGCAATGGCAAGTGACGGTCATGCCCTTCAGGCCCCGTTCCACGGCCTGCCGGGCATAGTCGTCCACGGACCCTGTGGCGTGGCGGCACAGGGTTGTGTGCATGTGGGACTCGTAGTAGATGGATTCCGTGCTTGAAATGGTGGACTTCCTTGGCCGGGCACTCTGGTTGCGGCATGGCGGACTCGCCGCCGATCCCTGCAGGATCATGCAACAGGCTGCCGTCCGGAACCCGGAATCAAGGTGCAGTGTGGTGACTGTCCCGGGGTTTGGTCTGACATGCACGGTCTGTCCACAGGGGGCACATGACGGGAACAAACCTGCCGTGTTGTGTTGCCCAGCAACCACGACTTGAGGCTTGGGAAATGCATCGCTGCATGTCAACCTGCTCGAACCATGAGCCGGTGGAAGGTGCGCCATGGTCGCGTGCCATCCTGTTCGCCAATGGCTTGGTGTCCGATGCAAAGTCCTTGGGCCTGGCGATTGCCGACACCGATTGGCTGGTCGGCGTTGACGGCGGCACGGAACACTGCCTGGCCATGGGACTTGCTCCGCACGTGGTGGTGGGCGACATGGACAGCCTGGCTGGTGAACAACGCGCAAGGTTGACCCGGGAGGGAGTCCGGATGGATGTCCATCCTGTTGCCAAGGACAAGACCGATCTTGAACTGGCCATGGACCTGGCGGTTGAGGAAGGCGTATGCGAGGTCCTGGTGGTTGGAGTTTGGGGTGGCAGGTTGGATCAGTCCCTGGCCAACATGCTTCTGCTGGGACGGTATGCAGGCCGTCTGCGGGTCAGGTTCACGGACGGGAAGGAGCACGGGGCCGTGCTGGTCGGCGAGGACGAACTGGAAATCCAGGATGCACAGGGCAGTGTCTGCAGCCTGGTTCCGGTCAGCGGCCTTGTGGACCGGGTGACAGTTGATGGAATGCAGTATCCGTTGCGCAACGCCTTGATCCACCAGGGCGACACACTGGCGGTGAGCAACCGCATCACGAGTCCCAGGGCCTCGGTCGGTATTGGACAGGGAATCCTGGTGGTGGTGTGGTTTGGCGAATGACAGCAGTTTGCCGGCGGGTTGCGTACCACTGCTGTCCACAGGTGTCCACCGACTTTGGGATTGCCCCTGGGACCTCACATCCGGGCATGTTGTTGGGTTGCGGACCAGTCCGGCGGCCGCCTTGGCATTGAGCCTGGCCGTGGCAATCCCGAAGGTGCCGGTCCCGCGGGACTGGGTGCAGTGGGGTGGTAGTCGGGCGGCGAAGCCATGGATTGTAGAATCCATCGGAACCGATCCCGTCCAATCCCCAATCCTGGGTTGAGGTACCGTACCTCAACCGCAGCACCGGACGGGACCCACCTCAGCAGCCAAGGAGCAGCTTGATGTCAACCTCAGTCAGCAGACGTCGATTCCTAAAAGGCGCCAGTCTCGCCGGTGCCAGTCTCGCCTTGGCGGCCTGTGCCGTGCCCGGCACGACTCCCGCGGCCGAGCCCGGAGCCGACCCGATCCATCTCGTGCTGTGGGGTTGGTGGGAACCCCGGATGGCGATATACGACAACGTGGCCCAGGAATGGGCCGAACAGCGCGACAACTACACCATCGAGGTCCTTTCCGTCTCCGGCCGCCTGGAGAAAATCTACTCGGCCATCGAAGCCGGGACTCATCCGAACCTGTTCAAGATGGGCGAGGAATTCTTCCCGATGCGGCGGGAGGGTCTCCTCCTGGAATTCCCCGAGGAGATATTCACCGACGCATGGTACGAAACGACCTATCCGTCCGTGAACTGGGATGTTTATGGTCGGTACGTGATCCCAACCGGCATCAGCAGCACGCTGCTGGTCTACAACCGCGCGATGTTCGAGGAAGCCGGACTGGATCCGGATACGCCCCCCGCCACATGGGAAGACTTCCTGGTGGCGGCCCAGGCCACAACCCAGTCCGACGCGTCGGGCATCACCCGTTGCGGCATTGTGCCGGCCGATGAATGGCTGGGCTACAACCAGGTCCTGCAGCTGGGCGGCAACATCGTGGACACCTCCGGGGACTCGATCAAGGCCAACTTCACCAGCGAAGAAGCGATTGCCGGCTACCAGACCGTTGCGGACTGGAACCTGAAGCACGGTGTCTGGGATCCGGACTTCCCGTGGAACGGCGAGGCGGTGGGTACCCGATTGGCCTGCATGACCGAAGAACAGGCTTGGATCGTGGGCGAGTTCCGGGCATCGTTCCCGGACGTCTACCCCGACCTCGGTTTTGCGCCCCCCCCGACGCCGACCGGGAACCCGGAACCCGTGCACGGCTACAAGTCGACGGTGCTCTCCGTGTCGGCCTTCAAGGGCGACACGGAAACGTACGATGCCGTCTACGACTTCCTCAAGTACCTGTATGTCGACGCCGGCAAGGACGCCTACTGGAACCTGGCGGAACTGATCAGCATCGCCCCGGCGCGTGCGGACCTGCTGGACGACCCGCGCCTGCTGTCGGACCCGGGTCTGGCCATGGCGGCCCAGATGCAGGCTACCGAGCATGATCCCGTTGAACCGCCCGGGGACATGAATGGCGCCATCGGCGATGCCTTCTATCGCATCTTCCGGGAAGGCTCCAGCGTGGAAGCCGCCATGGAGATTCTGAACACCGACGTTCAGGCGATCTTCGACCGCGGCCTCGGCACCGAAATGCAATAGCCGGCGCTCCCGGCACTGTGGGGGAACCGGCCGGCGGCGGCGCATAGTCGTCGCCGGCACCGGTCCCCGCGGCGGGAACCCGGTCCGACCGACTCCCCCCGTCCAATCCATGTCCGTCCAGCAAGGGGCCGCCGCGCCCGGCATGTCGGGTCTGCGGCGTACGCAGATCCGCTTCATCGTGACGGTCCTCGTGCCGACGATGGCGTTCTTTTGCGTCTACCGGTTCTTTCCGGTGGGGTACGCCTTTTTCATCAGTCTGCACGACAAGAAGCTGCTGCGGGCCGAAAATGTTTACGTCGGTTTCGAGAACTACGCACGCATTGCCGCCGACCCGATTTTTCGACTTTCGATTGGCAACGCCTTCTACTACGCGGTCGGCGCCACGATCTGCGGGGTCATTGTCTCGCTGTGGCTGACGCTGCTGCTGAATCCGATTCGGCGCGGCAGCCTGATGCTGCGGCTCTTCTACTTCCTGCCGCAGATGACGAACGGCATCGCCGTCCTCCTGATGTGGAGCTGGCTGCTGCGACCGCGTTTCGGGCTCATCAACCAACTGCTCCAGCAGGCGGGGTACCAGGAACGGGTTTACTTCCTGGGCGACCCGGTCCTGGCGATGCCGACGCTGATCATGATGTCGGTGTGGGGCGGCCTGGGCTTCACGATGATGATTCTCCTGGCCGGACTGCGGGGCATTCCCCTTGAGTTCTACGAGGCGGCGCGCATCGACGGCGGCAACTGGTGGAAGGTGGCGCGGTTCATCACCGTCCCGCTCATGAAACCGGTGCTGACCTTCGTCACGATCACGGGGATCATCGGCGGCTTCAACGTCTTTGGCGTGATTTACGTTCTGACGCGGGGCGGTCCGCTGAACTCGACCATGACCATTTCCTACTACATCTACCGGACCGGGTTCGCCGATCGGTTCATTGGCCTGGCATCCGCGATGGCGTTCGTGATGTTCATCATCATCATTGTGTTGACCGTGGTCCAGCTGCGGATCACCCGCGAAAACTGGGAATTCTGATGGCAACCGCGCCCTTGGTTCAACCGCGCCCTGCGCCCGGGCCATCGGCGGGGGCCTTCATCCGACGGTCCCTGATTCTGAACTACTTCATCCTGGGCATCGGCGCCTTCACGATGGTGGTGCCGTTCGTCTGGATGATCACGACCGCCTTCAAGCCGCAGCCCGAGTGGATCACGTTCCCGCCCAAGTTCCTGCCCGTGGAGCCCACTCTCGACAACTTCCAACAGGCGGCCGAAAGCCTCGACATCTTCACGCTGTACCGCAACACCCTCTACATCGCGTTCGTCAAGTCCTTGATCAACCTCTATGTCAGCTGTCTGGCCGGCTACGTCTTCGGCAAGTTCGACTTCCGGGGCAAGGACGTACTTTTCTACGCGATTTTGGCGACGTGGATTATTCCCTTTGAGGTTTACATGATCCCGCTGTACCTGATGGTGAACCAGCAGGGGATGGCGGACACGCGCCTGGCGCTGATCATTCCCGAATTGTCGAGTGCCTACGCGATCTTCATGTACCGCCAATTCATGTTCACCATCCCCAACGCCCTCATCGACGCGGCACGGATTGACGGAGCCGGGGAGTGGTACATCTGGCACAGGATCATAATCCCGCTCTCCATACCCGTGCTGGCGACCCTGGCGGTGTTCTACTTCATGTGGAATTTCAACGATTTCCTGTGGCCGTTGATTGTCCTCGTGTCCCCCAAGAAATTCGTGCTGTCGCTCGGTTTGACGAGCCTGTTTCAGGAGAAGGGGTCGTTCCACGGGCTGATTATGGCAGGGGCGGCAATGGCGTCAATCCCCATCATGATCATCTTCCTGTTCCTGCAGCGGTACATCACCGAGGGCATCGCGCTCTCCGGCATGAAGTAGGCGCGGTTTGCCGTTTGTCTCCGCGCAGGCCAGAGACCCCGTTGCTTTCTCTCTGTAGAGGTGCTTGGTGCAGCGCGGCCATTGCACCAAGATGCCGTTCGCCACAGGCTGCTTCGGAAAGGGTGGCATGGTCCATGTTGCTTGCCACGGGACCCAATGCCAGTATGGGTTGATGCAAGCTGGCCGCGGACGCTCCCCGACAGTGAGGTTTGGCAAGGGGCCCTGCACCAAAAGGCCACGGTTGGCACTGGCGATGTACGGCGGAGTCTGGCGATGGGACAGAAGGGCATGTACCTTGCCGGGAACATACCCGGATTCGGTGGTAACCGCTATATCAGCCCGCCGGTGGCCCGAGACAGAGTGTCAGGAACTACGGGAGTGGACCTGTCATGGTCCTTGTGCACCCAGCCGGTGACGGCTGACAGGACACGTATGTGGCAGTTGCCCTCGATCCGATGACGGGACGGCTGTGGTGGGCGTGGCAGAACAACATGAAGGGCGAGGCGAGGGCCCGCATTGGGGGCGCTTGGGCCAAGGAGCCGGGCATTGATGGCTGGGTCCGGGACAGGGCCGGGGGCCACAAGGGCGAGGACATGCAGGTGGTGGACGCACCCCAGGTGGTGCAGCCGCCCTACGCCCCCGAGTTGAACCCCGTGGAGCGCTTCTGCCGGGAGCTGCGCCGGGCCCTCGAGGGCCGGGTCTATTCGACCTTGCAGGCCAAGCAGGAAGCCTTGGAGCCCCCATCCTGAAGGCGTGGCAGGCCGATCCGGCGCGGGTGCGGCGGCTGTGCGGCTGGGACTGGATCCGCAAGGCCCTGACGGACCTGCCCGCCGACATTCAAGCAGCATAATCAAACTGGATTGGTATAACCGGTCTGAAGAAGCTTGAACTGCAGGGCAGTGCCTGGTGGCCCGCGGTCCCCCGCCAACCTTCTGGTTGATACCCCGGTCCTGGAAGTCCTGCACCTGTCCGCCCTGTCTCCGCGGATACCGCCGGACCTGCTGGACCCTATTCCCGTACTGCAGCGTCTGTTCGGGGAGGCAACAAACTATGAACGCCGATTTCCGTGACCAGCAACGCGAGATTTATTCCCTCTGGCCCCTAACCTCGGTTCGTGCATCCTTGGTGCCGTTGGCGTAGGTGGCCTTATCCCCATACGGAACAAGCGATGGGCGGGGTCCCGTCTCCGTTGGCAACCAGGCTGCCGATTTCCCAGCCGGTTGGGAAGATTCGCGGCGGCAGGCGAGGTTCGCGGTCGGTGCCGGGGGGCATGGACCCTTGGGCGTGAGTTCAGCCATCACAGCCAGGCATCGGTCGCATCGTGACCGCGGACGGTGAGGATGTAGCCGCCATGCGCCCGGATCACAACCGGGTGACGGAGCCCCGTCCATTGGGCTCCGGGATGACAGCCGGAGGCTTCACCACCGGCCAAGGCACACGCTCCTGCTTCTCAACCACGGAACGGAACGGGCTCCGGATAGTGGTAATGGTCCCTGACAGGGACACACTCGGCCGGATCGCGGTCGACTTCGCAGACTTCCAAGGTTGGGTCTGTGGACCGGGCATCGATCAGGAACGGACAGTGGCGTCCCGTGAAGGTCACAAGAAGCTCGTGATCCCGCCAGTGTCGCACGGTCAACAGCGTACGGCCGTGGTCGTCCCGTTCGCGTTCCCAAACCTCCAATATGTCTCCAAACGCCACTTCCTTGGAGACCACGGGGCATGGGTGAGCAACTCCATGATAGAGCGTGAAATAAACGGGGATCGTGAAATAAACGGGATCGGGCCGGGTCACTTTCACGCGGGTACTCGTGGTTTGTAGGATATCCCACAGGCGGTGGCTTGGTGTCAGCGTCGGTTCCAGCAGGGGCAGGGCCAGACCGAGTGTCCGGATCCGGGGCGCATGGGCCAGAAAACCCGTCGGCAGGACTGTCAAGCTGAGTGCGCGCAGCTGCAGATGGGCCAGATGGGGCACGCGGGCCAGGAACCCCGCCGGGAATGTTTCGACCCGATTCACCCCGAGTCCCACCCAGTGCAGGCGGGTCGCCTGCGTGAGAAAGCCCTCGGGCAATGCTTCCACCCGCTGCAGGTCGAGCTGCAGGTCAACCAGGTTGGGGGATTGGGCCAGGAACCCGGGAGGCAGCACCGGAATGTGGCGGGCCTGGAGACGGACCGTCTCCAGCCGTGGATGGTGGGCCAGGAAGTTGGTCGGCAGCGCCGTCACACCGTTGGCATCCAGGTTCAGATTTCGGAGTTGCGGGGACTGAGCCAGGAACCCTGGCGGGTATTCGGTGACAAGTCCCGATTGCAGATTGAGAGAGCGTAGTTGGGGAGCACGGCTCAGGAAATGTACGGGGAGGGAGGTGATTGGGGTTACGTGTTTCATCAGGCCAAAGACATTGCCGCCTTCGTATGAACGTTCATACACTGAATATGCCAGTTTCAGTTTCTCCAGGCGGGGGGCATGGACCAGAAAGGAGGACGGCAACGCTCTCAGTTCCGGTACATACAGATGGAGTTCGACCAGCCGTGGTACATGGGTCAGAAACCCCTCCGGAAGAGACTTCAGGACTTCGGCGTCCAGGTGTAGGACTTCCAGGCGTGGTGCATGGGCCAAAAAGGTTGGCGGCAAGGTCGGTAGCAAAGGCATGCGCAGGTAAAGATCGACCAGGCGCGGCGCATGGGCCAGAAAGTTCGCCGGCAAGGATGCCAGGGGATGGGCATCCAGGGGATGGGCATTCAGGTGCAGGGTTTCCAGGTGCGGTGCGTGCGTCAGGAAATCCGCGGGCAGGTTGGCCCAGCTACCCTCCATCCGCAACTCCGTCACCCGCTCCAGGAACCGGGCCGGCAGGGATGGTTCATCCCCCAAGTCAACCCGCACCTGCCGCAGCTCCGGGACGGGCGCCAGCAGGTCGGGCGGCATGTTCTTCAGGTTTCTCGCCTTTAGGGACAGCGAAGTCAGGCGGGGCGTATGCGCCAGGAAATCGGACGGCAGTCCCGGCGTCCCGCCGAGCAGCGCGAGGTGGGTCAGCGCGGGGGCCTCGGCCAGTAGTTGCGCGGACAACTGGTGGTTGCCCGCGTGCAGGGTCAGGCGGGTCAGCCGGGGGAGATGCGGCAGAACCCCGGCCTCCAGGCCCTGCAGGTCCCGGAGCTCGAGATGCAGCTCGGCCAGGGCCGGCGTGTGGCGGCGCAGGGCGCGAGCCAGGCAGGCCGGCTCCCCGTCCGCCGCGGCCATGCGCACCGCGACGTGCCGCAGGTCCGGTACGGGGGCCAGCAGATCCGGTGTCGCACAGGGTTCCAGGTCGTCTGCGACCGTCAGGTGGGTGAGACGGGGCACGTTCGCCAGCAACGTCTCCGGCAGGGGGGTGGAGGGGGTCACGGTCAGGCGGGCCAGCCGCGGGGTGTGGGCCAGCAGTTGTTGGGCCAGCTCCGCCGGATGCCTGCTTTCCAGCTGCAGGGATTCCAGATGGGGGGCGTGCATGAGCAGTTCACCCGGCAAATCCAGTTCCTGGTTGGGATTGTCCCGAAGGGACAGCTGGACCAGCAACGGGGTGTACCGCAGCAGATCGGCTGACACATTCCAACTGTCCCCATCGATCCGCAGGGTCTGCAGCCGGGGGGTGGGGGCCAGCAGCCTGGTGAGGGGGGTGACCTCGGGCACAGTCATTCCGGCCCAGGACTGCACCTGCAACGTGGCGAGGTTGGTCAGGCCCAACAGGACATGCCGCTCAGCGTCTGCATCAAGGGGAACGGGTAAGGGCAGGGACAGGGTCCGGATGCGGGCCAGATGGGTCCAGTCCACCAGCGAGCAGGGCCGCGCGGTGTCGTCCAGGGCCTGCACGGCCGCCAGAATGCCCTCCCTGATTCTCCAATGGCGGTCGCATACCCGGGGTTCGGTGCCGGCCAGCGGCCAAGCCAATGCCGTGTGATACCGGAGATGGCCCACCCCGTCCACGCCCACCCCGTCCACGCCCGCATCGTCCACGTAGGCCACCTGGCCCGCGGTGTCCACCTGCATCCGAAATACGCGGCGGTCGGGGTGGTCGGGATGGGGCGTGCCGTCCGGCAGGACCGGCTCGGCACTGACCTCCCAGGTTACGGGCAGGACCGGCCGGAAGCCCTCGGGCACGGTGAACAGCACCTCCGGTTGGTCCCGGGCCAGGAACTGCACCGGGGAGCGGTCGGTGTGCAAGGTGGCGTACACGATGCCCTCCTCCCGCGTCAGGTGGAAGGCGCCGTTGTGGTTCTCCGCCAGGTTGCGGTAGGGGCCCGTCGCCTCGGTCGCGGGGGGCGAGGCTTCGTCCTGGGCGGCGACCGGGGTGGCGCCCCACAGCCACATCAGGCACAGCAACAGCGGTAGCACCCGCTGGGCGACTGGTGGGACATGTAGTGTCATGGGGTACTTCTCATAGCGGGCATTGGTGCTGCTTCCCAGTAACTATATTGTGGCCGGATATGGCCGGGTCGGCTCCTTTGTGGCCAATCTGCTGCTTGAACAGAAACATGACATCGTTGTTATTGAAGGCGATACGGAACACATCGCGGAAGCGGAAGTGGCAGCGGGAGGCCTTTGCTTCGTGGCCGGCAGCGCGGACCACGAAGACGTTCTCGGACAGGCCGGCATCGACAGGGCGGTCGGCATTTGCTTCTGCCTGACCAACGACGCCGACAACCTGTTGGGCGTCCTCACCGCCCGCACGCTCAATCCCGACATTTTCATTTCCACACGCGTGGACGATGCACTAAACCAGACAAAAATGGAGTTTGCCGGAGCCAACGATGTCGTCAGCCCAACCTCGGCCGCGGCCTATTCGATGGCCATTCGCATGGTCCAGCCGTCCGAGGTCAAGGCCTGGGAGTGGATACGGGTCAGCAACCAGGAGGGCTACGTGCTCGAAACCGTGCAGCTTGGGGACACGACCGAGTTTGCGCACCGCAATGTGGGGGACATCGGGTTCCGTTCGCAATACGGCCTGCGTGTGCTCCAGATCATGCGGGAGGACGGCACACTTGTACCGGATGTATCAGCCGCGACGATTCTCTGTCCCGGCGACAGCCTTCTGGCCATGGGAAGCCGAGAGGACTTCGCCCAATTCTGTGCCGAACTCTGACTCGGGGGGCGGTTCCGACGGCACGGTGGGCGCAACTTGATCCAGAATGCGAGTTTCGCGATACCCCCTGGACCGGGGGGACTCCATCCCCGCGACTCGGTTCAGATCCACGACTGTCTGTTTCGCAGCCGCTGCGCGTACCGGAGCATCGGCCCCAGGCAGTGGAGTGCGCCTCCCCGAAAATCAGGGGAGAGGGTTCGGCCACAGTGCCGAGCGGACTTTGTCAAGCGGGCTGATGCGGGACATATCAACCATATGCTGTCGGCACCAATCCCAATCCCGGCCTGCCAACGAGTCTGCTTGTGCCTGGTGGCAGTACCTGCTGCACTCTCCGGCGGTTCCCGCCGCGCCTTCAGACGCTGCCCTTCGCCCTTTTGACAGGCGGCCGGTACCGGAGACTTTCCAGTTGGGTGCGCACATTGCGGGCGGTTCGGAGACGCATGCTCGTCGCGGTGTACAGCATGGCATTACGGACAATGGAGTCCGCCTTCCTCGGCCGAATTCCCAGTTCGGAGGCGGCGGTCATGCCGGCCTGGTATATCGTCGGGATCAGGGTCTCTAGATCCTGCTGAGTCTCATGCGCCCCCCGTACGCCGCCCCGCGCCACGCCGCGCAGGACCCGCTGCGAGACCCGGTCTTGCAGGTCGCCGCCCATCTCCTGGGCAATGCCCTTGAGACTGTCCTGAATTACCAACTTGGGATCCAGATCGGTGTCCTCCATGGCTTGAACCGCAGCCCGAGCCGCATGGTAGGCGATTTCCTCCGCGTGGGCGTCCAGGTTGCTGTGACCCCTTAGGATGTGGGCCAGACTGCTGCGGACCGAGGACGACAGGTTGCGCACGGATTGGGAACCGGTCTGCGAAGTCGACACGGCCAGGCGCATCGTTTGGGAAAACTGATACAGGGTCAGGCCCAACGCAGTGTCGATCCCGGGGACACTGCGGAGCACGCTCACCGGAACTTGCAAGAAGCGAGCGCCGGGGATGGAATTCAGGGCCCGAACTGTGGACGCCGAGTCCTTGTACAGTTCGTCCAGAACAACGGAACGGCTGTGATCCTGGAGCTCATGGATGCGGGCCAACAAACTGGATGTGAACACACCCAGCAGAAACGCCAGCAGGAACAGGAATTCATATCCTCCCAGATTCAGGCCCGTGAAACCCACGGACGCGCTCGGGCCGATCCATTCCACATTGATGGTCAATCGACGTTGCAGCAGAAAATCGATTAGCCAGCCTCCTACCAAGGGCCCCAGGCCTGCTCCCAGGCTTCCCGCAACGGATGCCAAGGACAGATAGGCGCTGGTGCGCTGGTGCCTGGCCCGTTTCATGGTCAGAATGCCCGAAGCGACGTTGGTCCCGGCCGTTCCCAGACCCTGCAGCGCCATGCAAACGGCAATGAGCAGATACACCAACAGGCCCTTGTCGACAGCCGCTTGGTCCACACTGGACACCAGGGACCAGAGGGGCAAGAGAAGCAACATGAGTGAACCGCTAGCCATCATGACGGCCTTGGCCCCAAACCGATTGGCATACTTGCCCCACACAGACAGGATCGACACGTTGGCCACCTGTGACAGCGTGCCAAAAACAATTACCAGGGACAACGGGAACGCCAGTTTCTGCAGCATGAATACAGCAAAGAAAGGTGCCGCCAACGATGTGTAGAAGTTGCGCATGTACAGGAACCACAGGATAGGCCGGTATTCCCGATCCTGCAGTGGCTTCCCCAGATCCGCAAAGACAGATTGTCCAGACCGCTCCGCACGCTGACTGCGGGGTTCAGGGATCCGGGCCATGCTTACGGGACTCATAATCCCCAGCGTGGCCACAGTGAACAGAAAAACAAAGGCGTATCCGTGGATCTCGGTATTGGCATCTCCGGTGGTGCCCCAATAGTCCACAAACAGGGAGGCGGACAAACCCAGCACGATCGAGGCGATCGTGCCGTACGCCAGGCGCCGGGCAAAGACCGTTCCCATCCAGGGTAAACGCAAAGTCGCGGGACAGGGGTGAATCGGGGCCGTGCGGGGCCGGTTCCGAGTGTGGACTGCGAGCGCATGGCACGGAACAAATCCGTCGGTCATTGGGGATAATCCGGCACAGATAATCCAAATCAGGGATCGGTTTCCGACCGCCCAACGCGCAACAAAGAGGGCCGCCGTGCGTCTTATGGGGTGACTGAATACCTCAAAGGACACGCTGCAGCCCTCATGGAATACATTGTCGCATGCCCCGACCGCGAACTTCTGGAAGCCCTGTGCGCCTTCGCCGACCACCTGGCCACGCTGCCCGATCCGCGCGACCCGCGCGGCGTGCGCCACGCGCTGCCGGTGCTCCTGGCCACGCTGCTGGTGGCCCTGGCCGGGGGCGCCAACGGCATGGCCGCGGTGGCCGCCTTCACATACGACCACCGGGCCTGGTTCCGGATGTGGCTGCCCCTGGGCGAGACCACGCCGTCCCGCGACACCTACCTGCGCCTGGTCCGCCGGCTGGACCCGGAGACGGCCATGAAGGCCGCCCTGTGGCTGCTCGACGGCACCAGTCTGCCCGGCCTGCGGGAGCTGATCCTGGCCCTGGACGGCAAGGTCGCGCGCCGCTCGGGCGACCGGGCCGCCGGCACGCGGCCCCTGCACCTGGTGAGCGCCTTCCTGGTGCGGGAGGGGCTGACCCTGGCCCAGGAGCCGTGTGCGGCCAAGAGCAACGAGATTACGGCCCTCCCCCGTTTGCTCGACCGCATGGCCCTGGAGGGAGCCATCGTGACCATCGACGCCGCCGGCTGCCAGACGGCCATCGTGCAGGCCCTGCGGGCGGCCGGCGCCGACTACGTGCTGGCCGTCAAGCGCAACCAGGCCACCCTGCACCGGGAAGTCAAGGCGGCCTTCGACGAGGCCGAGCGGGGCGCCTTCCGACCGGAAGTGCAGGACCGCTGCGAGACCGTCGAGCGCAACGGCGGCCGCCGCGAGCGGCGCACCTGTACCGTGCTGGGCGGTCCCGGTCTCTGCGAGTGGGTGGCGGACCCCG
>MPMO01000008.1 GCA_002238555.1 Caldilineaceae bacterium bin34
CACCGCACCCAGACAGTCCCGCAGGTCGCAGAGGTCCGGTATCCAGGGCCCGGCTTGGCCGCCGGTCTTGATGCGCCAGGCCACGGGGATGGCCAGACCCCGGTAGACCACGCTGATGACCAGGGCCACCAGTTCCTCGCCCTTGGCGGTCGGGTCGACGGCCAGCGTCAGTTCCGTTCCCTGCCACCAGGCCAGGACCCAGCGCAGGAGGGGTGCGAAACAGGCGTCCACGTCCCGCGGCACCCGGCAGGGCGCGGCCCGGTCGGCCCCGTCGTAGAGCCACTCCCGCAGGTACGGGCGGGTCGTGTGCCAGCCGCATCCGAAGGTCTGCAGGGCCCCCAGGACCGCGTTCTGGCAGCCGCTGCGGGCCAGGATCGTGGCCCCCACCCACAGGGCCAGGCCCTGGACCTGGCTGGGACGCAGATGCGGCAGGTGCTTGGCGATGCATTCCGCATGCGGATAGAATGCGGACGGAAGAAGCATGGTCGGCTCCCGGTATCTTGTTGGTGCTTGATACAGGGTATCTTGCCATGCTTTTTCTGTTCCGGTCCTCGCGGCCCAAAGGATCCAACCACCGCACAAAGATGCGGATTGGGGCTTTACCTACCCCTAGTATGATCGGAGGTGACGGGAGCCACCGACCATCGTGGCGGACACCACGACGGTCGGAGACGACCGTTCCGGGGTGACAGACCGTACCTACCCCAGGTCCGCTTGGCGAGACCGTCTGACAGCGAGGTCGTCACGCCCGGGTCTCTTCCCGGAGCCCGAACAGTTGCCCGGACCGTGAGTCCGCATGTGCTAGGCAGGGCCAGAGAAGACACGGTCTCAAGGATAAGGGAGCCGCGCAGCATGAGCAAGAACGAAACCTATGTCGGCATTGATGTGGCCCAGGACCATCTGGACGTGCAGGTCTCGGGCGAGACGGCCCCCTGGCGCGTGCCCCGCACGGAGGCGGGCCTGGAGGCCCTGTGCACGCGTCTGGCCCCCAGCCTCCCGGCCCGGATCGTGATGGAAGTCACCGGTGGCCTGGAACTTCCGGTGGCCCAGGCCTTGTCGGCGGCCGGTCACGCCGTGGCCCGGGTCAACCCGCGCCACGTGCGGGACTTCGGGCGCGCGCTGGGCTACCGGGCCAAGACGGATGCCATCGATGCGGCGCTCCTGGCCCGGTTTGCCGAGACGATCCGACCGGCGGTCCGTCCGCTGCCGGATGCCGAGACCCAAGCCCTGCGCGGCCTGGTGGGACGCCGGCGGCAGGTCGTGCGCCTGATCGCCCAGGAACGCACCCATCGCCACACGGCCGCACCCGACATGCAGGCGCGCATTGACCGTCATTTGGCCTGGCTGGCAGAGGAACGGGACCAGCTGGACCAGGCCATTGAACGCCTGTTGCAGGCCCATGCCGCATGGCAGGAACAGGCCGAACTCCTCAGAAGCGTCCCTGGCGTCGGCGGCGTGGTGACCGGCGTCCTGCTGGCGGAACTGCCCGAACTGGGTCGGCTGTCCCACCGCACCCTGGCGGCCCTGGTCGGGGTCGCGCCCTTCAACCACGACAGCGGCCACTTCCGGGGACGACGCACCATCGGGGGCGGTCGGGCCTCGGTGCGGCAGGCCCTGTACATGGCCACGCTCTCCGCCACCCGGGCCAATCCCGTGATCCGGGCCTTCTATACGCGCCTGGTCGCCCGGGGCAAACCCAAGAAGGTCGCCCTGGTCGCCGCCATGCACAAGTTGCTGACCCTCCTCAACGCGGTCATGCGAGACAAGACCCCCTGGCGGACACCCCCTCAGGTTATGCCAGGGACTTGATTTTCAACACAGTTGCTGTCAGGGTCGGGGCTCCGGAACGACAGGACGCAGTGCCCGGAACATTGCACAGTAATCTACAACGGCAGCATTGGCACCCCACTTTCCCGCCGTGTACGGCCGTGCCAATCTGTCCGTTTCCTGCGTTTTGGTGGAGACTACGCCGCGGCCTGCCAGTTGTGTAGGAGCAGGCGGGCCTTGGTGATCAGGACATCCTGGCGGATGTCGCTGCCCACCAGCGAACTGCCAATGCCCACGCCCGCGGCGCCGGCCTGGCGGTAGGAGCCGATGTTGTCGGCGTCAATGCCGCCCGTGGGCACAAACTCCATGTCGGACAGTGGTGCCTTGACCGCCTTGAGATAGGCGGGGTTGGGGCAGGGAAACAGCTTCACCATCGTGCAACCAAGCTGAAAGGCCTGTTGCGCCTCGGTGGGTGTGAAAATCCCCGGCAGGAACAGCACATCGGCCTCGACAGCGACCCGAACACTGGCCGGATCAAGGCAGGGAGACACCAGGAATTCGGCGCCGGCCTCAATGGCGGCCGCAGCCTGGTCCGCAGTGCGGACGGTGCCCGCGCCGATCGCCATGCTGTCGTCGTATCGTTGGCGGAGGGTTTGAATCGCGGTCAGCGCGTCCGGCGTGTTCATCGTGATTTCCAGCAACGGCAGGGGGGCGGCCAGCATGGCATCCGCGATGGCAATGATCTCCGGCAGCGAATAGCCGCCGCGCACAATCGCCACCAGTCCCTCATCCTGGACCCGCGTCCGCATCGCGGCCGTGCGCGAGTCGGCTGTTGTCCTTGCGGTCATGCCACCTTGATCCCCGATCCGGCCACAACCTCGCCTATGCACCAGCAGTCCTGACCGAGGTCCTGGCACGCTTTTTCGAAGGCTCCCTCGCATCCCTGCGGTACCGCGAGCAGCAGGCCGCCGCTGGTCTCCGCTTCCCAAAGTACTTGCCGGAGCTCGGGCGCCACGGTGTCCGCGAAGCGTACGGACTGTCCGAAGTGCTCCGGATTGCGTTGTGCCGCCCGGGTCTGCACTCCGTTTTGTGCGTAGGCGAGGACGTTTGGCAGCAGGGGCACTGAATCGGCCTTGATGTAGAGACCGCAACTGTCTTCCTGTGTGTTGGGGCCCAACATTTCGCAGGCATGGCCCAGCAGGCCGAAGCCGGTCACATCGGTGCCGCGCTTGGTACCGGACGTCCGGGCCGCCGTGGCGGCCGCCGCATTCAGCGACAACATGGATTGAATGGCCGCCTCCAGGTCTCCGGGATCAATCGGCGCGTGCGTCTCCACGATGTGGGCTGTGGTCACGATGCCGGTCCCCAGGGGCTTGGTCAGCCACAACGTCTGGCCCGGGTCCAGGCTTTCGCCCTTGGTGAGCAGACGGTCCGGGTCCCCCAGGCCGGTCACGGACAATCCGTAGAACAGCTCGGGGTTCGTCACCGTGTGCCCGCCGGCCACCACGCCTCCGGCTTCCCGGACCTTGCGCGCACCACCGGCCAGGATGGCGGACAGGATGTCAAGCCCCACCGACTCGGGCATGCCGGCGATGTTCAGGGCAAACAGGACTTCGCCCCCCATGGCAAAGACGTCGCTCATGGCGTTGGCGGCCGCGATGGCCCCGAAGGTTTCGGGATCATCGACGATGGGGGTGAAGAAGTCCGCGGTTTGGATCAGGGCCTGATCTTCGTGCAGGGTCCATACGGCGGCATCGTCGGGCTTTTGGATGCCGGCCCGCAAGGCTCCGTTGTCGGAACCCTGTATCTCGTTCAGTTGTCGCAGGACCTGCGACAGCTCCCGGGGCGGGAGTTTCGATGCTCAGCCGGCGCAGGAGGCCAGCGTTGTCAGCTTGATGTCCGGGTCCACAGGTGCGTACGGTTGACTGTTGGGAGGGTACTACGGTTAGTCTATGCGCTGCGTAAGGGATTCCGGTGATTTTGTCTTTGTCTCCGGGCTGCCTTGGGCGGCTGTCCAGCCCGACCCAACGATATGCCAGTGGCTTCATGCACATGGTGTCTGCCGGGATGGTTGCTCCATGTCATGACTCTGGATGGAGTAGGGGATCAGATACCGTTCCGCCAACCGTCCTCCTTGCGGTACACGTAGTCAGGCGTGCTGCGGCGTCTGCAACCAATCCCTGTTTGAAAACCAAGAGAACTCCTCATGACCCAACGCGAGGCCGTCAAACGGGACGCTGGACAAGCTGGCCGACGCCGCCCTGAACAGGTCGCCGGAACCATGCTACCCAGCGCGACCGGACGATCCGCGCCCTGCACGCCCAAAGCGTTGGCCGGCAGGGCGTCGCCAGTGTCCTGGGCTGCAGCCGCGGCACCATTATTTAGAGTGCTGAACCGCGCAGATGATGATCGGCAGTTCCTGCGTCCCGCCACGGAGCAGGGCCGGCGACGGGTACGCGTGACACAGGACTAGGACTAGCGGCTCAAAATGGGCCTCCACACGTAGGTGGTCCAGTTTCAGCCCCATCAGAGGCTACAAGAATGACCCAGGTGAGTGATTTCAGATGCACCTTGATCTACAACACCTCCTGAATCTGGAAGAACATCCCATGACGAACAGAAGAACCGTAACGGTAAGCTCCAAGACCAGCGGCATCGCTCTCATGGCGGTGGGAGTACCAATGGAGCTGGGCGTGGAGCTTGACAACGAACACTACGACGGCCAGCCGCAACTGTATGCCGTCCAGACGGACGACTCCATTTGCCATCCCCTTGACTTCAGCGGCGAACTGAGCCAATCCTGGGAGATGTTGCAAGCCCTTGAACACGCAATGCAACAACACCCGCTGATGGACGGAGACAGCGAGTTCACCAACCTGCAACGACAGGCCTACGAAACGGTCCGCAGCGCGCAACGCACGCTGGCCTACCTCTACGACCGACAGTTCGAACTCTGGGACAACTAATACTACAGAGGCAATTTGGTCCTACGAAATGTCCAGCGCGCTATTCAATGACCAACAAGCTTAAGGCCTTCCTGCAACTGATGTTGAACAGGCGTTTTGCATGGGACGGGTTGGACCCGACACTGCGAAAATACCCGGCCGCCTTGCAGGCTCTGCTCAACTTGGGCCAAATCGATTCAGATGAGCGGTGTGTCGCAGGGGTGGTCTCGATCGTGCTCAGCCGGTGTCGCAGAGGCAATCCCGGAGTTGGTCCGGGTGGAGTGGCAGCGGTCTCTCCCTGCACGCTTTCCGGAAACGTGTAAGTGCGTCACGAGGCTGGCGTGCCGGCCTCGCGGGTCTCAGGGTCTCGGGTTTCCCATTACAGGAACATATAGGGAGTGTTCCTCAATGTAATCGTGCACTGCCGACGGAACCAGGTACCGAATGGGCGCGCCGGCATCGATGCGGGCCCGAATGTTGGTGCCGGACAGGTCGACACCGGGCATCTCCACCAGATGGATGCGGTCCCGGATGCCTGGGAACCTGGCTTCCACGGCAATCCAGATCTCCTCCACGCCCGGGCGATTCAGAACCACCAGTTCGCAGTTGTGGACAAGCCAGTCCGGTTGGTGCCACGTGTGCAGATCGCGCAGGCTGTCCATGCCCATGAGGAAGAAGAGGTCGGCGCGCCCGGCCAGTTGTTCCTGGAGCATCGCCATCAGATCCGCGGAGTAGTTGGGCGCGGCATCGTCGGCGTTGAGCAGCGAGACGCCGAGGGCGGGATTGCCGGCCACGGCCAGTTTGACCATGGCCAGGCGATCGGCGAAGGGGGTCTGCACCTGTCCGGGCTTGTGGGGCGGGTTGTTGGCGGGCACGAACCAGGTCTGGTCCAAGGCGAGCCGCACGGCCGCTTCCTGTGCCAGTAGCAGGTGGCCCACATGGACCGGATCAAACGTCCCGCCGAACACCCCAAGGCGGAGTTTCGCATTCCCGGCCGTCGAACACCGGTCCGGCGTACGGCGGACACCGACTGTCCTCATGGTGCAGTGGATGCCGTGCCAAAGGGTGTCTTGCGCTGCGGTTGGGGGATCAGAAGGCATTGTCGAACCCCCAAACGAGCTCGGCTTCGGCAATCCTCACGGTGTCTCCCTCCTCGACGCCCTGGGCGCGCAAGGTATCGGAAACCCCCCAAGTGTCCAGAATGTTCTGGAAGCGCAGGGCGGACTCCGGCAGGTCCCAATTGGTCATGCGTGTTAAGCGCTCCAGGCCGGTACCGGCGACCTGCCAGCGGGCAGGACCCAGACGCGTCACGGTGAAGGCCCGGTCGTCCTCGGACACGGCGATCTCCGGCAGATCGGGACGGGTGCTTGCTTCCACTGCGGGAATCGCCTCGAGTTGGCGGTCCAGAGCCCAAAGCAGGTCTTGCACATTCTCGCCGGTGACGGCCGAGATGGACCAGAAAGGCAGCCCGCGCGTTTCCATGGCCGTTTTCAGTTCGGCTTCGGCGGCGCGGGCCTGTGGCAGGTCCCGCTTGTTCAGGACGACCACCCTCGGTTTGGCCGCGAGTGCCTCGCTGTAGCTGGCCAGTTCCGCTTCGATCATCGCCATTTCCCCGCCCGGATCGTCCGACGAGCCATCCAGCAGGTGCACCAGCAGGCGCGTGCGTTCCACATGGCGGAGGAACTCAATGCCCAGCCCCGTGCCCTGGTGGGCCCCTTCGACCAGGCCGGGGATGTCCACGAAGACCCGTTGCCGGTGGGCCAGCTCCACCACGCCCAGGTTCGGCACCAGGGTTGTGAAGGGATAGTCGGCGATCTCCGGACGGGCCGCGCTGATGCGGCTGATCAGCGTGGACTTGCCGGCGTTGGGCACCCCGATGATGCCGACCTCCGCCACCAGCTTCAATTCCAGGTCGAGCCAGAGCTCCTGTCCCGGTTCGCCCTTCTCCGCCAGACGCGGTGCCTGGTGGCGGGCTGAACGGAAGGAGGCGTTGCCCCGGCCGCCGCGTCCGCCCCTGACCAGCAGGGCCTGTTGACCCTCGTCGGTCAGGTCCGCCATCAGGTTGCCGTCCTCGGCATCGCGCACGAGGGTGCCGGTGGGCACCCGCACCTCCAGGTCTGCGCCGTATGCTCCCTGCTTGGCCGTATTGCCTCCGCGTCCGCCCTTGCCGGCCCGGTAATGCACCTTGCGGCGCAACCCGTGGAGGGTGTTCATGGATTCGTCCGCCACGGCGACAACATGCCCCCCCCGGCCACCGTTGCCGCCGGATGGGCCGCCGCGCGGAGCGTGCTTCTGCCGCAGGAAGGCCACGATGCCGTCGCCGCCCTGGCCGCCTTGGACCCAGATTCGCGCTCTGTCGAAGAACATGATTGCAGCAATGTGTTCTGTTGTGGTGGCCGGAAGACTTGCCGGTTGGGGCGGACGAACCAATTCGGGTGCTGCGGAGCAGTGTCGAATCTACAGTGTATAATCCCGCGTTTCCGACCGTTGCGACAATGTTGGTACCCCTTTGGGGCCCGGATTGGGCCCATTTCGCTAACTGGCCTTGCAATCGGCAATGAACACAACGGCGGGCGGTTTGGCCCGGAGACCGGTTCACCTGGTCTCGTTGGTTGTGCTCGCGTTGGGCTTGACGGCCGTGGTGGCGCTCGAAATCCCGGGGGTCACGCGTTTCAAGGTGGAAACGGGCGGCACGCTCCCAATCCGGGTTGTTGCGCCCTTCGATCTGGTTGTAGGCAAAGGACCTGCCTCCGACGGCGCGTGGGCCGGCGATTTGGACCTCCGCATCTTTTTGGATGCCGTTTCGGTCCACAGGCAGTCCGGCAGCCAACCGGCAACCTCGCTGACGGGCTACAGCCCGTTGCAGAAGGCACTGCTGCCCGAGCTGTTGGCCTTGTCGGACGACGCCTGGGCGACCTTGAGCCACGCCCTGGACGAAGCTTTGCAACTGGCGGGCACCGAAACGCAGGACCCACAGGATCTGGCCGGATACCGGGACTATCTGTTTCGGCAGCTGAATGGGCTGCCGCCGGGACAGGCGGACATCGCCTTTTCCCTGTTGCTGCCGGTTCTCTCCGAACGGGTTGCCGTCGGTGCCTTTGGCTCGGGTGCGACCGTGGCGGTGCCGGGCATGCCGCTGGACAGTGTGCAGATCGCGGCCCTGAGGCGATTGGATTTGGTGTGGACAGGGTGGATCACACCGCGCTTTCTGTTTCTGTTTCCGGTCGTGGTCGGCCTGCTGTTTCTGCTGTACCGGGTCGTTCCGGAGGCCAATCAATACCTGGTACAGCAGCAACGGGAGCTGCAGGCCTTGGTGCTTCTGATTGTTGTCGGCCTGCTGGTGGTTCGCCTGCAAGCGCATCTGGCTCCCTGGCTCCGGTACATGATTCCCCTGGCCGCCCTGGGCATGACAGTCAGGGCTCTGGCAGGTTTCCGGGTGGCCTCGATGGTGATGCTGGTCTTCCTGATTGTCTGTGGTTTCGCGCCTCGGATGACGCTCCCGCACATGGTGTTTCTGGCGATGACCGTTGCGACCGGATTGGTCGCGCTGCGCCAAACACATCGAATCGGCGACTTCGTGAAAGCCGGCGTTTGGGTGGCGATCCTGGCTGCGCTCCTGACGGTTCCCGGCTGGCTGCAGCAGTTGACCGGTTTGCCTGAACCGCCGGGCGCGGCCGGCAACTGGCTGGAGACCGGTCCGGCTTTCTTCGCCCGCGGACCCTTTCTGATGGGCCTGGCAGCCGCGGTGCACGGCTTGACCGCGTCCAGCCTGGCCTTGGGGGCGATCTACGGATTGGGGGATGCGACCGGCCGCGTGACGAGCTTCCGCCTGGCGGAACTTGCACGCCCGGATCATCCGTTGCTGGCGGCGTTGCGGGAAGAGGCCCCCGGAACGTACCAGCACTCCCTGTTGGTTAGCGACATGGCCGAGAAGGCTGCCCATGCCATCGGAGCCGATCCCCTGTTGACCAGGGTGGGTGCGCTGTACCACGACATTGGCAAGCTGCAGAACCCGGGCATGTTCGTCGAGAACATGGGGCCGGACGACAATCCTCACCACGGCCTGTCGCCCCGCGAGTCGGCGGAGATCATCATTCGGCATGTGGCGGACGGGGTCGGGATGGGCATAGAGCACAACTTGCCGCCGCGCATCCTCGACTTCATCAGGGAACACCACGCCGACCAAATCATGGTGCCGTTCTTTCACCGGGCCTTGGAGGAGGCGGGAACCGATGCCCAGGTCGGCGAGACACCCTTCCGCTATGCGGGGCCCAAGCCGCAAACCCGAGAAACAACGGTGTTGCTCTTGGCCGACACCTGCGAGGCCGCGTTCCGTGCCATTCGGCCCGAAACCGAGGAAGCCGTTCATGAACTGGTAGATCAGCAGTTCGAGGAGCGCCTGCTGGACGGGTCGTTGATTGACAGTCCCCTGCGCTTGACGGAGTTCCAAACTGTACGCCGCATCGTGGCCGCCATGCTCCAGTCCATCAACCACCGCCGGATCCCCTATCCCGTGCTTGATTCGAACTGGTCCAAGGCTCCGGCCTTGCCTGCGAAGACCATTCCGGCGGGAACTCCACACACCCAGACATCGTTGTAGGTCCGGTTGTCCTGTTGTCGCAGACGGACAAGCCGATCCGTCGGGGATGGAGTTGTGACCGAGCGCCTTCAGGTTCAGCTCATTGGATCTCCGCCCGACGGCCTGGACTCCCGGATCCTGAAGCAGGCAGTTGCCGCGACCCTGGCCGAGGCGGGTCCGAAGGCCCGGCTGTTGCCGCCACCGGGTTCCGTCCTGCACGTGGTGTTTGCCGGGGACGCTGAAATCCGGGCCTTGAATCGCGAGTTCCGCGGTGTCGATGCCGCCACGGATGTTCTCAGCTTCGGTGAGGACGCGGACGCCAGCCCAATGGACATCCTGCCGCCGGAGGCTCCGGTTGTCTTTGGTGAACTGGTACTGTGTCCGCCCTACATCAAGCGGTACGCTCGGAGCGCAGGCACCGACCCGGCGGCGGAACTGCTCCTTTGCTTTGTGCACGGGCTTCTGCACCTGCTGGGCCTGGACCACGGGACCCTGGAGGAGGAGGACGTGATGTTCCGCCTGCAGGACCGGGTCGTGCGCACGCTCGGACACAGCCCGCGGACGACGTATCGCGGGTGTTCCGCTGCATCCAGGCAGCCATGATTCGGTTCCTGCGCGGGGTGCGACATGCCCTGTCGGGCCTGGGACATGGGGTCCGGCGCGAGCGCAACTTCCAAATCGAACTTGCCTTGGGCCTTGTGGCCATTGGGATGGCTTGGTGGCTGCGAATCTCCCGCATCGAATGGCTGGCCGTCGCGATCTGCTGCGGCGTGGTGCTGTCTGCCGAGCTGTTCAACACGGCAATCGAAAAGCTGGCGGACACCGTTGAGCTTGGCCACAACGAACAGATCCGCGTGGTCAAGGATGTCGCGGCCGGCGCCGTCCTACTGGCCTCGGTGGCCAGCTTGGTGGTTGGCGCCGCCGTCTTTCTGCCTTATCTGGCTGCCATCGTGAGATCCTGACCCGGCCGCCGACCGCCGGGAGGCGAGGTTGCGGCGCAATGGCAGGGGATTTGGTGCGGACCTCGACAACTGGACTAAAATGGACGGATCGACGGGTTTGCAATGATGCTTGCGGCAGGCAGGGATGGAAACCATGGAGAAGAACGGATACATCAATTCCAGCAACGGTGCCCGAACCGGTACCTATACGGTCAAGGCCGGCTTGGCCCAGATGCTGAAGGGCGGCGTCATCATGGATGTCGTGACGCCCGAGCAGGCTCGGATCGCCGAGGAGGCGGGTGCCTGTGCCGTTATGGCGCTGGAGCGCGTCCCGGCGGACATCCGCAAGGAAGGCGGTGTCTCCCGCATGAGCGATCCCCAGGTGATTCGCGCCATCAAGGAAGCCGTCACCATTCCCGTCATGGCCAAGACGCGCATCGGACATTTTGTCGAGGCCCAGATTCTGGAGGCCCTCGGCATTGACTACATCGACGAAAGCGAGGTCCTGACCCCGGCCGACGAGAACAACCACATCGACAAGCACAACTTCACGGTTCCCTTTGTCTGTGGTTGCCGCAATCTGGGCGAGGCGCTGCGACGTATCGCGGAAGGCGCCGCCATGATTCGGACCAAGGGCGAGGCCGGCACGGGCAACGTGGTCGAGGCGGTGCGCCATGCGCGCAGCGTGCTCGGGGATGTTCGGCGCATTTCAACCATGAGTGCCGATGAGCGCTATGCGTATGCCAGGGACATCCAGGCACCGGTGGAGCTGGTCAACGAGACGGCAAACCTGGGCCGCCTGCCCGTGGTCAACTTCGCGGCCGGCGGGGTCGCCACACCGGCGGACGCTGCGCTCATGATGCAGCTGGGCCTTGACGGCGTGTTTGTGGGCTCGGGCATCTTCAAGAGTGGAGAGCCGGCCAAGCGGGCCCATGCCATCGTGCAGGCGGTGACCCACTTCAACGATGCCGAAGTGCTGGCCGAAGTGAGCGAGGACCTGGGCGAACCGATGGTCGGCATCAACCTGGACACGCTGTCCGAACCGGAGAAGATGGCTCATCGCGGCTGGTAGCGAGGCCGTGCCCCTGCGCATCGGCGTGCTGGCGCTGCAGGGAGCCTTTCGGGAACACATACAAAAACTGTCGGTCCTGGGGGCTGCGGCCGTTGAGGTGCGACGGGCGGACCAGCTCAGTAAGCTGGACGGGCTCATCATTCCCGGCGGCGAGTCCACAACCATGGGCCTCGTCGCGGAACGTTGGGGGTTGGTCAACCCTCTGCGGCGGTGGGTGTCCCAAGGCCGGCCGGTCTGGGGAACCTGTGCCGGGCTGATCCTCCTGGCGGATCGGGCCACGGGCCAGAAGCGGGACGGACAGACGTTGCTGGGCGGCCTGGATGTGTCGGTGAACCGCAACTTCTTCGGCAGCCAGCGGGACAGTTTTGAGGGCGACCTGCAGGTTGCCGGATGGAATTCCCCTTCGCCCGCGGTGTTCATCCGCGCACCGGCCGTCGTCGAAACCGGTCCCGGCGTGGAGATTCTGGCGGAGTGGACCGATCCCGACGGCCGTACGGTGCAGGTGGCCGTGCGCCAGGGCCATATTCTGGGCACGGCCTTTCACCCCGAGTTGTCCCGGGATCTGCGCTGGCACCGCCTGTTCCTGCAAATGGTCGAGTCGGTCACATCGACGTAGGTCAACGGGAGAGTCGCCCCGCGCGGACCGGGCTGTCCGAGTCCGGATTGTGGTCCCCGACTTAGGTCCCTGGTCCCGCTACCCGCCCAGTTGCGCTGCCAGTTCCTCGCGCACGCCTGGGTTGTGTTCACTGTCGCGGTGTACCTGCAAAATGGTTGCAGCGTCCGGACCGACAGCCTTGCGCATGAGCTGACCCAGCGCCCAGACGGCGTGTTCCCGGACCGGCGGGGAGTCCTCCCGCAATGCCCGGGCCAGGGCCGGCAGGGCTGCAGGCGCACCCCAGTTGCCCAGGGCGGTGCACACGTTGCGGAGCATGCCTGGGCGCTTGGCCCGTTTGACGGCGGAGCGCCGGAAGCGGATTCGAAACGCCGCGTCGTCCAGCCAGTAGGGATTGTCCTCCCCAAAACCCTCCAGCAGTTTGGGTGCCGTCCACTCGGTTCGGACCGGTCGGTCGGCCAGGAACCCGTTACCGGGTGTCCGCTCGTGATTCCAGGGACAAACCTCCTGGCAGACATCACACCCAAATACCAGGTTGCCGAACCGGCCGCGAAGATCCCGGGGTACGGCCCCTTTGGCTTCAATGGTCCAATAGCTGATGCACCTGCGGGCATCCAGCATCAGCGGTCCGCGGAAGGCGTCGGTGGGGCATTGGTCCAGGCAGCGGGTGCATCGGCCGCAGGTCATGGTCTGTTCGGCTTTGCCCTTCCCCTCCGTGACCCAGGTCCCCAAGTCCCGATCGTGCGGCAGGCCGTCCAGGATGGCGATGGGTGACAGGGTTGGCGCCGGCGGCCGGGCCGCGGGTGCCGGATCGGGTGCGACGGCTTCCGGAATGGCCAGGACGGCCAGGAAGATCCAGCTGCCCAGGTCCGGGTTGATGGAGCAGCAGTTCTTGCCGGTGAACGCCAGGCCGGAGGCCATGGCCCAGTCGCGTTCCACCACCGGCCCGGTGTCAACCCAGCATCGGGCATGGGCGGTGCGGCCGCTGAGTTTCCGGACCAGGGCGTCCAGCTCAAAGAGCCTGGGTTTGATCTGGTCGTGATAGTCCTCGTGCCAGGCATACCGGGCGAAGATGCCGCGCGACGGATCCCGACGCACGTGTTCGGGAAGGTCCGCGTGCAGATAGCCAACGCCCAGCACGACCAGGGAGCGGACGGGTTGGCTGTCGGCGACCAGCAGACGGTCCGGCTGCATGCGGATGTCCGGATTGCGCGCCAGCCAGGCCATGTCGCCGTGGCAGCCTTCCTCCAGCCAGGCCTCCAGGTAGTCGGTGTGGACGGCTCCGGACCGGGGCGCGGCAATGCGGCACAGGTCGAAACCCAGCCTCGAGGCCAGGTCTCGAACCGTTGATGCGGATAGTTCGGCTGGTTTCATGTTTCCGGTGTGTCGGCCGGCAGTGTCCGGTGCGTCCACGGCTTCCAAGTACACTGATCGGACGTTCCCATTGCCCTAGACTCTACTTTTCGGTGCCCGCCCCATGAATCCCAGTTCCTTAACATCCGACGTTCACGGCCAAGCACTCGCCATCCACGGTGGTCCCAAGGCGGTGGACCGCGAGCTCAACCTTTTCAAGGGGGCCGGTCTCCTGGGTGCCGAGGAGAAGCAGGCAGTGATGGAGGTGTTGGACGCCCAGTCCTTGTTCCGGTACTACGGTCCCAACCACCTCGGTAAGGTGGAGGCCTTTGAACAGGGTCTGGCGGATTACCTGGGCGTGCCGTTCGCCTTGGGAACCGCCAACGGCACGGCGGCGCTGCGCCTTGGCCTGGCGGCCCTTGGGGTTGGTCCCGGTGACGAAGTGATCGTACCAGCCGCCACCTTCATTGCATCGGTGGGTGCCATTGTTGCCAGTCGGGCCCGGCCCGTGTTCTGCGAAGTGGACGCCAACATGCTCCTGGATCCCGAGGATCTGGAGCGCTGCCTCACGCCCTTGACCAAGGCGATTATGCCGGTTCACCTGGGCGGCAAGTGCGCGGACATGGATGCCGTGTGCGACTTTGCCCGGGCTCATGACCTCAAGGTGATTGAGGATGCGGCCCAGGCCGTGGGCAGCGTTCATCGCGACCGGCCCGTGGCGACCATCGGAGACGTGGGTTGCTTCTCGTTCCAATTGGAGAAGAACATCACCAGCGGCGAAGGCGGAGCCCTGATCACAAGCGATCCGGAGTTGTACCGGCGAGCCACCATCTATTCCGATCAGGGTGGCCAGTTCTGGACTTCCCATTCGGGGGTTCGGGATCACTTCAAGGGTTTGCAGGCAGACCCCATCATTGGCGAAAACCTGCGCATGAATGAGATTGCGGGCGCCATCATGGGCTGCCAGCTTGCAAAGCTGCCGGCTGTTCTGGACCGCATCGAGTCCACCAACGGTGCCCTCAGGACCGGCATGGAGGAATTGGCCGGTGCCAGCCTGGAGCCGCGGGCGGACGGCCGCGATCGTCATTCCGTCTGGGTCATTGACTATGCCGACAGTGCCGAAGAAGCTGACGAGCGCATCGAGTGGCTCCGCGCCGAGGGCCTGCCCGCCGGCAAGATCTACGGCGGGGTGCCCGTGTACGCCGCCGACCAGGTTTTGAACCAACGCCTGGCCGCGCGGGGTTGTCCCTTCGACTGCCCCGCCTATTTCCCCGAGCCCGTGGAGTACAGCATGGGCATGTGCCCCCGGTCGGAGGATCTGATGAATCGGTCAATCGTCCTGAACGTGGGCCCTTTATGGTCGGAAGAGGACCTGGACGACGTGCTGACCGGTGCTGCCAAGGTGTATCGGGCTACGGCCGGTTCCGGGTAGCCGCGGCCTATCGCGGCCGGTACGATTGGATGCAGGCCTGATCGATCGGCATCGAGCATCCCGTGACGGGCTCTGCCGTGTTTTTGTATATGGTCGTATCTATTCGTGGATGAGCCAAAGCCCATGGAACCGCGCATTAGCCTGATTACCCTGGGTGTTGCCAATCTGTCTCGATCAGTGAAGTTTTATCGGGATGGGTTGGGACTGCCCCTCTTGGATGAAAACACCGAATCCATCGCCTTCTTCCAGACCCGGGGCACTTGGTTGGCCCTGTACCCTCGGGATGCCTTGGCCGCCGATGTCGGTGTGGCCACGGAGGGCCAGGGCTTTTCCGGCATCACCCTGGCTCACAACGTCCGTACACGGGAAGAGGTGGATGCCCTGCTGGACGTGGCCATGGCTGCCGGTGCCACCCTGGTTAAGCCGGCTCAAGATGCCTTTTGGGGAGGTTACTCGGGTTACTTCGCCGATCTCGACGGCTACCTTTGGGAAATCGCATGGAATCCCCATTTTTGGATTGAGTGACTGAGCCGGGGCAGCATGCTCCACAAGGGATTGTGGACAACGGTTGTTGCAGTTGGCAGGGGGTCGAATTCAGGGCCCCTGAAGCGTTCTTGAAGGCAAGGATCTTGGCATTCGCCACAGTCTGCAAGGCTTGTTTCCGCACGGTCTTCCAATGGCCGCCGGATGTGGCCGCGTGCACGGACCTCGGTGTCTGCATTCGGGACCTGTCCTCTTGAATAACAATACCCACGGATTTCATAGCATGGTTCGATTCCAACAAGCCGGTGCCGAAAAGCCAACACAGCCGATGCGTGAGTTCCCGACTGGGGTTTGCAAGAAGATGTACACCATGACTGGTGGAATACAGTGCCCAAACTGGGGGCGGGTATTGCCACTGTGCCTTGTCGTCTGTTGCCTGCTGCTGGGTTTGCTGCCGACGGGTGTTGTGGCCCAAGGGCCACCCCAGATGGAGGAGCAGACTTTGGAGGTTCCACACTCACCGGCAGCCCGGGCCGACACGACGCCCGAAGCGAAACAGGCTCTCAACCAGGTTGATGAAGATGACTCCGCCAACGGGGATCAAGGCGGAGACGCTCAGGCTGCGGAGTCGGAAGCTTCCAACTTCGACTGTACACGGCAGCATACGGCGGTGCCGGGGGATACGCTTTTGGCAATAGCCATCCGGTACGACGTCACTGTGACCGCAATTCGTCAAGCCAGCGGCCTGACGGATGCCGATCCGCTGCTGGTCGGCCGAACCCTTTGCATACCCGGCGAGGCCGCGGATCCGTCATCGCGGCCTCGGGCCGTATCTGCTCCGCTTATCAGAGGCGAAAGGTATGTTGTCAAAGGTGGCGACACTCTCTCCGAGATCGCTCTGAAGCACGGCGTACCTTTGGAGGTACTTGCCCGTTCCAACTACCTGACGGACATCGACCTGCTGCCAGTCGGTCAAGTGCTGTGCATACCCAGGCTGGGATGGACTTGGCCTTCTGCAATCGATGCCGCGATGGAAGGTGTTACATATGCAGTCCAGGAGGGAGACGCCCTGTTGGAGATTGCTCTGGATTACGAAGTGTCCCTGACGGACTTGCTGTTTGCCAACCGTCTTACGGAATGCAGCTTGATTCGTCCCGGCGAGATGCTCGTCATTCCGGCTGTCGGCGAGCTCACTGCGGTGCCGCTGCCCGACCTGCCCCCTACCGCGAAGGCGATTCCCTTGGATTTTGCCTACGGTACTCAGGGACACGCCTTGGGCAAGGACAGTAACGGACACTTCTTGGATGAGGAACATGGTCAGATGGTTCTGGCTGCGGTCCGGGATCTGGGCTTTACTTGGCTCAAGCAGCAGGTGCGCTGGGAGGACATGGAGCCCCACCGCGGGCAACGGCAGTGGCTTGAAATGGACAGGTTGTTGGCCGAGGCCGACCGGCAGGGCGTAAATGTGTTGTTCAGCGTGGTAGCTGCACCGCTCTGGGCTCGGGAGAGCGGTGCTGATCTGACCGTGGCCGGCCCTCCCGCCGACAATGCGGACTTCGCCAACTATCTGGGAGCGCTGGCCAGCCGTTATTGCGGCCAACTTGATGCAATTGAGGTCTGGGAGCAACAGAATCTTCATTTCACATGGGGCAATCTCACCCTCAGCGCCGAGGCCTATGTGCAAATGCTGGCGGCTGCTTCAGCTGCGATCCGCGAAGCCTGTCCTTCCATATGGGTTGTTTCCGGTGCCCCCACACCGGCAGGCGGCAATGCCCACTTGAGTGTGGACGATTTCACCTATATGCAGGAAATGCTGGTTGCCGGCCTGGCGGATCACGTAGATGGCATTGGTGCCCGTCCACGCGGCTACAACATACCTCCCCAATACACTTGGCAAGGGGCGTGTGCAGCCATCCAGGAGGCCGGTGATACGTTCCTTGGCGCCTGTGAATGGCCCCATCACTCCTGGAGCTTCCGATCCATCATGGAAGGTTATCGCGCGCTGGCGGTGCAGTACGACGCGTCCAACAAGCCCATAGTGCCCACTGCGTTCGGCTGGGCCTCAGGCGACGGACATCCCTATTACCGATTCGCGAACGACAACAGTTTGCAGGAGCAGGCGGACTGGACTGTCCAGGCTTACACAATGATGCGGGACTGGGGTTGGGTTGGTCCCGCGTTCCTCTGGAATTTGAACTTCGAGGTTGTTGCCCCCGGAACGGAAAGGGCTCTGTGGAGCATCGTCACTGTCGACTGGTCGCCCAAGCCGGTCTATACGGCCCTCAAGCAAATGGCCAAATAGGCAGGCAGGTCGCCGAACCCGGCGCAGCCCGGCAGTTGGTTCCGGGATCAATCCCCCGGAATTCAACGCGATGGCCGAGATGCTGACCTTGTCGGAGAGAGAGGGATCCGACAGATCGCGTCCCTCCCGAGTTCGACTTTGTCCAGGATGTCCTTGTGGCCGCAACCCGGCCTCCGGGCAACGGGCGGCCCCGCAACCGCGGTGATGGTCTCCACTGTTGGTAGGACCCTATTCACGATGGCAGAATGGACCGTATCTGCCTCAAACAACCCCTTGGAACCAATGGCAATGAGCAACGCACTGGGCAAATTGAAGGAACGGCTGGCCACCGTCACCGACCTGAACCAGGCTGCCAGCCTGATGCACCACGATCAGGAAACCGTCATGCCCGAAGGTGCCGCGTCCGCACGCGCGGCACAACTGGGCACGGTGTCGAGGGTGGCTCACGAACTGTTCGTTGCGGACGAGGTTGGGATCTGGCTGGAGGAGCTTCAATCCGACTCCGAAGACTCTGGCCTGGCCGAGGAGGATCGGGACCTGATCAAGGTTGCGGCCCGGGACTACAGGATCAAGCGCAACCTTCCGGCCGAATATGTGGACCGTTCGACCGAGACGCACATTTTGTCCAACGAGGCGTGGCGCAAGGCCCGGGATGCCGCCGACTACGGACAGTTCCTGCCGTGGCTCCGGAAGTGCGTGGATCTGGCGCACGAGTACGCCGACTACCAGGGCTACGACGAGCACGTCTACGACGCCCTGCTGGATCAATTCGAACCCGGCATGAAGGCCCGGGAGGTGGAGGCCATCTTCACGCCCCTGCGCGCCGAGACCGTCCACCTGGTCAAGGCCGTAGCCGATTCGGGCGTGCAACTGGACAAATCCTGCCTGACGGGCAACTTCGATCATGCGACCCAGGTGCATCTGGGCCGCACGCTGGTGAGCGCCTTCGGCTTCGATTTCAGTCGCGGCCGCGTGGACGAGGTCACCCATCCGTACTGCACCAGCTTCAGCCGGGACGATGTGCGGCTTTGCACGCGGGTGTACTCCGGCGAATTCAACGTGTGCCTCTTCAGCATGCTGCACGAGTGTGGCCATGCGCTGTACGACCAGAACATCGATCCGGCTTGGGATCGGACGCCGATTACCAGTGGCTGTTCCCTCGGCATCCACGAGAGCCAGTCCCGCATGTGGGAGAACCTGGTCGGGCGCGGAAGACCGTTCTGGGACTGGGCCTATCCAATCCTGCAGGCCCACTTCCCCCAGTTCAACGGGGTGCCGCAGGAGACCTATTACCGGGCCATCAACGGTGTTGCACCAAGCCTGATTCGGGTCGAGGCCGACGAAGTGACCTACAACCTCCACATCATGCTGCGGTTCGAACTGGAGAAGGCGATGATGGAGGGCAAGGTCGACTTGGAGGATCTGCCGCGCGAGTGGAACGACCGCATGGAGGAGTACTTGGGTGTGCGGCCCGAGGACGACGCGGAAGGGGTGTTGCAGGATGTGCACTGGAGCTTTGGCTACCTGGGCTACTTCCCGACCTACAGCCTGGGCAACATCATTTCCGTGCAGCTGTACGAGGCGGCCAAACGGGACCATCCGGACTTGGAGGATCAGTTCCGGCGCGGCAAGTTCGACACGCTGCTCGAATGGATGCGGATCCACATCCATCGGCATGGTCGGCGCTACACCCCCGGGGAACTCCTAGAGCAAAGTGTCGGCACCGGAATTGATGCCGGGCCATACGTGGGCTACCTGAAGTCCAAGCTCAACGACCTCTATGGAGTATCCGTCTAAGCCTCTGTATCTGCAGAGCCCTATGGAACGGATGTTCCGGACCAGGGACAGTGCCAAGGAGGTGCCGCTGCAGATGCTTCCACGCCCGTTCCGGATTGATGGCATCCATCAGTTGCGCCCCGTGCGATTCGATGCGGGACGGTTCCGATATCGGCAGCCCGCTCCATCTTGGAATGGGGCGGCTTAAACAAGTGATGCCAAGAGGGCCGCGCCAGGGACCATCGGTTGGTGATGCTGTTCCTTGTTGGTGTGGGCCCTGTAACCTCGCCACGGTTAGGTGCCGGGATGCCAAAAGCCGAGGCGGAGCGTACCCTTGGTCCTACGGCATTGATGAGTTGGGAAACACAGCGGCGAGGGCCTGATCAAAGGTCTTCATGTCCCTGACGCCACGTCGTCTACAACTCGCCAGGTGGCAGAGATCGCGGGCTTGTAGCGCGGGATGGAGTTCATGGAGCTGACGCGCCAGTTCGACATCGGCTTCTTCCAGCGGCCACACTTCGATGTCAAGACTGGAGATCAGTTCCATCGCCGCGTCGAATACGAGCAATCTCCCCGTGGCCAGGTACACGTGTGCCAATTCCTGCAGGACTTCGGCCGAAGTGCAAAGTGGCTTCCGGCTCCGGTACGCCTCGATGAGGAAAGCTCTGGAGGGCTGTTTGAGAATGTGCGGCCGCCCCACTGCGTACATGAACACATTTGTATCCACAAAGATCATGTACCGGTTGCCCCTGCGGCCCGCGACTCATTGATGACACGCAAGTGGTCTTCCCAGTCGGGTTCGGTCTCGGGACCTTCCAGGGCATCGCACATCTTGAAAAATTCCTCAATGTCCCCCAGGGCCTCGAAGGGCTTGACGCGCTGGCGTTCTTCAAGGCGTGTGTGGGCAGCCGCACGCAGCCAAGCACTGAGCGTCATGCCCTCCCGCCTCGCCTGAAGGACGAAACGGTCACGATCGGCGTCAGGAATCACCAACTGGACTCTGGCCATGAAACAAGACCCCCCTGCCATCTTGAGTGTGTAACTATGTTACACATCAATGTCTGTCAAGTCACGGTTTTGAGAGCGTTGACCAGAAACAGGCTCCTGAACTGTGGGGTTGCGCCACAAAGCTGGAGTGGCTGTCCGACATGATCAAGGGATGCCGCAACAGCCTTAAGGGCTGTACCGTGTGGCTGACGAGTTCGGATCTCCCGCAGTCCTCCCCGTTGCTCTGGTGCCCCGGGCGTTGTCACGACGATGTGCATCCCCTTGGCGTCCGCGTGCGAATGTTGGAGGACTGCCTTCGGACTTTGATCCACGTACTGCACCCGGCTTTGTTCAGACGGCATGCCGGCCGGATTCCTTTCGATGCCAGACTTACCGAATCGGTTGTCCGGGCAGAAACCTGCCCGCAGGGACTACACTACGGGAACAGATGAACAGAATCTCTGCTTCGAACATCGCATGCTGACTTCAACTGCACGGAACGTTGCCGTTCCGCAGTCCCGGCCATGAGCGCCGCCGCGTCGACCGGGTTCAGCCAGCGGCTGGACGGCGTCCGGGTTGGCTATCTGGGCGCGGTGGCCTTCGGCCATTGCAGCATCGACATCCTCAACGCGGCCGTCGCCATCTGTTTGACGGCCCTCGTGGCCCGTTTCGACCTCAACAATGCCGAGCTTGCCTGGGGCATCACCTTCTACTTCGTGATGGCCTCCCTGCCCATGCCGTTGTTCGGCATTCTGGCGGACAGGTGGGACGGACGGTGGCTGGCCCAGATCGGGGTCCTGTGGACCGCCGTGGCCTTCCTCTTCGTTCCCTTTATCCCAACCTATCCGTTGCTGCTGGCCGTGCTGGCTGTGGCGGCCCTGGGCAGCGCGGCTTTCCATGCCACGGGTACGCGTACCGCGTCGCTGTCGGGCGGCGTCCGCCACGCCAGCTTCTCCACCTCGATCTTCTTCTTCCTGGGACAAATCGGGCTGTCGACGGGCCCCATCATTGCCGGAGTTCTGATTCGCGAGTTTGGCCTGATGGGGATCACCTACATGGCGCTGGGCGTGCTGCCCATGGTTGCCATCATGCAGTATCTGCTGTACCGGCCCATGCCCCCGGTCCAGGCGGTGGCAACCCTCGACACCAAAGCCACCCGGAACCGTGCCGCACGCGTGGCCCGGAGCGCGCTGGTCATCGCGCCGACCATCTTTATTCTCTACGTTGTCACGCGTTCGGCCACGCTGCAGAACTTCATGAGTCTTCTGCCCAAGTACTTCGCCGACCAGGGACTGGACTCGGCCGGCTACGGGGCCCGGGCCGGAGCCCTGGTGCTGGGCGGCTCCCTCGGCACCTTGGCGGGCGGTCTGCTGGACGGGCGCCTGCGGCGCAAGCACCTCATGATGTGGTCGCTGTGGCTCAGCATTCCCTTTCTCTACCTGACCCTTAACCAGGACGGGGTCTACTACTACCTGAGTGCCGCCCTGGCCGGATTCGTGTCGAACACCTCGCACAGTGTGATTGTCGTGCAGGCCCAGGCCATGCTTCCGAAGCGGGAGGGGCTGGCCTCCGGCCTTGCGCTGGGCGTCATGTTCGCCAGCGGTGCCGTGATGACCGGCGTGGCCGGGTTGTTCGCGGACATCTTTACGTTGCGGGCCGTCATGTACACCCTCGCCTTTCTGCCCATCCTCGCGGGTGCCCTCCTGTTGATTCCGACCCGCGCGCCGGCCCCGACACCGACATTGACCCCCTCTCCCGGCCCGGCGAACTGACCGCTTCCCGATTACGCCGAAACTGGTTTAAACAGTTTTGGCAGGAAATATTGACAAAACCCCATTCCAACCCGTACAATCCGGGCGTTGGATTGTTCAACCACGGGTGTCTGGGATGGACGTACCGCTTCCCGTCGAGCCACCAAAGCAGATACAGGCTTCCGCCTGGACCATCGTCGAGTACCTGCAGCGCGAGGGCTGGGCGTCGGTCAAGGATCTGGAGGATCTGCTGGGCCTGACCCGCACCGCGGTGCGGGAGCACCTGGCAACCCTGGAGGCCGGCGGCTACCTGGAGAAGCGCACGGTGCATTCCGGCGTGGGGCGTCCGCACCTGGAGTTTGCGAACTCCGAGCAGGCCCGTTCCCTCTTCGCCTGCCACTGCGGTTCACTGGCCGTGACGCTGCTGGGGGAGATTTCGAGCCTGGTGACGGCCGAGACCCTGGTCGGCCTCATGTCGCGGGTGTCCGACAAGGTGGCCCTGGACTACTCGTCGCGCATGCAGACCAGGGACATGCGCAGCCGCGTCCATGAACTGGCGGTCCTGATGCAGCAGCAGGGGATCATCTGCTCCGTGCACACGGAGGCGGGCCGGGACTACATGCGGCTTGAACTGTTCAACTGCCCGTACCACGAACTGGCGGCCGAACATCCCCAAATCTGCGACATGGATCGCGACATGATCAGCCAGGCGGTCGGCGCTCCCGTCGAACTGCTGGACTGCATCATGGAGGATGCCGGCAGCTGCAACTTCGGCTTTCAGCTGAATCCCAGCCAAGAAAGGATCGTTCAGGAATGAGTCAATTGGAAATCCGGGATCTGCACGCCCGGGTCGAAGGTCAGGACATTTTGCGCGGCGTCTCAATCACACTGAGACCGGGCGAAATCCATGCCATGATGGGGCGCAACGGCTCCGGCAAGTCCACGCTGGCCTATGTCATTGCGGGCCATCCGCACTACGAGATAACCGGGGGCGACATCCTGCTGGATGGCGAGAGCATCCTGGAGATGGAACCCAACGAGCGGTGTCAGGCCGGTATTTTCCTGGCGTTCCAGTACCCGGTGTCCGTGCCGGGCGTCAGCGTGGCCAACTTCCTGCGCACCGCGGTGTCCAACGTGCGGGGCTTCACCAAGGAGGCCCACATGGCCAGCCAGGAAGGGGGCGTGGTCGGCAGCCATCTCATGCCGATGCGCAAGTTCCGGCGTGAGTTGACGGCCAAGATGAAGGAGTTCCAGGTGGACAGTTCCTTCGCGCGCCGCTACCTCAACGACGGGTTCTCGGGTGGCGAGAAGAAGCGGACCGAGGTCCTGCAGATGGCGATGCTGGAGCCCCGCTTCAGCATTCTGGACGAATCCGATTCGGGGCTCGACATCGACGCCCTCAAGGTGGTGGCCGACGGCATCAACAAGCTGGCCACCGAGGATCGGGGCTTCCTGCTTATTACCCACTACCAACGCATTCTCAACTACATCAAGCCCGACTACGTCAGCATTTTCCACGACGGACGCATCGTCATGACCGGCGGTCCGGAAGTTGCATTGGATCTGGAGGAGAAGGGTTACAACTGGGTCGAGGAACAGTTCGGCCCGGCGGAGCCGGTGGCCTGACCGGGCCGCCAGCAAAGGAGGAACACTACATGGCCACAATCGCCGATCAGCAGCACCTAACCGGTGTCAAGGATGACTACGAATTCGGTTTCCACGACGACGTGGAAGGCGTTTTCAAGACCGAGAAGGGCGTGTCCCACGACACGGTCGACCAGATTTCCGCCATCAAGGAAGAGCCGGCGTGGATGCGCAGCTTCCGGCACGAGGCCCTGGACATCTTCCTGGCCAAGAGCATGCCGCAGTGGGGGGCCGACCTGTCCGGCATCGACTTCGACGACATCTACTACTACCTGCGCCCGACGGAGAACCAGGGCCGCGACTGGGATGATGTGCCCGAGGACATCAAGACCACCTTCGATCGGCTGGGCATTCCCGAGGCCGAGCGCAAGTTCCTGGCCGGGGTCGGCGCCCAGTACGACTCCGAGGTCATCTACCACAGCCTCCAGGAGGAGTGGGAGAAGCACGGGGTCATCTTCAAGGACATGGACAGCGGCCTGCGCGAGCACGAGGACATCGTGCGCGAGTACTTCGCGACCGTGATTCCGGCCGCCGACAACAAGTTCGCGGCCCTCAACAGTGCGGTCTGGAGCGGAGGCAGTTTCGTCTACGTGCCCAAGGGGGTGGACCTGGACATTCCGCTGCAGGCCTACTTCCGGATCAACGCCGAGAACATGGGCCAGTTTGAGCGCACCTTGATCATCGTCGAGGAGGGCGCCAACGTCCACTACGTGGAGGGCTGCACGGCCCCCATCTACTCCTCCAATTCGCTGCACAGCGCCGTGGTCGAGATCTTCGTCAAGGAGAACGCCCGCTGCCGCTACACGACGATCCAGAACTGGAGCACGGACGTGTACAACCTGGTTACCAAGCGGGCCGTGGCGGAAGCCGGCGGCACGATGGAGTGGATCGACGGCAACCTGGGCAGCAAGGTGACGATGAAGTACCCGGCCGTCTACATGATGGGCCCCAAGGCCCACGGCGAAATCCTGTCCATCGCCTTTGCCGGCGAGGGGCAGCACCAGGACGCCGGGGCCAAGGTGGTGCACGCGGCGCCCGACACCACCTCGAAGATCGTCTCCAAGTCCATCTCCAAGAACGGGGGTCGCGCCAGCTACCGCGGCCTGCTGAAGGTTGCGCCGGGAGCGGTGCGCAGCAGCAGCAGCGTGGTGTGCGACGCCCTGATCCTGGACGAGGAAAGCCGCTCGGACACCTACCCCTACATCGAGATTGAAGAGGATGACGTCAAGGTCGGCCACGAGGCGTCGGTCAGCCGCATCGGGGAGGAGCAGCTGTTCTACCTGATGAGTCGGGGCATCGACGAGGACGAGGCGGCGGCCATGATTGTCGGCGGCTTCATCGAGCCGCTGGTCAAGGAGCTGCCCATGGAGTACGCCGTGGAAATGAACCGGCTGATCCAGCTGCAGATGGAAGGCAGCATTGGCTGACCGGGCGCAGGTGAGTACCGTGCCAAACCAGACACAAGTGCCGACCGGGGTTTCAGCGCCGGCGGTAAACGGTGCCGATCCGGCCCGGGATGCGCTGCTGGCCCGTTCCGAGGCCCGCGGCGAAGGGGCCTGGATGCGCGGGTTCCGGGAACAGGCCTGGGCCGCCGCCAAGGCCATGCCCTGGCCTTCGCTGACGGACGAGGCCTGGCGGCGCACGCGCCTGACCGGCCTCGATCCGGACAACTTCAGCTACGGCCCGACCCACGAGGGGCCTGTGGGCGAAGAGGAACTGTCGCCTCTGCTGCAGGACGAACTGCACGAGATGGAGAGCGCCGCGACGCTCATCTTCGAGGACGGCCTGATGCACTACCGCGTCGGGGTGGCGGCCCTGGAGGAGCAGGGGATCATCTTCAAGCCGCTGGATTTGGCCGTGCAAGAGCACGAGGATTTCCTGCGGGAACACTTCATGACCCGCGTGGTACCGGTGGAAACCGACGTGTTCACGGCCCTGCACGGAGCCCTTTGGGACTCCGGCACGCTCATCCACGTGCCGCGCAACACCCGGGTCGAACTGCCCCTGCAGATCATCAACTGGCAGGGCGAGGGCCAAGCCGGCCATCACCACACACTGGTGGTGGCGGAGGAAGGCGCCGAGGTAACGGTGGTGGACAGCCTGCTCGGGGCGCGCCGCGGGCTTCAGAACTCCGTGGTGGAGATCGTGCAGGCGCCCGGTTCGCAGGTGCGCTACATGAACCTGCAGGATTTGGACACGTCCGCCTGGAACCTGATGCACGGCCGGGCCCACCTGAACCGCGATGCGGATCTGCGGTGGATTCAGGTGAGTTGGGGCAGCATGCTGACCAAGGCCTTCCTGGACCTGGTGCTGCAGGGTCCCGGCGGCCACGCCGAGCTACTGGGTATCTATTTCCCGACCGGACGGCAGCACATCGACCATCAGACCCTGCAGCTGCACGAGGCACCGCACTGCTTCAGTGACCTGCTGTTCAACGGAGCGCTCAAGGATCGGGCACGCAGTGTCTACATGGGGAGCATTCGCGTTGCCCCCGAGGCGCAGCAGACGGATGCCTTCCAGCGCAACGGCAACCTGCTGCTCGACTCCCGCTCCCGGGCCGACAGCATTCCGGGGCTGGAAATCGAGGCGAACGACGTGCGCTGCACGCACGCGGCCACGGCCGCCCAGGTCGAGGATGAGTATGTCTTCTATCTGATGGCGCGCGGCCTCTCGCGTCCGCAGGCGGAACGGCTGATCGTGCAGGGGTTCTTCCAGGCCGTGTTGGAACGCGTGCCGGTGGAGTCCGTTGTGCACAAGCTGGAACAGGTGATTGAACGCAAGATTGGCGGTTGAGTGATGGCCATCCCCCGTAACCTGAACGGTCGTGCGGTGGCTGCCGCCGACGAAACCCTGGACTGGGCCGCCGTGCGCTCCCAGTTTCCCATCATGGAACGCAAGGTCCAGGGCGACATCCCGCTCGTGTATCTGGACAGCGCGGCGTCCAGCCAAAAGCCGGCCGCGGTCCTGGAGGCGATGTCCCGCTACTACCGCACGAGCCACGCCAATGTCCACCGCGGCGTGCATACGCTGAGCGAGGAGGCCACGGCGCTCTACGAGGAGGCGCGCCAAAGCGCGGGCCGTCTGATCAACGCGCCCAGCAGCCGGGAGTGTGTCTACGTCCGCAACACCACGGAAGGCATCAATCTGGTGGCCGGGTCCTGGGGCCGGGCCAACCTGGGGCCGGGCGACACGGTGGTCACCACCGCCATGGAGCACCACAGCAACATCGTGCCGTGGCAGATTCTGCAGGCGGAACGGGGTTTCGACCTTCGGTATGTGCCCGTGACCCCCGAAGGGCACTTGGATCGGGACGTGTTTGGTTCCCTGATGGCCGAGGAGCCGAAGCTGGTTTGCTTTACCCATGTAAGCAACGTGCTCGGCACCGTCAACCCGGTGGCCGAACTGACGGCGGAGGCCCATGCCGCGGGTGCCTTGGTGTTGGTGGACGGCGCCCAGGGTGTGCCGCATCTGCCGGTGGACGTGCAGGCACTCGGGGTCGACTTCTACGCCTACAGCGGACACAAGATGTGCGGTCCGACCGGCATCGGCCTGTTGTGGGCGCGGCGCGAACTGTTGCAGGCCATGCCGCCCTGGATGGGCGGTGGCGAGATGATCCGCGAGGTCACCCTGGAGGGCAGCCGCTGGAACGAACTGCCCTACAAGTTCGAGGCGGGGACGCCGGCCATCGCCGAGGCCGTGGGCCTGGGCGCCGCGGCGGCGTACCTAATGGACTTGGGCATGGACAACGTGGCCCGGCACAGTGCCTATCTGACCAGCTATGCCTACAACCAGCTGGCGGAAATCGAGGGCCTGCAAATTCTGGGACCGGGACCGGAGGAACGGATGGGCCTGGTGTCGTTCCATGTGGACGAAGTCCATCCCCATGACCTGTCAGCCATCCTCGATCTGGACGGCGTGGCGATCCGCGCCGGCCATCACTGCGCCCAGCCGCTGCACCGGTTCCTGGACCTGGTTGCGAGTGCGCGGGCCAGCTTCTACCTTTACAACACCGAGTCCGAGATCGATCGCCTGGCCGCCGGCATCGAACGGGCCCGCCGGATTTTCTAGACCGGAGCGTTCCGCGACATGGATCAACTGTACCGCGAAGCGATCATCGATCACTACAAGTATCCGCGCCATCACGGCAGCCTGGAGGATCCGGACTACAAGGCACACGACCTGAATCCCTTTTGCGGTGACGAACTGACGATCGAGCTCAAGGTCGACGAGGACGGGATCATCAGGGGGGTGGCCTTTGACGGCAAGGGCTGTGCCATCAGCCAGGCCTCGGCTTCGATGCTGATGGAGGAGATCCTCCACGAAAGCCTCGACGAGGTGAAGACCTGGACGCGCGAGGACATCCTGGACATGCTGGGTATTGAAATTGGCCCCGTGCGCATGAAGTGCGCCATGCTGTCGTTGAAGGTGCTCAAAAAGGGCATCTATGGTCTGGACCAATTCGAAGAAGAGGAACTCGATTGATGGATGTTGCCGCCGACATGAACGGTTTTGTGAAAGTGGCCACGCTGACCGAGGTTCCGGAGGGTTATCCCCATCTGGTCGAGGTGGGGCTGAGCCGCATTGCCCTGTTCAACCTGGGCGGGGAGATTCATGCCCTGGAGGACATGTGCACGCACGACGGCGGCCCGTTGGTGGAGGGCGACCTCATTGACGGCCAGGAGGTGCAGTGTCCGCGGCACGGGGCCCGATTTGACATCAGGACCGGGGCGGCGCTGTGCATGCCGGCCTTTCAGCCGGCCGTCAAGTACGAAACGCGGGTGGACGGAACCGACATCTGGGTGGCCGTGCCCGACTGACCGGGAGCGGTTCGCCCCAACCAAGACGCTGCAAGGAGCAACGCAATGCCCGACAAGGACTCAGTTCTGAATGTGCTTCAGGAAAAGGTCATAGATCCGGAACTGTTGATGAACATCGTCGACCTGGGCCTGATCTACGACGTGGAAATGACCAGCGAAACCGTGGCCGATGTCACGATGACCCTGACCAGTCCCGGGTGCCCGGCCGGTCCGCAGATCATCAAGTCGGTGCAGGACGAGGCGCAGAAGGCCTTCCCGGAACTGGACACGGTGAACGTGCATCTGGTGTGGACGCCCTTCTGGTCGCCCGACATGATGTCCGACGAGGCCAAGGACGAACTGGGCATCTACTGACGGCACCACCCGGCTCCAAGCCGAAAACGTGTTGGCTTGGTGGACAAAACCGGGTGGGGTCCACCCGAAGAGACGCAGCGCGGCCACTGCCATGCCCAACGACGGTGCTGATCCGCGAGCTGTGGATGTCTATGGCTTGGCGTGCCGACGGTACACGGTGCGCAGGGAGCGCACCAGGGCCCGAGACAGGGATGCGGGACTCTTTCACCCGGAGTGCGCAGACCAACGTTAACGAAACCGAAACCGTCGGGGTACATTCGCCTGCCCGACCGTGTACTACGATGCAGTAGTAGAACGTCGCACAAGGCAGGAGGTAGCCATGACCGTGAATGATGTCGTGGAAGATGGTGCAGTCAATATCCTGTCCCGGCCCATTCTGGTTCCATTGGATGGGTCCGATGTGGCAGCAGGCATCCTTCCCTATGTTGTGCAAGTTGCCGGGAAGGCGAACATTCCCCTCGTGTTGCTGACCGCTGTTGATCCCGATGCCATCGACTATCCCGCCTCGGCCATGTCCGCCGTGCCATCGTCGGCCGGGGAGTCCATGGTCATATACCGGACCCAGTTCGAGGAAAGTTCACGGGTTCATGCCCAGGACGCCTTGCACAGGGTGGCCGCCCGTCTGAGGGATGATGGGATCGAGGTAAAGGCCACTGCCACCATCGGAGGTCCGGCCGAGGAGATTTTGCGCATCGCCGAGAAAGAAGGGTGCGGCCTGATCGCGATGTCAACCCATGGCCGAAACCCGATCGGCCGCAGCATCCTGGGCAGCGTCACCGACAGGGTGATTCACGCCTCCAACGTTCCGGTGTTGGCCGTGACGCCGGAGAGGGCGAAGAAGTATCGGGAGGAGGGTGCACCCCTCACCACCATCCTCGTGCCCCTCGACGGATCCGAGCTTGCACAACGCGCACTGCCCTATGTTGAGCGATTGGCCCGCATTCTTTCAATGGAGGTCCTGCTTGCCAGGGCGGTCAGAACGGAGCACCCCACCTACACCGGAACCGATTTGGGCTTCAGGGTGCCCGAATTCACGGAGGAATTGAATCGGGAAGCCACCGAATATCTGGAACAGGTTGCGCAACATCTCAGGGACAAGGGATTGACAGTCCGGAGTCAGGTGCTGACAGGGTCGGCGGCTCGGGTTCTCCTGAACTTGGCACACGAGACACCCCAAAACCTCATCGCGATGACCACCCACGGACGCACCGGGCTCTCACGATGGATGATGGGCAGTGTGGCGTCGACCCTGGTGCGACGTTCCGGAGCTCCGGTGCTGGTCATCCGTCCCCAGTCCTGAAGGCGGTCCTCCCTGCGGACTTCCTGTACGGCCGTGCCGCTCCCGGAGTGGTAAAGGCACCGGTCCGCACGCCAGTCCCGCGGCTCGACGCATCCTCTCCGCCTGTTGCTTTCCGCGGCAGCGCGGCACGCTTGGGGTCGGGTCCGGCCACTGGGAATTTGGGAGGCAACGCCCCTTTGGCTTCCTGGTGGCGCGGGGGCTTGGTACGTGAGACGAGTTACGGCTGCCCAATTGCATTCCACAGCTCGTCGCGGCGGTGTCTGACAGTTTCCTGAACCTGCGCCAGAAGACCGACTTGGGCCGTATCGCTGCCGGCTTGCGCAATCAAGATGTGGGCCTCCAGCCACCAGTACAGCTTCTCGTATTCGCCAAGTACCGGATTGGGGACCTCCTGGCCAACTTGCCAGTCCCGCGAGGCCTTCAGCAGCGGCCGGAACATGCTTCCCGCATTGAGTTCGCGTGCCAGGGTGGCATTGGGTACGTGGGCCGCCAGCCAATTGTGGACATCCCGTCCCTCCCACGGGCCGATGGCAATGGATCTCTCCGCCGGAACCGGCGGCTGGAAGTTCCAAAGACGGTGGATTTCCGCCTGGTACAGGTCGGGGTAGGCCGGAACATGCGTGCCTGATGTGCCGCGCAGACGCATCTCGTCGCGGATGACCAGGTTGTTCATCGTGTTGTGCAGGAACCCAAAGAAGGCATGGATGGGAACCTGCACCGGCTCTTCAAGGAACCTGCCCTGCGGGGCCGGTCCGTTGCGCACCGGCACCTGCGGCAACCCGGACCAGGCCGTGATGCCGGACACGATGTTGAAGGCGAACAGCAGGGGTTCGTCCTCGTTGGCGGCCAGCACGGCAAGGACGGATGCATCCGGTCCGAAGCCGAGGATCTCCGCCGTCGGGCCCTGATCCAGCGGCAGGGGCGCGTGTCCACAACCGCTGAATCGCAGGCGCCGCCACAGGGTCCGGGCCCGGACCTGGCGTTGAGGATGCAAATAGAGGCTGTGCATCAGGCAGTAGAGTGTGCCTTCCGCCGCGGCGGAAGGCAGTGCTCCCAGATGGTCGATTGCTTCCTCCGCGACGACATCCACCGGGTTTTGGGCCATGGCGGCCAGGACCGCGCAGGCGTCGGTCTCCGACAGGTGCCGCAGGACTTGGTGTACACGGGCGCGCTGGTCCGGCTCAATCTCGGCAAACTGCCGGGCGTACTCCACCAGGACGGCCGGGAATTGGGTCCGGGCCGACAGAGCTTCCCTGAGACTTGTAAGAATCACCTGGTTTTGGTCGCCGACATCCTCCAGGTATGACGTTTCCACTTCGGTTTCGAGGTAGGTTTCCAGAAGCGTGGCGGCGGAGAGACGCGCCTGGGGCGATCGTCGACTGTTGAGGATCACGGCGTTGAGGACCTCGATTGCCCGTTGGCGATCAAGACGCCTCACGATCTGGCCGAGTGTGTTGCGCGTCTTGAAGTCCGCGTCGTCCAGGAAATTCGCAACCCCCTCCAGAATGGTTTCCGGATGCAAACGGCCGATCAGATCGTCGAGGCGCCGCTTGAATTCCCGATCCGACGCGACTGCGGTCATCCGCACAATGGCGGCTCGGACATCGTCTGGTGGGGACTGGCTGTTCATGGATGCGGGTTGGGGCCTTGTCGGGAACTCGGTTGGAACAGCGTGCTCGAACCCCGAGGATTCGCGGGACCGTTGGGGGTCGGGCATCCGGGTTCCGGTGCATGTGGGAGCCACCGGACCAGTGTTGAATTATCCATCCTGGAGCCGGATGAGCCGTGATCGGCGGCGCCTGAAGCAGCTCATCCGCGGTAGAGGGTCCCGAGCGGTGCATGTGCATTGTTCGGAAGCGGGGATAATTTCCCTGCTGCACCGCGGCGCGCTGTCGGGTTGCCGCGTTGGTGCGGCTGTCCTGCCACAGCTCTTCCCGTCAACATCCAATTGACAGGTGGTTCCATGAAGGATGTGTATCAGGTTTGTCTGCTTGGCTGCGGTCACCGGGGCAGGGCTCAGGCGAGGGCCTACAAGGCCCATCCGCGCATGAATCTGCGCGCCTTGTGCGATATCGACCGGGAGCGTCTGAACCAATTGGGAGCGGAGTTGGGGGTGTCCTCGCTGTATACCGACCTGGATGAAATGATTCGGAGGGAGCGCCCGGACATCGTTTTGATTCCGACTGCCACCCAGTTTCATTTCCCCTTGGCCAAGCGGGTCCTGGAACACGGGTGCCACGTCGATGTGGAAAAGCCGGTCAGCGAACATCTCGACCAGGCCGACGAGTTGTTGAGCCTGGCGCGCAGCCGCCAACTGCGGATTGCGGTGCATCACCAATGGCGGACCGCGCCGGCTGCGGCCTCGATTGCCAAGGCATTGCAGGAGGGCCGCATCGGCAAGTTGCGCTACATGTATGCCAGCGGCAAGGGATACTACGGAGGCTACGGCCTGCCCAACATCGGCACCCACCTCCTGAACATGCTCTTCGAGTTGGCCGGCCACGTCCGCACGGTTGCGGCCAGCGTCCTGACCGACGGGCGCGACATTGGCCCGGAAGACGTGTTGCATTCCCCGGCCGGCATGGGCATCGTGGCCGGCGAAAACGTGACGGCCCTGCTGGAGTTCGAGAACGGGGTCTGCGCGACCTTGTTGCAGCACCGCTTCGAGACGATGGATCTCAATGCCCACGTGGTCGAGGTGTACGGATCCGAGGGACGGCTTCTGTGGCGGCCGCACGGTGCCTTTTGGCTGCCCTCCCCGGCAATCCCCCCTGGCCCCAACCTCAGCAACCCGCCCGGCGAAAACGCCCACTGGGAACCGTTGGAACCCCTTGTTCCCGACACGTGGGATCCGGGCATGGACTGTCAGGTGGACGAGTACACCTTTGTGGATCACTATGCACGGGCCTTGGACGAAGATCGGGACCATCCCAGCAGCGGCCAGGAAGGCCGTCACGTCCTGGAGGTGATCAACGCCATTTTCCTCTCCGCGGTGGAGCGACGGCTGGTTTCCATTGCGGACTTGCCGCGCAGTCATCCCCTGGTTGAGTTCAGGAAGGCTGCGGGCCTGTCGCCTGAACCGGAACCGGCGCCCTTCAATCCCCGGGAGTGGCTGGCAGCCGAGGATCGGCGTCTGGGGCGCTGAGGGGCCGGTGTTCGACTACCTGTGGGCCTGTGCCAATCGGGCAGACTCCAATCCAGTCATTCCGTAAAGGCCGCAGGATGATCCCGCTTGGGCTCGTCTTTGGGGCGACCGTCGGATCCGTGCATTTGCCGTTGACACAGTGCTCCACGGACCTCACGCGCAGTATCGTGACGGCTATCATGATGGCAGAGGGATTCCGGGTGATCAGGGCCAGATGCTCCCGCGACAACAACGAACTGCCGCGTTGCACTGGAACGACTTCACGGAACGTGATTTCCCCCGATCCATTCGAGTCGGAGGTGAAAGGACGGCATGCAGGATTCGGATCATGAACGCTTAGGCCGGAGCCGGGACGCAGGTGTTGCCCAAGATGCGTCGCGCAGGCAAGCGGTTCCAGCAGACACCGGGTCCCGCTTCAGTGCGCCGGCTGAAGCAATGCCAAACGGCATGCGTGGCATATCGTCGAACGAGGTTGGGCTGCCATCTGAGAATCCCGCATACGATGATCGGGAAGAGGGGACTGCTGCCGGGGAGGGGGTTGAACAGGAGCAGCTGGAGGATGTATCCGACTCTGCGGCCATTGAGGATCCGTTCGATCCGACGAAGATCCGGATTTCAACCAAGCAGACGACCGTTGCTCTGATTGTCGAGAGGATGCGGCACGAAGAAATCATCCTTCAGCCAGACTTCCAGCGAAGCGACAACGTGTGGCCGCCAACGACGCGCAGCCGTTTGATCGAGTCCCTTCTCCTCCGGATTCCCCTTCCGGTTTTTTACATGGCAGCCGACCCGGACAATAACTGGATGGTCGTGGACGGATTGCAGAGGCTGAGCGTGTTGCGCGACTTTGTCTTGCAACAGACGCTGCGCCTCCGAGGAATGGAGTACTTGAGCCAGTTTGACGCTCACTCCTTTGACGAGCTTCCGCGTCCGATGCAGCGCCGGATTACCGAGACCGAACTCTCCTGTCATGTTATTGAGCCAGGCACTCCGCCCGAAGTGATGTTCAACGTCTTCAAACGCATCAATACCGGGGGAAAACCATTGGTGGGACAGGAAGTCCGACATGCACTGAATCCGGGCCCGGTCCGCGCTCTTCTCGGAGAACTGGCCCGTTCGGAGGAATTCCTGAAGGCAACCGGTGGCACGATCAATCCGAAGCGGATGGCGGACCGGGAGTGTGTATTGCGTTTCTTGGCTTTCCGATCATTGGGCGAGGCGGAGTACGGAGGTCGGCTTGACGATTTCCTGATGAAGGCGATGAGGTTTCTGAATAACAGCCCCGAACACCACGCGCTACTGAGGGACGACTTTCGCCGTGCCATGTCACTGGCGTCGGACATCTTCGGACGTGAGGCATTTCGGAAGCCGAATCGACCGGGATACGCACGATGGAGGAGTCCCGTGAACAAGCCCCTTTTCGAAAGCCTTTCAGTCGCCCTGGCCGAGGTTCCGGAAGACTTTACCGGAGTACTAAGAATGCGGAAAGGGGAGATTGTCGATCACCTCGCGCAACTGATGAAGGCGGATGCAGAATTCATCGAGAGCATCTCCGTGGGGACTCAGACGACGAGACAAGTAACGATCCGTTTCGAGCGAATGCGGAAGATGTTGCGGCGAGGTTTGCCGTGATCGACCATGTTCGCCTAAAGAACTTCAAGTGCTTTCGAGACGAGACAATCGGCTTTGGCGGGCTGACCATTCTCGCCGGCCTCAACGGCGCTGGCAAGAGCAGCGTGATTCAGGCCGTATTGGCACTCCGCCAGCGATGGGGGCCAATTCCGGTGTCACCGTGGCGTGGTTCTCTGGTGAATCTTGGGCGGTTCAGTGATGTGCGTCACGATGATGCCTTGGACGACGCGGTGCGGCTCGAGGCGTCCTTCTTTGAGGGAAAGGGGAGAGCGTGTCTTGAGGTAGACCCGCACCAGCATGGTGGTGAAAGTAAGGCCACAGGGATTGATTTCGGTGCCGAGCCCTGGTTTCCAGGGGATGTGGTTGCGGTGCGGAGCGATGGTTTAAGGAAGTTTTGTTTTATCTGTCTGCCGATCGGCTTGGACCGCGACTTGCCCTGCCATACTTGGAAGAAGGACACGCCTCGGCTACACCTTTGGGGACGCGTGGGGAGCATGTGCTCTGGTATTTAGATAGGTTCGGTGATGCCCGAGTCAACCATCGCGTTCGGCACCAAGCCGAACCGAAGAACACCCTCAAAGCCCAGACCAGCGCGTGGCTGAGTGTTATCAGTCCTGGTGCCGAGCTGGAAATCAAGGTAATTGCTGAGGCCGATCAGGCCGTCGCAACCTTCCGGTACGCCAAACCCGATGATGTGCCTAGTTCTTGGTTTCGCGCTGGAAACGTGGGTTTTGGCATCAGCTACGGGCTCGCTCCGATCGTTGCCCTGCTGGCTCCGAAGCGTGGTTCCCAAAGTACTGTCGAGCCACTTGTCATCATTGAGAATCCAGAGGCGCACCTTCATCCTGCCGGTCAAACTTCGCTGGCCGAACTGGCTTCCCGCGCTGTTGCAGGCGGTGCCCAGGTGATTCTGGAGACCCATAGCGACCATGTATTGAACGGAGTGCGCCTCGCAGTGCACGACAAGATCCTGGCTCCGGACCAGGTGGCCATTCACTATTTTGAGCGGGAAGGGCTTGAGGTCCTAGTCACGACTCCTGAGCTGTCTCCCAATGGTCAGTTGGATATCTGGCCCGTAGGGTTCTTCGACCAGAATGAACGGAATCTTTCCCGGCTGATTGGTCTTACAGCTCCCACCAATGGGCCGGCGTAGGTCTCACCGTGACATCTACAGGATCGCAGATCTGGTTTGTCTTCAACGAGCTGTCAGCCCGTGTTCCGACCCTTACCAGTCATCAGGGCCGCAGACGCATGGACGAATTGGTCTCCGCAGTGGCGACCGCGATGAAGGGCCGCTCTGCCACTTTCGTAACCGTTGGGGAACCCAATCTCTGGACGGCCGAGTTGGCACCCGGGTACACAGTCGTGAATTGGTTGGCGGAAACAGTTCCGGATCTCAAAAACCTGCTGCTTACCATTGCCAGCAAGGACGGTTTGCCAATGGAGGTGGATAAGGCACTGCGCGACCGCTTTAGCTTGTCGGAGTTCGTTCTCGCCCGAGAGGCCGGCGAGGAGGCGGGAGATCGTGTGGAGGCAAGAGGCCTCGGGGCCGCGTTTCTATTCGCGGGAATCGGTGTCAGCCTTCGATCCGAGGCTCGATGGAGCCGGATTCAGATTCCACTGCAGCACAGGTGGCTGGATGAAGATAGCCATGTGCAGTCAGAAGAGGTTGAAGCCTTCAACTTGTCCGAGTCATCCCAAGTCGGGAGCCTGTCAGAACTCTTGCTCGAACGGAGCAGACAAGATCTGCGAAGTGCCCCACTGACTCTGGCAGACCAAAAGCACGCATGTTTCCCCCATTTGGAATTCGGCCTCGATGTGGACAGTCATCTGGAGGCACTCCCACCCGAAATTCTGCCGGTCGTGGTCGGGAAGCTAGTGGTTCTAGACGACGCGTCCCGTACATGGCGTCTAGACCCGACGAAGACCTTTCCGGAACTGCCTAAGCTCCATGGTGAGGGCGAGTCCACCATGCAGCAGTTCGGGGATCAGCGTACGTTTCGAGATCCGGAAGGTGATTTCGCTTCGTACAGACTCCACGCGATGGTGCGTTCCGGCTACCGGATCCACCTGCGCGTGACTTACGAGCCCCGTGGGATTGAAATCGGCTACATCGGCTACCATCTGGACACGGCAACACGCTATTGAACAGAGCGAGCGGTTGCGCGCCGTTCCTGCAATGCGTCCTTTGTGGACTTGCCGCGCAGTCATCCCCCGGTTGAGTTCAGGAAGGCCGCGGATCTAGCGCCCTTCGATCCTTGGGAATGGCTGGCAGCCGAGGATCGGCGCCTGGGGCGCTGAGAGCGACACCGCGACTGTCGGTTCGCCGGTCGCCAGACGAGTGGGTTCCATTCCCAGGACCGTCCCCCGGCAGTGGAAGCAACTCGCATTGGCTTGTCTGCGGGACCAACGTCGGAACCTTGAACCCGACTGGGGACACCGGGCCAACTTGGACTAAACCAAGGCAAATCGGCCCATTCTGTTTTACAATTCCCGTCGCAGCACGGAGGCGTGGTGTAGCGGTTAGCATACTGGCCTGTCAAGCCAGAGGTCGCGGGTTCAAATCCCGTCGTCTCCGCCAAGTGAAGAGAGGGGGCCGAAGTCGGTCCCCTCTCTGCTTTTGCACGAATCGGCTATGTCGGTTTGAAGGCGGGTCAATCCGGAACGTTCCGAGCCAGTTCATCGAGCCAGACGGTGGCCGGGGCGTCGCTGGGCGCACGCCAATCGCCGCGGGGCGACAGGGAGCCCCCCGAACCCACCTTGGGACTGTTGGGTACGGCTGTGCGCTTGAACTGCGAAATCTGAAAGAACCGGAACAGGAATACGTTCAGCCAGCGCTTGATCTCCGCCAGCGAGTACTCGTTGCGCGCATCCTCGTCCAGAAACTCCGGCCAGGCACCCTTGCCGCGGTTACCCCAGGCCTGCAGGGCGAGCCACGCCACCTTGGACGGGGCATGGCCGAAGCGGGAGATGTAATAGAGGTGGAAGTCCTGCAGTTCGTAGGGGCCGATCGTCTCCTCGGTCTTCTGGGCCGGTTGGCTGTCGCCATCGCCGCCCGGCACGAGTTCCGGGGAGATCTCGGTGTCCAGGATGCGCTGCAGCACGGCACCGGTTGCTTCATCGAACTGCCCCGAGTGGATATTCCAGCGGATCAGGTGCTGGATCAGGGTCTTGGGCACGGAGCCGTTGACGTTGTAGTGGCTCATCTGGTCGCCCACGCCGTAGGTGGCCCAACCAAGTGCCAGTTCGCTCAGGTCGCCGGTACCGACCACCAGGGCATCGTTGTGGTTGGCCAGCCGAAACAGGTGGGAGGTCCGTTCCCCCGCCTGCACGTTCTCGAAGGTGACATCGTACTCCGCTTCCTCTTCGGCAAACGGGTGTTCCAGGTCCCGGAACATCTGCATGGAGCTGGGAACGATGTCGATCTCCCGGGCCGAAACCCCAAGGGCGTTCATCAGGGCGTGGGCGTTGGACCGGGTGCCGGCGGTCGTGGCGAACCCCGGCATGGTGTAGGCCAGGATGTCCGTGCGCGGCAGGTCCAGGGTGTCCATGGTCTTGGCCGAGACAATCAGGGCCTGGGTCGAGTCCAGGCCGCCGGACACGCCGATGACGAGTTTGCGGATCCCGGTCGCCTCAAGCCGCTGGGCCAGCCCCGACACCTGGATGTTGTACACCTCCGCCGCCCGTTCGTGACGTTCGGTCCGGCTGCTGGGCACGTACGGGAACCGTTCGATCGTTCGCAACAGGCCACGGGCATGGTCGGGCGGGTCCCAACGGAAGGTCACCGTGTCCATGCGCGCCACGGTGTCGCGGTGGATGCGGGCACTGTCTCCGAAGCTGGTGAGCCGCATGCGGTCCTGGACGAGTTGCCGGCAATCCAGATCCACCAGGGTTGTGTGGCTGTCGTGCCGGAACCGTTCCGATTCCGCCAGCAGCCGGCCGTTTTCGTAGGCGATGGCATGCCCATCCCAGGCCATGTCCGTGGTCGACTCGCCCCAGCCGGCGGCGGCATACAGGTAGGCGGCAATGCAGCGGCCGGAATGGGCCGCGCACAACTGGTGGCGCCAGGCACCCTTGCCCGTCGTGATGTTGCTGGCCGACAGGTTGGTCAGAATCGTGGCCCCGGCCAGCGCCGCGTGGGAACTGGGCGGGATGGGTGTCCAGACGTCCTCGCAAATCTCGACGTGGAACGTGACATCCGGCGCGCCGTCGGCGGCAAAGAGCAGGTGGTTGCCGAAGGGCACGGTTTGGCCCAGAAGGTCGGCCTCGGTCCGGTGGGTGTGGCTGGCCGAGGTGAAGTGCCGTTTTTCGTAGAACTCCCGGTAGTTGGGCAGGTAGGTCTTGGGCACCACGCCCAGGATGGCTCCCGACTGGAACACAACCGCACAGTTGAAGAGGTGTCCGCCGAAGCGCAGGGGCGCTCCGACAATGCCAACGGTGGGCAGGTCGCGGGAGTCGGCCAGGAGTTCGGCCAAGCCGTCGAGAACGCCCTGCAGGAGCGCGTCCTGATGCAGCAGGTCGTCGATGCTGTATCCGCTGAGACCAAGTTCAGGAAACAGGGCCAGGGCCGCGCCGCGGGCGTGGCAGTCCCGAAGGGACTTCAGGGTTTCTGTGGTGTTGGCGGCCGGGTCCGCGAGACAAACGCGGGGCGTGCAAAGGCCGACCCGCACGAAACCGTGCCGATACGGTGAATGGAAGTCCAAAACGGGTGGAGAGTGGTCTGCCGGAGGGGAAATCCGCCGGTTCCGGGCGGCCGCCCGGCAGAATAGCACAGGGTCCGCACCCGGCCGGAAGGAGTCCGTTCGGGGGAAGTGATTTCAGCTTCGTTGGGTTTGGCCTGTACCCATGGCGAATCAGGCCTGGTTTCAGGTTGCCGGATGCGATTCACCGGTTCCCATGCCATGCGGTTGCGCCCTGCCTCGGACCTGCCCACACTGCCGGGCCTCCGGTCGCTGCGGACGGTTGTGCGGGCGGCGGAAATTCCGTCCCGCGCAGTGGCATCCCGGTTGAAACGGGTTACGCGTCAGTCACTGTCAGGTAGTGTGCCGGACAATGGGTTGCCCACCGTGCACTGACGATCGTGCAAGCTTCGGTTTGTCGATGGGCTGTCTTCCGTGTCGGTACCCGACCTGGCCGTCTCTTGATCAGACTGCGAGGCCGGGGTTGCCCAGTTGGCTGCGAACGGCCTGGCGCAAGCCGGCCGGATCCGCACCGTGCTGAATCCTGAGATCAACAATCGTGTTCACGTCCAGGCGGGATACCAACCGTTCGTCACCAAGCAGCAACCGGAGCTCCTCCTCGAACTCTGTTCCGGCTGCCGGCAACAGCATCTCGACCATCAGGTCGACCTTGGCTTGGAAAAGCCCTTCCTGAAGCCCCTCCTGTCGTCCCTCCTCCTTCACCGCGAAGTAGCCGCGCTGGTATTCCTGTGCCGCCATCGCCAACTCCTCAGGGGTGGTTACCTTCCGCAGGTCATAGTGTAGTGCATCCTGGATCGCCCGGTCGTGGACGTTCTCTTCCGCCCAGGCGATCATCGTCAACTTCATGAAGTCCACCAAGGCGCGCACCGTGTGGGGATCCGGCAAGGCTGCAACGTTCTCCGGAAAGTTTCCCGTCAGCAGTGCGGAGGGGGTCCGCGTACGCTCCGCCTGCACCATCAGCTCCAGTTCCTTGGGCAGGTCCCATGTCCGGAAATTGCCATGCAGAACGTCCATGTAGAGGTATGGAAACAAAGGGACCGGATTGGACACGCGCCCGCCCGTCAGCACATTCATACCCGGCGGGTTCCAGGCTCGTGCCCCGGTGTAGACCAGGAGCAGGCATGGCAGGGGCGGCGGCCGCCGGGAACTGAAGTGCTCGGCGCGGTCCAGCGCGACCACAGTGCCGCTGGCGTAGGCCACCAGGCGCATCATGATCAGATAGTCCGGCCGGGACTGCACCTCGCAGGCCAGAAGGACGCCTTCGCCCTGTCGGGTGCGGAAGCGCCAGCAGCGATCCTGGATCTGCTCCAGCAGATTGCCCCAGGCCGACAGGTCGCGGACTGTGGGCAGGTCGCGCACGGAGGCCAGGTCGGGATCTCCCAGGCCCAGCCGCTGGCAGGCAAGGACGATCCAGGCCTTGGCAATGCTGTCACAGTCGAACAATATCTTGTATTTGCGGTCGGATAGGGCCATGGATGGACTATATAGGAAATATAATGTGCATATTATAGTGTATTTGTATTCTTGATGCCCACATGTGCCATGGTGTGGAGGCGACCAAACTCCCCCACATTGTGTCTGCGGTGCATCGTGTCCGGTTCCGGTTTCCCGTTGCGGTCCGTAGGCCGGTTGTGGCCTGCGACCTGCATTCTGGTGTGCCTGTCCCCAAACGCACCCGGGATGATCCCGTGCAACGTCAAAAAAGCCCCCGAAATCCCTTCACCGTGTGTTTACTTCTGCAGTCTGGGTACACCGCTATTCGGGAACTGTCCACCTGAGCCAGACCCCTGGAGGGTCTGTCGAGGATGGAGGTTGTTCCAATCCGGTCGCCCTTCGGGACGATCAACCGCGTATGTGGGCCTGCAGTTGCAAAACATCTCGTGTGAGTGCAGGATCCCTTCATGCACAAACGACTGGTCGTTTCCCCATTGCTTCTGCTGTTGCTGGTGCTGTCTGCTTGTGGGGCCGCAGTGCCGACGGCCGGCGACGCGGCTGCCGAAGCCGAAAAAGCCGCAATTTCGTTCTGGTACGCCCCGTCGGCGGATGGTGAAGGTGCCACCTGTTATCAGACCACCGTCATTGATCCCTTCAATGAGGTAAGCGACACGATCTTCGTGGACGCTGTGGCCCAGCCCGAAACCTGGAATGCCACCCGCACGGCCCTTGCGGCCGGTGAAGGCCCGGATATTGTCCGTACCCCCAGTCCGTCCTTCGTAGTCGAGCTGGCGCAGGCCGGTCAGCTGCTGCCCCTGGACGACTACGTCGTCTCCGAAGGGTGGGACGACCTGTTTGTCGGCTGGGCGCTGAGCCTGGGAGAAGTTGAAGGCACCATCTACTCGCTGGCCGACGAACTCGAAACCCTGGTCCTGTACTACAACAAGACCCTGTTCGAGCAGAAGAATTGGACCCTACCCTCCACGGTCACCGAGCTGTACGAGCTGGCGGCGGTTATTGCGGCGGACGACATCGTTCCGTTCGCACACACCAATGCCGAGTGGCGCCCGGCCAACGAGTGGCATGTGGGCGAGTACTTCAACCATGTGGCGGGACCGGACCGCGTCTACGAAGCCTTGACTGGTCGTATCCCGTGGACCCATGAGGACTTCGTCACCGCCATTGAACTCCTGGACGAAGCACAGCAGAACGGTTGGTTCTCCGGTGGCCTTGAGTTCTACTACACCTTGACCTTCGACGAAGTACGCGGCATGCTGGGCCGTGGCGAAGCGGCCATGAACATCGAAGCCGCTTGGGTTGCGGCCGATCTCGACACGCTGTATTTCACCGAGGAAAACGGCGGCATGGAGTGGGACTGGGTCCCAACTCCGTCCCAGACCGGTGATCCCATCTACACAATCGGCACGGGCAACACCTGGTCCATCAACCGCAACTCCGAGCATCCGGAAGCGGTGGCCGAGTTCCTGTCCTATAGCTTCTCGCCCGAGAGCCAGGCTGCGCTGCTCCGCAACTGCAGCAAGGCTCCCGCCCCCGTGCAGCTGACCGAGGACGCGATGGAAGGTGTGGATCCGCGCATTGCGGCCATCTTCATCGATTTGGCGGCGGCCTCCGACAGCGGCGGCTACGGCTACACCACGTGGACCTTCTGGCCGCCTAGGAGCGACGCCTACATCTACGAGGAAATCGAACGGGTTTGGTCCGGCGACATCACGGCCAAGGAGTACCTCCAGGGCCTGGACGATCTGTTCCAAGAGGAGTTCGCGGCAGGTGCAGTCCCACCGATCCCGGAACGTCGGGAGTGATCACCATGCAGTGCGCGGTCGAAGTGTTCGGATTGTCGCTGCACCGGGTAATTCCGGCAGTCCTGCGACTTGCTGAACGCCGTCAACACAGCGGCTCTGGTGACATGGCTCCAAGTCACGTTCCGCCATGCCGGTTACGCGGTAAGCCTTCGCCTCCGCAAGCGGCTGGAGGAGATTTTCGGCTGAATGAAGACAGTGGGCGGCTTGCAGCGCTCCGACGGAGCGGACAGGTTCATCCGCAAACACAGGCGAACGTCGTGTCCAGGCAGTGACACGGCAGCACTCCTTGTCCCTTCCCCGACCACTGCCGTCTCTCAATCCGGAAGTTTCCATGCCAGACACATCCTCGCCCAACCTTGTTGAACGAATTGCCGGCTCCCTGTACGGCGGCGCGATCGGGGATGCCTTGGGTGCCCCGCCGGAAGGCAAGGATCCGGAGGAAATCAAGGAACGCTACGGCGAAATCCTGGATTTTGTGGAGCCCTGGGACGGTCCGTCGGACATCGGCAAGGGGGATGGCCGGCACACCGACGACACGCACATGATCCGGCTGCTGTCCGAGATCTACATCGAGCAGGACAAGCGTCTGGACGTCTACGATTTCGCCCGCATCATGCCGGGCCGCATCGCCGACGAACCCCGCTTCATTGCGGAGTATGGCCGGGAAGCCACGCTTCTGGAACGGCTGTTCTTCCCGGAGAAGTGGGTGTACATTCGCAATGCCCTGGCCAACGCCGAACCGCGCAGCGCGGGTGCCGGCAACATGGTGAACTGCGGTGCCGCCATGTACGCCGCGCCGGTCGGGATTGTCAACGCCGGCAATCCGGATCTGGCCTACCGGGATGCGATCGACATCTTTTCGGCCCACCAGACCAGCTTTGGGCTGGAGGCCGCGGGCCTGATGGCCGTGGCTGTGGCGGCCGCCTTCATCCCCGGCATCTCCATTGGCGAACTCTTTGACGTGGTCGAGGAACGGGCCCACGAAGGCACCCGCAACTGTCTGACGGCGGTGCGGCAAGCCGTACGGGACGTTTCCGACTGGCGGCGGGGCATCTCGGTTGTAAGGAAGGCGATTGCACCCTACGACACCGCGCCGGAGGTGTTCCGGGACCGGGGCAACGGAACCAACGACTGGACACCCAGTAGGGAACACAGCATCGAGGAAGTTCCGGCGGCCCTTGGTCTCCTGTTGGTAACAAATGGCGACTTCGTCAGTGCCGTGCAGGCTTCCGCCAACTATGGCCGGGACTGCGACTCCACGGCCGGCATGGCCGGCAGCATTGCCGGAGCGATGGCACCCGACACCGTGCCGGAGCATTGGCGCCGGACGGTCGCGGAATCCAACCGCATGGATCTGGACTCCCTGGCCCGCGGTCTGGCCGACCTGGCGCTGAAACTGGTGCAGGCCGAGGCCCAACATGCGGTCGAGGTGAACAACCGTCTGACGGCGATGGCATAGGTCGGGGACACGGTACGCCGGTGTTGCGGCACCGGTGGTGGGCTGACCGTACGCATATACGGATTTTTCAATCAACTCCGATTCCTTTCCACTCGGAATAAGCAGTGACTATGACATATTTTCAATTTTGAACGTTATTTGTAGCATATATTGGATGGCGGAGTTGCCACAGACACCGTCGCCAGTGTGCTAACATATCGGTATGGATCGGAAGTTCCGCATCCATGCACCGCGCAGAGGTTCTGCGCTGGCAGGGGCGTTCGCCTTGCACTTCGCAAGTCGTTGTCCGAACCGTCCGCGGCAGGGCGGGTTCAGGACGGCGGCTTTACCGGACATGGAGTTGTGCCAGGCCACGGAGGCCTCTGTCGCCCGTAAGGTTGCAGAGACCGAACCGGGACAACGGTGGGGACTGCTCCACCCGGACTCGAGTTGCAGGGGTTGCCGTACAGCTCCTATCAACCGAGAGCGAATTACCCATGCCGGTACCGACATGTGCCGGTTAAAGGAACAGCAAAGAACCAATGGCATTACAGGCTGACTACGCCGAGCGCGTCTACGCGGGCGTGCTGGGCAAGATTATCGGCGTCTATCTGGGACGTCCCTTCGAAGGCTGGCCGATCGAGATGATCGACGAGCACCTGGGTGAGATCAACTACTACGTGCACGACATGCTGGATGTGCCGCTGGTGGTCACCGACGACGACATTTCGGGGACGTTCACCTTTGTGCGGGCGATGGAGGACTACCACTTCAAGCAGGACCTGTCCGCCCGCGACATCGGCCGCACCTGGCTCAACTACCTGATTGAGGAGCGCACCGTCCTCTGGTGGGGCGGTCTCGGCAACTCGACCGAGCATACGGCCTACCTGCGCCTCAAGAACGGCATCGATGGACCGGACAGCGGCTCGATCGCGACCAACGGCCAAGTGGTGGCCGAACAGATCGGATCCCAGATCTTCATCGACGGCTGGGCCCTCATCCATCCCGGAGACCCGGAACGCGCAGCCCACCTGGCTGCCGAGGCATCCATGGTTTCCCACGACGGCGAGGCCATTTATGGCGCCCAGGTGGTGGCCGCCATGGAGGCCCAGGCCTTTGTCGAGAACGACCTGAACAAGCTGATTGACACGGCCGTTTCGTTCATTCCCGGCGACAGCGTGATCTACCGGATGATCGACGAACTGCGCGAGTGGCACCAGAAGGTGCCGGACTGGCGCAAGGGCCGCGAGCTGATTGCGGAGAAGTACGGATACGACACCTACGGCGGCAACTGCCACATGGTGCCCAACCATGCCCTCATCATCCACGCGCTGCTGCATGGGGACGACGACTTCCAAAAGAGCCTGATGATTGTCAACACCTGCGGCTGGGACACCGACTGCAACTCCGGCAACGTCGGCTGCCTGCTGGGCATCAAGAACGGCCTGGCCGGCATCGAGGAAAGCGGACCCGACTGGCGCGGACCGGTCGCGGACCGCATACTGCTGCCCACGGCCGACGGCGGCAACGCCGTAACCGACGCGGTGACGCAGGCCACACGCCTGGTAAACGTCGGCGCCCGGCTGGCGGGAGAGGAGCCGCCGGTCTACAAGAACGGTGCCCGTTACCACTTCTCGTTCCCCGGTTCGGTGCAGGGGTTCCAGGAGGATCCCGCCCGCGACTCCGTTGGGGTATCGACGGTACGCAACATCCAAGGCCACAGCGAGAGCGGAGATCGTGCGCTGGCCATCCGCTTCCGCGGCATGGGCCTGGGCAAGAACAGCCGGGTTGACACGGATGTCTTTGTGCCGGACCGCGAAACACACGCGTACTTTGCAAACCGCGGCTATGCCTTGTACGCCTCCCCGGCCCTGTACGCAGGGCAAACCGTCAAAGCGCGCCTGGAAGCCTGTCCCCACAACGGTGGCAACCTGATGGCCTGCCTGTATGTGAAGGTGTTCGGCCAGGACGACAAATTGGAGATTGTGCGTTCCGATTGCGTTGAGATGCAGCCGGGCGGTGTGCACGTTTTCGAGTGGACGATTCCGGACACGGGCGGCAGCCCGGTGGCCAAGGTGGGACTGGAACTCTGCTCCGACAAGGCCCTGAACGGTTACGCCTTTCTGGACTACCTGACCTGGGACGGGGTCCCGGACACGACCTTCCGGATTCCGGATTCCTTCACGCGCAAGAACCGGTTCCAGCAGAGCGGGATCATGTGGAAGCATGCCTGGGTGAACGGCGTGGACCACTACGAGCGGTTTTATCCGGAGACGTTCCGCATCATTCACAATGAAGGCATGGGTCTGTTGATGACCGGCTGCCGGGAGTGGGACGGCTACCAGGTGCAGGCCGACGTGACTCCGCACATGGTGAAGAGCTGCGGTGTGGGCGTCAACGTCCACGGCATGAAGCGGTACGTGGGCTTTCTGCTTACCGCCGACGGCAAGGCGCGGTTGGTCCACGCGTTCGACGGCGACGAACAGGTGTTGGCCGAGACGAACTACCCGGTGGTATTCGGCCAGACCTACGACGTGGCCGTCAGCACCAAGGACGGACGAATTGCGTGTTCCGTGGACGGCGCGGAGGTGCTGTCCGGGAACGTACCGGACCAGGGCCTGCGGTCCGGTGGTGTCGCGCTGCTGATTGAGGAGGGCCGGACGGCCACCCAACAGGTGAGCATCCAGCCTGCCTGACGTTCGACGATGCAGGATCTGGAAAACCGGGTCCTTGTTTTTGACATAAGGCAACGGAGCGCAGATATTGCCTGCGCTCCGTTGCCACTGGTGTGCCCGATGCCGACCCCACTGCGGTGGACAGGTCCGGTGACGCTGGCAGGAATCCTGCAGGGCTTGGGTGCAGACGGCAGTCCCAAGTGGGGGCTGCATTGCCATGTACGCAAGCGATGCAGCCAGCCTTCCAGACGTTGCGACGTTCGCGGAAGAAGTTTCAGCGTGTGGTGACAAACCGGTGAAGCGTAAGCATGATGTTCCGTAGTGCCCCTAGACGCATGGTTTCGAAGCCGTGGCTGTTGCCACAAACCCAACCGAAGCACAAAGCCCGTTCCGCCAAACCGGCCGTGTAGGCGATGGAAGCATCACTGGCGGCACGTTCATACACGACAGTCTGAAGATCGACATTCACTTCGCGACCCGCTGCCAGTAGTTCCAGGATCAGTTGGTGGTCATAGTGACCATGGGAATCCTTGCTCCAAATCGCGGGCCGATCATCCATTTGCAACGGAGTGCCGGGAGGGGTTGGAGCCAAATCAAGGGCAATGATGGCTTCCGGCGCCTTCATCCGGGCGAGGTTTTTCATGCCCCAGCCCCCTACTTCCTCGTTGTGGGTGAAAGCAAAGAGACTGGGATGGAGTGGTTTCTCCCCCGTGGCCTGCATGTGAGCCAACAGCTCCAGAAGCAAGGCACAGGCCATCCGATCATCGAAGGACCAGGCAGCCACCATGGGATTGTCGGGACTGCCGAAGGTGTAAGGCCCCCGCCGGGAAGCATGGAGGACCGCCAGTGAACCGGGCCGGACCCCGGCTTCCGCCAATTCGGTCTCGGTCATGCCTGTGGTGATCCATACGCCTTCCCAGCCTACGGGTTTGCGTTCGGACAGGGGGATGTGCATGGAACCCATGCTGAAGATGCCGACCACGGACTCCTTGTCCCCCAGGATTTCCACGGGACCCTCCCCCAGTTTCCAGGGATAGAGACTGCCGGATCGGGCGACTTCCAGGTCTCCGGATGGACGGATCCGGGTCACCACGATCGCGATTTCATCCATGTGGGCGGCATAGCACCAGAGGGGAAGTTCCGGATTGCGACCCGGTACTTCCACCATTACATTGCCACCGGCATCCCTTTCGGGTTGCAGCCCCATCGCCTCGAGTTGTTCGCAGATTGTGGCGGCGATTTGATCTTCCCGGCTGGAAGGCGCCGGAATGCAGACCAGTGAGCGAAAACGCTCCAGTACTTCGTGTGAGAGGGTGGGCCTCTGCAGACTGTGCGACATAAATCAGGCTCCTGGTGAATTCAGAAAGTGCGATTGTTTCAATGGGGCCGGGAGGCCCGGCTGGTTCCAAAACCAAGGCTGTGCCGGCCCCACTGGCATAACAGACTACGTCACCGTTAGAGTCCTCAATGCGGGTAGACTCGCTTGTGAGGGAGCTTTCGGGCCTGTCCCGCTTCCCAACGGGCGGTATCGAACTGTTGAGAGAGGAGGGCCAGACCTGGATTGCAGGCCCTTGCAGTTGACATAAGGCAAGGAAGGATTTGGTTCAGAGAACACTCGGGGAGGAGCGTTCCGATTACCGCCTGATTGCAGGTCGGCGAAGCATGTCCAGTCAGCCGCATCGGACACCGCCGCCTGGCACTGCCTGTTCATTTGCTGATGACCAAACTTCCGACCACACAGGGTGGGGTTGCGGTAGCAGTTCTCTTGCCATCCGTGAAGCATCTGTAGAATGGCATCCCAACAGCAACAGGAGATGGAACATGGCTACGGCGGGTCTGCGGGAGTCAATCCGGTCGGTGACCAACGGGCGTGCGCCCGCGTGTCCGGACCCGGCTTGGGACCAGCACCGGGCACCGCGGCATGGCGACACCGATGCGGTCACGGCGCGCGCGGCCTGGAAGAAGCGGATCGCGTGGCGATTGGCCCATCCCGAAGATTGGCGCAAAATGCTAGAGGACTTGCCGTACTTTGATCCCGCCTACACCTACGACGAGGCCCACGAATACGAGGACGATGGGACCACCGACCCGCATCTGAGTGTGGACATACGCCATTGGATTCTGGACAAGGACGGCTTTGTGAGCCCTCAGCCCTACCGACACGCACCCCTCCTCCTGGCCATGCTCCTTGTGCTCCGCGACATACTCGGCAACCGCGTGGAGCGCGAGGCCGAGGTCCACTTCGATCCGGACTTCGGGAGCCGGGCAGGCATATACACCGAGAAGGGGCGTCCGGTCTCGCAGGTAGAGCCGGATTTGGTGGTGCTGCCGCGGGAACTTCTGCTGCCGGACGGTGCGGAGCGGAGCAGGGAGGGACGCACGATGCGGCTCGACCAGGGGCACCCCGTCCCGGAACTGGTGGTGGAGATTCTGTCCCCCTCCACCAGGGCCAAGGATTTGAGGGGAAAGATGCACCTGTACGCCGACCTCGGCATTGCTGAGTATCTGACCTGCGATCCCGGCGGCGAACCCGAACCCGATTCACCGGCGGAGCTGCGTTTCCACCGCCTGCGGCCTGGCGGCGGTTATCAGCAGGAGGACGATGCCCCTGCCTCCCCTGCCTACTTCAGCTCCGTATGTGACACGCAGGTGCGCCTGTGGCAACCGGACACGGGACGGCCGCCCCGCTTCCAGTGGCGGGATGTCAGGGAAGGTCGCTGGCGGGACCCTGAGACTGACATAGAGGCCGAGCGGATACAACACAACCAGGAAAGGATGGATGGGGCCGTGACTGCCCTGCGGTTGTTCCTGGGGGATGTGTTGTCGTCCTCCGCTTTGGATCGCATTGAAGCTGCATGGCGGCGCAACGGGCTTCCCGAAGGCCATCTCCAGGCCATCCGCGCCGTGCAGCAAATACCCTCTGAATGGCGCACGCTGCTGCCGGGCGGTCTTGAATACGACAACGATCCGGACCAGCCGTCCCTCGGTGTCTTGTAGTGACAGAATGGCCGATCGCTTGCAGTCGCTGGCCTGCGCCGCACCAGTTCGGATTTCCCAGGCCCTGCGGCTGCGAGCCCGCGCTCATCCATGCGTGGGAATGGCATCCGGACCCGTAGAGGCTGCCGGACCGAGCGACTTCCAAGTTCCCGGATGGAAGGACCCGGGTCACCACGATGGCGATTTCATCCATGTGGGTGGCATGGCACCAGAGGGGAAGTTCCGGATTCCGACCCGGCATTTCCACCATCACATTGCCACCGGCATCCCTTTCAGGTTGCAGCCCCATTGCCTGGAGTTGTTCGCAGATTGCGGCAATGATTTGGTGTTTCCGGCTTGAAGGTACCGGAATGCAGACCAGTAAGCGAAAACGCTCCAGCACTTCATATGAGAGGGTGGGGCTCAGCGGACTGTGCGACATAAACCAGGCTCTGATGAATTCAGAAAATGCAACCGGCGGACCGATTCAGCATAATTGAATCAATTGGTTGGATCTCGGCCAGCCACGCCAGGGATTGTTGACAGTTGGCAAATGCTAAGCTTCCATCAACAACACAAATGACTCTTGGGCGAAATGGTGGTCCAGGGTCAAAATATCGGTTATATTCCTGTCTTTCATTACAACCATCGACATGCAGTCCACACAACTATAGGTCTTGTCTGCCCTTTGACTATACATTTCAAGTCCTTTCCGAAACAGTTCGCTGGATGCTGGAACCACCTCGACGTTGGCATGGTCCAATATGCTCCGGACGAACTTGGCAGCGGCTTGACGCATGTGGTTGTCTTTGACCGCAACGGCACTCAGGAATTCATTCAAGACAGCTTCGGTTGTGACGAGATGGCGTCCTTTAATCCCAACCTACGCGTGTTTTGCGGCTTGATGATGTTGATCTCGAGGGATGAAAATTGCTATCCAGTACAAGGCGTCAACGACGACTGGAGCCATCACTGGTCGACTCCATAAATATAGTGATCATGTCGGGCCGACAGATCGGATGGCAAACTTTCCCAAGCATCATCAGGTATTGAATTTACAATCTCTTCTATTGTACTGTGGATATCTTGATTTTCGACTTCGATGTTCTGCGCCCCATTCTTGTTGAAAGTTATGCGATCTACTTTCGCGAGATGGTAACCATCAATACCGAACGTCTCTTCGCCTTCAACCGAGATTGTCGTTGAATCATGGTCGTTCAGGGCTGCCAAGACCTGTGCTTCATGTTCATCCCTGAACTCCATCACGATCTTGCTGTCACCATCCCAAATCTGGCATCGCCCTTGTCGTACATCGACTTCGAGGACGTTGCCACTTACAGTCACGGTGTGGTGGCTTGGGGCGGGAAGATGCCTGCTCAGTCCTTTCCTCGTGTCATCCGACACCGCAACGTACTGTTGTCCTGGTGTCTGAAGATGGAAATCTGTTTCGGCCGCGAGGTGTGTCCCCAGTTTGGCGATCTCCGGCAAGACGGTAAGGGGTGTGTTTGATGGCAGAGGTCGACTCTGGTTGGCTGCCGAGAGTGTTCCATGCAACAGCCCAAACGAATCTGACAGCCGGTCCATACTGTCGAGCAGCAGTGGATGACTGTTGTGGCGCCGCGCAATGGGTACCTCGGTATGTTCAGTCTCAATGGCGCGGATCGAGAAGAGCGTCGATTCCTTGAAACCCCTGGGCAGACGCGGTTTGGCTGGATTGGCTGCCTTCCAGACTTCGGAAGCCAAGAGGGTTATTACTTTCTGGAGGTGTACCAACTCATCCATGGCGTGGGCATCGAGGCCGGGTGAGAGGGATCCCGACCACGAAAACCGGACACGGGCAAGCTCATCTTGGTGCATGAATGTTCCTAACTGGCACAGACAGTGGCGGCAAACGGAAGGGGTCTTCCCAAGGGAAAGAGGCAGACACGATTAGATTCCGTGCTCAGTGCATCGATTGTACACAGAGAGCCGGGCAACCAGAGCGGATGAAGCTCGAATTACGGTTTGGTTACTGTCCTGATACGACTGCGTACCCCACCAGAGCTTCCGGATGTTCAGCTGGGATCCGGAAGCGAATAAACAGACTGTCGCCCAAGTGCTGTTCGGTGCACAAGCAGGACGCGTCGCGCGAGACAGGTCACAGGTTCTTACGATTGTCAGCGACTGACGGCAGTACTGATCCTCAGTCGCTGTGGGTTGGCTGTTCCGAGATGCCTCAGCGGTGCCAGCTTCCTTCCAGGGAGCGTTGCTGAAGCTGGTGCCGAAGGTGTTTGACCACGTCCGGGGCCTGGTCCGCGATGTTGTGACACTCATCAGGATCCTCGACGAGGCCGTACAGTTCCGTTTGGCTGTTCCAGTTGAGAATCAGCTTGTGGGTTTCCGTGCGGAGCGAGGCGAAGCCACGCAGCTGCGACATGGTGTTGTCGCGATGGGGTTTGCCAGGATCCTCAACGGTTGGCATCAGGGACTTGGCATCCAGGGAGTCGGACTCCGATCCCAGGTAGGGAACTCCTGCAAGTTCGCAGATGGTTGGGTTGATGTCCGACAGTTCCGCGAGGGTGTCGCGGGTTTCTCCGGCCGGGATGCCGGGACCGGACAGGATTAGGGGAACGCGCAACGAAGCCTCGTAGGCGACGCTCTTGGTATACAAACCGTGGTCGCCCAGCATTTCGCCGTGATCCGAGGCGAAGATCACTACCGTGTTGTCCAGCATGCCCCGCTGTTCAAGGGTGTTCAGCATCTCGCCGACCCAGTGATCGATCAGGGAGATGTTGGCGGCGTACTGGCGGCGCGTCTGCAGGATTTCCTCAGGACTCATGTCCAGCCTACGATGCTGGACCCAACCAGGTTTGCCGGTTCCGTCGCTCTCAATGGGTTCCGGCATGTCCGCAGTGCGGTACCGCTCCGCCCATGAGGTGGGAGGGTCGAAGGGATCGTGCGGTCCGACGAAGGAGACGAACATGTGCCAGGGTGCGTCTTGGGGTGCCTCCTGGAGCCATTGGTTGGCTCGTTCCCCCACGTAGGTGTCCGAGTGAAGCTCCTCGGGTAGTACGGAGTCGTGGGAGGCGTCCTTGATCCAGCCGCAGTCACTGCGGCTCTGGTAGTCGTTGGCGAATGCATCGAACTGCCCCTTCTCCCGGAGCATGAAGCCGTAGGGTCCCTGCGGTGCGTCGGAACGGCCCGCGTGCATCTTGCCTTCGATTTCGCAGGGGTCCGTGAAGCCCCATTGATAGTTGCAGGCTCGGGTGCCATGCCGCCCGTTGTAGCCGGCCGGTTTGGCCAAGTCCAGCTTGCCGGCCGATGCCACCTTGTAGCCGTGGTCCCTGAGGCGCTGATAGTAGGTGGGGATGCGGAGCGGCAGATAGCAGTTGTTGTCCACCGCTCCCAAGCGCCAGGGATGGAGGCCGGACGCGAGCGAAATGCGCGACGGAGCGCAGACCGGGGCATTCACGCAGCAGTGGGTGAACCGCGTGCCCTGTTGGGCGAGACGGTCGATGTGCGGCGTGGAAACCGTGGGGGTGTCCAGGCCCAGGAAGTCATGACGATGCTGGTCGTCCATCACGAATAGGATGTTGGGGGATGCTGGCATGTGTGTTGGGTTCCGATGAACGGGGCGGTCAGTAGGAGAATGATCGATCCACCTGGGCTTCTGTCAGATGTCCGAATGAACTCGGTGGGTGGACCTGAACGGTGACTTCTGACCAGGAGGCATCGGTAGATATCAACCAAGTGGGGGGACGAGAACGTAGGCAGCCACGGACCACAGACCCAGGCACTGCGTGCGTACTCGACGGACTTGTATGTAGGTTGACTGTGCTACTCTCGGGAGCCTGACAAGCATACATGAACCCATGGACGGCGAGTAGCATGATCACGAGTGAAATACCATTGAGCCGCCGGGCGTTCATGGGGAGTGCTGCCACAGTCGGAGGACTGGCCTTTTGGAATCCCTGGGATACCCTGACTGCAACAGCTGACTGGGTATGGGAAGCTGCAAAGACAGGTACAGGTTGGGTATGGGATGGCACCCAAACCGGCCTTGGCTGGGTGTGGAACGGGTCGAAATGGGTGGCTGGAGGTGTTGCTTCAGCTACAGCAGAGGTCTGGGACCTGATCGATCCCGAGGATGAGACGGTCCATGTCAGAGATGACGTTTTTGAATATGTTTTGGCAGGTAGCGGTAGTGCCGCTGTTGCTGGCTCTGTGCTCAACAACTTCCGACACAGTCTGTCATGGGACAACCTGCCCAAAGAATTGAAGAAAAAGTACCACTTGGCAGGCGGGGAGTGGAAAAACGTGGCTCAAGCGCAGCTGTTGTACGAGCAGGTTCCCAAGGCTGTGCGCATGGGAGGGCCACGCGCCATCTGGAATTTCCACAAAGGCAAGGATTGGAGCCACATCGTGCCCAAAAGCATGGGCGGGGATGTTACGCAGGGAGTATGGTGGGACAGTGGTAAGAACCGCGCCTTGGGCGGAAAATCGATGAGTCCGGTGCAGCTCGCAGATGCTTATCGTGTACTTACCCATACCAATGTGATTGCCTCCGTCCAGCACACAATAACGGCTTTGGTCAAGGGCGGTATGACAGGCGCGGCCATGGCGCTGATCGCACTGTCGCTCGAAGATGGATTTGCCTATGCTACAGAGGAAATCAGCCAGGATCAGCTGTATGAACGGGTAGCCTCCCGGGCCGTGCGGGTCGGTGGTCCAGCCTTTATTCTGAGTGGAGCGATTACCGGGGTCGCCTTGCTGTTTCCTGCGGTGCTAACAGTGGTGGCACCCGTATCCCAAGTTCTTTTCTGGATGGGTTTGGGTGCCTTGGGATTTGACCTCAAAGACGAAGCCAAAGACTTATGGGACTTCGCAGTGGCCAGGATTTGAACCAAGGCAACCAGAAACTCGCCATCAGGTTGGGATGGGATCTCGCAGCGATGGGTTGTACTCGATCCTGTTCCGGACATTCCCTTTGACGGTTCCGGTAGGTGTATTGCTGAAACGTTCTTGTCATATTCGGCCTATCGCAGAATACCCATCATGGTAGGGGTGTGGTCCTTGCACCTGCCACAGTCGTCCTCCCGGAACTACATGTCCAGTGTACGGTGTAGTTCGTGCTCGGTACTCCAGCCAATGGCCGCGGATAGTATCCAGTAAGTCGGTGGTGGCGAGCGGAAAGCCGGGCTGCCGTGACGGGTCTGCCACTCATTTGCACCGGCCAGGACCATCCAGTGCTGTGTAGGCGCGCCGCTCGTCCCGTCCGCGTCTCCGCTCGCGGGTCTCGCACCGGTCATTGTCATTTGGTGCCTTTCGATTGCACCTGCAGGAAATCACCGGTTTTGGATCCTTGGGTGACGGTACAGTAACACATTGCACCCGCGTCACGGTCTCGGTTGGCCGGCCGTGGCTGCAATTTCGGCGTTCCAATAGCTTGCTTCGAGGTCAGGATTCAGCTAACCAGTCGGTTTCCGCTGTCTGTCTATCAAGCCATGTTGCTCAGTGCCAAAACCTCTCCAGCTGTGTCCCTGTCCTGCCCTCTCTCAAATGAAACTTGTACACCGAAGCGACACGGGGAGGGTTCCAAGACCCTTAGCTGGACTTTGTACAAAGTCCAGCTAAGGGACGATGCTTGTGGGACTTCATCCGTAAGCGTTCGTAGTTGGAGGACACGGGCTCGCACAACTCTGAAGCGGGAGCATTGCTACGATGTCAGAGGTACTCGGAATTGGGGTCTGCACTGTGAACAGAGGGGGAGTGTCTGCTTGTCCCCGTTTGCGGAAACCGGCATGGGTTTCTCCGATGCGATTCCGACTGGAACACGCAGGCATCCTCATGGCGAATAATCCTCGTCAACCTTGGATGTCCGTACAACCACATCCTGGAGTTCGTAGTCATGACTGAAGGCTTTCCCATTCCGGCCGGGATCGTCCAGTCCGAACAGGTCATCCTGCGGAGCCGGTTCATCAGTTCCCTGGCACCGGCACCCGATCCGGCATCGGCCCGTGCCTTCATTGCGGGGATCAAGGAACTTTACGACGACGCTAGCCACAACTGCTGGGCCTTTGTTGCGGGAGCTCCGGGCTCCACCGCCAGTGTGGGGTGTTCCGACGACGGTGAACCCGCCGGCACGGCGGGGCAGCCGATGCTGAAGGTTCTCTTGCATTCCGGAGTCGGCGAGATTGTGGCCGTCGTCACACGGTACTTCGGCGGCACCAAGTTAGGACGCGGTGGACTGGTCCGTGCCTATTCAGGGGGCGTCCAAGCCGTCCTTGAGACCCTGGACACCGTCCACAAGGTTGAGATGGTGCGGCTTGCCTTAACGCTGGAATACCCGATGCTGGACCGATTTCAGCGGTTCTCCACGCGTTTCGAAGCCCAGGTTGAAGATACGGTTTACAGTGATCGGGTGCAGGTTTGGGCGGTGCTTCCGGCGCATCGGCGCGAGGAATTCGTGCGGTGGTTCACGGATCTGACCCATGGCCAGGGCGAGGTCCGGGATCTACTTGGGGGTTAGTGCGGCAAGCGGCGCGACAGGCCTCCCAAACATTCCCAAGTCGTTGCGTATTCAACCTGGACATCATGTCGTGGTTCGTGGATTGATGCCGGATCCGCTATCGATTGGTCAGCCGTTTCGGGAGGCTCTCTGCATGCCGGTCCCTCAGCAGTTGCCGCCCCCAAGGACTGGTTGAGATGCCATTCCCAAGGGGTGCTTGAGAGTTCAGGGGACGAATGTTTTGTGTGCGGCCCGTCGCTTCCCAGGCAGCACCCTCGGGGTTGTCTGGGGACATCCATGGGGCATGACTGTCGGGAACGTCCAGGCGGTGCGGTCCCGCTACGGCACGCTCCACTTGCCTTGGGACCGCTGCCTCCGCCGTATCATGGGCATCTGCCCCAATATCCTGTGTTCCCACCCGATACCGGATGTGCGTATCGCAAACCACCAGGAAAACATGACATCCAGCGAACACCAAGTTCCCAGGTTGCGAAAGCAGGCTGACAGGGACGAGTGCATGAGAATTGTCCTGCTGAGGCACGGCAAACCCGTCATTGCCGGCCGGAAGGGCCTCTCCGCTTTGGAATTTGCCGAGTGGCTTGATGAGTGGGAGCAAGCAGGACTGTGCAGTCGCTCTCTACCGGGACAGGAAACAATGGCCGTGGCCGCCAAGTGCAACTCCAAATGGTGCAGTAATTTGCAGAGATCAATTTGTTCCCTCAAGACGGTCTGTCCCGAAGCAGACTTCGTCGCCAGCAAGCTGTTTCGTGAACTGGAACTTCCACATGGTCCCTGGCATTGGCCCAGGTTGCACTCCACGGCCTGGTCCGTCATATTCCGTTTGCTTGGGTTCTGGGGATTCGCCTATCAGGCGGAGTCTTGGCAACAGGCCAAGCGCAGAGCCCAAGTGGCTGCGCAGCGGCTGGCCGACGCGGCCGAGGCCAACCAGTCTGTTCTGTTGGTCGGGCATTTTTTCATGAACCGCCTCATAGCGCGGAGACTGGTGAAGGATGGGTGGGAAGGCCCCACTTTTCCCAAAGGAGGCCATTGGGCCGTTAGTGTGTACGAGAAAGCTCCTTCTTTGAGTTAGGCCATGTGAAACGTGGTGTCGTGCCGATCAGGACTGTTTGGATTCCCCTAACCGAAATACTGTCTAACAGTTTGGAGATCAATGCGTGCGAGGATGTCGGTTCGGCGGCTCCACTGGGTTGCGGCTCCATCGCAAACACTGCCGTCACGAATGCCAGGCTGGTGCCCCTAACTTCCGTCTCCCACAGTGCTGACAATACCCAGGCCGCAGAGACGTGCGGTGGCCCCGGCAATCCAGTTTTCCGCAGTACGGACAGTACCGCGCGCCCTGCACTGCTTTGGCTGCCTGCCCTATACGACAGTGTGGACAGAGCGAATTGCCGCTCGGGGGTTGACGACCCTGCGGTGCACGAAATCCACCTACAGGGGTCGAATCAACCCACCGTTTGATTTTCGTGCGCCGGCGCGGTCCCGTCCCGTAGGTGTGCCAATGGGCGCTCCGGATGTGGGGTCGCGGGCTCTTCCGCGTTGTCCTGTCGGAGGTTCGCCTACGGGAGGACCGACGAGCACGCGGCTGAGTCTGAAGAGGTGCTGGAGCAGGCTTTTCGCGCAGGGGGGGCAGTGCCTCTTCCTTATCCAAGGGTAGAGACAAGCGAGCAACACGGTGATTGCGAGACTTAACCAAGTCGTCACCGCTGGCGGCACATCAAGGACAGTGAGGATGATAACTAGGAACGCGTAGACGGCGAAGGCCCACCCGCAACCGGACTTCCAATTCATGCCTGTTTCGCGTGCACTCCCTTGGCTTGGGATCGTGGCAGCAACCCTACGAGCCCCCGGCGGGTCACCCGGACGCCACGGCCGTGGCCTCCGGCTCTGGTGGCAGGTTGGCCATGCGCACCAGGTTGTAGGCCGTCGCCACCAGGTAGCCGGCCAGCCCCGTGCGCGCCACGCCCCGGTAGCGCGTGCACCGCAAGCCGCCCACCGTCTTCATCCAGCCAAAGACCTCCTCCAACCGCTTGCGGATACGCAGGCTCACCGCATAGCCGGCATGCCGCGTCGTGCGACCGTCGATGACCGAGTGCTGCTTCTTTTGGGCGACATGCGGGGTCACCCGCCGCGCCCGCATGTCCCGCACACAGTCCCTGGTGTCGTAGCCGCGGTCGGCCGTGCCGGTGGCTTGACTGACCGTGAAGTCCATCCGCAGGCCGTGGCGGTTCTCCATCAGGGCATGGCCCAGGAACGCCAGCCGGGCTTCCTTGCCCTTCCCCTTGCGCAGCAGGCGCGCCTCGGGGTCCGTGGTGCCGGCGTGCGTCTCGTTGCGGCGACGCTCCCCGCGGAAGTCCACCGACGGGTTGCCCGGATCGTCGTCCGAGGGTGGCGGTGGTCCCTCCTTGGGCCGGAAGCTCTTGAGACTGGCCGCGGCCTCGATCAGGGTCCCGTCCACGCTGAAGTGCTCGTCCGACAGCAATCCCTCCGCATCGGCCGCCCACACGACCTCATCGAACAGGGCCCGGCCCGCGTCGTGCGCCAGCAGCCGTGGCCGGTTCTTGGTGAAGACCGTGGCATCAAAGCTGCGCTCCATCAGATCCATGTCCAGGAACCAGCGGTAGAGCAGGTTGTACTCGAGTTCTTCGCAGAAGGCGCGCTCGCTGCGTACCGAGTACAGGGCAACCGGCAGCGAGGCCTCGGCAGTCGCTCCGGTGGCACCGAGGCCCGGCCCACCGAGGCGTACATGCGGTCGAATTCCGGCGACAATCGTTCCAGGGCCGCATCGGCCACGGCCTTAATCCGTCGCAACGGGTGGTCCCGGGGGATCCGCTCCTCCAGGTCCACGATGGCCAGCATGCTGCGTTGGGGATTGGGACGACCGCGCATCAGGGAGTACCTCCGTTCCTGGATGCCGGCATTCTAACCGGCCGCGTTTTTCAGCAGCCTGCTAATTAGCACGCCGGAGCCAGGATCAAGGGGATCCAGGCATGGCGCCGGCGGTCCAGGGGACCGGACCGCCGACGGGGTAGTTGCCCGTCATACGCTTGACCCCGCGGGGATGGCGCAGGCCCCGGCTGGAGACGACCCGCTCCCTGGGATTTCCCGGCACAGATCCCGGCTGTGGGGACCGGGATGGATTCTGCCAGTGGCGGCGCACCACCCGCACGGCATACACGGCGTGGTAGGCCAGCATGAGGCCCTCCACCTCCTGCCGGACCAGCTCGGGAGGCTTGCTGCGCAGGTGGGGCAGGCTGGTCCCGTCCCGCAGCCATAGGGCCGCCTACATGGCCGTTTCCGGGGCCAGCCGACGGACCCGGCGCAGGTAGGTGTCGCGGGAAGGGGTGGCTGGTCCAGGGGCAGCCACAGCCGGAACCAAGCCTGGTGGTCGTGCGTGAAGGCGGCCACCGCGGCCATGTTGTTGGCACCCCCGGCCAAGGCCACCAGCCGCGTGGCCAGGAGTACGGGCAGGGCGTGGCGGTTGGAACGTGCCTTCAAAGTTGTTGGCGGAGTCCGGGAGCCTGTTCAGGCGGGGAAGTTCAGGAGCTCCCTCCATTGCGCGGGTTTCCGTGCGGCTTCCATCAGGAGTTCTTCCGCGTTGTCGGGCAAGCCGTTTTGTCGCCACTGGTGTTCGGCGTGGCGGAGGTCCCGGTCCGTCATTCCGGGCAGCTGGCCCAGCTGGCGGACCAGCGTATCCATCCGCCCTTCCAATCTCAGATCGTTCTCGTGGTCGTGCCACCGGCCGGTTTCCGGGTCCCGGCATTGCACCACGGGTGCGTTGCCGGCCACGTCGGCGTCCCGCATGCGCATGGGGATGCCGCAAGCGGTCAGGGTGCGGCCACTCTCCGCCAGGTGGTAGGTGTTGCCGGGGGCCTTGAGCCGAAACAGCCACAGCCCGGGTGTCTGCGTGAACTCCCCGGTGTCGACAATCAGGTATTCGGAGATGCCCAGGGCCGCATACAGATCCAGGTTGTCGTCGAAATCCTTGCCCCGATTGGACTTCGACACCACTTCTGCCACCAGTTCGGGCAGGGGAGCCCCCCGGTCCAGGCGAATGATGCGCTCCTCCACCGTGCGCTCGCGCGGTTCGGCCAGGGTCCACGACGGCGGCATGACCACCAGGTCCGGAGCCTTGAGCGTGCGGGGTTCGCCGGCTTCGGTGAACTGCTGCAGAGCCTTGCTCACCGAGGCTGCATAGTGCAGGTCCGGCTCCTTGCACACGCGATGCCCCAGGATCCGGCAAAGGGTTTGCAGCAGCCATTCAATCACCTGACCGTGAAAGCTTCCGGTCGGCATGACGAGACGGCCCGCCCCGTCAAAGCAGTACAGTCGCACACCGTCCCTGCGGTAGTCGGCGTCCGTGGTCCAGTCTTCCTGGTACTCGTGCCCCGGGTCGTATGCGTATTCGGGATCATGGTGCGACAGCAGCTTCAGGCGCTCCCGCCAAGCGGGCAGCACCTGCAGGCGAGCCCGCGTGCGCCAGGCGCGTGCGGGATGGGAGGCCGCGGTATCCAATCCCGGCCAGGAAGTCGGCGTCAGGCTCCAGTGGGGGGGCGCGCCTCGAGCTTCGGCATGGGCATCCGGCGACAGGGCTTCTCCGACCTGGGCCTGGGTGACAGTCACGGAGGGCCTCCTGTTTCCTGTTCCGTGCATCCGCAAGTATAGCGATCTGTCCATCTGCCATCTTCGCAACCAAGCCCCCCGTCGAAATGGTGCGGATGCCGGCCCTGTGTATCCGTGGAATTTCTGCCATCCAATATGTTCCGAACAATATCGATCAGTTCTGAAGACATGTTCCAGTCGCTGCTCCAACCAGCTCTGGACTACAGGTTCCGCCTGAAGAACGCCGCAGGTCGTGGTTCGGCTGCGAAGCCAGGAGATGGACAGTCCGAATGGGTTTCATCGCGAGTCGGGACGGATCGGCACGGGAAAGTGGAGCCTGATATCGACGTTGTGGGTTTGCAGGACATCCTGCACCATGCGGCGCACCAGTTCGAATCGTTGCTCCGAGACGGAAGGCGCCAATCGCCGCCAGCGATCCCGGTGCTCCGCGAACGCCAGCAGATTGTCCAGGTTGCAGATCAGCTGCGGCGATGGCTGTCCATTGAGTTCGATTGCCAATCCGTATCGGCGGGTCTTGACGGTGATCTCGGTGATGCCCTTCTCCCTGATGCCGGCAACCGTTGTCGGAGGCAGCTTGATCTCAACGTCGGGAGGCAGTGCCGCACGCAACACTTTGAAGATGAAGTTGCCCGAAGTGACCTTGCCCATTGCAGTGGTCGACAAGGAGATTGTTTCGATGCCCCTGACCTGCGCTCGGGCATCACCGTCCGCTATGTTGGAACTGTCAAGAATCTCGTGGGAATCCTCGTCGGCCTTGGGAATGACGGGCCTGTGTGAAGGCACGGGAAACTCGAAGACCAACTCCGCTCCAACGAACTCCAGGACGGGCAGGAGGGTTTTGGCCGCGTTCGACAAAGTCTGTCCCTTGTCGCCCATGAAGATGGTCAGGGCGGTCAACAAGGTTCGCAGTTGGTCATGGTCGTCGTAGCGAAAGTCCAGAATGAGCATCCCGTTGACCAGCACCGCCATGCCAGCATCGTGGTAGTCGAGATGGATGTGCTGCACATTCGCGTCGGTGAACCTGGCCACAATGTCGGAATCCAGGGAGACCTGGTCCATGCCGGGGATCCAGGACAAGGGGATCTTGGCCACGGATACCGAGCCGTCTTCCCGGATGCGGATAGTCAAATCGGGCATGCCAAGGGTTGTCTGCCGGTGCGGGGTGTGGAAGGCGGGTTTGCTCCATGCGGGAGCCACCGAGGTCAACAAAAGCAATGTTGCCAGCACGATCATCATTGTCGTTTGGCGCAATAGTCGTTGGAAACGATGCTTCATGGCCGTTGGAATGGAATGGGGCTCGCTACGGAATGGGAGTAACTGTTCAACAACTTGTATTCTGTGTTCAATGTCAAGCTGTTGAAGGTTCAGATGGCCACTCCTCCTGTGGCAACCAAGGTGTCCCTCGGCGGGCCACCGCATTCAGGTGCAGGAGCAGCTTGCGCATGACCGCCACCAGGGCGACCTTGCCCGTTTTGCCTCGTTGCCGCAAGCCCCGATGGAAATATTGGTGGACGCCTGCCTGCCGAATCACGGACAGTGCCGCCATGTACAGCGCGTGGCGCACGGCGACCCGACCGCCCCGGATCGACCGCTGGCCTCGTTTGTGGCCACTGTCCCGCGACCACGGTGCGAGCCCCACCAGCGAAGTCAAGGCCTTGCTGTCCCGTGGGCCCCATGCGGGCAGAAAGGCCGCCCGCATGGCCGCGGTCAAGGCGCCACCCCCGGTACGCTGCGGTACCGCGCGGCTTGTGGGCGGAGGGCAGCACTGCGCTGCCACAGGGCCTGGTACGCCTGGTCGAGCCAGGCCATGTGTCGTCGGGTGGACTGACCGACGGCAGGACTGATGCCCTTGTCCAGCCGGTTCCGTGCCTGGACCCGCTGGTCAACCCGTTGCCGGCGCCGGCGCAACCGTTGCTGCAACGCCTCGCGTTCCTCCTCGTTCTCTGACGGACAGGGGTCCGAGGCCGGGAACACCTAGCCATAGCGCGCCAGCACCCGGACATCCAGGGGGTCGGTCTTGGCCTCGTAGCCACAGGCGCGCGCGAAGGCACGCACCCGCAGGGGATGGGCCACCTGCACCGTGATGCCGGCGACCCTGAGGGGTTCACCAGCAGTTCATACCCGCCGGTGGTCTCACACACCGCCTGTGTGGCCCCTGCACGGGCTCTGTGCTGCAGCAGGCGGCGAATGCCCGGGCCGCTGTTTGCGAAGCGGTACACGGGACCTTCCGCCATGGCTACGTCCAACAGGGCCTTGGACACATCGATACCCGTTACCAACATGTTCCGACCGCCCTGCGTACCATGTCGGTATCCTTGTCCTCCACACTTGCAGATGCGGGCCTGGTGCCCTTGTATCGGTTCGGAGCGACAGCGATCGTGAGAGGGGTGCCCTACTGTGTTCCGGTGCCGTGCCGAACCGTAGTCTCTGCCGCACCCAGTTGCCAACGGCGCGTCTCTCTCACCCCCACAGATTTCCTAATCTGCAGGTCCCATACAACAAACAAGTTGCTCTCAGATCTCTCTCTGCTGGCGCACCAGTTTCAGGTACGCCGAGTAGTCCAGAGGGCAATCGATCAGGTCCAGCAGCTGGGACCGGGAAAGCAGCAGTTCTGACGCCATGTAAGATAGTAGCCTGTCACCGTAGTCGCGGTAACGGGAGCCGCGCGAAATCACGGTGAAGACGGACGTATCTCTCCCATCCTGATCCACCAGGACGTAACGCTCATGCCTGCTGTCCTGTTCCCGGCGAAAGCCTTTCTGCTGCAGGGCGCGGCGAATTTTGCGGGTGGGCCGATTCGCCATTCAGAGTGCTCGTTCCAGGAAGGTGCGGAATGCCTGGGCCTGGGCTGTCTGCTGCTCCGGGGAGCGGTTCAGATACGCTGGGGCGATAGCCTGGGCCCGGCCCCACAGATCCTGCTCCGCTTCCCACAGGGTGTCTCCAAAACCGCACAGGGACCAGTGCCGGTGGTGCAGGACGAAGCGGTCATGATCATGCTGCCCAATATCCAGTTGAAAGGGCTCGCCCTCAATATGGCAGGTCAGGGAAAGGCCGGACGTGGCCATGGAGGAGGGTACGCAGTAGGAAAACGAGACTCTGCCGGGTATACTGCTCTGCGGAACCGGGCCTGGATATAAAGGTACCGCCATCCAATCCACGGGATTACGGGAAGCATAAGAGTTGGCAGGTTCCAGAAATTGGGCAGACTTGAAGACCGTATGTGGGGTGAGGAAAGACCAGCCATCCGATTGTGGTTCAGGATCCCGCGGGGACTGGTCCCAAATGCTGACATGGTCCAGAGCGTCTTCGTTGCCGGTCAGCAATGGCGCGTCGGACCAGACAACAGCAGTCTCAGGGTGCATTTTCATTCTCCTGCAATAGAAATCCGAACTCAACGCAATTCTGGTTTATTGGTTCCGCTTCCCATACAGCGATTGGGCCCGTTCGCCCTGTGCTTGCAGAAAACCGCCAAGGCCTATGGCCACTTCCGGACTCAAGACCAAAGTCGTCTGGATCTCTCGTATGCGGGTGGCAACGCTCTGGGGATAGGGATTCTCGGTCCCAGCCACCGGATGGCCGTGGGAGTCCAACTCTTGGGTAGTTGCGAAGACCGCAGGATCTTGTTCTATGTACAGATGTACGACTACCTCGGGGCCGTTGTACACGCCCCCAAAAGCCCCGTTGACCGCTACGGTGCGGCGGTCGGGTGCTGGTTGGTAGGAAACGTTTACAGATGCAGAGGGAGAGGACATGGAGACATCATGGGTAACAGATGGGGATCGGCATGGAATCCAGCATATCACGGGAATCAGGACTGCCAAGTAGGGAGAGAACAGTGGCTCAGTGGAGGAAACAACCTGATTCCGGCCTACTACTACGGTTTTACTGGTTGCCGTTGGAGGTGCTGCCGGCGGTGGTGGCAACCTTCGCGGCCGGGGGCGACAGGGCGGTCGCCGGTCGTCCGGCAGCGGCGGAATGCGATGCGCCCGTGGCCCTTCCCGACCGTGTCCGCGTAGTCGTGGGAGGACCCGGCGAAGCGCTTGGCCCGGTCCAGGGCGAAGGTGTCCTCCAGGCGGTGGTGAAGGCCCTTGTGGTGGGCCCGCACGCGCAGCACATGAGCGGCTCCCTGCTTCCGGATCCGGCGCACAATCGCCTTCCGGCGGCCCCACCCTTGTTAAGGGCATCCGAACAAAATATCACATAATCAAATGGATTGATTTGAACTGGCAAAGCCATGATTCCGTCCCTGTTCCCAGTCTTGGAGCACGTTGCACCCGCGATGTCCACCTACTGGGCTGGGCAGATCCGGATTTCGAGTCTGTCGGTGCCCACCAGACACGTCCAGAGGTCTTGGACAGGCCGTTAGCCCTTCATGAAGCCCACTTTTGCGACATTGTGGATCTAGAACATCTGTTCGGATACCCTTAACAACGGCCCCACCCGGAGGGCTGATAGCAACTGTGTTGCAAGTCAAGTCCCTGGCATCGTCTGGGGAGGTATCCGCCAGGGCGTCTGGCCCTCATCACCGCGTTGAGGAGGGTCAACAACTTGTGCATGGCAGCGACCAAGGCGTACCAGGCCCTGTTGCAGCGCAGTGTGGCCCTCCGCCCACGAAATCACGCTGTCCCACCACATTTATGTGATCGAGGCCAAGTACAACCTCCCCGCACACGAGGGGCTGGCCCAAATCCGGCAACGACCCTATGGTCGGGAGCACCTGGGGGCGGGCCGCACCGTCACCGCGGTGGCTCTGACCTTCCGGCATGACGGAAACAGGAGGCCCGGCTGGAGTGTGAGTACACCGACCTCGCCACCCTCCTGCAGGAACGGGAACCTGCAACGGATTCAAATGTGCATGCGACAATGTGCTCCACGTTGTCTCTCCCGTACGTCCAGTGCAGCAGAGTGCAAGGTAAGAGCACAGCCGTTCCCTGTTGTGCGACAGAGCGAGTCAACGCTGTGGCCGATTCAAGCAGTGCGTGTTGAATTGCTGTCCTGCGATGGTTTGTTCTGAACGAGTCTGTTGACCGAAACCCTGGACATAGGTCCCTCTAACCTCAAGCCTCCCAACGCGACTTCGCGTTTGCTCCGGTCCATCACGAACCAACGGATGCAGTGCTGCCAGTCTCATGAGGCAACTGCTTTGCTCCTGATTTCATGCCCCCCTCACTTGATACACGTTCCGCCAAGACCCTTGCCTGGTTGGGTGCGCTGTGGTTGCAGGACATGGCCGCGTCAATGGAGGCGTCAGTTCCGCTGCGCGGCGGAGATCTGATCCCGTTTCCTCATCAAGTGGAGGCTGTATACAGACGCATGTTGCCTCTGTCACCGAATCTTCGATTCCTGGTGGCAGACGAACCGGGTGCCGGCAAGACTGTGATCACAGCCCTGTGGTTGGCCGAGGCTCGCCGCCTCGGTCGCCTGGGCCGCAATCGTGTGCTGATCTGCTGTCCGGCTGGCCTCACTGACAAGTGGCAGGACGACTGTAGACGCTTCGCTGGCCTTGACATAGCGATCATGGATCGTGAGTCGGATCCGGGCACCCACGCCATGTGGGTTGTGTCCATCGACTTGCTGGCGCGCAATTTGGAGTTGCAGACCCTTTGTGCAGACGGTTGGGATGCGGTGATCTTCGACGAAGCACACCGCCTTACCACGACGGCTGTCAGCTTGCGCACGGTAGCCGAGACCTTGTGCAGCAACACTCCACAGGTGCTGCTCCTGACTGCTACACCTCATCGCGGCGACGCGACACAGTGGCTTGCCTTGCAGCAACTGCTGGATCCAAATGCTTCTCTCGATTCGTCCTTGCCGCCCACTCGTTGGATCCGTCGCATGAAGGAACAGATTCTTGACATGCACGGCCAACCTGTCTTCAAACCCCGTACTGTCGACAACATTCGAGTTGAACCCCGAGCCTGGGAACTGGATCTGCACGACCGGGTTCGTGCCCATATGCATGAGTGGTGCGAACCCGAGGCACGAACCCTGGTGGCTGACGTGTATGCCAAACGGGCAGCTTCATCACCAACTGCCTTGGCCCGAAGTCTGGAGCGTCGGTTGGCACGCCTGCAAGGCGAGGAGGTCTCGATCCCAGTGGAGGGCGAGCAGGCGGACGAGGAACGTCGTGCGCAGGCAGCAGGGTCGATTGATCGATTGGCAGAGGTTTTGGTCTTGACGGATCTGTTACAAGCAACTCAGGCCCGGCATGGCGAACCAACAGCCAAGCTAGCTGCCCTAACAGAACTGCTGGCCGATGGACAACCCGCGGTGGTGTTTTCCGAATACCTGGACACGGCGGCTTGGTTGGCAGAGTACATGGCAAATGACGGACGCAAGGTGGCTCTCTATCACGGTGGGCTCAGCCCGCGGAAGCGAGACGAATTGCGCAAGGGATTTCAGAACGGCCAGACGGATCTGTTCATCAGTACGGATGCCGGCGGTGAAGGTATTGACCTCCAAACCGCCTCATTGCTGATCAACTGGGACCTGCCTTGGAGTCTGGTGCGATTGGAGCAACGGTGTGGACGCATCCATCGAATTGGACAGACACGCACCGCACGCACTGTCAACATGCTGTCCGTGGGCACACGGGAGGAAGACACATGGGGCACGCTGTTGGATCGCGTGGCGGAGGCAAGTAGAGCCCTGCGAGGAGCTATTTTTGATTGCTTGGCATCGGCCGTGAATCGAGTAGGGATCGATGCTTCTTCAGAACAGCTGATGGCCGCAGCCCGAGCCATCCGTGGTGAGCCGGACCCAGATGTCATTCCGTCTCTGGATCATGATTTTCTGGACCGCTGCCGACGGCAAGCCATCAACCCCTTCCATGTTCAATGGTGGTTGGACACATGCCACTCGGCAGGCCTGTTGACAGTACAACCCGGTGGCCGTTCAGGTCAGTTGCACATTCAGGGCGGAGCCGTGCCCTGCGGAGAGTTCACCGCGTCGTGTGATCCGGAACTCGCCGAGGATGGGGTTGAACTACTGTCTCCAGACAGTCCCAGATTGGCAGTCATAGCGGCTGCAGTGGCAGCACGAGGCAAGCCCGACGGGAATATGCCTCTGCAGGATCCCAAAGGAGACGATGCAAACATACACGTGTATGGAGATGGACAACGGACCGTGTTGATTCACACGCGTCCCGATGGCAGCCACCCCCGGATGTTGGACATGGGTGCATTGACAGAGTGGACGGGGACAGCCGATCGCTTGCCAGGCTGTCTGCCTGATCCTCTGGAAGCACGGGAATTGGCGAAAGCTTGTTTGGGAACCCCGACGACCTTGGATGCCAGGAGGCAGCAGCTACTGAGCCGAGCGCAGCGTGGGATCGGACGCCGCCTGTTGCGGGCTGGTGATCGGAATGCCAGAGCTCGTTTGCGTACCCACAATCCGACGGTTGAAGTTCGCTCCATATCGCATATGGCAACGTTGCCCATCGCAGCCAGGTCCAGGCGGGAGTCCTCAGAGACTGTGGCCGTGCGTCTGGCTCGGACGGAGTTGGCGGAACAAGGCTTCACCGTGGTTGATGTGTCTACCCAAGGCCAAGGGTTTGATCTGCTTGCCGTGCGCGGTTCCGAAGAGCGTTGGGTCGAGGTAAAGGGCTTGCAGGCAGGAGCCACTGAATACCGGTGCACACCACACGAGTGCCAGACAGCAGCCCGCCACCCTGACAAGTACTGGCTTTACATTGTTCGAGATTGCGACAGTCAACCAAGGTTGGACACCTACCCCAATCCCGATGAGAACGTTATGCGCGATGGCCGAGCCCGCGGACACATCGCGTTCCCCCTGCCATAGGGCAAAGGAGAGAAACATGCCGGACAAGGTGATTGAGCACTGGTTCCCGTCCGCTGAGGTCGCTGAACGTTGCCGTAAGGGCTGGGGGCGAGGCGATGACATCGCTGGTGTCGGACCATGGTTTGCTCTGCGCCCACCGGCTCTGTGCCGGGCCATCATCCTGTGCACTCTGATCGACTGGCCGACTGATGAGGCGACTCAGGAGCAGGTCAAGGCAGCGATCCGTGCTGCGCTGTCGGAAGATCGGAATACAGGCATGGCTGAGGTGCGGAAGTGGTTGCCAGATGCCCGCATCCTGGATCCGTTCTGCGGTCGCGGGACCATTCCCTTGGAAGCATGCGGTTTGGGGGTGCAGGCCGACGGCAGCGACTATGCACCCACGGCCGCCCTGCTGGCAGGGCTGATTGCCCGTGATACACAGAGGCGTGATTGGCCACCGCAGCCGGATCTGCCATGGCCTTCAGAAGGTTTGGGCACCGGCAACGTTCTGGTCGATGCAGCCGATGCCATGTTCCGCTGGATCGACAGAGAACTGGAGAACCGACTGGCGCCGTTCTGGCCCAAGGTGGATCACTGGGGTGTCGGTCCCTTGCGCCCATGGGCGGCTCTGTGGTGCCGTTCAGTGCCATGTACTGCCTGCGGGAAGCGTACACCCATGTTGGCCGACTTGAAGCTGCGGCTTCCGCATGCCCGAGGGGATGATGGTCGAGGAGGCAAGGGAGACAAGGGGGCCTGATACGAACCCGTTCCGGACGGGGATGGATTCGTCATGCGGATGCATGAGCAGTCTGATCCCAAGACCGCGCCGCTACCGCCCATGCGTAGAGTTAGGGAAGTCAAGGGTAGGGGCAAGGCTCTTGTTTGCCTTCATTGTGCCCATGTCATGGCGTTTGGTGTGCACAAGCGACTGGTTGGAGAGGGCATGGGGTGTGAGCATCTATTGGCAATGGCTGACATCGTGCCAGGCTTGTCAAGAAAACGGTATCGTTTGCCAACACAGGGTGAAATGATGGCACCTGCGGCTGCCAAAAAAATTCTTGAACAGCAATTGCCATTTCCAAATGGCGAAAATTCCGTAGTCGGCGAAACGCCGCCCGCGTACATTAGCGGGCGGCGTTTCGCCGACTACCAATTCCGCACTTACGCTGACATGTGCATACCCCGGCAATTACTGCTCAATGTCACACTTTGTCGTCTCATTTGTGAGGCCACTGTCGTAGCCCGTGAAACCGGTTTGGACGAGGATTTGGTGCAGGCATTGGCTGTCGCTGCAGGAACAGCTCACATGCGCATGTTGAAAAGACAGACATTTTGTGCATCAATTCAAATTAAGGAACAAGCAGTTGGTAATATATTTGCCAATGGAGGTATTACACCTTTTGGAAACGACTTCGTTGAAACGGGGATCGCCGATGGTCCAGGTACTTGGCGCTCCGTATCTTGGGGCAGTATAAGTGGGCGGCATACAGTCAATTCGCTAAAGGCTCTAACTGCCCGTACTTCTTTGTCTGTTGCGCACATCGAACGTGGCGAGGCTCGGGAACTGCCTAATGCTGCTGGTTCCTTTGATCTATGGTTTGGACAGTTTTGAGCCGTTTTCCCGCTCCCATTTCAGGCTATACGGGACCATGGGCCTGACCGGCGGATAAATCGGGGGGGGCTTCCGGTCCCCAAAAGGAACCGCACGGGACCTGCTATCGTTGATGTAGTTCAAAGCATCATCGATAGAGGTGTTCCGTGCGATTGTTGCGTACTATACTCGCCCTGCTGCCCTGCGGCAAACCGCAGGCGGCCCATTTCGTCCACCTGGTGGAACTGCTGCAGTGGCTGCCGGGGCGCGTCCATTTCACCGACCTCGCACGCTACGGCGGCCGGTCGGCGCGCACCCATGCACGCTGGTTCGGGCGGCCCTTCCCCTTCGCGCGCCTGGCCGTGGCCGCGCTGGGGGCGTTGCATCCGCGGGTGCCGGAAGGGCTGGGGTCGGCCCTGGCGGTGGATGCCAGCTTCGTGTCCAAGAGCGGGCACGAGACCTGGGGCACGGGCTGGTTCTGGAGCGGCATGGCCCGCGCCGTCCGCTGGGGGCTGGAGGTCACGCTGCTGGCCGCGGTGGACATCGAGGAGGGCGGCGCCTATCCCCTCTGCGCCCGGCAGTCCCCGGGCACCGTCCGGTCGCGCCGGCAGGCCTGCGGGGCGGACACCGGTCGGGAGACGACCGTGGACACGGCCCTGACCCTGGTGCGGGAGGCGGTGGCCGCCGGGGCCAGGGAGAGCCTCGGCACCCGCTGGGTGGTGGCCGACGGCGGCTACGCCAGCCGGACCTTCGTGGAGGGGGTGCGGGCGCTGCATCTGCACGCGGTGGGCCGGCTGCGCAAGGACTCGGTCCTGCGCTTCCCCTATACCGGCCCCCACGAACGGCGACCCGGTCGCCGCCGGCAGTTCGACGGCGGTTTCGACCGCCGCGACCCGGCGCGCATGACCCGCACGACCCTGGACGACGAGCAGGTCGACCTGTACCACGCGGTCCTGCACGGCAAGACCTGGCAGTGTTGGATGCAGGTGGTGTACGTCCTGCCGCGCGGGGCCGACCCGCGGACGAAGGAGGGCGTGCTCCTGTACAGCACCGACCTGGATCTGGCGCCGGCACGCCTCTTCCGGATCTACGGCGCCCGCTTCCGGATTGAGTTTGCCTTCCGCGACGCCAAGCAGCACCTGGGCCTCAACCATTGCCAGGCCCGTTCGCAGGCCAAGCTGCACTTTCATTTCAACATCGTCTTCGCCGCGCTGTTCTGGGCCCGCCTGCAGGCCCGGCTCCAGGGGCCGCGGCCCCTGGGCCCTTTTTCCCTGCGCGATATCAAGCGTCACCATTTCGAGGCGGAAATCCACAAATGGTTTGCCGCCCGCTCAGCCGCGGGCCGAAACACCGCCAATTCCGCGGCCGTTGGCCACCCCATCGCGCCGGCACGCCCGTGGCTGCGCGCACCCCCTCTCGAAACGGAGCTGTCCGGCCCCTGAACACCATTTCCCAACCGGCCCGACAATACGATCCAGGCCTCAAAATGTGTCCAAACCATAGGGAGGAAGACCTGCCATCAATTCTGAGCCGCCGGCTATTTGAGCATGTGGATCGCTCCAACATTGCAGACATTGCCGCTTCCTATGCGGATGCGCTGACTGCGGCCGAGCAACGCTGGGAGAATGGCTTGCCTGCCGAACTGGCTCCCGTGCGTCTGGCATCCCGTATGCACGAGACCTGGCCGTTCCATCCGGAACTCATCGTGTTGCTGGACAAGCGGCTTTCGACCAATCCCTACTTTCAACGTACCCGCGGAGCCCTGCGGCTGTTGGCCCGGACAATTCAGTTGCTCTGGCAAAGCGGAGCAGAGTCCGCCAGTGCAATCCATCCACATCATCTGAACCTGGCTGACGGGACCATCATTCGACCGCAGTTGACCCAAGCCCTGCAGCAGCCGCAGATGGAAGCCGTGGCACGGGCCGATGTGGCCAATGAGAATGAGCATGAACCTTCGAGGGCGGACCTAATCGACCAGCGATACAACGCGTCCTGCATCCGCCACGCCGCAATCACCTGTTTTGTCCATTCCCTGCACTTGGGCGCGGCCATGACCCAGGGACACACGCTGACCACCACGCTGGAACCCGACACGGACCCGGACATCCTGCTGGATGGATGGACCCGGCTGGTTCGAGAGGCCTGGTACCTGCACCAGGACAGCGAGGGCTTCCGATTCAAGACGGAGCCGTCCTTGACCAAGATGGTAGTCGACCGGACAAACGAAGTGCGGACATCGCAAGCGCGCAGTGCGGCACAGGAGTTGCTGGAGAACCTCTTCTCTTCCAGCAGCAGCACCGGCAATGTCCGTCGCATGTACCTCAACGAAAAAGCGTCCGATAACCTTGCCCACATCAACATTTGTGTTTTGGGCTGGGCACAGTTCGAGGGCGAACACGGCGTGGTCGACTACGGTGCTCCGCCCCAGGTTATTCAGGACCACTGGAACCAGCTGGACAGTGGCGGACAACGGCGTTACCTGAACCACATGGTGTTCATTGCGCCGAATGCCCGGTACTACGACCGCATGCTCAGTGCCCTACAACGCCGCATCGCCCTAGACACCTTGGTCCAGGATGGTTCGGTCACGGAACGCCTGAGCCCGGATGTCCTGAGCGATCTCAGGGACCGTTGCAACAAGCAGCAGTTGGAAGCCCGCGTCGCCGTCGCGAATGTCATGAATCTCTGCTGGTATCCAGCTGGCAACGACAGGCTGGAACTCGTGGAACTTACGGTGGATAGCAAGGCACGTGCCAAGCGGAACCAGACCGAGGTCATCTTCGAGGAATTGCGCGAGCGGGGAAAGCTCCTGACTGCGGACAGTCCTCCCATGGACCCGGCGCGGCTGAGGCAGATGTTGGGCCAGCGCCTTAGCCGCAGCATCACCATTCGCGGCGTACAAGAGTTCATGGCCAGTTCCGGCAGCAGTCCCATGCTTCTGGATCCCGGGCAGCTGCGGACGGTTGTCCAGAACGGCATCCGCATGGATGTTTGGGACTGTCAGCAGGCGAACGGTGGCTGGGTGGAAAAGCTGGACCTGGATTTCTTCAGCCTTGACGAAGACGACAGCCTCCATGTGCCTGGAACCAAACCGGAACCGTGTTCCCAATGCGGCAGACAATCCTGTGTTTGCGACAAACCATCCCCCGAAGTCTGTACCGAATGTGGCGAGCATCCCTGCGTTTGCAGCAAACCTCTGCCTACCCGTGAATTCCAATCCACGCGTGCGCCTGCGGAAGCGATTGAGGATGTAGTTGCCCAAGTACAGGAGGCATCGGCCCTACACATGCAGGAGCTGAGTCTGGAATGGGATGCCGAACAGGAAGCCGCGCTTGGGTGTGTGGCCAAAGCCCTGCACACGCTCGCGCAGGTTCGAATCCACCCCAACATTGATCCATCACTGAGTGTTGATCTGGACACGGAAACCGAGGGCAAGCCATTCACCCTCAAGATGACATGCTCTGCACCACAAGCCCTGATGATGGGGGACAGCCTCAAGGCCATCCTTAGGCAAGGCGAAGGAACTGCATGCACAACCAGGCTCGTGTTCACCTTCCCGGCCTCGACATCGGTCGAGGGGAATGAGAAACAAACCATCCAGGACGCCGTGAGAGGGACCATGGTTTCAAGGTCCCTCACCGTCCTGAAAACAGCATGACCCTGTCGTACCGGCTGGTTGCGAGCCGTGATTCCGAGGGTTGTATCAACCGGTTTGAGGTCTCGGACGTGGATGGTCGGTCGGTCACTCTGCATGGCTGGCGTGCAGAAGCTGTTGTGGATTCAGTCCAGGCAACCCTGACGCGCGCATCCAGACGCCTGTCATTGGCGCTGGATCGGCCATTGCAGCTAGACGAACACCTGGGGGTTCAGGTTCTGTTGATTCTGAGGGCAGTCAAACCACTTGCCGGCTACCAGCGCGTAAAGAAGGTGGCGACAGGCGTTGCGCGAATGTCCGAGGAAGAGGCTACCTACTGGCATGCCCATGCCGCTCACAAGGGCGGCCTCCCAGCATTGAGGAAGTTGTTAACTCCATGACTGAACACCGCCCACTGATCACGCGATGGTTTCCTGCGGCGACCATCGGCGCGGAGTCGCTCCGCGACGTATCCGCCGGACAACAGCCGCCACCCAACCGACTTCATGTGTGGTGGGCTCGTCGACCGTTGACCACCGCACGCGCGGCTGTTGTTGCAACTCTGTTACCGGCTTGGCAGGACCCTGAAGAGACAGAACCTCATGAACACTCCCCGACTGGCTACCCAGTGGATGCCAACCCCTCAGTTGGGAGCGGAATCCCTGAGGGAGAGAGCAGCCTCAAGCTCCCTTCCACCCCTGTACTTCTTGCACGTTTGGTGGGCACGTCGGCCTCTGATTTTGGCAAGGGCGGCGGTGCTGGCCGCCCTACTGCCAGCATGGATAGAAACCAATCTTCGCCCCCCCCCCATCTGAAATTCAGGAATTGCTGAACACCCATTTCCAATCTGAAGATGAGTATCGACAGTGGTTCCTCACAGCATTAGGTATCAAAGGGGACCCGGTTGCTGTGAGGAGTGCAATCGTACAGGCAAAAGCCCAAGGAGTACATCTAGGTGCCAATCCCTACGGGTACAGAAGAGCATTCACATCAACACCCGATGAAGCGACCAGGAATCTGATCCACAAGCTGTTCAATCACTCCACCTTACTTGAAGGCATCAGACCCCCAGTAGTGTTGGATCCCTTTGGTGGTGGAGGTTCCATTCCCTTTGAAGCAGCGAGATACGGATGCCATGGGCTGACGACTGAACTCAATCCGGTGGCCACCGCCATTCTTACTGCAACAACCAGCCTCCCGTTCATCCACAGGATGGAACTCAAAGGGTTGCTGACCGAGCATGGCGAGAAGTGGGTTCGCCGGATTCAGAGCAAACTATCGGGATTCTTCCACCATGTGAATGGGGAAACCATCCGCGGTTACGTCTGGGCACTAACCGTACCTTGTCCCACCACTGGTCACCCCACCCCTCTGCTCCCCAATCACTGGTTGGCCCGTACCGCCCAACAGAAAGTGGCGATCAAACTGCATCCGGATAGCAAAACCGGGACAATCTCAATCGAGTTGATCGACAACGTGACTGCATCAGAGGGCAATCGGTTCACCTACAAAAATGGTGCAGGCACTAGTGTCTTTACTGGAGACACCTTCGATGGCAAGTACATTGCAGCCGAAGCCCGTGCCGGACGTATGGGCCTGTTCCTGCAAGCCATCGCCTATCGTCCCGCCAACGGCCGCGGGACCCGGTTCAGGGTGCCAGTTGACGAAGACTTCGCTGCCTTGGAGGAAGCTGAGCAGTTTCTCAAGGTCAAGTGGGAGGAATGGGATGCAAAAGGGCTGATACCTACAGAGTTCATTCCGGACGGGAACAAAACTTCTGAACCGCAACGATACGGCATGCCCCGTTGGTATGACATGTTCACTTCCCGCCAATTGGTTACCATAGTCACTGCGGTTGAATGCCTGTACGAAGTTCTTGAGGAAGCCTCTGACGAACTGGACTTGGATACACTCAAGGCGCTCAACATGTACCTCGCATTCGCGATTGACAAGGTGGCGAATTACAACAGTCGCCTAGCAAGCTGGGATGCTACGAGAATCAAAATGAGGAGTACATTTGATCAACACAACTTCAGTATAAAGTGGGCTTGTGCGGAAATGGAGGGTGTTGATGCCTGTCGCTGGGGGCTTGAACAGGTTGTGGACTGTTACCGAGACATAGCTAACCTTGTGGGTACGGTACATACCCCTAGCGATGGAACACTGCTTCAGGATCAGCAGTCTGCATCGATTCTTCCGGCGGAACCCACCTTGGCGTCAGCCACGGCACTCCCCTACGAGGATCGGTCCGTTGATGCCATCGTGACAGACCCTCCGTACTACGACAACGTCATGTATGGGGAACTGTCGGACTACTTCTATGTCTGGCTCAGGCGCTCCCTCAAGCCCTACTGGCCGGAACTCTGTCGACAGCCCCTCTCCGACAAGGACAATGAGGCTGTGTCCAACCGAGCCCGTTTCGCCGACATGGCCACCCACTCCGGGCGCGGCAAGAAGCCGCCTGGTGCCGTAACTGCGCAGGAACTTGCTGATGACCACTACCAGTCCATGATTGCTCGTGCCTTCTCCGAGGCATACAGGGTGTTGCGAGATAGCGGTGCCATGACGGTGATGTTCACTCACAAGAGAGCTGATGCTTGGAATGCATTGGCCACGGGACTCCTCAACGCCGGTTTCCGCATCGAGTCTTCGTGGCCAGTGTCCACCGAGTCGGAGCATTCGCTTCACCAGAAAGGCAAGAATGCGGCAAATGCCACGATCCTCCTCACCTGTACCAAGCGAGGGAGTTCTGAGCCTGCGTGGTGGGATGACATCCAGTCGGAAGTTCGGGAGGCGGCACACGAAGCAGCAATTCGGCACGCCGAGAATGGCTTAGCAGGAGTGGACGTAACCCTTGCGTCCTTCGGTTCGGTGCTTTCGGTTCTGTCCCGGCACTGGCCTGTCTACACCGGCAACCTTGACGCTGACGGCAATCGTCAGGTCATTTCGCCTGAGGTGGTTTTGAACCTTGCTCGGGAGGAAGTCGGTCGCACCAAGATTGCCCGGTTGCTCCAGGGCCGTCAGGAGTACCAGTTTGATCCGCCTACCCAGTGGTGGCTGCTTGCCTGGCATGACTTCGGTGCTCCCAAGTTCCCCGCCAGCGAGGCAATCAAGCTTTCCCATGCGACACACCTGGATTTGGAGACCGAACTGCGCAAGGGTTGGCATCTGGTGGAGACCAAGAGCGGCACCGCCGAGATCCTGACCCCGGTCAGACGTTTTGAGGCGCGGGCTTTCCAAGTGGATTCCCTCTACCTGTTGGATACGTGGATTGATCGGCTTCATGCCCTGATGGTGATACACGAACAGGACGGAGCGGTTGCGTCACGCCAGTGGCTCGCTGACCGGGAGCTTGATCAGAGCCAGCATCTCAAGGAGTTGGTGGATGCAGCTCTGAGGGTTGTCCCAAGACACAGAAACAGCAATGGCGAACTGGCCCTGCCCGAGGCGCGAACCTTGGAGTCGATGCGCCAAACCCTGGACCTGTTCCATGACCTGGAGCCCCCGGACCCCGGCATCTCGCAGATGGATCTCTACGGTTAGCAACGGACTGGGTCGGGAATGTCTGGATTCCGTGATCTGACACTGAAACCCAAGTACGGGCTCGGTGACGACTTCCTGAATGATGTGTACATTCCGCTCCTGGGGAGAGCGATCCGCTACACCCGGGCCGTCGGATACTTCAGTTCAGGCGGCCTCGCGTCGGTTGGTTCGGGATTGGAATCCTTCATTCGTAACAACGGTTCCATGCGCCTGATGGCAAGCCCGAAGGAATGGAGTCCGCAGGATGTGGAGGCATTAAGCGGCCGTCGGGAAATCCCTCGGGAACTTGCCGACCGGCTGGCTAGGTCCTTGATTACCAGAAGCGACATCGAGCGGGACCATCTGTCGGTGTTGGCCTGGCTGATGAGGGAAGGCCGACTTGAAACCCGCATCATCATCGGTCCGAAAGGCCAGCTCTTCCATCAGAAAGTGGGCATGTTTTGGGATTCCAGGGACGATGCCGTTGGCATTGAAGGGTCCAATAACGAAACACTGGCTGGTTGGGACTCGAACATCGAATCGCTTTCGGTCCGTCGGTCTTGGCTGGATCAGGAAGCCTGGTTCCCCGCGACCCTTGAGGAACTCGATCGGTTGTGGCAAGGCGGTCCCCACAGCAGGTCATACTCGCTGCCTGAGGCTGTACGGCAGGAGTTGCTGAAATACGTCCAATACAGGCCGCATCCGATTCCGGAACCGGTTGTCAAGCCCCTGCAACTCTACCCGCATCAACGGGAAGGCCGTGACCGGCTCCTTGCCGCATGGCCGGAGTCCCGCCTGTTGGCTGATGAGGTGGGTTTGGGCAAGACGATCACGGCTTCCGCTGCCATGCAGGACTTGCAGGCACAGGGCAAGTGCCGGAGAGTGTTAATTCTGGCCCCCGCCAATGTCTGTATTCAGTGGCAGGAGGAACTTGCGGAGAAGTTCAGTCTGCTGGTTCCGCGCCTGGAGAGGGGCCGGCTCCTACAGGTTGATGGTAGTGAGCAGTCTGTAGCTGACCCACTTGAAGAACCCATGCTCATTGCTTCGTGGCATCTGATGCGGCAACCGGCTTGGCGTAACCGTCTACTGCAAGGACCGGATTGGGATCTGGTAATAGTGGATGAAGCGCACCATGCACGCCGTCGCAGTCCAGGTTCCGACCTCAAATCAGGAATTCGGCGGCCGAATCAGGTTTTGGAGCTGTTAGAAGAGGTACTTGCCAAGATCGCTGGAACCCTGTGGCTTTTGACCGCGACGCCGGTCCAACTTCACTTGGTTGAGTTGTTTGACCTCCTGAATGTCATCCAACCCGATTCTGAACCCCGATCGTCTCCTCTGCACTCCTGGTCCGAATTCGAAAGGTTCTACACAGCACTAGCTGCTCCCAAGGTTGATCGAAGCTGGGAAATCCTAGGAAGAGGAGTGGGGGAGACATCGCCAACACAGCTGGAGCCCAGCAAACGCAGTGCATTGCCACCGTTCCTGAGACGTCTGCTGACAGAATTTGGGAAACCCGGGCGCGATGCCATGCAGGATGCGGACACTCTGATTCGGCATGACCTGTGCGGTGAACTCCTGGAAAACATCCGCCAACGCTCGCCTGGCTGGCGCCTGATGCTGCGGCGCACGCGCAGGGATGCGGATTTGCAGGGAGCGTTTGCGGTACGGCAGCCATCCAAAGAGACGATCGAGTTCGCAACTTGGGAGGAGCGAAGCCTGTATCGGGAGCTTGATGGCTTTCTGGCCGGCCTTTGGGCCATGAGGCGCGGCAGAGAACGGGGATTCGGCTTCCTTCTGTCAATGTACCGGCGGCGGTTGACTTCCAGTTGGCAAGCCATCGAACGAACAATCGAGCGTGCTCTAACCGACACTGGTTTGCCGGATGACGAAATAGCGTTGCTGGAATTGGGGCTGGATCCAAGTGTGTCCATAGCTGGCGGAAATCAGGGGTTCAATGCAGAAGAGATGGAAGAACTTCGCAGGTTCGCCGCCAGAATCAAAGCCACAGTGCGTGGATCCGGCGATCCCAAGATTGCCAGTCTCGTGCAGTATCTCCATGACTGTCGGCTTGACGGCAGGGCAATGCTGGTGTTCACGCAGTTCATGGATACGCTGGAATATGTTCGGGACGCCTTGCAATCGGCCTACGGGTCCCAGGTTGGCACCTACTCCGGTCACGGGGCCAGGCTGTTCAGCGAAAGCATTTGGACTCCGGTGACCAAGGATCGGCTGACCCAGGCACTCGCCCGCGGCGAGATAACCATCTTGCTGTGCACTGACGCAGCCAGTGAAGGTCTCAACCTTCAAACTGCAAGCACCTTGGTCAATTACGATCTTCCTTGGAATCCGATGCGCGTTGAGCAGCGCATTGGCCGCATTGACCGCATCAATCAAGCAACGCGAACTCTCTCCATCCGCAACTATGTGATGTCGGACACCGTGGAGGAACAGGTGTATGACGCTTTGAGGGACCGCATCAAGGTCTTCGAAGGTTCGGTCGGGGAATTGCAACCCATCCTGGGTGAGGTGGAGAACCTTGTCGCGGGGTCTACTGTCGGCAACATAGCGAGAAACCTGGAAAGCCACATCGTTACCATGGGAGACACGGGTAAGCCGATTGCGACAGCATTGCGTTGCTGATCCAATTGCAACAAGAAAAGATTGCATAAATCCAGATACCTGAATTGTATAACCATCAGAATAGGCCAGTATGCTGTCGCCAAGGGAAATCATATGGCAGATCAGAATCATATTAATTGGTGGCATGAAGGTGTGAAGGCTTGGAATGTGCGCCGAGCATCCAGCGACTTTGAGCCTAATTTTTCAGGATTAAAACTGAGTTGGGAAGCAAATTTCCAGGGCTTTAATCTTGAAAGGGCCAATTTCATGAATGCGAAACTTGTGGGCGCGAATTTCAAGGATGCGAATCTAGCAAATGCTAACCTCCGTAATATTGTGGCACCAATTGCTCGATTCGATAATGCAATCGTCGGAGGTGCTGATCTACAACAAGCCTCGCTGACTGGTGCTGACTTCAACAACGCTATACTACAGAAAGCAAATCTCACTGATGCTGATCTCACATGGGCTAACCTTTCCGATGCCGATCTCAGGTTTGCAGTAGTGGCTGGTGCACGCTTAGAAACGGCGATCCTGTCCCGTACAAATACGTTGTGTGCGAAACTATGGGAAGCTACACTGTACGAAGAAAACGAGGATTCAACCAATTTGCTCTCCCAAAATGATGAAATTGTAATTCAGTCTGTAGCTGACCTATTAAATGAAATCCATAAAATTGACATAGGAACACCCTTGTACTTCCGAGGTGAGCAAAGATATGGGTGGCATCCTAAATCATCTATATTTCGCGAGGACCTTTCGGATGTCGAAGATAAGATGTTGGTTGACCTGTTGGCTCGCCGACCACAAGAAATGAACAGTGCTGATACGGCATTGGAACAGTTACAGATTGCCCAGCATTATGGCCTTAAGACCCGCCTGCTTGACGTCACGAAAAACCCTTTGGTTGCTTTATTCTTTGCGTGTAAAAAAGATGGGCAACACGACCGTGAGAACGGCGGCCTGCATATTTTTTCTTTTCCAAAGCCGTTGATAAAGTCTTTCAATAGCGACACAGTCAGTGTTATTGCTAATTTTGCTAAACTATCGCCAATTGATAAACACTGGCTGCTCAGTCGGGAAGGGCTGCATCCTCAACGTCCGTTTTCAATGCAATATAATTTCGATGCAATCATGGCGCGACTCTATCAAAAAATCAGAGAGGAAAAGCCTTATTTCGAAGAACGAATTGACATGAAGGATTTATATGGCGTTTTTGTTGTTGAGCCACAGCAGAAGGATGAGCGAATTCGTGCACAATCTAGTGCATTCTTGGTGTCTGCGTACCGTGAGCAGTTTGACTACGAACCAACGGTGGAGTGGAGTGACTCTGTTCGTCCGTACGGACATTACACATTGAGCGTGGCACATGAGAAGAAGGAACATATCTTGAATGACCTCAAACTACTTGAAATTACTCAACAAACGTTATTCCCGGGACTTGAGTCTGCGGCGGCCGAAGTAATGAACCACTATAGTCTCTGATGTTGGCTGATGTACTTTCTAGGTGGTGGTTCGGACAGATTTGAGTCGGTTTGGCGGTTCATATACGTTCTTGGTGGCGCGATCTGCAAGTCGGGAAGGTTAAACCGGGGGGAGCTTCGTCCCCAAAGAACTTTGTGCGGCGCATGCGATCGTTGATGAACGCGAGCTCATCAGAGGCAGAGGTCTCCAGTGCGACTGTTGGATCATGCGCTCATCTTCAGTAACTGCTGTTGTGACTGTTCGGGTGCCTCAACTTCACCGGCTGCAAGTTCTACGGGTGCCTATCGGCACGCACCTATGTGGGCTGGTTTGGGCAACAGTGACCCTTCGGGCCTTTGGCGGCGACGCATCGGCGGGAGTCGGGCGAATTTTGGAGGTTCGCATGTCAGCTGTGTGGCCAAGTGCGTTCGCGGAACGTGTGGTGTGGGTTGATTCTGGCGCGTGGTGCGTGCTCTCTGGAAAGAGCTGGAGGTCACGCTGCTGGAGGTCGTGGATGTGGTAGGAGGCGGTGCCCAACCAGCAACCGGGGGCTGCTGGTTGGGCGCGCGGGACGGAGTCCGACTGTGCTGCGGCTATGCCGCCGCCCGGCCGCGCCCGCTGGACGCTGAAGCTGCTGGCGGCCGAGCTGGTGGCCCTGGAGGTGGTGGACGCGATTGCACCCGAAACGGTGCGCCGGGCGCTCAAAAAAACGCGCTGAAGCCGTGGCAGAAGAAGTGCTGGTGCATCCCCCCGCAGGCCAACGCCGCCTTCGTGCACAACATGGAGGACGTGCTGGAAGTCTACCGGCGTCCCCCGGACGACCGTTGCCCGGTGGTCTGCGTGGACGAAACCAGCAAGCAGCTGGTCGCGGAAACGCGCGTGCCGCAGCCGCCGGCACCCGGCCAGCCGGTCCGCTACGACTACGAGTACCGGCGCCACGGGGTCTGCAACCTGTTCATGATCGCCGCTCCCCAGCAGGGCTGGCGCACGGTCCAGGTCACGGCCCGGCGCACCAAGCGGGACTTCGCCGCGGTCCTGCGCGACCTGGTGGACGTGCATTTCCCGCAGGCCAAGAAGGTGGTTCTGGTCTGCGACAACCTCAACACGCACCACCCCAGCGTGCTCTACGAGGCCTTCCCCCCGGTCGAGGCGCGGCGCCTCGCGGCCCGGCTGGAGTGGCACTACACGCCCAAGCACGGCAGCTGGCTCAACATCGCCGAAATCGAGTTCGCGGCCCTGGCCGCCCAGTGCCTGGACCGGCGCATCGCAAGCGAGGCCGTGCTGCGGGCCGAGATCGCGGCCTGGGTGCGCGACCGCAACGCCCTAGGCACGCCCGTGAACTGGCAGTTCACGACTGAGGACGCCCGCATCAAACTCCTGCACCTGTACCCTACTTTTGAGTGAAGTTTGCCCACTGTAGTATTAGCAGGCTGCTGAAAAACGCGGCCGGTTAGAATGCCGGCATCCAGGAACGGAGGTACTCCCTGATGCGCGGTCGTCCCCACCCCCAACACAGCATGCTGGCCATCGTAGACCTGGAGGAGCGGGTACCCAAGGATCATCCCTTGCGGCGGATTAAGGCCGTGGCCGATGCGGCCCTGGAACGACTCTCGCCGGAGTTCGACCACATGTACGCCTCGGTGGGCCGGGCCTCGGTGCCACCGGAGCGACTGCTGAAGGCCTCGCTGCTGATCGCCCTGTACTCGGTGCGCAGCGAGCGCGCCTTCTGCGAGGAGCTGGAATACAACCTGTTGTACCGCTGGTTCCTGGACATGGATCTGATGGAACGCAGCTTCGACGCCACGGTCTTCACCAAGAACCGACCACGGTTGCTGGCGCACGATGCGGGCCGGGCCCTGTTCGACGAGGTGGTGTGGGCGGCCGACGCGGAAGGGCTGCTGTCGGACGAGCACTTCCGCGTGGACGGGACCCTGATCGAGGCCGCGGCCAGTCTCAAAAGCTTCCGTCCCAAGGAGGGACCGCCCCCGCCTGAGGACGACGATCCGGGCAACCCGTCGGTGGACTTCCGCGGGGAGCGTCGGAGCAACGAGACGCACGCCAGCACCACGGATCCCGAGGCGCGCCTGCTGCGCAAGGGGAAGGGCAAGGAAGCCCGGCTGGCGTTCCTGGGCCATGCCCTGATGGAGAACCGTAACGGCCTGCTGATGGACTTCACCGTCAGCCCGGCCACCGGCACGGCCGAGCGGGATGCGGTGCCGGAGCTCCTGGACGGAGTCCGGGAACGGGGCTACCGCCCGCGCACGCTGGGGGCCGACCGCGGCTACGACACCAGGGACTGTGTGCGGGACATGCGGGCGCGGCAGGTGACCCCGCATGTCGCCCAAAAGAAGCAGTACTCGGCCATCGACGGTCGCACGACGCGGCATGCCGGCTATGCCGTGAGTCTGCGTATCCGCAAGCGGGTGGAGGAGGTCTTCGGCTGGATGAAGACGGTGGGCGGCTTGCGACGCACGCGCTACCGGGGCGTGGCGCGCACGGGCCTGGCCGGCTACCTGGTGGCGACGGCCTACAACCTAGTATGTTAGCCAAATTCAGTGGCCACCGGCGGCCGCCGGTGGCCACTGACAGGGCGTGACAGACCGTTTTACAACTTGGGTCCGGCCAGTCAAGACCGTGCACCAGCTGGGTCGTCACGCCCTGCCTTCGCAGGAACCCGAACAGTTACCTGGACCTGAAGTCCGAATTGACTAGGCTGGGACTACGAAGGCTTGAGTCTCCTTAGCCTACAGGAAATCCCCATCATGGCCAACACCTATGTTGGAATTGACGTGTCCAAGCACCAACTCGACTTGGCGGTCTGGGGTGCCGCAGACGTCGACCTCATACCCTACGACCAGGAGAACATCGAGGCTCTCCGTGACCGCTTGACCGCGCTGGCCCCGGACCGCATCGTCATGGAAGCGACCGGCGGTCTGGAAGTCCCCTTGGCCACCTCCCTGCAGGCGGTCGGCCTGCCCGTGGCCGTGGTCAATCCGCGCCAGGCGCGCGCTTTCGGGCGCGCCTCGGGCCAACTGGCCAAGACCGACCGCATCGATGCCCGGTTGCTGGCTCGCATGGCGGCCAAGCTGCGCCCCCCTGTGCGGCCCCTGCCCGACACCGACCTGCGGGACTTGCGAGCCCTCGTGGTGCGACGGCGGCAGGTGACGGCCATCCGGGCCCAGGAGAAAACCCGCCTGGACACCACACCGGCCGCCATGCGGCCCCATATCCAGGCCCACCTGGACTGGCTGCAGACCGAAGTGGAACGCTTGGATCGGGAACTCCAGGACCGTCTGCAGAGCCATCCCTGCTGGTCAAGGCAGACCGAGTTGCTGCGCAGCGTACCGGGCGTCGGTCCCGTCGTGGCCGCCGTGCTCGTCGCCGAACTGCCGGAGCTGGGACACCTCAGCCGCCGCCAATTGGCGGCCCTGGTCGGGGTCGCGCCCCTCAACCGAGACAGTGGACAACTACGCGGCCAGCGCCGCATCTGGGGCGGCCGCGCCTCCGTCCGCAGGATCCTGTACATGGCCACCGTGACCGCCATCCGTTACAACCCCGCCATCCGTGACTTCTACACCCGCTTGTGCGACCAGGGCAAACCCAGGAAGGTGGCGCTCGTGGCGGCCATGCGCAAGCTGCTCACCGTTTTGAACGCGGTGAGCCGGGACCAGGTCCCTTGGCAAACAGAACCCTTGTCAACGGCAATCCATACTTGACAAACAACACAGTTGCTGGTGCGCATGGCCAACCTGCCACCGGAGCCGGAGCCCACGGCCGTGCCGCCCGGGTGACCCGCCGGGGGCTCTGCGCGCCCTCCAGGAGTGCCACGGGACCTGCGGGGCCCACGGATCCCGCGCGTGGGGGCCGCGCCGGCGGTTTCAGGGGCCCTCGGACCGCCTATACACCGCTTCCGCGCACCTTTGGGGGTACCGATGGCATCCCAAACCTATTCTTCAGCAGCCTGTTAGTGCACATGGCCCACCTGCCACCGGAGCCATGCAGGGGGGACAAAGGCCCATACCCATATATCCGACTCCGCGCACACTCGTGGGGACCACTGCAATCCCAAACCAATTCTTCAGCAGCCTGTCAAAGTGCAACAGGATTAGGACATCTATCCCGAGTTTGGAACTTAGAACCTAATCTGAGCACCATGGGAACCAACTCTCCAACTGAAGGTCCCGGAGGACTCATTCCCTATTTTGCATTCGCATGTTTTCAACAGTTTTTGCAAAATCCGGTACGTCAGATTTCTCAGCCCACTTGTCCCAAAACTCAATTGTCGCACTCAATGGTTCTTCTTGGGGAGGACGCATGCGAATCCTGCTCGGAAGCAGGACCGCGTCGCCGACAACAAGCGCTTCACCGATGTCCAGATTTGGCAGAGCATCCATCAAGCCACCAAGGCTTTCAGGCATAAGCCTCTTGACCGTTCCTTGATCAATGCCGTTAGTTAACCGTAGAGACACAATATTGTGACACTGACTGAGAATCGTAGGGCTGACATCCGAAGGCCTCTGACTGACAACCAGAAGCGCTACGCCATACTTACGGCCCTCTTTAGCAATTTTTTCGAAGTTTGCAATTGCCCTTTGTTCAACAGGATTTTGCCCGTCCTTGTTGGGAAGATACATATGGGCTTCATCACACACCAGAGCGATCGGATGCCGTTTGTCTCTATCGGTCCAAAACTGAACTTGGAAAATGATGCGGGCGACAAGCCCGACAACAATCGGTAAGATGTCCGCAGGCACTTCCGAAAAATCAACTATCTTAATCTGGGTGCCAAATGTGGAATAATCCATTAGCCGTGTAACTATGGTTGACATTGCATCGTATTCATGCATTGCTGAGGGCGCTTGAAATAAGAATGCGTTTCGCTTGTCATCAAATTTGCTGTTGAGACGGACAAGCATGCGACTGAATTGGCCGTGAAACGGACCCTGTTTTTTGCTTCTTTGCCCATCCACCATCTCTTCATTCTTGTGCTTGAGTTCTGATATAACTTTGCTGATACAGAACGGCACCGGGCTATCCATTGTGAATGCATCCAAGACATCCGTCTTCTCCAACTCATTGAGCATCTTTTTCTTTTCCGAAATCACTATATCATGGAATACCGTAACTTGGTTGTGTGCGTTGAACTCACTCCTGTCGACAAACATTGCCTGCAACTCTTCGGCATTCAGCAGCCAGTAGGGAAGAAACAAAAGCTCTTCATCAGGTTTTTCGATCTGCTCTGGACCTGGAATACGAAGATGCTGGGCATATGAAAGCTCACCATATTCGCCGTGAAGATCCAGTACGATCACGTTGGCAGACGGCAGTTTGGCCGCTTGCTCCAAGATGGTTGCTACCGACCACGACTTACCAGAACCAGTGCTGCCAAGGAGTGCTGCATGGCGCTGGAAGAATTTGTTACCATCAAGACATGCAATGGCTGTGTCGTCGATAGTATAACTACCTATCTCCAAAGAATGATCAGTTGTCCCCTCAACTGAAAGCAAAGTCATGAAATTTTGAAGCTGTGCATCTTGGAGGATGTGGCAGGCTGCATCTATTTCAGGCACCTGTGCTAGGGAACGAGAAAACTGTGGCTTTTTCCCTAGCGCCAACCATGTCGTTCCAACCAAAGAAATTCTGACTGTGTTAAGGACAACTTCGCCTTGAAAGATGTCTTCCCCTACTTCATCAACTTCGAACCCGCCTAGAGACGAATCTTCGACAACTGGAGTCTTGACTACTCTGTCAATGATGCCAATCAACCATTTTTCAATCACCCCTGGTAACGAAATAGCCACAAGCTGCCAGACTCTTGCTTTTCTCAAGTCCTCATCGCTGTTGACTTGAACGTCAATCCGATGAGTGTCTACGGCCCGGACCCTTCCGAGCAAATGCGACTCGTCGAACTCAAATATCTGCATCTTCATACCCTAGAATTTTTGTTGTGAAAGCCCTGATGTCCCAAAGCCTTTCTGTTGGGAGGAAAAGACAATCTTTGTACCGCGTATTAGATATCCGTGTTCCATCAACGCCATCTTGCTGAGCTTTGCAAACCAACCAGAGATTTTGAGCTTGCCTCAGCAGTAACTCAATGCGTGGATTAGAATCCCTAGTCAAAATGAGACCTTTGCATGCTTGGGTTATGAGTTTCTGGGTTATGTATGTTTCTAGATGGGTGTCATTGAAACCATATCCAAGAAAGAGAAAACGGTTTGCCCGGTCGATCGCTTCATCAGCAGGTGTCAGTAATTCTTGTCTATGTTTTTGCAGCATTTCGTGTTTTGAGAGACCAGGCGTGATCATGACCCGTTCAGCAAAGTCTGGCGCATCCCACATCCAAGTATTGTTCTCAATAACCTTATGTCGGTGGAAGAAAAAATTCAGCGAACCATGAACTTTGTAGATTCGCGCATGTTTGCGGTATTTGTGTATCGTCTTGAGGTGCCTCCCGTGGCGGACTTGTTGACGTTGCAGCAAGGTATATTTGGCAGTAGGCCAGTCCATCTGCCGTTCTATCCCGCCTGCAAATCCGTTTGCATAGGGAACCCCAACTGAATCGCAGGCGTGCTCAAACAGTGTGTCGTAGTTCGGAGTTAACACATGGAGTATCGGATCTCCGTCAGGGAGTGTCTCTACAAGTCCCTTAAGGAGCGATGTTGCGGGCCATTTCACGTTGCTTGTGGAAATTTGAATTGCCATTGCGCGGTCAATGCATGATAAAAAACGGCCGGTTGTAGATATTATGTGTTGAAGGAGCCGGGAATCAGAAACTTCGTCAAGCGCGCTTTCAAGGCTGTTTCCATACTCCAAGGAATTTGCTACCCTCTCCCATTGGTATATTTGAACAGAATCATTGCAATCTGGTTGAATTTTCTGAAGTAGCTCGTCCTTCAGTGCTGCCATTCCAAATCGTGTATCAAGTGCACAGGACATCCCGGTTCCGAAGAACACAAACGGCTTATCGTCGAAAAAAGCGCGCAATTTGGGTAAAGCAATGTCTTCGGTCAATTGCCATTGCGTTGGCGTTTGTGTGCTAACCATTTCGGAGGCTGTCACGGGTTTGCTTTCTCGCCCCAATAGGCGTTCGGTCTCGACGACTACTTTGGACCAATTGTACACGGTGCGGTCCAAGTGAGGCGAATTTGACTGAGAGGCGCGGCACGGTTTCAGTCTCCTTGATGTGCGTTGTGGGCTGTCTGCCGCGGGCATTCTTCGTCCCGATCGGTTTTCAACCTCACTTCAGGCCATGCCGCGGGCTTTCAAGTGCACGAAGTTATGAGCATCGGTTTCAGTCTTTAATTCCCGCGTCGTGCGGTCCCCGGGGCTTGGAGCGGCCAAATCAACCCTGCAACCGGTTGGAAGCGGACATCTTGGGATTGCCTTGGCTGCACACCAGCTTGTTCCAGTGACCCACGAGGTGCCACCACTGCTTCCGCACTTCCTGGTGTAGGCGCACGTGGTCCTGCATCACTGCCTCCTAGAACTTCAGTAGGACGGGTCCGGCATCCGGCGGTCGCGCCCGGGCCAAGCGGCGCAGGCGGCGCAGCATCTGGCGGGCCCAGTCCGTAATCGTCTTGTGGCGGCGGCCGCGGTCCTTGTGGTAGTGCCGGGACAGGGGCAGCACGGTCAGGAAGGGCAGGGCCCATACGCGATGGTCCCAGGGGATCTCGGCCAGGAGCATCAGGCTGACCCAGCACATCCCCTTGGCCTTGACGAAGTGGCCGTGGGACGAGCGCACCGGATCGCGATACACCCCCAGGGCCTCGATCTTCTCTCCCCGGCGCCGTTCCAGGGTCTCGTCGATGGCCAGCCGGATGGGCCTCGTGGGGACAAGGTGCCGGATCAGTTGTTCCCACAGCACCCGGCTGACGGCCAGGGAGGACCAGGAGGCCCGGCTCAGGACATGGTGAAACAGGGCAAAGTCGCCTCGCGCCTGCAGGCCCAGCGCATACAGGGCCGTGGACACCGTGCGCCGACCGGGGGCCAGAATGACCCCCGTCAGCAGGATCTGCGCCTTGCGCCAGGTGCGGGCGTCGAAGAGCGACGCGAAGGGGGACAGCAGCGGTACAATCGCGGGTGGCAGGCTGGGCATGATGAACCTTTGGTGATGCTTTGATTCATTGTGCCAGCCTGTTTTGTCTGCCGGATACCGACGTCAAGTTGTACAAAGTCCAGCTAAGTAATATGAATGGGATTGTCTCGGGAGCCCGCGATGGCCGGATGCCCGACACCTCTGGGTCTCCGTATAATCGGGATGGTCTCAACCCTGAAGCCCGGGCCGGACCCTAACCACCTTCTCACTCCAGGTTGTACCAACATGCAGATTGCCGACGTGCGCGTCCTTCAACTGGAAGGCGTGCTGGAACACGATGGGCCGTTCTGGGAAGAGCGTCTGATCCGCCCAGTCGACATCTACCCCGAGCACAAGCATGAAACCCGCGAGAACATGCTGGAGCAAACGCCGGGCCGCCTGCGTCTGCAGCCGTGTTTCCTTGAGATTGAGGCGGACACGGGGGAGGTCGGCATTGGCGGTCCGTTCGGGGAAACCGAAGGCCGCATCATGTTGTCGTCCTTCCGGCCCCTGCTGATGGGCCAGGATCCCTTGGCCATCGAACGGATTTGGGACAGGCTTTACCGGTCGGCGGTCCACGGCCGCAAGGGCATTGAGATGATGGCCCTGAGCGTGGTGGACTGCGCCTTGTGGGATCTGAAGGGCATTCACTTCAACGCACCGGTCTGCTCGCTGCTGGGTGGTCCGGTGCGAACCGAAGTGCCCGCCTATGCAAGTGCACTGGGCTACTCCCTGGAACCCGACCTGGTCGCGGAGCGCGTGGGCATGATTGCGGATCTGGGATACCGGGCGACCAAGTGGTTCTTCCGGCACGGACCGCACGACGGGCGCGAGGGCCGGCGCCTGAACCTGGAACTGGTCCGGACACTGCGGGAGGCGGCCGGTCCCAACATCGACATCATGCTGGACTGCTGGATGAGCTGGGACGTGCCCTATGCCATCGACATGTCACGGCGGCTTGAGGAATTCGAACCGCGGTGGTTGGAGGAGCCGGTGCTGCCCGACAAGGTGGACCAGTATGCCCAAATCCGGGCGGAGTCCAGGATCCCGATCTCCGGCGGCGAGCATGAGTACACGCGCTGGGGCCTGCACCAGTTGATGCAAAAACGGGCCTGCGATGTCCTGCAACCCGACATCTACTGGGCTGGTGGCATCTCCGAGATGATGAAAATCTGCGCCCTGGCTTCGGCCTACGACCTGCCGGTCATTCCGCACGGCCATTCCACGCCGGCCTCCATCCACCTGATTGCGGCCTGGCCCGTGGCGACCTGCCCGATGCTCGAGTACTTGATCAAGTGGAATGCGGTCCATCAGTTCTTCCTGAAGCACCCGGTTCATCCGGAGGGCGGCATGGTGAGCGTGCCCGACTCGCCGGGCCTGGGTATGGAGTTGGATCGGGACAAGGCCGATTGCATAACGGTTCTCGGTTGACCCGCATGCTGGCAGCTCCCTTCCAAGAGTCCCATCAGCCTTCATGTATCGCGCCGCATTCCGGGGAATTCGCATGAGGCATCCGACAGGATCGATCCGTTTCGATGCCTGACGAACAACACGCAACCAAGGCAGATCAGCCGCCCGACGGTTCCCGCAAGGGCACGCAGACCTCGTCGTTTGGCTTCTCGCGGCGGGAGGGACATGATGCAAGCCGTTTCTATGAACGGTTCGAATCCCCGGTTATCGAGGACCGTGAGGAGGTGCAGGGGGGCGAGACGACGATCAACCACCTTTGGGTGGGTGACGCCCGCGACATGGATACCTGCATGGCGGCCGAGCCCGGGTCTCCGGTGTTGGCCGACAACTCCGTCGCCCTGGTGGTCACTTCGCCGCCCTACTTTGCCGGCAAGGATTATGAAATCGAGCTGGGCAAGGGTGAGGTGCCACCGGACTACCGGTCCTACCTGATCCTGCTCAGGGATGTGTTTGCCGAGTGTCTGCGCAAACTGGAGCCCGGCGGTCGGATTGCGGTCAACGTTGCCAATTTAGGGCGCAAGCCCTACCGGTCGCTGGCATCCGAGGTAATACGGATTCTGGAGGACCTTGGGTTTCTCCTGCGCGGCGAAATTGTCTGGGTCAAAGCCCGCGCCCTGGGCGGTTCCTGTACCTGGGGCAGCTTCCAAAGCCCGGCCAATCCCGTGATTCGTGATACCACGGAGCGCATCGTGATTGCCAGCAAGGGCCGGTTTGACCGGGCGGTCCCCAGGGCGCGGCGTGCCAAGCGCAACTTGCCGCACATCGGCACGATGACCAAGGAAGACTTTATGGAGTACACGACCGATGTCTGGGAAATCCCGGCCGAGAGCGCATCGCGCGTGGGGCATCCCGCGCCATTTCCGGTGGAGCTTCCCAGAAGACTGATAGAGCTGTACACCTACAAGGATGATGTGGTCCTGGACCCGTTCCTCGGCTCGGGCACAACGGCCTTGGCCGCCGTCCAGACGGGCCGGCAGTTTGCCGGGTTCGATCTGGATCCCGCCTATGTCGCCCTGGCCCATGAAAGACTGCAGGGTCCCGAATCGACGGATTGGGCAGGTACCGGGGCGGCCTTGGTTCCCGGAGGCAGACAACCGAAGGCGTTCGCAACGGTAGAGGAACTGATGGATGCCGCCGCCGACCGCGGTTTGCGCAGCGCGGAAATCGGAGAGGCTCTGCTCCGGTTGTGCGGATTTGAAGTGGAGTGGAAGAACCGCAAACTGTCCGCACAGGGCATTGACGTGGACTTCGTGGCCAGGACACCGGGCGGCCAGCGCGTAAACGTGTTGCTGGGTGGTCCCAATTCCGGCAACAGGCCCGGTTTTAAGCGGACCGATGTGTTGTGGAAGGTGTTGGGCAAGGCCGCGGTGCTTTCCGCCATGCCGGAGGATGAACGGTGCCCGTTGCTGGTATTGACAACGGGATTACCCAGGGCCGGGAGCCCCGAAGCCAAGGCCCTGAGGAACGTCACAGGTCCCGGCAGGCCCATCGCCGCGGTGATAGACATGCTGGTCCTGATGGACGCAGCATTGCTGGAGCAACTGGCCCGCGAATTGTCATGACGGTGGCTGTGCACCGCGCAGGGCAGCCGCATTCCAATTTGACAGGACCCTAAGGTACCTGTCGTTCCAGCCGATCTGCTTGTGCATGGAGGCAAAGCTGCCCTTGGCAGTGGTCTCCCGGCGCAGTAGGTTGAGGACTACGCTCCGCAGGATCGGCTTGCGAGGCGCACCAACCCCCACTGCCACAACCGGATCAGCGGTGTTAACCTACCCCTTCGGCTCCATGGGGCCGTGTTCCCATGGCCAAACCGCGATCGCCCGTTCCGCTAAGTCGTCAGATATGCGCACCAGCACAGACTCGTTCCAGCAAGTCTGTTCACCCAGACGCTTGGTCAATCCGATCGGACTCCTCCGGTACCATTCCTTCTTCTTATCAAACGACTGGTACTTCCCCGGCGCACCGTTGGCACCGCCGACCAAGGCTAGGTTGGCGAGCCGATAGCGCCATGCCACATGCACTTCCTCCGCCTCCGGCCCGAGCGTTTCGCGCCAAGCGTCAGTAAGTGTCATCGGCATCACGCGCTCGGTCCAAAGATCCTTCCGGCTCGGTGCGTCATTACCTTCGTCAGCCTCCATCAGCGCGCAGAACACGGCCAAGCGCTGCTTCTTGCCAAAGTAAACGCTACGACGACTACGGATCCCGTGAGCGACACTCGCATCATTGGGTACGCCCACATCTTGTCGGTGTAGCGCACGGATGCGGTTGATCCAATCGTCGGCGTAGGCTTGAGGATTGACGGGATCCGACGCGGCCATGCGGGCGAAGGTCACATTAAGCCCACGAATCTTATCGACAAGCCACAGGCGCGTAATCCAGATGCTGACTGCCCTGAACACCTTCGCAGTCTCCTCAAGGGTCGAGATCGCTTCGCCGCTACTGGGGCTCAACTCGTGGAGCAGGCGTAGAGTGAACGGACGGTGAGTGTCGATATCCATCGCCCGCAAGTGCTGGAGCGAGGACTCGATAGCTGCCTCCGGATGTGACCCGTTGCTGCGGGTTAGCTTGCCGAAGAGGCCGGCGAGGTGCGCGAGATCGGCGAATAGTTGCTTCCGGCGCGCTGGTGCTTCCCATCCTTCCCTGGTCACCCACCGGCGGAATTCCTCATAGGTCTGTTGGATCGCGCAAACCTTGCCTGTGCGCCAGCGCATGAAGTCGCGCAGGAAGAGATCGATCGGGAGCGTGGACTGCTTGGCGGCCAGTGCATTCTCGATGTTCAGCCAGTACCGCTCGTACAGTTCCTGCTGCACATGGTCAGGGTGGCCCATGAGCAGCCAGTTCTTGATCTTCTCACTCACTTCCAGAGGCCGTCCAGTGGCATTCAGGCTCTCGAAGATCTGCTGGGGATCGTCGAGCTTCTCCACCCCCAGGCTGACCACCCGAAAGCGCTCGAGCCCGGCCATCAGCCTTTCGGAACCGTAGCGGTCGACCAACTGGCGAACCACTCGCCAAGCATCCGTGACCGCGCCATCGCCCGTCGGCTTGCCGTTCAAAATCCCAACGTACTCCTCCTCGTCGCCGTCTTGAAGGCGGAGTTTCCGTTGCTTTCCAGACGACTCCTCTCCCCGGTTTCTCAGCAGATCAAGGATGTCCTGCCGGGTCCACTCACCGCTCTGGTCGCCATCGCTCATCGAGCCGGCGATGCAGCTAAGCAAGAGGCTCACCGTAGTCAAACGCTGCTGGCCGTCTACTACGCGTTCCGTTCCGACCACTCCAGAAGGCTGTCCTGGAGGAGAGAAGGTAATCAGGGATCCGCCGTAGTGAACTCGGTCCTGGTTGGCAGCATGTGAGATCGAAACCAAGTCCTCGATCAGCCGCGTCACATCGGCCTCGTCCCAGGAGTAGCGGCGCTGCCACTTCGGAATGCTGTACTGAACCTTCCCGTTGAACAGGTCAAGGAATCCTATTTCTTCAGCTTGCACTTGAGTTGTTGCTCCTTTTCGTACTTGGCCACCGCGCTTGGTGGGGGCACTGTTTCAATCTCGTTGACATTGGTTCCGGTCTGTCATTGACGGTCTTCGTGCAAGCGGGTTTCCAGCATAGGTTCAGGCCATGCTGTTGGCCATCAAGCGCACGAAGTTGAGATCCCCCGCGTCCGCTTTCAGCCTCCGTGTCAGGCGGGCCTCGGGCTTGAAGCGCGCCCGGAGGGCATCCGACCGACCAGCCGTCCAGCCGGCCGAGGACAACCAAGCAACGGGAACAAGCGACAGGGGAATTCGGACAGGGCCGGTTGGTTTTCGGGATGGGCAGGGGGCTAGGATGAAGTCCATGGTGAGGGAGCCTCGTTGGTTGTCATGACAACACCAATTGCAGGGAGCCCTCGTCGTGTGCGTGCCAGCAACCTAATATCAACGAGATTGAAACAGTGCCCCGGGCAGCCGAGTAGTATCGCCTTGATGGTCAAATCCAGACCCATCGTACATGGTCCACCGTCACAGACCGCTGGGCCGCGGCCACAGCCTTAGCGCCTTTTCCGCCAACTCGTCTGCCCGCCCCTTGATGGCGTCTTCGTCCCATGTAGCGAGTTCGGCGAGTTGTCGCGTCATCATAATCGAGCTCTGCCGGTAGATCTTCTTCTTCTTCTCGAACGGATGGTTGCTCATCGCAGAACCCCACCTGGGGCCGCAGAGGGTGAGATTGCCGAGCCTGTGGAGATACTGCTCATGAAGCTTGTCTGCCTCTGCACCCAGATGCTTGTGCCAGCCTTTGCTCAGGGTCTGCGGCATAATGTGTTCAACGGTCAATTCGTCAAACGGCGGTGCCTCCCCCCGAGAATCGTCTTCATTGATCGCACACAGCACGGCCTTGGTGGCCCTCGTATCCATGCCCCCGTACTTGGACGTTAGCCGGACCCCCTTGCAAACTTCCTCATCGCTTGGCACGGATGTTTGTTCGTTGCGGATATCGGCTATTCGCCTTGTCCAGAACCGGGCGCGATCCTGCTCTCCGTCAGGGACACGTGCGTGAGCGAGTTCGGCAAACGTCCTGGGAAAATTGTTGACCGAGCGGTCAGCGAGCCATATTCGGGTGATCCAACTGCTGACAGCTGCTAACGTCTTGGCGGTTCGGTCAACGGTTGAATTCGCGCCACCGTCGGGACTCAGATCCCAAAGCAGGCGAAGAGTGAAGGGTCGGTGAGCGTCGATGCCCATCGCCCTCAGGTGCTGGAGCGAGCCCTCGATCCTCTTGTCCGAGTGTTGGCCCGTGGTTCCGGTAAGCTTCCCGTAGAGACGGGCGAGGTGCCCGAGCTCGCTGCATAGTTCGGGACGCCCTTTGGCGTTGTCGCGTCCCTCCCGAATTGCCCACCTGCGGAACTCGTCGTAGGTATCCACAGTAGCTACCAGTTTGCCGGTGCGCCACCGAATCATGTCGCGCAGGAAACATGTCGATTCGGTTCGCATGCCGACGGGCATCAAGCGCCTTCTCGATGTTCAGCCAGTGCTCATCGTTCAGCGCGTTCTGTGTTTCCTCCGGAAGGCCCATTAGAAGCCAGTTCTTGACCTTCTCGCCTTCGGTTAGTGGCCTGCCGGTGGCGTTCAGGCTCTCGAAGATCTGCTGCGCGTCGTCGCGGTCTTCCAGGCCAACGGTGATCACGTGCAGACGATGTAGCCCGTTAATCAGGGACTCGACGTTGGCAGAACTCACATTTCGCCTCAAGTACCGCCACGCCTTAGCCACGGCTCCGTTACCGGATCCGGGATCGTCGCGCTCGATTATCCGGCGATACTCCTCCTCGTCACCGTCCTGAAGCCGGAGCTTACGCAGTTCCTTTTCCTGCCTATTCGGATTAGTGAGCAGGTCAAGCCTGATGACTTCGGCGGTCAACTCCCCGCACTTTCCGTCGCTGTCCAAGATCTCCTCGATACGTGCGAGCAGCATGCTCACAGTGGTGAGTCGCTGTTGGCCGTCGACGACGCGATGCACTTTCATAGCGCCAGTGCCCTCTCGCACTGTGATCACGATGCCACCGTAATGGGGCCGTGCTTGGTCCTCGGCATCCGCGATCGCCAGCATATCGTCCAGAAGACGGCGAATCTCTGGCTCTCCCCACCGATAACGCCGCTGCCACCTCGGCACGAGGTACTGGACCTTCCCGTCGAAAAGATCGAGGAACTTGATCTCCTTTGCATTCATGCTGAGTCTGCCAGTCGCTTTTGGTTTGTGGCCGCTTGCCCCAGTGGAGTCGCGTTCTTGGCCCACGACGAATCAGTTTCCACCGTATCAGGAGCCTGGCACACGCTGGAAAGGTGTGGAATTCTCTAGCTTAAGGTCGAATTTGCCACGAAGTCAAGTGCCGATTGCCTTGGGGCACTGTTTCATTCTCGTTGATATTGGTGGCGGTGCGTCATCGGCAGGCGGCTCCGTCCCAGCGGGTTGCGGCCTGGGTTCAAGCCATGCCGCGGGCCATCAGGGCGACGAAGTTGCGGACGCCGGTCTCGGTCTTCAGCCCGCGCGCCAGACTGGCCCGGGGTTTGAAGCGTCCAAACCAGCCTTCGAGGCGGTGGGTGGAAGCGGGAACCTTGGGGTTGCGTTGGCTGGGCACCAGTTCGTGCCGGCGTTCCACGATGTGCTGCAGGAGCTTGCGCACCTCCGGGTCCAGGCGCACGCGGCCCTGCACGACCACCTGCCACAGCTCCAGCAGGATAGGGCCCGCGGCCGGCGGTCGTTCCCGGACCAGCCGCCGCAGGACGGGCAGCAAGGCCCGGTCCAGATGGGTGAGGGTGTCCGGGTCGAGGTCCCGGATGTGCCGCCCCACGGTGCGTTGCATGTGCACCGCGCACTGCTGGCGGTCCAGCCCCGACGCGTCCAGGGCGGGGCCGTAGACGGGCGCGTCGTCGGTGGTCAGCCCCTGTGCACCCCGCGCAGCCAGGTCCTGAAACCAGCGGCTCCAGTCGTGGCCGGAGCCACTCAGGCACCAGTCCCGGCGCTCCCCCTGGGGGCCCAGGACCACGGCCACCGGCTGCTTGCATCCGTCGATGGACAACCACGTTTCGTCCACTTCCAGCCACGCGTCCACCGCCGCCTGCGGGTCGGGGGCCAGGTCGGGGGCCATCGCCTGCACGTCCCGCCACAGGGTGGCCGCACCCACCCCGCAGCCCAACAGGTCCAGGAGGCGGACCAGCCCCCGGAAGCTGACGCCGGGCGCAGGGGCGAGGCGCCGCCCAGGCACACCTTGCACTGCCAGCGTTGCACCTGCAGCCGTCCCAGGACGACCAGGTCACGGGGATAGGTGCCGTTGCGGCGCCAGGCGCAGGCCCCGCATTGGGGGCAGGCAGACGGCGCCGCGGGCAGTGCCCGTTGGCGTTCGGGGTCAGCAGGGGCTGGGACTGAAGTCCACGGCGGGGGTTCTCCTGATGGGTTGTGTCCAACACCATTGTAGGGAGCCCCGCCGCCTGCGCGCCGCCACCAATTTCAACGAGATTGCAACAGTGCCTTGCCTTGGGAGTTCAGTGCCGGCCGGGCTGCGGTCAAAGTCATCAGGCTGTAGAATCGCTTAGGCCCGGTAAGACGCGCTCCGGGCACAAGCCGATTTCGAATGTCGGGGCGTTCGTACGGCCGTTGTTGCCGAAGGCGTTGTGCATCCGGGTGCCTCTGTTTTCCCGGAACCAGCGAGGATTTGAGATTCAATGAATTACGACTATTCCAACAAAGTGGTGATTGTCACCGGCGGGGCCAAGGGAATTGGCCGTGGGATTAGCCTGGCCTTTGGCGCGGCCGGGGCCACCGTCGTCAGTGCCGATGTGGATGAGGCGGCGGGCGGGGACCTGACTGCCGCCGCGGCGGATCTTGACGGTTCCGTGCACTTCACGGCGATCGACGTGTCAACGGCCGACGGCTGTCGGTCCCTGGTTGAGACCGCCATGGACATCGGAGGCCGGGTTGACGTCGTCTGCAACAATGTCGGCATTCAGCCCATGTCCTCGTATGTCCGGGCCCATGAACTTCCCGAGGAGGATTGGGACCGGATTCTCGCCGTGAACCTGAAGAGCGCCTTCCTGATGGCGAAGTACGCGATCCCGCACATGCAGGCCCAGGGTGGGGGCGTCATCATCAACACGGCCAGTGTGCAGGGTCTGCAGTCCGCGCCGATGGTGTCGGCCTATGCCGCCAGTAAGGGGGGCATCCTTTCCCTTACGCAGCAGTTGTCGCTCGATTATGCCGTGGACAATATCCGGGTGTTGTCCGTAAACCCGGGTACCATCGACACGCCCTTGGTGGCCGAAGCTGCCGCGGCCAGTGTGCGACCGGGCGTAACATCGCTTCAGGATCTCCGGGACAGTTGGGCGGAAGACCACCCGATTGGCCGTATTGGGCAACCCGAGGACATCGCGCGCGTGGTGCTGTTCCTGGCCTCCGACGACGCCTCGTTCATGACCGGGTCCTGGGTCAACGTGGACGGCGGCATGATGGCCAAGGGTGCTTGGGCCTGACCGGATCAGGCGCAGGTCGCCCCGGTCGTCCGGGTAGCCCTTCTCTATTTCTGTGGTGGTGCCATGAAGTTCCTGATATTTCCGGCTGTCCCATCCGATGAATTGGACCTCATCAACGCCGGGGCCGGTCAATGCGAGGTGGTGAACGCCGCATCCCTGTCCGAAGCGGAAACCCACATCGCGGATGCGGACGGGTTCTACGGTGCCTTGACCTCCGAGCTGTTTGCACAAGCGGGCAAACTCCGTTGGGTACAGGCTCCCGTGGCGGGGGTGGAGCACTTTGTGTTTCCCGCCTTGGCCGAGAGCGATGTGGTCTTTACCAACATGGCCGGCATCTACAGCGATGTCATCGCCGACCATGCCCTGACCTATCTGTTGATGTTCGCCCGCGGTTTTCACGTCTACCGGACGGCCCAGGCGCAACGGGTTTGGGACAAGAACGCCCCGGTGCGTCATTTGGCGGACTGCACGGTGGCCGTGGTGGGGCTCGGTGGAATTGGCATGGCGACCGCCAAGCGGGCCAAGGCCCTCGAAACCCGCGTGTTGGGCGTGGAAGTGCGTCCCATCGACAAGCCGGAAGAAGTCGACGAGCTCGCGGGTATCGAAGATCTCGACGAGGTGCTGCAACGGGCCGACTTCGTGATTTTGTGCGTCCCGCACACCCCGGAGACCGTGAACCTAATCACCGCCCGGGAACTGAACCTGATGAAGCCGAGCGCCTACCTGATCAACATCTGCCGCGGTGTGGTCGTAAACCTCGACGACCTGACGGAGGCGTTGCAGGCGGGCCGGATTGCGGGCGCGGGACTTGATGTCTTTGCCATTGAGCCGCTGCCGGAGAGCCATCCGCTCTGGGCCATGGAAAACGTCATCATCACACCCCATACCGCCGCCCGCGGCCCGCACATCCGGGAGCGTCACATCCGAGTGGTGGCGGACAACCTGGCACGCTTCGCCGCGGGTCGTCCCCTGCACAACGTCACGGACAAGCGGCGCTGGTTTCTGGCCCACTGACTGGACGAAGGCACCCGGTATCGGTCGGTCGCCAACCTCATCACCGGACTGCCTGGTATTCCAAGACCCTACCCACATTCGCCGGCACCCTGGCTCTTGTGCGTCTCACCTTCTGGACCGGGATCTCCCCTTTGGCACGGTTCCTGCCGCGCCCTGACATGCAAAAATCCCCGCCGCGGGACCCGGTCCGGTGCTGGGCGTTCCTCTGCCACTATGGCTGGGCACAACGGGGACCGCCTCCGCGACACACCGCTCCAACTCAGGGCAAGCAATCCAATTGGGCAGGACCTTGAGCAGGTACTCGTTGTTCCAGCCGGCCTGCTTGCGCTCGGCGGCAATGCCGTCCTTGGCGGTGGTGCTGTGCGTCGCCGCCAAGAGCCAGATCCAGCCAGCCCCGGTCTGTGCTCGGCCACCACAAATCCCGACCGTTCAGCAGGCTCCCGGACACGCCGCACAAGGTTGTAGAATGGCTTCAAGGCTGGCCCGATATCCGGTGAAAAAGGTTTTGCGCCGACCTTGGCAGATTGGCAGGTCAATCCGCCCGCAAGGGGTGCCCGCGTTGAGGGAAAAGATCCATGCCTGCAACACAACTTCCACCCCTGCACCCCAGCGATGCCGGCTTTGCCGCCATTCGCCGCCGGGGTGGCTTCTATGTGGACAAGACCGGTTTGTTCCGGGACCTGCTTGAGACGTATCCAAGCACCATCTCCGGTCCGCCGCTGACCTGCCGCCACCAGTTCCTGGCGCGTCCGCGGCGGTTCGGCAAGACACTGTTGATTAACACGCTGGAGGCCTGGTTCCAAGGGTTGCCACCGAACCACCCGGAAAATCCCGAAGGCGTGGCCGGCAACCTGGACGGCATGCCAACGGGCTGGACATCCCCCGCATGGCTGTGGGAGGGTCTGGAGGGGAAAGACCTGCACGGCGTTCACGGTTGGCATCCCGCAATCCGCCTGGACCTCTCCCGTGTCAACAACCCCGACCCCGCAGGCACATACAGGGCCCTGCAGGTCTATCTGGGGGAGGCAATCGGGGTTTGGCACCGCCGCGGAATGCAATGGCTGTCCAATATGCCCGGAACCCTGCCTCCCGAGTCGCCCTCGGATCTCTTGGTCGCTCTTGTTCGGTCCCTGCAAACAACCCACGGATGTTCCCCAGTGGTTTTGGTGGACGAGTACGACGCCCCTGTTGTGAAGCACATCGGCACGGACCGCAATCCACAGCCTGCGGTGGAAGCGCTGCAGGACTTCTTCCGCGCACTGAAGGACGACGAGGGCCTGCTCTACGGGGTGTTCGTGACGGGCATCACGCGCTTTGCGCGCCACCACCTGTTCTCCGCCGCCAACAACTTCACCGACATCTCGGAGGAGGGTGCCTACGGAGCCCTCTGCGGCTTTACCGACGAGGAGGTGGCGCGAGACCTGGCGCCCTACCGGGAAGTCCTGAGGACCCTGGAACCGCGCCTGCGCGACCGCAACATCCAGGCCGACTGGCGGGCGCGCTACAACGGCTACCGCTTCTCGCCCCGTCCCGGCGCACCCCGTGTCTACAACCCCTTCACGTTGACCAGCGGCCTGAACCGCGTGCTGCCGGATGCGGAGCGCCGCCGCGAGGCTGCGGCCGGCATCTGGCCCTCCGCCTGGAGTGAGTCCGGGCATCCGGGCCTCATCGCGCGTCTGGCCGCCGACACCCGCCGGGTGTTGCCGGCCGGCGGACCCGCGGAGGCCCGGGATGCACAGGCCGCCGGGATGGGCGATCTGACCCATCCGAACTACGCCGACCTCATGGTCGACACCGGCTACTACACCTGGCACGGGGGCGGGGACGACACCCCCGCCTACCTGAACTTCCCCAACCTGGAAGTGGCCGAGTCATGGACCCGCGACATCCTGGACCGGGGGCGGTACCCGTCCGACCGGCATGCGCAGCTGGTCCCCGACCTGAAGGCGGCCCTGGCAGCCGGGGACGTGAAGGGCGCCTTCCGCCAACGCCTGGAGGACTACCTGTTCCACTTTTCGTTTCACAATCTGCGGAGCGAGGACACCTTCCGCACCCTGTTGCAGTCCCTGCTGCTGCAAATGGGACGGCCCACGCAGTCGGAGAAGTCCACGCTCGGTGGGCGCGCCGACCATGAAATCCGGTTCGGCAACCGGATGTATGTCTTCGAGGTGAAGTACAACCAGTCCCTCGGCGCGGCCCGCAGGCAGATTCGGAACCGGCAGTACGGACGCGAACACCTGGGCCGCGGGTTGGAAGTGGTGGCCGTGTCCCTGAACCTCCGTCGCAACCAGGACGACATCGTCCTGGAGTGCGCAACGGACGACTTGGTCGAACTGCTGGGAGTACGCGACAAGACCCTGCCGGAGGGTGGAGGAACCTTCCCGGGCCTGGGGTGACATTGATGCAGTCCACGACGAGGGGTCCTCTTTGGTCGTCTGGGCAACACCATGGCAGGGACCCCTCGTTGTCTTTGCGACCGGAACCAATATCAACGAGAGTGAAACAGTGCCTGTCAGGGCAATCGCAAGATTTCATTGCGGGACGGCTTGTCTAGTACTGCAACGAGAGGTCAGGGGTGGCTGTTCTGCCTGGCGACGGCGGGGACGCGTGGTCGCAAAGCTTGACACCCCTCCTCAACGCTACGACGCCCGGTTGGATTGCTACGACGCCCGGTTGGATTCACGTCGCGATGCGGTTGCAGGCATCGGGCCGCAGTACGGCCTTGCGCGCTCTCCTACGCGCCGAACAGGAACGCGGCCCCGACTTCCTGTGCCTGGTCAACGCGCTCACGGCGCTCTATCCACAGGGCAGCGACCAAAAGCGGCTGCTGGACGCAATGCTGCTCGCGGTTCCCCAACTTGGAAGCAACAGCCTTCGGAGGCGACAGCATGACCGCGCGGCTCGAACTGATGGAACGCATCACCGTGCGCCAGGATGTCTTCGGTGGCAAGCCGATCATTCGCAATCTAAGAATCGCCGTGGAACACGTCCTCGGCATGCTCGCGGCCGGTGACACGGTTGAGACGATCTTGCATGAATATCCCTTCCTGGAGCCTGAGGACATTCAAGCCTGCCTACTCTACGCTCACCGCTCGATCACCGGTGAGGATGTGCACGATCGCGTGCCAGTCAGCGGGTCGTGAAATTCTTGCTCGATGCCTGCGCCGCGTCGCGCAGCATGCAGACGACATTGACCGCGCTCGGGCACGACGTGCTGTCGGAGACGGAGTACGCGCCGCGGGCCATAGACGAGGATCTACTCACCCTGGCGCCGGTTGAAGAACAGGTCCTGATCACCGAGGACAAGGACTTCGGCGAACTGGTCTTCGTGCGGCGATTGCCTCAAACATGCATCATCCGCTTCGGCGACATGTCGGTCGCGGAGAAAGTTGCGGCGATGCAGCAGTTGCCACCCCTCAGAAGGGCAAGGCGGTGCCGGACGCTGTCGTCAGGTCGGCGTATTTGGCTTGCAGCTTCGCTGTTACCGGGCCTATGGCTCCGGTGCCAATGATGCGACCGTCCACCTCCAGCACCGGGGCCAGTTCGCCCATGGTGCCGGTGGTGAAGCATTCGTCCGCGCCGTAGACGTCGGCCATCGTAACCCGCATCTCGCGGCAGGGCTGTCCGAGGTTCCGGGCCATCTCCAGCACAACGCCCCGGGTGATGCCGGGCAGGCAGCTGTCGGCCCACGGGGTGCGCAGCTCGCCGTCCTGCACCAGAAACAGGTTGGTGGCGTTGGTCTCCGCCACGTAGCCGGACAGATCGAGCATGATGGCATCGTCCGCTCCGGCCAGGTTGGCGTCGATTTTGGCCAGGATGTTGTTGATCAGGTTGTTGTGGTGGATTTTGGAATCCAGGCTCTGGGGCGAATTGCGGCGCCAGGTTGAGGTGACGAGGCGGATGCCGGACCGCTTGTAAACCGGCTGCTTCCATTCGGCCAGGACGATGAGGCAGCTGCCGTACTGGTTGAGTCTGATGTCCATGCCGGAGGTGACCTTCATGCCCCGCGACAGTGTCAGGCGGACATGGACCCCGTCCCGCATGTTGTTGGCCTGCAGGGTTTGGAACAGTGCCTGCTTGATGCTGTCCCGGCTCGGAATGTCGGCGAAGTGCATGGCCCGTGCGGACCGCAGCAGCCGATCCAAATGGGCATCCAACTGGAAGACGCGTCCGTCGTAGACGCGCAGGCCTTCCCACACGGCGTCGCCGCCCTGCACGGTACTGTCGAACACGGAGACCTTGGCCTCCGCGCGGGGCAGGAGTTCCCCGCCGACGTGAATCAGGATGTCCGCGTTGCGGCTGTCGGGAAGCTGGGGCGTTGGCATCACGCGTGGTTCTCCTGCGGTTCCAATGCGACCTTGCGCAAGGCCGTGTAGTACGGCATACACTCCTGCAGCAGATCGTTCAGGTGGTCCGGAAACGGTTCCGCAGGGGCCGCCCAAGGGTTGAACCCCGTGGTTTTGTGGGCCGCCGCATACCAGTGGGGAGCCCAAACCCCGTCTTCGGGTTTGGGCCCGGCCGGCCACGACAGCATGGCGGGTTCGAAGGGAATGTCCAGATGCCTGCACAGCAGGCGCAGCACGGCCTCCGGCTGGTTCTGGAGCAGGCGCGAGTCCACGACGGCGGGTTCCTGCCCCATATCCTCAAGCGTCCGGTACAGATCCAGATGCAGGGCCAGACCCGTGTCCTCCAGTCGCGGGGAGGCCAAAACCCTTCCCAGCGACGGAAGCATGAAGCGGGGATCGCGGATGAGCAGGAAATGCCGGCCCTCGCTCAGGAATGATCGGTCGAGGTCCAGCAGGTGGTGGGTCATCTGCTTGAAAAATACGACCGGCTTCGCGGCGGGACCGCGGAACTGGCGCGCGATGACCTTCTGCGGATCCCGTTCCTGGCTGGCGATCACTTCGGCCGCCACGGGATGGTCCGCGCCCGAGGCTGCCAGGTAGGAGGCGTAGAGCGGTTCGTCCACCACCAGCGTGTCGGACCGCTGTCGGAACGCATACATGGTGGCCGTGGAGATGTTGCGCGGTCCCGACCACATGTGGATGCGCAGCGGCTCGGAGAACATGTCGGGATGGCAACTCGTTGTGTGCGGCCGTATCGGTTATGGCTGACGGCCGCCCAAGTGGTGCAGAATCGGGGGACGGGCCGATACGGAATTACGTCCAGGAGGGAGCGACGATGCAGGAACTGAGAGTGGGAATCATTGGAATGGGCATCGGGCGCGCGAATGCAATCGCCCTCGATTCGTCCCCTCGTTGTCGGGTGACGGCTCTCTGCGACATTCTACCTGAGCGCATGCCCGAAATCGCGGCTCAGATTCCCAGCCAACCGGACCTCTTCTTCACGGATCACCGCGAGCTCTGCGCCAGTGACGAGGTGGACGCGATCTTCGTGGGCACGCCCAATCAGTTTCATGTGCCGGTGGCCATGGACGTGCTCAAGGCAGGCAAGCACGTAATGGTGACCAAGCCCTTGGCCGATGCCCTCCAGCCCGCCGAGGACCTCGTTGCGCTTGCCGAATCCACGGGCCTGGTCAACATGATGTCCCTGTCCACCCGTTACAGCCCGGCTGTCCAGTTCCTGGGACACCAAGTGCAGCAAGGGGCCATGGGCGAGATTTACTACGCGCGGGCGCGCAGCGTGCGCCGGGACGGAATCCCGGCCTGGAGCCCTGGTTTTGTGCGGGAGGGCGGCGGTGCCTTCCGGGACATGGGAGTCCACTATCTGGACTCGGCCTGGTGGGTGATGGGCCTGCCGGAACCGGAGTCCGTGATGGGGGTGGCCGGAGCCAAGTTCGGCCCCCGCGGTCAAGGCTACTTCTCGCCGGAGGGCCGGGTCCGGCCGCCGGAGGAGTACTGGCGGCAGTTCAAGGCGGACGACTACGGAGGCGGAATCGTGCGTTTCCGGAACGGTGCCGGCTTGATCATCGAGAGTTTCTGGGCCAGTCACCAGCAGCCGGAACAGCAGATTGAGCTGTTCGGCACCGAGGGCGGCGCGACGCTCCACCCATTGACGCTGTTTCGAACGTGCGATGGCGAGCAGCAGAACATCGCGGTGGAGCAGCCGGAAGACAAACGCCAGGCTTGGCTGAACGTGGCCCAACACTTCATCGACTGCATTCTGGACGGTGCGGAATGCCAAGCCCCCTTGAGGCATGGCCTGGTGGTCCAGCGGATGATGGAGGGCCTCCTGGAGAGCGCACAAACCGGGAAACCGGTCCACTTCCCAGAATAGCCATTGCTGCCTGGGGCCGGACCCGGTATCTGTGTGGCCCGCCGGTCACGGTGTCTGGGAACCGCTGGCAACAGCCTCCGTGGCATGCAGAGGCTGAACATGGTCACTGCTGCCTCAGAGGCTCCCTGGTCTCTTCATCCACCACGGCGAGGGGTTTTCTTGGCACCGGCGTAAGGTCGTACGCGTGCCAGAAATACTGATACTTGTCGGATTTCCAGTCCCTGTAGATGTCCTCCCAAGTCAGCTGTGACCCATGCGGTACCAGCACATAGTCCGCGATCGGATCGGCCGTCCGCTGATATCGATAATCGACAGACAAGCGCAGCCTGTCGCCTGAGCGGTTGGGGAGACCCCGATGCACGATGTGGCTGTGGAAGAAAAGGGCATCGCCCATTTCGAAGGGGCTGGACACCCATTCGCCTCCAACATCCTGCGTAAGGGTCTTTACGCCCCCTGCACCCAGCGAAGGCGTCACCGGCAGGATGCCGAACTTGTGAGACCCTGCCAGAACGCTCAGTCCGCCATGGCTTTGAGGGCAGGCTCCCAGCGGGATCCAGGCGGTCCAGACATCCGGATTGCCTTGGATGTGGAAAAAATCCTGATGTGCGGGTGTGGTGTGTTCCGTTGCGGACGGGAAAATGATTCTGGCTATGTTGGCTGGGTGAAGCATGACATCGCCGCCAAGCAGACGGGTCATCAGGTCCATAACCGCCTGGTCGTGAGCCAGCGAATGAAACGACTCGAGCAGCTGAATGCGGTCGTATACCGGCTGGTGCTCCTCATCGCCATGGATGGCGGCCGGCCGATGGGTGATGGCTTCGAGCAGGTCGGTGCCCGGGTCGATCCAGCCGAACTCAAGGAGGACCTGAGCCATGTCCCTGCGAGTTTCCAGGATGTCGTCCCGGTTGACAAACCCCTTTAGAAACAAATACCCGTCGCGATCAGCCCGGTCGCGCAGTGCAGACGGTTCGTGCAACAAGTCGTTGGAAACTACGAACGGTTCCATTGAGCACACCTTTCCGGTTGGAGCGAGGGTTGGATGGAAGCCTGGGAGTTGGTTGGGTCTGTACCGGCCGTGTAAGTGTAGTGTCTCTTGGAGCGAGGTTGGTACTGGTTCAAAGTACAGGCCAATAGCAAATCACCGGCTTGCAGAGCATCCGTTGACGCTGTTCCGGACCCAGGGCAAACGCAAAGCCGCGCTCAGGGCAGGGTGGCGGCCAGGATCCAGGGGTGGCGTCCAATCCGGTCGCGCAGCAGGCTGATGAACACATCCGCGCCGGAATTCTGTTGAACCGTGCGCAGGCGGCAGTTGTCCCCCGGAACTGCACGTCCAGGGTGCGGTGCAGGCTGTTCTCCACGCCCCAGTGGCCGCGGACCAGCTCCAGCCGAGCCTCGGTGTCCACGGGCCGGCTCGAAATGTAGTAGCACACGGACCGCGTGGTGTGGCCGCGCACGGCACAGCCCAGCGCGGCCCAGCAGCGGTCGGGAGCGAACTGGTCCCGGATGCCGTTGGTGCCGCGCATGATCGTGCAGGCGCGTCGCTCGAGCCGTCCGTGCCCCCGTTCCATGGTCTAGCTCCGGTCGTGGGTCGTGGTGCCGGTGCGGTCCAGGTCGGAGAAGGCGTGCTGGTGGGCATGCAGGTTGGACTGGTGGTCCTTGACGGCCAGCAGGTACCAGCCGCCCCCCGGGAGATTGTCTGTGCGATGTCCGTCCGGCGGGCCAGGGCGTCGATGGAAACGACGCGGCCCTCCAGCTCCGGGTTGGCTAGGAGTTGGAGGATGGCCAGCAGGCGGCAGACAGTCGCTTCGGAAGGGGTGTCGAACTGTGGGACCATGGCCAAGCGACTGTTGCGGAAGTGACAAACCCTCTCTGACGCGACTTTGTCAACGCCCCGGACATCCCCACGTTCGCGCCCATCCGATGTCCGCCGGTGCCCTTCACGTATCGGACGGTCGTATGGGATTGGTTTGGGAATACCGCCGAAGCGATGGCACTGCTTGTGGACCGGGACAACGATTCCAGTGGACTGCGCTACCCAGTCGCAGTGCGGACAGCCGAATCGTACATTCCGGAACAGCACAACTGTCGGGTGCCGTCCAACTTAGCCAAATGTACCGAAGGATGCCTCAAGATACCTGTGTAGGCTGTTGGAGTTGAGGTTCCTGCGCTTGCGGGTCTTCAGATCTAAACTGATACCAGGCAACCGTCCCGGCATCAACGAGTGGCAGGATCTCTGGGTCGTGGGTAATGCCGGCGACTACGGCGATCGCTTCGTGTCTTGTGCACCGTTCGAGAATCTTCGCTGCGCGGAGCGCGCGATTTGTGCAGCGAAGATTCGCGATGTACGAAGCTATTACCGCTACAAGTCGAACTTCTCCAGAACTTTGCATGTCTTTTGTCTTTATTACGAGGTCTGTCCTGTAGAAGTTCACCCGTTCCTGAGGTCCAATATCGTCAGGATCCAAGTCTTTCATCATCTTGACCAAATCGTCGCGGCTGAAAATACATTCGTACTTCAACGCAAGCATTTCCAGGATCCATTCATGTTCGCAAAACGCGATCCTCCCGGGAACGTCACCGTAAATTCTGCCTCCCAAGTTGGTTTCGATTTTCTCAAGAGCTTCCTGGACTTCGGTTGGTAGCTCTGAACGGTAAATATAGGTCATTGGTCTTTTGCCTGTGCCAGGCATTGCATCGGTTTGGGTGTCACTTGTTGAGCCTGAGCGCAAGTTCGAACTTTGTGGATACCTAACTGTGTCCCAGGTTCAAGGCGCTGTGGTGTCGCGGGCAGGGCCGTCAGGGCCTGCTGGATCCAGTCCCATCTCTACAGGCGACACACCCGCGCTGGAGCCGCATGCCACGCCTTCAGGAGCGGATTCGGCGCACCTTGCTTGGCTTGTAGGGGCGGATACACTTGTCCCTCAAGCGCCCGGCGCAACGCTTGGAAGAAGTGCTCGGCTGGGCTCAGTTCGGGGGTATAGGGCAGGGTAAACGCAAAGTCGCGGGACAGGGGTGAATCGGGGCCGTGCGGGGCCGGTTCCGAGTGTGGACTGCGAGCGCATGGCACGGAACAAATCCGTCGGTCATTGGGGATAATCCGGCACAGATAA
>MPMO01000065.1 GCA_002238555.1 Caldilineaceae bacterium bin34
ATGGCGTGGCTTAGATACCAACACCATAACAGGAGCCGTGCCCCCTTCCGCGGCCGCCGTCCCAGGCCTCCGCGCAAGCCAAAACAGGAGAATTAATCCCCACCCAGGCCAAGGCAATCTTTATCTCAAAAACTGTTCACACCATTGCTCTGCAGCAACAACGTAATCAACAAGCGGCCCAGGCGGCCGTTGCCGTCAAAAAACGGATGGATCGTCTCGAACTGGACATGCACCAACCCAATCCAAACCAGTGTCGGCAGGTTCTTGGGCGAATTGATGTACTCCACAAGACTGCCCAGGGAACGGGCCACTGCGTGGGCCGGCGGCGGAACGAACAATGCACGTTCAGGCTCCTGGCACCAACATGGAAGCACCCACATCGGCAACGAATGGAAGAGAACGCAGAGCCAATCGTGCAACACCCAACCGGACTTCACCCGGCTGCGTACCGGTTTCAAGTTCGAAGTTGGCGCCGTTGCGCGCCCGGCTCGGGCATCGGACCGGATGCGCCGGGTTTAAACGCGCAAGACAACGGCCCTCGCGTGGAGGGCCGTGGCCGGATTCGGTTTCGGAACCGGGAAGCTCCCGGTTGGAACGCCCCTGCAAGGGGCCCGGGCAATCAGGCCAGCTGGGCCCTCGCCACGTCGACCAGGGCGGAAAACCCGGCTTCGTCGTGGACGGCCATGTCCGCCAGGACCTTGCGGTCGATCTCGACCTCGGCCAGCTTCAGGCCATGGATGAACTGGCCGTAGTTCATGTCGTGCATGCGGGTCGCGGCATTGATGCGCGTGATCCACAGACGACGGAAATCGCGCTTCCGGGTGCGCCGGTCGCGATAGGCGTAGTGCAGCGAATGCAGCCGCGCCTCGTTGGCGGTACGAAACAGGCGCGAACGGCCGCCAAACTGGCCCTTGGTGCTCTTGAGCACCTTCTTGTGCCGATTGCGCGCGTATACCTTGGGGCGGGAACGGGGCATGTGTCTCTGTTTCCTGGTACAGATCCGGTTGGCGACCGACGCCGACCGGTACGGGTCAGCTGTTGTCCACAACCGGAGCCATGCGCCGGACCATCTTGCGCATGCTCTTCACGTCGCCCACGACGTTCTTCTTGTAGATCCGCCGCATGCGGGAATGCTTGTTGCGCCGCAGATGGCCCCCGCCCTGGGTGCGGCGGATGACCTTGCCGTTCCGTGTGATCCGAAAACGGCTGGCGGTGGCTTTGTGGGTCTTCATCTTGGGCATGGTACTTGGTCCCTACGCGACCGGTACCCGCTGGCGGGCCGGCGCACTGCTCTTCTGGGTTGCCGGCAACAAAACCATGATCAGCGTATTGCCTTCGGAGGAGGGTTCGGACTCGACCGTGGCGAAGTCCGCGACTTCCTGGGCCACCTTGCGCAACATCTGACGGCCCACTTCCTGGTTGAAGCGCTCGCGGCCGCGGAAGCGCACCCGCACCTTGACCCGCGAGCCATCCGCGATGAACCGTTCAATCTTGCCCACCGCAATGGCCACGTCGTGCTCGCCGGTGCGCGGACTGAGACGGATCTCCTTGACTTCCACTCGCGACTGAACCTTGCGCTTGTCACGTTCCCGCTTCTGGCGGTCGAACATGTACTTGCCGTGGTCCATGATGCGGCAGACCGGAGGATTGGCAGTGCGGGCAACCTCCACCAGATCCAACTGGCGTCCCGCTGCCATGGCACGCGCCTCTTCCAAGGCGATCACCCCAAGCTGTTCGCCGGCATCGTCAATCACCCGCACCTGGGGTGCGGTGATCTGCTCGTTCACGCGGATGTCCGGCAGGACGATCTGCGGACGTCGGTTGTTGTTGCGTCTCCCTCTTCTTATGGCTCTCTACTCCCTGTCAGGCATGGCTTCCGGCCAACACTATTTGGACTCCGTTGTCCAGACTCCAAAGTATACCCTAGCATTCCGACCGACCGAACTTCAAACTTGTCTTCCGCCCCGCCCCGTCCGGGACCGGTCACGCGGCCAGCAGTGCCGGCAGGTCCGCGCTGCGTTCGGCCACCAGGTCGGCGGCGCGGGGCAGGCAGGCGGCGCGGGGCAGGCCCTGCCGCCGCTGGCCGCTGCGCAGCCGCAGGGATACGGTGTCGTCGGCCACCTCGCGGTCCCCGATCACCGCCATCACCGGGATGCGCAGAAGCTGCGCCTGGCGAATCTTGGCGTTCATGCGCGCGGACGAGGCATCGACTCCCGCCCGCAGGCCGCGGGCCTCGCAGGCCGCCCGGAAGTCCTCGGCGGACGCCACATGGTCGTCGGTGATGGGAACGATGCGCACCTGCTCGGGCGCCAGCCACAAGGGGAAGTTGCCGCCGTAGTGCTCGGTTAGGAACCCAATCATGCGCTCGTGTGTGCTGAGTGGGGCCCGGTGAATGCAAAGCGGCGTCTCCTCCACGCCGTCCGAGTTGACAAACACCAGATCGAAGCGGGTCGGGACCGCAAAGTCGACCTGGTTGGTCGCCAGCGTGAACTCACGGCCGATGGCGCTCCAAACCTGCACGTCGATTTTGGGTCCGTAGAAGGCGGCCTCGTCCGCCACCTCGACGTACGGCACCTCCCCCTCCTGCATGGTGCGCCGGACCAGGTCCTCGGTGCGCGCCCACAGCCGCGCATTGTCCACGTACTTCTTACCCAGGCCTTTGGGATGGTGGGTGCTCAGCCGCATCTGGTACTGCTCGATGCCGAACAGCCGGAAGTAGTGCAGGTAGAGATCAATCACGCCCATGAACTCGGACGCGAACTGCTCCTCCGAGCAGTAGATGTGGGCGTCGTTCATCTGCATCGACCGCACGCGCATGAGCCCCATCAATTCGCCGCTCTTCTCGTACCGGTAGCAGGTGCCGTATTCGGCCAGGCGCAACGGCAGGTCCCGGTAGCTGCGGGGTTCGCTGCCGTAGATTTTGTGGTGCATGGGGCAGTTCATCGGCTTGATGTAGTAGCGCACCCCCTCCATCTCCATGGGCGGATACATGGAATCCGCGTAGTACGGCAGATGGCCGCTGCGCTGGAACAGGCTTTCCTTGGTCAGGTGCGGGGTCCGGACATGGCGGTAGCCGGCCGCCGTTTCCATCTCGCGGGCCAGTTGTTCCAGTTCGTTGATGATGACCTCGCCGTTGGGCAGCCACAAGGGCAGGCCGGGCCCCACCTCCTCGTCGAAGACGAACAGCGACAGTTCGCGGCCCAGCTTGCGGTGGTCCCGCTGGCGGGCCTCCTCCAGCATCTTGAGGTGGCGCTTCAGCTGCTTGCCGTTCGCCCAGGCGGTGCCGTAGATCCGCTGCAGCATGGGCCTGTGCTCGTCGCCGCGCCAGTAGGCGCCGGCCACGCTCATCAGCTTGACGCCCTCAATCGGAATCTGGCCCGTGTGCTCCACATGGGGACCGCGGCACAGATCCTCGAAGGTGTCCTGGGTGTAGGTCGAGATGACCTGGCTGCCCTCGGTTTCCTCGCCGTACTCGTCCACCGTGCCTTCGACCAGGCCCTTGATCAGCTCCAGCTTGTAGGGTTCGTCGACAAACAGCTCGCGGGCCTCGTCGGCGTCGACTTCCCGGTACACAAACGGATGCTGGCCACCGATGATGCGGCGCATGCGCCGTTCAATCTCCTCCAGATCCTCCGGCAGGAAGGTGCGGGGCCGACCCTCTTCCATGCCCAGGTCGAAGTCGTAGTAGAAGCCGTCCTGAATCGGCGGCCCGATGGCCAGCCGGGCGTCCGGATACAGTTCGCGCACGGCCTGGGCCATGACATGGGCCGCGCTGTGCCGAATCCGGTACAGCCTGTCTTCCTGCGTGCCTTGCTGCTTGCTCACCGCGATCACTCCTGATCCATGTTCGGGACCATCGGCCGACAGTCCGCAGAATCAAAACGGCAGTGCCCTGTCGCCTGGACGATGCACTGCCTCGCGGTCCCACCTGGCTTGCGCCCCACGGGCGCCGCTCATGCGGCCGATAACGGAGCCTGCCGGGGACGGTTGGATCCGGCCGCGCCGGACATCCCGTCCCGCTCCCGGGTGGTATCCGGCGGCGATCCGGGCTCCCGCTTGCAGCCGGGGCGGGAACTCTCTGCATCCGGTCGGGATCTGCCGGATATGGCCCGATCCACGCTTTAGGGGCCAAACCCCAAGGCCGACCCTGAACTGGGCCGGGATTGTAGCAGGCGAGAAGGCGGGGAAGGGAACCGGGTACCAATGCGGCGCAGTCCACCGTCGGAGTCCCGGGTCCCCAAAAGTGGGAGATACTGGACTTGAACCAGTGACCTCTACCATGTCAAGGTAGCGCTCTAGCCAACTGAGCTAATCCCCCGTGGGCCGACTAGTCTAGCATGCCCGTCAATTCAGGAACATCTGACCGGTGGGGCCCAGACGCAAATGCTTCTGGTGGTCCTGGGAGTCCCTGACATACTCCAGAATCATCTTTTCGCGGGCCAGCAACCCCACCTCGGCCTCCAGCATGGCGGGCAGGGTCTCGGCCTCGATCACCTTCTGTTTGTCGCGCAACTCGATTTGCATCGCAATCGCCACCAGCGAGGCCAGCGCCTCGGGCTCGTCCGGGATGCTGTTGATCTTCAATTTCAGGTTGGTCGCCTCGCTGAGATTGGTCCGGTACTCCCCGAACAACTCCCGGACCCGGTCGCTCAGCCTTTCCACGGTGGACGGCTCGCCCGGGTCGATCGGCCATTCCGTGATGTCGGCACTCGGCCAGGGTTGATCCTCCAGCATCTCATTGATCTGGAACCGCCGGACACCCACCGCCACGATGTGCAGGGTTCCCTCGGGTTCCTTGTCCACGGACTGGATCCGGGCCAGCGTGCCCACTCCATACGGCTCGGCCGTCGGTCCGACCTCGCCGCCCTCGCGGATGAGCACCACGCCAAAGCAGCCCTCGTCCGACAGGCATCGGGCCACCATCTTCAGATACCGGGGCTCGAAGACCTGCAACGGCAGCACCATGCCGGGAAACAGTACCGTGTTGAGCGGAAAGAGCGGAATTTGCATGGCGCCGTTTAGTCCTCGGCCAGATCCGGGTTGCCCATCTTCATGACTTCCCGCAGCACGGCCGTTGCATAGCCGCCCTTCGGCAGTGAGAAGGACAGCCGGATGCCGTCCGCCTCCCCCTCCACCACCAGGTCCGAGGGCACCAGCCGGCCCGTGCGTCGGGTACCTGTTACTTTACTCTCTCGCCAATTGAAGTCGACCAGCTCCTGTTCGGCCAGGATTCGTTCCTCCAGCTCGCCGGCCGCGCCTTCGGGCGCCCACATCTTGTGGCCGTACATCGGGGCCGTGAAGGAAATCTCGCCGGCAAGTTGCCGCCGGGTGTCCGCGACCGCATCCTCCACCAGGAACATGCCGCCCGTTTCATGCTTGCGCGCCACGTCACCGGCCAGACAGCAATCCAGCAGGCCTTCGCGCATGCGCAGGGACAGGTAGCGGTTGCACAGCCAGGACTGGTAGGCGGACAGCAGGAGTTTGTGCAGCCAGCGACGGTGCGCGCGCCAGCCGCGGTGCACAATGCGCCAGCCCTTGATCACGTTCTGGCCCTCGTGGCCGAAGCGCTGCGGACCAAACCAGTTGGGCAGGCCGTCCCGCCTCAGGGCATCCGCGATGGTCTGCGCACGGGCCACCGCCTCCGCCGGCGGCGCGTCGGGGCGCCGAACCAGGATGTCGAAGCGGTTGCCCCGCAGGTGTCCGATCCGCAGCTTGTTGCCGTGGCACCGCATCCAATTGATCTGCAGGGGGGTCTCGGCGGCCAGGCGGCGGGCCACCCACTCCTCGTCCGGGACAAACCCGTTGGCTGCCAGCACGCTGAACGTCTGCGTGGCACAGGCCCGCTTGTCCTTGAGGCCGGCGTAGCCCACGGCACCTTTGTCCGCATTGAGGGCCTGCGCCAGAAGGTCCGCCACCTCCGGCGTGGTGTGGCCGGTCCGGGTTACCGACACGTACAGGTGGGAACCGCGGCTGGTCGGCTCGTAGGCCGGAATCTCCATCACCTGGAAATCCTCCGGCAGGACCCGAATGCGGCCGCCGATACCGGGCAGATCCGGGGTGCGAAAGGGCAGGTCGGCCCCGGTCAGGGACTCGACACTTTCCTCCAGGCGCCGCGGCTGGGCTTCTTCACTCACAGGATGGTCCCCGGTTTCAGGTTCGGGTCCCACTCGTCCCCGTCGCGGTAGTACACGCCCAGCCAGTAGGTCAGCTGCCGGATGTGCCCGCCGCGCCGAAACCCCGCGGCATGCAGGTGCATCTGGGCCATGGCGGGGGGCAGCGCGCCCGGCATGAGCGGTTCCTCGTAGACGGCGAGTCGACTCCCGGGTTTGGCCACGCCGAACAGGGTTACCAGCATGGGATGGGGATCGGGAATCTCCCCCAGCACGGAACCCAGCACGATCAGGTCCGCGGACTGCGGGTCAAGCGGCGCGCCGGCCGTGTCGGCGAACAGAAACCGCACCCGGTCCGCCAGCCCGGCCTCCCGCAGGCGCGTCCGCGCACGCTGAATCAGGTCCATCTGGATGTCAAGCGCGGTCACGGTGCCCTGCTCGCCCACGCGGCGTGCCAGTTCCTCGGTCACGACCCCGGCGCCGCAACCCACCTCCAGCACATGCATGCCGGGCTGGACTCCGATCGGGTCCAGCAGGAAGGCCGGATCCAGCCAGCGGCGACGCAGATCGCAGTCCAGCCAAGCCGCCAGCAGCCGCGGCCAAGGCCGCGGCTGCCGGAACCAGTGCAGGCGCAGGCCCAGCAGGGCCCCGCCCGCGAAACCCGCCAGGCGCAGCAGGTTGCGAGGGAGACTCATGGTGAGATGAAACGTCGATGCAGGGGCGGCGGCCGCCGTTGTGGCCTGTCGCCGGGGCGCGCCCCGGGAGGGGACAGCACTGTGGGCCGAAAGGGGAACGCAGGATCCAACCGGTTTGAGATAATGACCCCCATGTTAGCACCGCTCGCCGCTGCTTTCCGTTGCCGGATTCCACTGTTTTTCCGCGCCCCCGTCCCCCCATGCTGATCTCGGTTGTGGTGCCGTTCTACGACGAGGAACCGGTCGCCCGCACGTTCTGTGAAACGCTGATCGCCAACTGGAACGGCGGGGATCAGGATCCCGACCTCGAATGGGAACTGATTTGCGTCAACGACGGCAGCCGCGACCGCACCCTGGAAATTCTGGTCTCCATGCAGGAGCGCGACCCCAGGATCAAGGTGGTGGACCTGAGCCGCAACTTCAATCAGCAGATCGCCATTTCGGCCGGCCTGGACTTCGCACGCGGCGATGCGGTCATCATCATGGATGCGGACCTCCAGGATCCGCCGGAGGTCCTCCGGGACCTGATCGCCAAGTGGCAGGAGGGATACCACGTGGTCTATGCCGCCCGGCGCAGCCGCGAGGGGGAATCGTTCTTCAAGAAGGCTACGTCCAGTCTCTTCTACCGCCTCATGCGTTCCCTGATGCGCGTGGACCTGCCGCTGGACACGGGCGACTTCCGCCTGCTGGATCGGCAGGTGGTGGACGTGCTCTGCGGCATGGGCGAACGGCACCGGTTCATGCGCGGCCTCAGCAGCTGGGTGGGCTTTCGGCAGACAGGGGTCCGGTTCGACCGTGCCGAACGCTACGCCGGGGAAACCAAGTATCCGCTGCGGTCCATGCTGCGCATCATGCTGGACGCCGTCACCGGCTTCAGCTACCAGCCCCTCTACATGGCCTCCTATCTGGGATTCCTGCTGGCGCTGCTGGCGCTGGTCGGCATCCTGGCCGTCATCGTCCTGCGCGTGAGCGGCATCAACGCCCTGGGCGGCCAGGCCACGACCCTGGTCAGCGTCCTGTTGCTGGGCGGGGTCCAGCTCATCTTCCTCGGCATCATCGGCGCCTACCTGGGCCGCATCTACGACGAAGTCAAGGGCCGCCCCCTGTACATCGTGCGGCGCACCTGGGGGGTGGACGGGCCCGCACACGGCTCCGCGACACGCCTGGTGCTCAACGATGCAGTTCGTGGACCAGATGGCGGAGTTCCGGAAGAATGAGCCGGGTCATGGCCAGGCGCACGGCGTTGGACGAACCCGGCATGCAGAACACCAGTGTCCGGCCCACGGTCCCGGCCACGGCGCGCGACAGCATCGCCGCCGAACCCACCTCCTCCCAGCTCAGCATCCGGAACAGTTCGCCGTAGCCCGGCAGTTCCTTCTCCAGCAGGGGCCGGACCACATCGCAGGTCTGGTCGCGCGCGCCGATGCCGGTGCCGCCGCTGGACAGCACGGCATCCAGACCCGCTCCGCAAAGGTCCAGGACGGCACCCCGGATCTGGTCCGGTTCGTCCCGCACCAGCCGGCGCTCCGCCGTTTTGTGTCCGGCTTCGGCCACCAGATCGAGGATCAGTTGACCGCTCTTGTCGGTCGACAGATCGCGCGTATCGCTTACTGTCAGGACACCCACGGAAACCGCGCCCAGGCCTTCGGCCCGGGCCCTGTGCTCGCTAACCGACGACATGGCTGATTCCTAATCCCTGCGGGTTCAATGGATTGGGTGACAGCGCCTGCAGGTACTCGGCCTGCAGGGATTCGCAAAACCGCAGGGCAACGGCGTGCCGCTGCGCGGCCAGCGCGCGGCCGCTGGCCGTATGCATTGAAGCGGCCAGCCGGTCCAGCTTGGTTCGCCACTCCAGGGCCGGTGTGGACGGCCATGTCCCTGCGGCGAGGTCCTGTTCCGAAGCGGCGAAGGTGGCACAGTGCCACAGCGAATGGCCGTGGAGACCGGCATAGGCAAAGGCACGGACAATGCCAATCGCACCCAGCACATCAATCTTGTCGGCGTCGTACAGGCACTGGGCTTCAAGGCTGTCCCGGGCGGCACCGCGGCTGCGGAAGCGATGGCCCTTGATGCAGTCCACCACCAGATCGACGGCCGCGGCCGGCACGCCCCGCCCAACCAAGTAGTCCGACGCCTGCTCCGCGGCGGCCACATGGTGATCCTCCCTCGCCGTCCCGGCGACGGGCACATCGTGCAAGAGGGCCGCCGTGCGCACAATTTCGGGCTCGGCCCCCTCCGCCCGGGCCAAGTGCCAGCCGAGAGCGGCCACCCGCATCACATGATCGAAATCGTGGATCGGATCGGCGTCGGCATAGAGCGGACGCACCTCCTCCGCATCGAGCGGCAGTCCTTGCATGTCCATCGCAGCCACCGCCGGCCGGCTAGCCAAAGAACTGCAGGACCACGCCCACATAGATGGCCAGGAGGATGGCCAGAAGCAGAATCAGGTCGCCGAAAAAGTGTCGCCACACGGATCCATCCCCCTAGTCCTTGCCGATGGTCGCCACGGTTACACCCTCGCCGCCTTCGCCGGTCTCGCCGGACCGGATGCCGGCCACGTGGGGATGCCGCCGCATCAGATCCCGAATCGCCGATCGCAGTTGCCCGGTGCCCTTGCCGTGAATGACCCGCACCCAGGGCAGCTGACACTCCCAGGCATCGTGCAGGTACTGGTTCACCGTCTCCACCCCGGCCTCGACCCGCACGCCCCTGATGTCCAGTTCAGTCGCCACGTCGCGGACCGCCGTCCTGGTCGTTGTCATCACGGCCGCCGGTTTCGGCTCCTCCTCCCGTGCACGGCTGCGCAGTTCCAGTTCCGGCAGTTTGGCCTTGAAGCGCATGCCGCCGGCGTGAACCTCGGCCCGCTTGCCGTCCGGCAGCAGGGCCGTCACCTTGGCAGTGGTTTGCAGACGGCCCACCCATACCGTATCACCCACGGCGATTTGTCCGGGCACTCTCAGGGGCGTCGACCGCATGCCCACCGGTGTGGCCGGGGGCACCTTGGCCGCCAGGGCGGCCAGGTCCTTCTCGGTCTCGGATGAAGGCGCGGATCGGGATCCGGTTCGTTTCTCCAAGCCGTCCGGCCGCATTTGGTTGCGGACCGTCCTCTGCAGCCGGGACGTTTCGCGCCGGGTTTCCGCCAGCAGGCCTTCCATTTCAGCCTTGGTTTCGGCCAGGACGGCTTGTCGATCCTCCTCGACCGAACTGAGGCGCAGCATCAGTTCCTTGCGCGCCAGCTCTGCCAGATCCCTTTCCCGCGCAGCCTCGGCCCGGGCCTCGACGGCCTGCTGCCGCGCCTTGCGGATGTCCTCCAACATGGAGTTGGCGCTGGCGGCGTCGGCCTGCACGTGACCTTCCGCCTTGGCGACCACATCCTGGCCCAGCCCCAGCCGCCGGGCAATCGTCAGGGCGTTGGACTTCCCGGGCAAACCCATGGTGAGCCGGTAGGTCGGGCGCAGGGACTCCACATCGAACTCCATGGCCGCGTTCGAGACACCGCGCGTGTTGTGGGCGTACAGCTTGATTTCGCTGAAGTGGGTGGAGGCCAGGGTTGTCACGGACCGGCGCCGCAGGTGATCCAGCAGGGCCAGGGCCAGGGCCGAGCCTTCCTCCGGATCGGTGCCGGCCCCGATCTCGTCCAGGATCACCAGGCTGTCCGGGGCGGCGGCCTCAAGGATGCCGACAATGTTCGTCAGGTGGCCGGAGAAGGTGCTGAGGTTCTGCTCGATGCTTTGCTCGTCGCCGATGTCCGCCCAGACGGATTGCAGGACCGTCAGGCGGCTGCCCGAACCAGCCGGGATCATGAGGCCGGCCTGGGCCATCAGCTGCAACAGGCCCACCGTCTTGAGGGCCACGGTCTTGCCCCCGGTGTTGGGGCCCGTGATCACCACGACATGGGCAGGACGGTGGCCGGCCGGGGTCGTTTCCGGCCCCAGTTCGAAGTCCAGGGGCACCGCTTCGTCCCGCGGCAACAGCGGGTGGCGGGCCTTGCGCAGCCAGATGCAGGTTCCGGGATGGCCCAAAGGCGGGACTCCGGGCGCGTCCCCGTCCACCCGATCGGCATAGGGCACCGTGAATTCGGGCGGCGCCAGCAGCTCCGGCGCGGTGCATTCCAGATCCCAGGCATGTCGTCCCTTGGCCAGGGCGAAATCCAGCTCGGCCAGCACACTGTTGTTGTGGCCGATGTCCGCGGTCGCCTCGGCCACCTGGGCTGTTAGCACCGTCAGAATGCGCCTGATCTCCGCCTCCTCCTCGGCCAGCAGCACGCGCAGCTCGTTGTTCTGTTCCACGACCTGGAAGGGCTCCACGAACACCGTGGCACCGCTGGCCGACTGGTCGTGCACAATGCCCCGCACCTTGCCGCGGTATTCGGCCTTCACCGGGACGACATAGCGGCCCTGCCGCTGGGTGACAATGGCTTCCTGGAGATAGGGGGCCAGTCGGGCGTTGGAGGCCACCCCCTCCAGGGTTCGGGACAGCCGACCCTGGGCAATCCGGATGCGGTTGCGCAGGGAGGACAGCAACGGCGAGGCGCCGGACTGAATTGACCCCTGCTCGTCCACGGCCTCCGCAATCGCGGCGCCCAGCCGCGGGCACGGCTGCAGGCGCGCGGCCAGTTCGGCCAGGCCGGGATATTCCTCCTCCTGACTGCCAAACACCTTCTGCAGCGCGGCGGTTCGATCCAGCAGGATCCGAATGTCCCGCAACTCGGCACCCAGCAGGAGCGACCGGCGCGCGGCCCTGGACAACAACTCCGCCACATCCGTGACGCCGCCGAACGGAGGGGCGGGTTGCTCCGCCAGGAAAGCATAGGCCTCGCAGGTGAGATCCAGCTGTGCCTGGATGGACGCCAGGCGACGACCCGGCTGCAGGGTGCGGGCCAACTCGACGCCGCCGCTGTAGTGGCACAGATCGGCCAGCTGCCGGCGAACATGGTCGAATTCCAGCAACCGGAGCGTGTGGTCGTTCATGTCGGTTGGAATCGAAGCCGGGTTCCGACGGTCCAAGAATGGCGCGAGGCGACTAAATGGTACATGCCCACGGCTTCGGAACCGTGCACGGACCGCCCCGCATGCCGCGTGCATGCGGCCCGACATTCGGACTAAGGTACACTGCCCGCGCTTCAGGCCGGTGCTGTATTCGCGGACGGTAAGGTCAACGAGATCACGGCCATTCCGAACCCGCCGAGGTGTTGGTGCTGGACAGTTGCATTGTGCCTATCGGTCAGGTGCCCTTCGGATGGAAGTGTCAAGGCACGGACCATTTCCTCTTTTCCTGTTGCTGAAAGGACACCAGCCGCAGCGGCACGAACCGTGGTCGGGATGTTCGCGGGGGAGCAGGCGGAGGGCTGTGAGGCCTGCAACCACGACTGGGCCGTGAACAAGGAACAAGGACCGCGGCCGCATTGAAACGCGCTGCTGCCAAGCCATCGGGACGTCAAGATGCATCCGGATGGTGTGGATGCGGACAGTGCCCGGCCCAACCGACACAGCTTGATCATGATGCCGGCACAACGGCACCGCGGTTGGGAGGGCGGCGGCGCGTTGGTCGGCTTGCGCGCCGCCGCCCTCCATGGAGCCTTGTCCACCTGAACTCCGGCTCCAACACGGAGACGGTTTCCCACCTCCATTTTCCATTGAACACTATTGGCACGCGTTGTTTTCCATGAGTGCGCAACCCCAATCCACTGTGCGTTTATGAAGTTCTGGAGGCGCGCGCTCCGCCATTGCCGCACCATGCCCGAGTGGGGCGTGCGCAGTATCACGGTGTTGATTACGGCATCGTCCTGCATGTTGCTGGAGACAGCATTGTGGCCCGAATCGGACATGGCGGCACCCCCCGGTCCCACGGGAGGTGCTTCTTTGCCAACCCCGACACCCATGCTGGCGGCAGTAACGGCACAACACCCCACGCCGGCGCCATTGTTTGCCGACCGCGTGCCTACGGAAGTTGTCGAAGCGATCAGCAGTGAACCTACGGAAGTGGCAGAAGCGGTCAGCCAAGTGCCGGAAGGCTTTCCGCCTCTCGCGACCTATGCCGCGGGCCTGCGCCCCGAATTTCAATCCATGCTGACGGATCTGTCCCACCTGACCCGTTACGACATGTCGGTGCGGATTTTCCCGGAACGGAGGGTGCTCGAAGGAAAGGCTGTCATTGCCCTGCGCAACAACAGTGCGGATGCCTGGTCCTCAATTGTGTTCCGACTTCCTGCCAATCATCCGCGGATGCACACCGACATGCACTTGGATGCAGTGCAGGTGGACGGTCGCCCCGTCCAGTACGTCCTTTCGCCTTCGGCAACCGTGGCGGCACTGCCATTAGCAGCGCCTCTGGAACCAGGCCGGTGGGTTCGCGTTGAACTCGCCTGGCACCTTCACTACGGCCAACTGTCAAACGAAGATGTCCACGTGCGCAATGGGGCCAATCAGGACATGATCAATCTGCCGCATTTCTACCCTGAGTTGGCGGTGCATGCACCGGGGGCACCGGGTACCAATGCAGAGGGCTGGTGGATACAGGCGATTCCGTCCTATACCGACATACGGTTCCACGACACCGTACTCATGACCGTGGCCGCCACGGCCCCTGCCGAATTGGTTCTGGTGGGCAGCGGCACACCCGTGCAGGAGGAGGCGGTGGCCGATGGCCACACGCGCCGGCAGTGGGTGACCGGCCCGGTACGGGGTTTTGTCCTGCAGGCCAGTCCCCTGTACCGGATCGCCGGCCTGGACGTGGACGGTGTTCGGGTTCAATCCTTTTACCATGCCGCAGACGAGACGGTTGCCCTGCGGGCACTGGACCAGGCGGCGCAGGCATTGGCCTTCTTCTCGGAGGTCTGGATGCCTTATCCCTATACGCACTTGACCCTCGTCTCGTCCCCGCTCAGGGAAACGGCGATGGAATATTCCAATTTGATACAGATTGGCATCGCGCGCTACCGGGATCATCCCTTTGATACGGCTTTTGCGGTGACACACGAAGTGGCCCACCAATGGATTTACCTTCTGGTGCACAACGATCCCGTCCATCATCCCGGTTTGGATGAAGGATTGGCTGAACTGTCCTATGTCTACATGATGGAAGCCATCGACCAGGATTTCAGCGGGGCGCAGTTCATTGCCTACTGGCGGTACCTCCATGAGGGTTTCGGAGACGAGTTTGCCGGAGATGATCCGTGGTGGCTGGACCAGCCCCACCGCAACTTCGACCATTACCACGCCACCCACTATCGGCGTCCCGCGGTTCTGCTGGGCGAGATGTGGCTGGACATCGGCAATGAGGCGTTCACGGACAGGCTGCGCCGTTACCTGGGCCAACACCGGTTCGGTGTTGCAGCCCCGGCCCATCTGATCGAGGCATTCCGGGACTCGGCGCCGGAAGAGCAGCTGGCCGAGCTTGAGGAGTCTCTGCGTACGTCGGCCGTGCCGGCGCGCTAATCCTGGTCGGCATACAGGGCTGTCGGCCTTGACTCAAGGCCGACATGGGGGGTGGATAGTGTCGCGCCCATTGAAGTGCCGGACTTGAGCCCCTCGCCGGGACGGCAAGTGGGGGAGATTCGAATGGCCGGCCTAGGTTGAGCCCGTCGTAGGCGGAGGGGGGCGGCAGCATTGATTGCGGCCGGTCCGCGGCAGGGCACACCACCCCTATGCAGTCCGTTTGGAAAAAGATGTCACCGGATATGGGACTGTCTGACATCCATGGCGGAAGGCCCTTTGGCCTTGTGGCTGCAGACCGGCATCAACGAGATCCCAACTATGTCCCTCCAACATCACAATCTCCCGGCCCGGCGAAGGTGGTGTAAAATCCGCGTCCTCTCGTCGGGGAGTAGCGCAGCCCGGTTAGCGCACAGCGTTTGGGACGCTGGGGTCGGAGGTTCAAATCCTCTCTCCCCGACCTGCAGTCCGGCTTCTCCCGGCCGGGTCGTGCGGGTATAGCTCAATGGTAGAGCGTCTGCCTTCCAAGCAGAATATGCGGGTTCGATTCCCGCTACCCGCTCTGCGGATCGGTAGCTCAATGGCAGAGCAAGGTGCTCATAACTCCTGGGTTACAGGTTCGAGTCCTGTCCGATCCACTTTGGCCGTTCCGGTGGGCCGCATCCGGCCCGTCCCCCCCGGAACCGGCCGGCCGGGCCGCCGCGCATCCCGTGCAGCCCCTCAACGACGAGGGCCGCCAAGAGGCGGCCCTGCTTTTTTCAGTTGCGTGGCTGGACGGTCCGCCTCAGCCGCTGGGCAGAATCAACTCGATGTTGAACGGACTGCCCGTCAGGAAGGGCACCACGATCCCCAGCACCTGAGGCGACAATTCGGGAACCTTTTCGGCCAGATACCCGGAATCCGAACCCCAGGCCAGGACGTTGTCCAGTTCGCCGCTGTCCCACAGCATGGTGGGCAGCTGATTGCCGTTGATGCCAACCGTCAGGCCCACGGGGCGCGTGGCCAGGGTCAACGAGGTGATGCCCCGCTCGTGCAGACCCTCCAGGGCCGATTCGGGCAGGCCCACACCGGGCGGCAGCTGGGACAGCATGATGCTGACCAGGAAGTTGGACGTGCTCAGGCTCCCGTCCGGAGCCACCCGGATGGGCACCTCGTTGACGCGGAGGGACTGTTCTTCCCGCTTGATCCTGGCCATGTCGGCGGCCGTCTTTCTCGTATAACCCCGAATGCTGGGCATGTCGCGCCGGGCGGTCCCCTCGGCCACGGGGAAACGGAGGGTGACACCCATCCCGACGTTGCGCAGGACCGGCAGCATCGACTCCACCAGATCCGGTTCCTCGGACTCCTCCTCGGCCGCCGCTTCCTCGTTCCCGGAGTCGTCGGGACTGGCCGTCAGGACTTCCAGCACCGGACCCAGGGTGTTCAGGACATCGTCGTCGTAGAACACGGAACCGAAGAAGGGCTTGCCGTCCAGGAACAGGACCAGACCGTTCGGATGGGTCTCAATCTGCAGGTACTGGTTGCCGTTGCCGACGAAGGCCGCCACGATGTCTTCGGGCAGGGAAATGTCGCCGAGACCGGGAATCAGGTCCAGCGGTATTTGTTCGGAGGAGACCGCCCCGGTGCTGCCGACGTCCAGAACGATGGACGGCAGGTCCAGCACCATGCCGCCGGTCTCGGCGACCGCGGCCGTATCGCCGCCGAAGATGCGCGGTGCGCAACCCGACAGCATGAGCATCAACAGGATGGGCAAGAGGAGCCATCTAACTCTTGTCATGGAATACTGTTCCTTAATTCTTGTAAGTTCTTGACAAACAAGGTCGGGTAATTCGCTCTCGGCCTGTCAGGGCAGCGCAAGCTGTTTGGCAGGCTCGAGTCCGGGATGAGCAGTCCCATCCGGTGTCCCGCTTCGATCCCGCAGCAGGCGCTTGACCTCGCGGTAGGGCGTGTACAACGTAATCCCGTCGTCGTACAGGCGCTGCAGGATGTTGCGGGCGGCGTTGGTGTCCGCATCCAACACGACTCCGTCCAGGCCGTAAAACCGGTCCCCGCGCCGCGTGCCCTGCAACAGGCCGGTGCGGGAGTCGATTTGCGACGTGTAGGCGGGGTTCACCAACACCAGCGCCGAACCTCGGCGCCGAGATATCGAGGTGAGGGTGTCGGCCATGATGCCCTTGACCCAGCCGCTCAGACGGCGGTTGGTGTCGCGATGGCGATACTTGGACGACGACATGGGGGCCGTCAGATCCTCGCAGGCGATGGTGCCGGCGCGGTCGACGACGCGGTGGGCGGCATGGCAGAGGAAATCCCGAACCTGGGCCTCGTGCCGGTCCTGCCGGCGGTCCCACTTCTGGTTGCCGAGGTTGTTGCGGCGGATGTTGTCGGCCTTCTTGATGCGGCCGGCCGCGCGGTGCTTCTGCTCGACCGCCCGCAGTTGGTTGCGCTTCTTGCCCTTGACCTTGCGTGCGTCACTCTCCGCGGCCAGCAGATCTCCCAGTCCCTCGCCGTGCCGTTCGCCTTCGCTGTCGGCATAGGCTTCGGTGTAGCCCTTGTCGACGCCGAGCTCGCCCTGGCCGCAGGGCTTCGTGCAGCAAGCCACATCCTCATCCAGGGCGTAGTGGACGGCCACCTGGCCGTCGTCCTGCAGGATGATCCGCAAGGTCCCGGTGGGCAGGTGCGTGCCGCGCAGGGGGATGGCCAGGCGTTGACCGTGTTCCAGGCCTTGCAGATAGATCCAGGCCCGACCGTGCCAGTCCTTGGTGGTGTAGGAGCCTGCATCGGCCACGATCTGGTTGGTGCAGTGCGAGGTGCCGCCCTTCCACAGCTTGCGCATCTGGCGGTGCAGGAAGGAATCCTCGTCCCACCGGTTGCGTTTCAACAGCGGGTAGAGGCGATGCCGCTCCTCGCCGTCGCCGCGGGTCCTGTGCCAAATTGCCTTCTTGACCGACACCTTGGCGGCTTCCCGGCCGGCCTGGACATCACCCAAGGCATCGGACAACGTGGCTTTGCCCAACCGGGCTGGCAGCCCGTGCCAGTCATAGCCCTCGGCCATCCAGGCATTGCGGATCTCGTACGCGGACTGTTGCGCTGTGGATAGGCCGCTGCAGCGTTGCCAGACGTCGGCACGGACGCGTCCGCACAGCGCGGCGATCTGCGTCAACCGATCGAACTTGGCCTGGTGCAACCCCTGGCTGTGCAGGATGCGCGTGACCTTGGCTGTCTTCACGACTACAGGGCTGGGCCGGAAGTGTCAGGAAACACGGTGCTTATCGACGCTCCTTGTGCGAAACCGCGGGCTTCAGCAACTAGGTCTCCTAGTCGATTTCGGTGGACTGTGCGCCGAGTGTGGGACATGTTCGATTTCCGCCGGCACGCATGCACCCCGGCAGGGTAACCTGCCTGCCCGCCTGTGAGTATAGGTTATGCGCCAAATGGCATTCAAACGACAAGTGGCCCGCGGACCCGATGCAGCCACGATCCCCGCCGGCCGGATGCCGGCGGCCAAGTCCCTGGAGGCACCCCAAGGTTGTGTTTGAACTTCATATGAAAATGACGCCGAACCCGCGGCCGACCCCTGCCAACAGGGGCATTGCAGGGGACAGAGCCCCTGCGAACCCCACCGAGCGGAGGGTCCGATCCGTTTGACAGAGCCAAACGGGGTTAGTAGCATTGAGGTATCCAGGGAAACGGGGTTGTGCCATGCGCCAATTTCCTCAGAATCTGTCCCTGACAGAGTGCTGCCGGTGCCCGTCGCTGCCCACCACCCCCCCTCCTCTGCACACCCGGTTGGCAGCCGGGCGTATAATCACCCAGATTTTGATGCGTGTCCCCATGCCGCATCCATTGAACGTGTCCTTCCCGTACCTTCGGGCATGCGCGCCAATCCTTTCTGGATGAACCTGGAGCGGTAGACCCGCGCCCGCGCTTTTCGAAGCCGGCACCGTCACACAGGAACAGCCCCATGCCGGAGAAGAAGAAGGATCCCTTCCAGTATTTCACCAGCAATGCACGGCGGGTCATGTCGGTGGCCCACGAAGAAGCCGTGCGACTGAACCACTCCTACGTCGGCACGGAGCACTTCCTGCTGGGCCTGGTGCGGGTGGAGAAAGGATCGGCGGTCCTGATCCTGCGCAAGGCCGGCGTGGAGCCCAAGCAGGTCATCCGGGCCATCGAGCACAAGACCGGCCGCGGCGACCGCCCGTCCAAGTCCCAGCCCCGGCTGGCGCCCCGGGTCAAGAACATCATCGAGTACGCCTTCTCCCAGGCCAACCGCCTCAACCACAAGCGCATCCAGGTCGCGCACCTCCTGCTGGGCCTCCTGAACCAACCGGACAGCACGGCGATGCTGATCCTCGAGGGCCTGGGGGTCAAAATCGATGAAATCCGCACCCAGACGCAGGCCATCCTGGCCCGTCCCCAGACCTCCCGGCGCAAGGGCGGCAAGGATTCCGAAAGCGCAACCCCGATCGCGGACCAGCTGGGATACGACCTGACGGCCGCGGCCGCCGCGGGCAAGCTGGATCCGGTCGTCGGCCGCCAGGTCGAGGTCGAGCGGATGATTCAGATCCTGAACCGCCGGAACAAGAACAATCCGGCCCTGGTCGGCGAACCCGGAGTGGGCAAGACCGCCATCGTGGAAAGCCTGGCCCAGCGCGTGGTCGAGGGCAACGTGCCCGAAACCCTGATGGACAAGCGTGTGATCAACCTGGACGTGGGCGGCCTGGTGGCCGGCACCATGTACCGGGGCCAGTTCGAGGAACGGCTCAAGAAGCTCCTGAAGGAACTCACCGATTCCGGAGCCATCCTGTTCATCGACGAGATGCACATGATGGTCGGCGCCGGCGCCGCCGGCGGCAGCGTGGACGCCGCCAACATCCTGAAGCCGGCCCTCGCGCGCGGCCAACTGCAGGTCATCGGCGCCACCACCTCGGACGAATACCGCAAGTTCATCGAGGAGGATGCCGCCCTCGATCGGCGCTTCCAGCCGATTCGCGTGCAGGAGCCGACCCTGGACGAAACGGTCGACATTCTGCAGGGCCTCAAGTCCCGCTACGAGGACCACCACCGGCTGGTGATTTCCGACGAGGCCATCGACGCGGCCGCCCACATGGCGGTCCGGTTCCTGCACGACCGCTTCCTGCCGGACAAGGCCATCGACCTGATTGACGAGGCCAGCAGCCGGGTGCGCATGTACAAGTCGCCCATCAGTTCGCTGCAGGAAACCTACCGCAACCTCAAGGAAGTGGAGAAGAGCCGTCAGGAAGCCCTGGACAACAACCGCTTCGACGAGGCCATGCAGCTCCAGTACCGGGAAAACGAGCTCAAGTCGGAACTGCAGGCCAAGAAGGAGGCCCACAGCGAGAAGTCGAACCTGCCCGAGGTCACCGCCGCCGACATTGCCGAAGTGGTGTCCATGACCACCGGCATTCCGGCCAGCCGCATCGCCGGCGAGGAAAAGGCCCGGCTGCTGGAGATGGACCAGCACCTGAAGGGCATCATCATCGGCCAGGACGGCCCCATCGACTTCATCTGCCGCGCCATCCGCCGGGCGCGCACCGGCCTCAAGAGCGCCAAGCGGCCGATCGGCAGCTTTTTGTTCCTGGGCCCCACCGGTGTGGGCAAGACCTACATGGCCAAGAAGCTGGCCGAGTACATGTTCGGCTCGGAGGACCACCTGATCCGGCTCGACATGAGCGAATACATGGAACGCCACACCGTCAGCCGGCTGATCGGCTCCCCGCCCGGCTACGTGGGCTACGGCGAGGGCGGCCAGCTGACCGAGGCGATCCGCCGCAAGCCGTTCAGCGTGATCCTGCTGGACGAGATCGAGAAGGCCCACTACGAGGTCTTCAACGTGCTCCTCCAAATCATGGAGGACGGCACCCTCACCGACGCCAAGGGGCGCAACGTCACCTTCCGCAATGCCGTCATCATCATGACCGGCAACGTCGCCGCCAACCTGATCACCGGCGACAACCGGCTCGGTTTCGAACTGGCCGGCGACGAAGATGAACTCCACGCGCAGGAATACGAGCGCATGCGCGCCCAGGTCATGGAGCAGGTGAAGAAGGTGTTCCGGCCGGAGTTCGTCAACCGCTTGGACGGCACCCAGGTCTTCCGGGCCCTGAGTCGGGACGAAATCTACAAGGTGGTGGACCTCGAGCTGACCGAACTGCGCGAACAGTTGGCCGAGCTGGAACTGGAGCTCGCGGTGACGCCGGAGGCCATCCAGGAACTGTCCCGGCGCGGCTACAGCCGGGAGTACGGCGCCCGGCCCCTGCGGCGCATCATCCAGGAACAGCTCCAGGACCCGATTAGCGACCAGCTCCTGCAGGTCGACGAAATACCGCCCGGCAGCCGCTTCGTGGTTGACGTCGAACCCGCCATGGGCGAGGGCGACGAGATGGAGCAGGTATTTGACATCTTCCTGGAACCCGAAGGCGAAGAGCCCGTACTAACCGAGGTGGCCGAGGAGGACGACTGGAATTCGGGCGTCCCCGAGGAACTGTTCTGATCCTGCCCCGCGGCCGGCCGCGCGCCGGCCGTCCCCGAACACACGTCCGTATCCACCCCTTGGCGCCGGCGCGCGCCGATGTAGGCGGAACCACCCCCAAGCACATTCCCACAGGACAGGAGCAGGCAGCATGGCGGAGAAAGTCGGCTTTATCGGTCTGGGCATCATGGGTCGCGGCATGGCGGCCAACCTGCTGGCCAAGGGCTTTGACGTGGAAGTCTGGAATCGGACGGCCAGCCGCGCCGACGGCCTGGTGGAGGCCGGTGCCACCCGCGCGGAGAGTCCGGCGGCCGTGGCCCTGGGCTGTCCCATTGTCATCACCTGCGTCAGCGACACGCCCGACGTCGAGGCCGTGGTCCTGGGTCCCGGAGGGGTGCTTGAGGGCGTTTCATCCGGTTCGCTGGTGATCGACTGCAGCACCATCAGTCCACAGGCCACCCTGGAGATTGCAAAGGCCCTGGAGGCCAAGGGCGCCTCCATGCTGGACGCCCCCATCAGCGGCGGCAGCGAAGGCGCGGAGAAGGGTACGCTGAGCATCATGGTCGGCGGCCGGGCCGAGGACTTCGAGCGGGCCCGGCCGTGCCTGGAGGCGATGGGCACCACCATCACCCACGTGGGCACCCAGGGAGCCGGCCAGACCGTCAAGCTGGTCAACCAGATCCTGGTGGTCGGCAACTGCGTGGCCATGTGCGAGGCGCTGCTGTTCGCCCAGGCTGGCGGCGTGGACCTCCAGAAGACCTTCGATGCCATCAGCCAGGGTGCAGCGGGCAGTTGGATGTTCACCAACCGCGCGCCCCAGATTATCCGACGCGACTGGTCGCCGGGATTTATGGTGTCCCTGCAGCAGAAGGACCTGCGCCTGGTCCTGGCGGCGGCGGACGAGATGGGCGTGCCCATTCCGGTCACGGCGCAAATCTTCAATCTGTACCGCACACTCGAGGCCCGCGGCCTGCACGAGGAGGGCAACCACGCCCTGATCAAGGCCCTGGAGCACCTGTCGGGCATCGAGGTGGGCACCGAGGCCTGATCACCGCCGGTGGCGACGGGGCCGCAATCGGGTTGTCCCGGTCGCACGCGTCAAAAGGTGCAAAGACCGACTCAAGGGGTGATGCCGTCGGTTACACTCCCTTGCAACGGAGCCGACATCCGTTGCGTATATACATGCAAGACGGACGGGTCGGTCCGAAGAGAATATGAAACAGGCGGTCCTCTGGGCCGCTTCCGATTAGGAACCTCATGGGCAAGAAGATCCTTGGTGCATTGGTGGTGGTCCTGCTCGTCGGAGCGGGAGTACTGGTTGTCCTGCAACAGCAGGGGACCATTGATTTGCCCCTGCCGCTGCCCCAGCGGGAGGACCCGAACGAGACCGCCTTCGAGAGTTTCCCGCTGTCCCGCGGCTCGATTGCCAGCACGGTGAGCGCCACCGGCAACATCGAGCCGGAAGCGGAACTGTCGCTGTCGTTCGACACCAACGGCCGCGTTCTGCAGGTCCTGGTGTCGGCCGGCCAGGCCGTGCGCGAGGGGCAGCTCCTGGCCCAGCTCGACGTCGAGTCGTTCCGGCTGGCGCGCGATGAGGCGCTGGTCGGGCAGAAGATCGCCCAGGCCAGGCTCAACAAGCTGCTGACCGAGACGGAACAGGGCGACTTGGACCTGGCCGAAGCCAACATCGCCGTGGCCCAGGCCCAGATTGCCTCCGCCCAGGCCAGTCTCACGGCCCGCCGGGCCGAATACAACGGCCTGGTCTCGGGCATGTCCACCGCGGACCGCGCGGTGCTGGAGGCGGAACTGGCCCAGGCGGAGTTCAACGAGGAGGAAGCCCGCTACAACCTGGCCGTCACCAAGGATCAACGCGGCGTTTCGGACGAGGAAATCGAGGCGGCCGAAGCCCGCAAGAACCAGGCTGTCTCCAGTGCCAAGGCGGCGCGCAGTCGCCTGGAATCCGCCGTGGCTCCGCCCACGGAGGCCGAGCTGACGGCCGCCCTGCACCAAATCGCCGTGGCCAACGAAGCCCTGCGGCAGGCCAACGCATTCCTGATCGAACGGCAGAACGCCCTGCGCGACCTGCAGGAGGGCAGCGATGTCGAGGACATCGACATCGCGCGCTCGGAACTCGAGCAGGCTCGCATCAACTATGCAATGGCCGAGCTGAACATCCGCAACGCCCAACTGCTGGCCCCGCGCGACGGGGTCATCAGCACCGTCAACGTGCGGGTGGGCGAGCAGCTGTCCGGTGGCACCGCGGCCATGATTCTGACGGACCTGCAGAGCTACCACATGACCGTCTTCGTGGATGAGATCGACGTGCGGCAGGTCCAGGTGGGCCAGGGCGTGAAGCTGAACCTGGATGCCCTGCCGGACAACGAGGTCTACGGCACGGTAACCAAGATCTCGCCCACGGCCAACGAGATCGGCTCCACCATCACCTACGAGGTGGAGATCGTGCCCGACGCGACCGACGCCCCCCTGCGGGCCGGCATGAGCGCCACGGCCAGCATCACGACGGCGCAGGTGGACAACGTGCTGCTGATCCCCAACCGCTACGTGCGGTTCGACCGGGAGCAGAACAAGTACTTCGTCTTCAAGGTGGTAAACCAGGAACCGGTCCTGGCCGAGATCAACGTGGGGCTGCGCAATGAACGGGAAAGCCAAATCCTGGCCGGCCTGAACGACGACGACATGGTCGCCGTGCTGTCGGTCGATCGGGAGGCCCAACTGCGCAACGCCATCTTCGGAGGTTAGTAGCGATGAGCGACGGTGCGCCCGACGGACGGCGGGACGAACTGAATCCCATCATCAACATTGAGGGCATCTCCAAGGAATTCCAGCTGGGGGACATCACCGTCGCGGCCCTGCGCGGCGTCGATTTGCAGATCTTTCCCGGCAACTTCGTCTCCATCATGGGACCCAGCGGCAGCGGCAAGTCCACACTGATGAACATCCTGGGCTGCCTTGACACACCGACCGCGGGCAGCTACCGGCTGGACGGCGACGACGTGGCCAAGATGAGCGAACGGCGGCTGGCCCGGGTGCGTAGCCAGAAGATCGGCTTCGTGTTCCAGAGCTTCAATCTGCTGGCGCGAACCTCGGCCCTGGCCAATGTGGAACTGCCGCTGATTTACAACGGTGTCTCCCGTCGGCAGCGCCGAGAGAAGGCACGCCAGGCCCTGGAACTGGTGGACTTGGGGGACCGCATGGACCACAAGCCCAATGAACTGTCCGGCGGACAGCAACAGCGGGTCGCCATTGCCCGGGCCCTGGTCAACGATCCCTCCATGATCCTCGCGGACGAGCCGACCGGCAACCTGGACACTGAGACGGGTACGGACATCATGAACCTGTTCGCGGAATTGAACGAACGGGAGCGCATCACCCTGGTCCTGGTGACCCATGATCCGGAGGTCTCGGAATACACGCGCCGCACCATCCATCTCCGCGACGGCTTGGTCGAGGACATCACCAACTCCGCGGGCTACAAGGCCATGGCGAACCGGGCAGCGATTCCGGCGGATGCGGCCGCCGTCCCCGAGGCGATACCGGCGGCCTAGCCCCAATACTGTCTATTTAGAATGAAAATGTGTATCATGACGGGGTCTGTTCCTTCCTTCCGGAGTTGTCCCCATGGCGCGTACCGCAGCCACCCTGCCGGGCGGACCCCGGCTGTCGGA
>MPMO01000009.1 GCA_002238555.1 Caldilineaceae bacterium bin34
AGCCCTGCCGACGCGGGGCCGGGTATTGGGACTGAGGCACGCTAACCGGGGGAGTTGGAGTGGCCTGCGCTGGCGGGGCCGGCGTTGGTTGTACAGGCGGGACCGGTGGCACGTAGGGTTGGCCCGTGCAGGTATCCAGCATGGACGACAGGGCGGCTCTCTCGGCCTGAGTCACCAACAGGCTGTACTTGTGCTTGACTTCGATCCAGTCCTGGGCATACCGGCACCAGGAAAGTTGCACCGGGGGCTTCCACTCGTCGGGCGCTTCGCCGCCCTTTGCGCGGTTGACCCCGCTTTCGGTAGCCTGCAGTGCCGATGCCAGGGCCAGATCGTTGGCATAAGCCCGTTTTTGGCTCGCGCTCCAAGCATGGCCACCGGAGATGTGGGCGTTGTAGAGTGGTACGTGGTGATCGATGTCCACTTCGCTGGCCTGGGTTAATGTCCGCCCACCCCAGGGGCCAACCCAAAGCCCCATGTCAACGGTGCAGCCATTTGAACGGTAGGCGACAATCTGCCGGCTCTCCGCGATCAGGACTTCGGCCCGGGTGCTTTCACAATCGCTGTCGTCGTCAACCCAATGTACCCATGCATCCCTGTCGTAGGAGCCATGGTGTGAACGGTTCCCGACCGGGAGCCGAGCCAACATGTTCCTGTGGGTTTCACCGGTGGAGGGCAGCACCGCCGGAACCTGGGGGACAGGGATGCTGGTGGATGGCACCGCAGCCTTCGCATCCCCGTCGGGCAGCAGGATCGTGCTTCCAACGTACAGCTGATTGGGGTTGGTGATTTCCGGGTTCAACGCCAGGATCTCGGCAATCGTGGTGTTGTGGACCTCGGCAATCCGACGAAGGCTATCGCCGGAGCGGATGACGTACGGGATCGTGCCCGGCTCGGAGGCCGTGTCGATAACGGGATGCGGATCGGGCGCGGATATTTGGGTTTTGCCCGGTGCTTCATCTTCCGCCAGCGGGGCCGGCTCCACCCATGAGAGCAGGGTGGTTCGCAGGTCCTGTTGTTGGATGTCGATTCTGAGGTCTTGTATGACGAGTTCCAAGCTGTCAACTTCGGCAAGCAAGGCATTTAGTTGCGACATTCTGGCAGCGTAGCGGCTGCGCACGCTCTCGTGGAATTCCACGAGAGTGACCAGATCGTCTTCGTCAAGCCAGCCGGTTGTACCATCCTCCAATCGCACCTGCACCCAGGTGGTCAGCCAACGCTTGTTGGTATCGATAAGGCATGCTTTCGTACCCCAAGCCAAATGTGTTTTATCAGCAAAACGATCAGCTTCCGCGTAGATTTCCTCGGCCTCCCGGTTGTCGTAAAACAATATCTCCTGTTGGCACTCGAGTGCCCATGCCGGCCTCTCCGTGAACAGCCACAGGATCGTCGGGAAAACCAAAATCAAACAGATTGCAATCTGCCTCATGGGTACCACCTTGTGGCGTAACGGTTCAGGTCTTGGAACAGGAGCACGCTGGTTCTTCGACCGTGGTATTGGAAAGGGGAGGATAGCCGATGTCCCGCCCGCAACCTGCACACAGGTTCATCCAAGGTTGACCCCAGGTAATCCAAGATGGCACCATATCATTACCTTTTTTGAACTCCGCCAGCTGCGCCGGGGCGGGCTGCACGCCGCGCGGTCGCTCGCGCACGGTGACCTCTCAACCGTCCAGGTGATCGGCCAATTCCGGGACCTTCAGCCCCCGGTCGGATAGCAGCAGACACTCCACCGGTCCCGTTCGCGGGGCCGCAGTACCTAGCGTTGGGACGGTGCGAGCGAGACGTACAGAGGCGCGGACATGGGGACCCGCCAGTGGCCTGGGGACAAGTCAGGCCGCGTGATAGCCGAAAGCGTCAAGTCATCCCTGCCGGGTGCTTAGCGGTTCCGCGCGGCGAAACAAGACCAGAACCAACGTTTCCGTCGAGCCTCTGCCAGATCCACCTTCGGGTCCAGCTTGGGTGTCCCGTCACGCCCGCCGCATCTACGGACAGTTGACCAGGCTGCATTGCGAAAGGACGCGCAAACGGGAGAATGACAGCCATCAACACGGCCGCAAGCTGGCGGACACGGTGGTCGTGGAGGACCTGGACACCAAGGCCATGTCCAAGAGTGCCAAGGGGACGGTTGAGGATCCGGGCCGGAACGTCAGACAGAAAACCGGCCTCAACCGCGGGATCCCAAAGTCCAACTGGGGGCTCCTGGAACGCCAGCTGGCCTACAAGGCGGGGGAGCGTTGAAGGTCAATCCTGCCTGCACGTCGCAGACTTGTGCGGTGTGCCAACACCGTGGACAGGGAGAATCGCAAGATCCAGGCTTGGTTCCGGTGTACGGCCTGCGGACACACAGGCAACGCCGACCACATTCAGCCCTTGGGTGGCGGTGTGTCGCGCCCCTCCGATACATCGGCATCGTTCTCGCGATAGCGGGTTGGGACAAACAGGTCCAGCCAAGTCGCGGGGTTGGTCATTACGGCCACGAGCCGCTCCAATACATCGTCGGGCACATTGTGGGTGTACCAATTCGATTCAACGCGCGCAAGTTGGGATTCCGTCAACCGGCTGCCAAGCAAGGTGTGCAGATCGCGTACGCGGCCGGTGTTCTCGATATGTTGGAGTTCCCGCGCGCCGACCTTGGCGTGGGCATAGTGGTCGAGCGCGACGGTGCCGAAGCCGCCCAGCGCATCGCTGCCAATGCGATGTTCGTAACCGATGTCACGGGGCGTTTTACCCAACATCGCCAACGCGTGGTCGGCCAGGCCCAACGATGCTCGTTGCGCGGCTGCGAGCAAGATTTCGTTGTCGGTCGTAGGCCATTCCACCTGCTGGTCGTGCTTGTATGGAGCAGTGTCCTGGTACGCATCCAGTTCGTGCAGGTACTCGACCGGTATGACGCCCGTCGGATCGACGGGCGTCTCCGCCGCCAACAATTCGGCCAGAGTGCACAGATTGTGTTGCCTATTCCGAGGGAGATGATCTCTGAAATCCACCCCCTCGGCGCCCAGTGCGGCCTTTAGGCAACGTTCCAATGTCGCATGGACGGACAGCACGATCTCGCCCGTCAGCGGCTGCGTACCAAAAAGGATTAACGCAGCTTCCAGTTTGCGGCGCGCTGCGTGCAGGAGTTCTTGAACTCCCGGCCAAGGATTGTCTTGATCCATAGATGGTAGGTGTTCTCCTGCGGCCGTCAGCCCATGCGCCTGCACCTGGCCGGCCACATGGGGCAGCGAGGCGCGGAGCTCGTCGAACTCAGCGCGCGTGAAATGGAACAGTTGGGCACGGAGGTGTGGCTCCTGGGACCGAAGCTGCGCGAGCGCATCCGCGGCCGCATCCTTCGAGCCACCGATTACCGCCAGGTCGATGTCCGACCCTGGCCGCCAGTCGCCGATCGCCCGCGAGCCGAACAGTAAAACGCGGGCGTCGGGCAACTGCCGTTGCAGTTCGCCCACCAGATCGAGGGCACGCGGATCGGGCGCACCGTTGCCGTGCGCCAAGTCAACGGGGACTTGAACCGGCGACAATTCTTCCAGCGTGGCGGCCATGAGGGGGTGTCCGAGTTGCGTTCACACGGAGGGGCACGGGATCCGCGTGGGATTGTACGCCACGCCAACCCGGCCTTCCGTCATGCCGGGCAGCGAGGCGGGGGTGATTGCATCCAAATTGGTCGGTGTGACCGAGGCAGGGGGACACAAGCCTACAATACAATGGGCGGTTCCGGAATCCAGCCTGCGGAGAACGCCTCATGCCCGGCCCAATGTCCCCGTCCCTGGTCGAGACCATGGAGGCCCTGGAGGATCCCCGTGTCGATCGGACCAAGCTGCACCCCCTGACGGACATCCTGGTGCTGTCCGTGCTGGCCGTCATCTGCGGCGCCGACAGCTTCGTGGCCATCGCCCTCTTCGGCCGGCTCAACGAGGAGTGGCTGCGCACCTTCCTGAAGTTGCCGCACGGGATCCCCTCGCACGACACGCTGGGGCGGGTTTGCGCGCGGCTGGACGCGGCCGGCTTCGAGGAGGGCTTCCGGGACTGGGTGCAGGCAGCCTTTGAACTGACCGAGGGTCAGGTCGTGCCCGTCGACGGCAAGTGCGTGCGCGGCTCCCACGACCGGGTGCAGGGCCTGGCGCCCCTGCACCTGGTCAGCGCCTGGGCGCAGGCCAACCGGCTGGTGCTGGCCCAGACGACCGTGGACGACAAGTCCAACGCAAGCACGGCCATCCCGGAACTGCTGCGCATGCTGTGCCTGCAGGGCTGCATCGTAACCCTCGATGCCATGGGCTGCCAGAAGGCGATTGCACGCCAAATCCGGGAGCAGGGGGCCGACTACGTGCTGCGCGGGCGGGCCAACCACAAGGGTCTCCACCGTCGCCTGGAGGACACCTTCGCCCTGGAACGGGCCACGGGCGTATCGAAATCCGCCGCTGCTGGACGACCGGCGACCCCGCCCTGCTGGCCCATGTCGACCCCGACCGTGAATGGTGCGACCTGGCCAGTTTGGTCTGGGTCGAGTGCGAACGCCGCGGCGGCGACCGGGTCACGACCGACGTCCGCATCTTCATTTCCAGTCTGCCCCCCAGAGCCAGGCCCCTGCTGCAGGCGGTGCGGCAACACTGGCGCATCGAGAATGCACACCACTAGGTCCTGGACGTGGCCTTTGGCGAGGACGACAGCCGCATCCGCACGGGCCATGCCGCCCACAACATGGCCATCCCAGGCGTATCGCCCACAACCTGCTGCGTCAGGACCGGTCGCTCAAGGTGGGCATCGCCAACAAGCGGCTGGCGGCCGCCTGGAACAAGGGCTACCTGTGCCAACTGATTGGTCTCAATCCCAAACCAATTTAGATGCAATCGCCCTGGGAGGATGCGCCATATACCGGCTCAAAACTGTCCGAACCATAGAGGTGTGTACGAACGCGGCATCAAACCCGCCATTGAAGCCTCCGGCTACGAAGCCCGCAGAATCAACCAACAGGATTTCGTGGGCGGAGTGGTCGATGAAATCGTGGCCGAGATCCGCAAGTCGCGGTTCGTGGTTGCGGACTTCACCACTACTCCGGAAGCCGGCGACCGGGGCGGTGTCTACTACGAAGCGGGTTTCGCCCTGGGTCTGGGCATTCCGGTGATCCACACCTGTCGCGAAGCTTGCACGAAACCCGTACACTTTGACACGAGCCACCTCAACCACCTGATCTGGAAGGATCCGGAGAACCTGCGGTGCAGACTCCGAAAACGTATCGAAGCCGTCCTGGGACACGGCCCGCTCTGAACACCGCGAATTGCAACGATGGCCAGTCAACCGCAAGCCCCGGACTCCTTCGTGGACAACACCGGATCGTCCACGGTCGACAGCCTCAGGCGACATGAAGTTGCAGGCGCGCGGCGGGTCCGCCGCCCATCGAAGCCGCCGGTCGGGATTGGGTGCTGGTGTTGGAACTGCCGCTGGCGAGCGGCCTGCTGCTACTGTTGTCCCTAGCAGGGTGATGCTTGTGTTCCGCAGACGGCCCCACCACGAAATGGATCGTAGACACGGGTGGCCCTAGCCTTACCCGTCGACGACAGTGCGCAGCGAGGTAAAGGATGAATAGGTTCAAGACACTCAAAGTGACCAACTGGCGTCAGTTTCGCTCGGTCAACGTCGAGTTTCACCCGCGGGCCACAGTCATTGTCGGTGCCAACGGTTCCGGCAAAACATCGCTGCTCAACATATTGAGCCAGCAAATCGGATGGGCGCCGGGATTCGTCGGCACACCCACCGTTGACGAAGAGACGGGAGAAATGAGGTACCTTTCGGGCTTCAAGGAAGAAGAACCCGATGAAGACAACCGCATCGTGTCCCGTGGCTCAGTGGCAGGTGTTGACAGGATTGGGTCACTCACCTACGAAACCGGAGACGAGGTAGGTCTCTACGCACCTGTGGAAGACGCTATATTCCATGTCAGTTCCCCCGGTCATTGGGTGCCCGGCATCTACATCACCTCGCACCGGCCCGCCTACTTCTACCAACCAGTCAATCAGATCCCCACGAAGGTTCAAGCAAATGAAGTACTGCTCAACCAGTACCTGGCCAACCTGCGGAATTTCCACCAACCATTTTCTGGGAAAGTTCGGTCTCCCAGCTTCACACTCAAGGAAGCACTAATCTCGCTGGCGACGTTCGGCTATGGAAACCAGGCTGTCAAAGCAAACCGGGAGGCACGCGAAACGTTCGAGGGCTTCTCAGACACTCTCGAGAAGGTGCTCCCTGCCAGCCTTGAGTTCCACCGGCTTGCAATCCGCATGCCGGAGGTGGTTCTGGAGACGGGCACCGGCGACTTTTCGCTGGACGCAGCGTCGGGCGGCATGGCCGCGCTGATTGACGTAGCCTGGCAAATCTACATGAGGTCGCGCTTGGACAAAATGTTCACCGTGCTCATCGACGAACCCGAAAACCACCTGCACCCAAGTCTCCAGCGGGCCTTGCTGCCAGGTCTCGTCAAAGCATTTCCCCAGGCCCAGTTCGTTGCCGCTACGCACAACCCGTTCGTGGTGACGTCAGTCCAAGAGTCGAATGTCGTTGTCCTCGATTTTGTTGATCGACGTGTGGAATCCAAGCAACTGGCGGGAGTTGATCGGTCGGCGACCGCAAACCAAATCCTGGTGGATGTGCTCGGAGTTCCGTTTCCTGCGCCCCTTTGGGTAGAGCTCGAACTGAACCGCATTGTGGCATCGGTTCAAGGCAAGGAGCTGACCGCGGAAATCCTCGCCGGTCTGAGGACGGATCTCAAATCGGTGGGGATGGGTTCCCTGTTCCCCGAAGTCATCGATCGCGTGCTGCCGGCCGACAACGGTGCCGGCGAAGGACGGTCGAAGTGATCCGACTGCGCAAAGGTTGCGAACCTCAAATCCTCGTGGAGAACCGCGACGCCTGGACCGCCGAATATGAGCATTGGCTGGAAACCCGCACAGGCCATGAACCGAGACGGTACGCGGCCCGGGACATCCGCGCAGCGCTCGAAGCCGAGACGCATTGCAAGTGCGCCTACTGGCGAGGGACGGTTCAAGCCCGTCTCCTACGGACACATCGAACACAAGCTTCCCAAGCGCAAATACCCGAATCTGGTCTGTGCGTGGACGAACCTGACTGTGGCGTGTCAGGTGTGCAACACGAACAAAGGCGACTACGACGATCCCGAATGTCGACTCCTGGACCCTCACGTGGATGATGTCGAGGGGATGGTTGTCTTCGCCGGTCCAATGGCGTTTGCCAGGAAGGAAAGCCGCACCCGCGCAACAATTATGCGTCTACAGCTAAATCGGAACGGCCTCCTCTTTCAGCGCACGCAAGTCCTGGAAAGGCTGAATTCGATACTTGACACAGTGCAACGCGCGTGCAATGAACCAGCTGTGGTGCGCGCAATGTGGTTTGACATCGACTCACTGACCGCCGCAGACGGCGAATACGCGTCTGCCTGCCGTCAGTTTCTCAAGTGGCAATTGCAGGAACGGGGTCTTGCAAGGCCCTGAAGACGGCGTTGGAACCCTCGGCAGTCGTCCTCCCGGAACTACACGTCCAGGGTGCGGTGCAGGCCGTTCCCGCGCCCAGAGGGCCCCGCCAGTGGCCGCGGACGAGGTCCAGCAGGGCCTGCGCGTCCACCGGCCGGCTCGCGATGTAGTAGCGCACGGAGCGCTGCCGGCGGCCGCGGGGACCGGTGCGCTCCGCCTGCACGCGGATCAGGCTGCGCCGGCCGGGGCCGGCCCCGGGGTCCGCCACCCACTCGCAGAGGCCGGGACCGTACAGGTGCGCCGTTCGCGGCGGCCGCCGTTGCGCGCGACGGTTTCGCAGTGGTCCTGCGCCTCCGGCGCGAAGGCGCCCCGTTCGGCGGCGTCGAAGGCCGCCTTCACTTCCCGGTGGAGGGTGCCCTGGTTGCGCTTGACGGCCAGCACATGGTCGGCGCCGCCCGCCCGCAGGGCCTGCACGATGGCCCTCTGGCAGCCGGCGGCGTCGATCGTGACCACGGCTCCCTCCAGGGCCAGGCGCTCGAGCAGGCGGGGGATGGCCGTGATCTCGTTGCTCTTGGCCGCGCCCGCATGCCCGCGGCCCGGTCGCCCGAGCAGCGCGCGACCTTGCCGTCCAGAGCCAGGATCAGTTCCCGCAGCCACAGGGCCGCCTTCACGGCCGTTTCCGGATCCAGGCGCTGGACCAGGCGCAAGTAGGTGTCGCGGGAGGGCGCGGCCGCGTGCAGGGGCAGCCACAGCCGGAACCAGGCCCGGTGGTCGTGCGTCAAGGCGGCCACCGCGGCCATGCCGTTGGCGCCCCCGGCCAGGGCACCCGGCAACGTAGCCAGGAGCACGGGCAGGGCGTGGCGCACCCCGCGCGGGTCGCGCGGATCGGGCAGCGTGCCCAGATGCTCGGCGAAGGCGCACAGGGCTTCCAGGAGCTTGGGGGCGGGGCATGCGACAATGTATTCCATGAGGGTTGCAGTGTGTCCCTTGAGGTATTCAGTCACCCCATAAGACGCACGGCGGCCCTCTTGGTTGCGCGTTGGGCAGCCCGGAACCGATCCCCGATTTGGATTATCCGTGCTGGATTATCCCCAATGACCGATGGATTTGTTCCGTGCCATTCGCTCGCGGACAACGCCCGGAACCGGCCCCGATTCACCCCTGCCCCGCGACTTTGCGTTTGCCCTGCTTGAGACACCGTTTCAAGCCACCTTCTTCCAGAATGGTGGTCAGTTCCTGATCACCGCCACTTCCAGACGTGAAGCGCGCATCCACAGACAAACCGGAAGGCATCGGCTTGATTCCACCGAGTGGCAGTCTCTGGTCCATCCCCGAGAACATTCCCATCACCTCCAAACTGCAAGGCCTCCTGCAGCCGGGTCAATTCAAGCTGCAGCTGACCGGGGAAGTTTTCCCAGCCAACTTTGGTCTCCCTATCCGTTCACAGCATTCAACGGATGCAAGGCCCCTGAACCCTATCTTCATTGCACTTTCCGATCCTTGGACTTGTCCCAGCCGCTTCGCAACTCATCAATGTGCTCATGAAGATCCGGACCGATGTTTGCCCCCAAGGGATCCAGAATGACACTGGCACCTTCTCGCCTAGCAAGCTTAGCCGCCGGCACGAAATCTGCATCCCCTGTTACCAGAACGATAACGTTTGCCTGTTTCTTCAGGGTTAGGGAAGCGATATCGATGCCGATGCGCATGTCCACTGCCTTCTGTCTCAGATCCGGTTTGAAGTCATAGTCCGTGAGATCATCCACCGTGATCTCCTTCTTCATCAACCGGTCTTGTGCTCCTTTTTTCAGGATCCAACCTGCTCCGGGCCGAACCTATCCAAGGCGGACCGCCGTACTGGGAGTACCACGCAACTCGTGGAACAGAGCTTGACGAAACTCAGCCACCCGGGACTTGGCAAAATACTCAACCCGGCCACTCACAGGGTGCTTCCATTTTCCGTCAAAAGGACGCGCATCGTAGTAAAACACGCGATACAGCAGTGAGCGTGGATTGGGGACGCATTCAACTTGATTGATCTGCTCCAAATGGGAATGTACCAACTCGTTGAGAACATTCTTGACAGCCCTGACATCATCATGGTTGATGTTCGAGCGGACCTGGTGTAGACGTTTGAGGAAGAACCCTCCATCAACCAAGACGGCCACCTTCGTCACCAAAGTACCTCCTGAAGCAAAAAGCCCCCGGGTTGGACCGGTTTCGGGGATGGGAGTGAATCCGGTCTACTGCCAAAGGGCGGATAGGGATGAATGATACCGGATCTGTATAGTGTTGTCAAACGGTCAAGGGTGATGGCAGGGCGATTGCATCTAAATGGGTTTGGGCTTGAGGCCGATCAGTTGGCACAGGTAGTCCTTGTTCCAGGCGGCCGCCAGCCGCTTGTGGGCGATGCCCACCCTGGGGACCGGTCCTGCCGCAGCAGGTTGTGGGCCATGCGTTTGAGGATGGCCATGTTGTGGGCGGCGTGACCCGTGCGGATGCGGCTGTCGTCCTCGCCAAAGGCCACGTCCATGACCCAGTGGTGGGCGTTTTCGATGGTCCAGTGCTGTCGCACCGCCTGCAGCCGAGGCTCGGCCTTGGGGGGCAGGCTGGCAATGAAGATGCGGACGTCGGTCGTGACCCGGTCGCCGCAGCGGCGTTCGCACTCGACCCAGACCAGGCTGGCCAGGTCGCACCACTCGCGGTCGGGGTCGACATGGGCGAGCAGGTCGGGGTCGCCCGACACCCAGCAGCGACGGATTTCAATGCGGCCATGATCCTTCCCGACCGTGTCCGCATAGTCGTGGGGACAGCCGGCGAAGTGCCCGGCCCATTCCAGGGCGAACGTGTCCTCCAGGCGGCGGTGGAGACCCTTGTGGTGGGCCCGCACGCGCAGCACGTAGTCGGCCCCCTGCTTCCGGATCGGGCGCGCGATCGCCTTCTGGCAGCCCCACCCAGGGGGTACCCGATCGAGGGTCACAATGCAGCCCGTCAGGCACAGCATGCGCAGCAGTTCCGGGATGGCCGTGATTTCGTTGGACTTGTCGTCCACCGCGGTTTGGGCCAACACCAGGCGGTTGGCTTGCGCCCAGGCGCTCACCAGGTGCAGAGGGCCCAGGCCCCGGCCCCGGTCATGGGAACCGCGCACGCTCTTGCCGTCGATGGGCACGACCTGGCCCTCGGTCAGGGCAAAGGCCGCCTGCACCCAGTCCCGAAAGCCCTCCTCGAAGCGGGCCGCGTCCAGCCGCGCGAAGACCCGCCCCAGCGTGTCGTGCGAGGGGATCCCGTGCGGCAGTTCCAGGAAGGTGCGCAGCCAGGCCTCGTTGAGCTGGCCGAAGAGGGCGATCGCCACGAAACTGTCGGCGCCGCAGATGACGGCCAGTACCGACAGGACCAGGATGTCCGTCAAATGGTGCAGCTTGGTCCGGTCCACCCGCGGATCTTCCAGGGCGTCCAGGGTCTCGATCAACGGCTGGGGCATCAGGACGTCCATGGGGGCGGTTCCGCAGGCTGAATCCGGAACCGCCCATTGTAGTCTTGCGTCCACTCGCCCCGGTCGGCCCAACCAATCTGGATGCAATCGCCCTGCCCCCTTGACAAGGGTATTTGCACAAGGATGCTACTGTGCAGGCCCGCACAGTGACAGTTACTGAGCAGAATGTCCGCCCGGTCCTGAGTTGTATTCGGTGGCGATTCACTGCGGTCGCCCGGCACCACCTTCAACTCGAATCCGCCTTGATGACGGACCGCCAAAGCTCGTCGACCTGCCGCTCCAAGTCCGGCATGGATCCCGTGTTGAAGATCACCCGGTCCGCCTGTTGAATCTTCCACTCCTGGCTGCTTTGGCTTGCCAGCCGGGCAAGTCCGTCCTGCTCCGACATCCCGCGCGTCTCCTGAAGTCGCGCCAGTTGCAGTGCTTCATCCGACGCGACAACCCAGATCTGGTCGCACAACTCCCTGGACCGACCACCCTCCAGCATCTTGATGGCTTCGATCACGACCACATCCGTGTCCGCTTCCGCCACCAGGGTCCTGCCGATCCCTCCCACGATGGGATGCAGGATCCGTTCGAGTTCACGCAGGTTCTCAGGATCGCCAAACACCATCCGGCCAAGGCGCGCCCGATCGATCTCGCCGGTGTCGTCGAGAATCCCCCGCCCGAACCGTGCGACCACCGGACCGAACCCGGCCCCGGTCGAACACAACGCGCCGCGCGTCACCAAGTCCATGTCGATCGTGGTCGCGCCCCGGTCGGCCAGCAACCGCATGACTGTTGACTTGCCGGCCGCGATGTTGCCGGTGATGCCAATCACCAAGGGACGCCGTCGGGAGTTCATGCCTCGTACAGTTCGGCCAGGGCCGCCCACTTGCCGTCCGCCTCGTCCTGGAGGAAACGGTGTGCCTTTTGGAGCTTCCGTATGGCTTCGCCGTCCCCCGCGGCCGACGCTGCGTTGAGCCGTTCCAGGACCGCCTCCAGTTTCTGGTCCAGAAGGTCTATCTCCCTTTCCAGACTGCGTTCGGTCTCCGCCCGTTGCCGCTTGGCCGACTGGTTTGGGGCCGTAGTGTCCGCATCCTGCAGCCTGGGTACCGGTGTCGTGTCCGGCCGGGTCTTCCGTCGGCCGTTGGCGCGTGCGGTGCGCCACGCCGACCAGGAACCGTTAAAAACCTCCAGTGAGGACAGTTGTCCTTCCTGCCCAGGTGTAATGTTCCAAACCTGAGTGGCCAGGTTGGCCACGAGGCGTTGATCATGGGACACCACCAGGATCGTGCCCCCGTACCCCTGCAACGAGGCCAACAGGGCGTCATGGCTGTCGAAGTGGCTGAGCGGTTCGTCCAGCACCAGGAGATTGGTGTCCTGAAGGGCCAAGTGGGCAAACATCAATCGGCTCTTCTGACCGCCCGACAGGGTTCCCAAGGGGCGAAAAACATCCTCCCCGCCTAGTTGGAAGGCACCCAGGTGATCCCGCACGTCCTGGTCCTTGAGGCGCATCTGATCCTTGATGAGGTCGAACGGCGCCTGTGCAGGGTCCAACACCGAGAATTCGTCCCGCACGTGATGCTGGGCAAAGTAGCCGGGCCGTATGCTCGCGCCCATCTCGAACTCGCCCTCGACAGGCTCCAGGTGTCCGACCAGCGTCCGCAACAGCGTGGATTTGCCGGCGCCGTTGGGACCAACAACGGCCACCCGCGCCTGACGCCTGAGTTCAAGGTCGGGCACCCGCAGGATGGGCTTGCCGGATCCGTAGCCCACCACGAGGCCGTAGGTTCGCAGCACGATGTCGCCGCTTCTGACCCTGGACGGAAAGGAAAACCGCAGGGCCGGGTCGGCATGGACCCGTTCCACGCCGTGCCGTTCGAGGTGCCGGGCCAGCCGGGTCTCCCGACCGCGCGCCTGTCGGGACAGAACGCCAGCCTTGTTCCTGCGGATGAATTCCTCCGTCTTGGCCACAAACGCCTGTTGGGTCGCATACTCCTTGGCCTGCCGCTCGCGCCGGGCGGCCCGTTGCTGCCGGTACTCGGCATGGTTGCCCTTGTATTGGGTTAGACCATGCCGGTCCAGCTCCCAGATCCTGGTCGGCACCTGTTCCAGGAATGCGTGGCTGTGGGAGACCACAACCACGCTGCCCGGCCAGTCCTTCAGGGTTCGGATCAGCCACGGGAGCGAGGTTTCGTCCAGGTAGTTGGTGGGTTCGTCGAGCAACAGGAGCTGTGGCTGTTCCAGGAGGACATGGCCAAGGTGCAGTCTTGTTCGCTGACCACCGCTCAGGGCCGACACGGGGGATTGCCAGCTGGACTCCGGGATCCTCAGGTTGGCCAACGTCTCCTCCAGCCGACTGTCCATGGTGTAGCCGCCCCGGGCTTCAAACGCGGCCTGGACCCGGGCATAGCGTTCAAGCAATTCCTCGTGTCGGGGCCCTGCGGCACCCGTCTCGAGTTCGATAGTCAGATTCTCCAGTTGCCTGCCAAGCTCCTCCAGTTCGCGGAACGCGGAGCGGAGGAAGTCCAGTACCGGGAGGCGGATGGTGCCCGGAGGTTCCTGGGCCAGGTACCCGATGGTCAGCTGCCGCCTGTAGGTCAGCTGACCATCAAAGTAGTCGTCAAGCCCCCCGATGGCCCTCAGCAGCGTGGACTTGCCGCTGCCGTTCGGTCCGACCAGGCCGATGCGGTCGCCCTGGCCGATCGCGAAATCCAGACCTGTAAAGACCAGGTCGTCGCCGTACCGCTTTTCGAGGGAGCGGCCAACCACCACGCTCATGTTGATCCCAGGTGTTGTTGTGTGGCCAGGTGTGAGTGAATGAGTCTGTCACTGTTTCCGGATGCACCGCACCTGTCAGCCGGCATCCCGGACCCGAGGTCGCCCACGGCGACCGTGCGCATCAAGTTGCGTAACAATATCAACTTTCGGTCGTCTTATATGAACAGGGGCACCTGTACCCCGAGTCGCCGTGCTCGCATGCAGGCGCGGGATTCGATCCCAAACGGACGAATCCGGGCCGGTCAGGCTTGGCGATGGTCGGGAACGGGTCTGTCCCGAAGTCGGAGACATGCCGAATCATCCGGACATTGCCGAGGCAAGCATCCTGATCGTTGGAGAAACCGAGGAGTCACACGATGTTGAAATCGATTGTTGCGAGACCCCTTGCCAGGGTATTGGCCCTCGGCGCGGTGCATCTTGTGCTGTCCCTAGTTGTTATGTCAACCGTCGTCCTGGCGCAGTCGGGCACGACGACGTACATCATCCGATCCGGCGACAGTCTTCGCCAGATCGCCGAGGATCACGGCACCACGATTGAAGAGATCCTGGCGCTGAATCCCAGCGTCGCGAACGCCAACCAGATCTATGTGGGGGCCACGATCCTGCTGCCCGGCAAGGCGGTGGAAGAGGAGGCGGATCCCGGCACCGCCACGGCCGTGTGTCCGAACACCTACACCACGGTGGCCGGGGACACCTTCGCCTCCATCGCGGCGGAACACAATGTGGAAGCTTCCACATTGGCCTTGGTCAACAACAAGTCGGTGGTCTCGTGGCTGGCGGCAGGCACGGAGCTGTGTATTCCGGGCGGCACCGGCGGCACGCAGAGCGGCGGTTCGCAAGTTCCGACCCCGCCCACTACACCCCGGACGCCCTCCGCATCCAGCCCGAGTGTTCCGCAGGCCGGACAGGGTGAAGGCCGCTGGTACACGATCCAACGGGGCGACTTCCTGGCCCGAATCGCACGGAGCGTCGGCTGCGCGACCAGTTACCTGGTCCAGGTCAACAACATCGCCAACCCGAGCCTGGTCTACACCGGGCAGCGCATTTGGCTTCCCGCTTCCTGCTCAGGAGCGGTACCGACCCCGCCACGGACACCCGCGCCAGCTCCAGCACCAGCACCAGCGCCAGCGCCAGCACCGGCCCCTGCGCCTGCTCCAGCGCCAGCGCCCGCACCGGCCCCAGCACCCGCACCCGCACCGGCGCCTGCTCCGGCACCGGCCCCACCCCCGGCAGCAGCTCCTCTGGCCGGCTACTACGGTGTGGGTCCGTGGACCGCACAGTACTTTGCCAACACCAGTCTGGACGGCGCTCCCGTGGTGACCAGACAGGACAGCCAGATTGCCTTCCACTGGCAGCAGGCCTCGCCCGGAGCCGGCATCCCCACCGACTTCAGCGTGCGCTGGACCGGTCAGTTCCAGTTCACGGGCCAGGAGTATCGGTTCATGGCGATTGCCGACGACGGCATTCGGGTCTGGGTTGACGGTCAGTTGATCATCAACCAATGGAAAGGGCAGGCCGCCACACTGGTCTACCGGGACCATGCACCGCGCTACGGCACGCGCACGGTCCGGGTCGAGTACTTCGACGCCGCGGCCGATGCCACTGCGATTGTCAACTGGGCCGTCAAGAAGTAGCCCGGTCGGCAACCTGACACTCTCGCCACAACACAACCCGTCCCTCACGCCTCCGGAGGAGAGACATCATGAACAGACACTCGAAAATCCCAGCCAGGTTCCTGTTGGTGTTGCTGGGCACCATCCTGATCACCGCCGGCATGACCTCGGTCTCGCTGGCGAACACCGACACCACTTGGGGCGGCAGCTACTTCGATGTGGTAGAGGCATCGCCCGGCTACGCCTGGTTCTCAATCACCAGAAGCTGTGACGACATAGACGAAAACTGCGCGGTGAAGGTCACGGGTACACTCGCCTCACCACAGTTCGACATTGGTGAAGTCGATTCCAATGCCGGTGGTCGAACAATTGATAATCAATCCCAAAGATGGGCGGCTGCCATCAACGCCTGCACGCCAGAAGCCAGCAGTGGTGACGATCGGTACGGAGACTTCGAGCAATGCTGGGACGACGACTTGGGCAGCGGCTTCGATGTGGAATGGCCCTCCATCAACCCGAACGACGACTTCGAAATTACCCCGTACTGCAAGAGCGGCGACGAGGTGTGTGCCGAGGAACTGATCGTTTGCTTCAACGCCGCCGACTGCGACGACAACAGCCATAGTGATAAGACATGGGATGAGATTGGCGAACTCTGGGAGGAAGCCGGGTCATGCCTGCACGACGGCGACGAGGACGATGACGATGTCTGGGAATGCATCGACGACGCCCTCGACGATTGGTTTGATGACCACATGGGGCGCAACGACGACTACGACGATCTGGAAGACGAACGGGAAGACCGTCGCGGCTTCACCCTGGAGGACTACGAAAACGACCTGGACGATGTCGGCGACCAGCCGTCAACCGGAGGACGCGCGTCCGAAACCGTGCGCGAGCGGTACCAGCGACAGTGGAACGCCCGGACCCCGGTTTCCATCTACCAGTCGGTGGACGACGTGGATACCCGCGGACCCAGCTTCCGCCTGACCGCGGACGAGTACCTGACGGTCAACTTCACAACCTTCCTGGAATCGACCGCGCCGTACCAGATCTGCAACACGACCCTCGGCTGCGTCACCGTGACCACCTACAGCAACACCTTCCGCAGCTACATGCAGAACATGCACATCATCATCCAGGACAGGTCGGTCATGCGTTGCATGGACCGGGCCGGCTGGGACGTGGACGACGATCACGCCATTCCCTTCGACAACCCCGACCTGATCGTCTGCGACGAACGCATGAAGGTGGCCAATGAAGTCTGCCCGGCCAAGAACACCGGCGCCAGCGACGACCTGTTCGCCATGTGGGACACAGGCCTCCTGAGGGGCATTCTCCCCGACTCGTTCGCCCAGGGCTTGCGCCTGCAGGTGGAACGGGCCCGGGATCAGGCTCCGGAGTGCCTGTGCGCCGCCGGGTTCGAAGATCGGCACTTCGTCGTTACGTCCGAGAACACCGAAGGTCCATGGGAACGTTCCGGTGCGCTGCGGGTGGAGGACGTGTGCGACTGACCAACTGCTCCGACAATTCGGGGTTGACCTGCTGAAGTCGGACTTGAACAAGCCCCGGATGCCAGTTCCGCGGAACTGGCATCCGGGGCTTTCTGCTTCTTCACCGGTCGGAAATATCGATTCATGGCGAATGCCGTCGTCGGCATTCGGGTTTGGGTTGACAACGACCCAACTGATCATCCACCAATGGGCAAGGGTAGGTTGCCACGCTGGTCTACCGGGACCATGCGCCGCGCTGCGGCATGTACACGGTCCGGGTCGCGTACTTCGATGCCACGGCGATTGTCCACGGGACCGTCAAGACATGGTCCGGTCGGCAACCTGACACCCCACCCCAACCCTCACGCCTCCGGAGGGAGACGCCATGAACCGACACTCGAAACTTCCCGCCAGATTTTTGCTGGTGTTGCTGGGCACCATCCTGCTCGCCGCGGGGTTGACGTCAGTCTCGCTGGCAGCCGACACCACTTGGGGCGGTAGTTATTTCGACGTGGTTGAAGCGTCTGCCACCACGGCGTACTTCGCAGTCGCCGCTGATTGCGCAGACACGGATGAAAACTGTACGGTCAAGGTCACGGGTACACTCGACGACACACTGTTCTTTCTTGATGGAACCGATCCCAATGCCGGTGATCGACCAATTAATAGTCAATCCAAAAGATGGGCGGCTGCTCTCAACGCCTGTACGCCAGCCGCGAGCAGTGGTGACGATCGGTACGAAGACTTCGAGCAATGCTGGGTCAAGAACCCTGCCTTGGGTACCGGCTTCACCGTGACCTGGCCCTCCATCAAGCCCGACGACGACTTTGAAATCACTCCGTACTGCAAGAGTGGCGACGATGTGTGTGCGGAAGAGCTGCGCGTCTGCTTCAATGCCAACGATTGTGACGGCAACAGTTATGGCAGGCAGCCATGGACCCAAATGGGTGAACTCTGGGATGAGGCCGGCTCGTGCCTGTACGACGACAATGAAGACGATGTCTGGGAGTGCCTCGACGAGGCTTTGGACGATTGGCTCGACGACAACATGGACCACAACGACGACTACGACGACCTGGAAGACGAGGAAGAGGAGGATCGGGGCTTCACCCTGGAGGATTACGAAAGCAACCTGAGCAGTGTCGGCAGGGACTGGCCATCCCCGCGCCGCGCCGAGACCGCGCTCGAACGGTCCCGGCAACAGGAGACATCCCGGACCCCGACCCCCGTCTATCGGCCCGGGGACTCCGCGGACACCCGCGGACCCGGTGTCCGCCTGACCGGGAACGAGTACCTGACAATCAACTTTACGGCCTACCTGGAAACGGACTCGCCGTACCGAATCTGCAACACAACCATCGGCTGCATCAACGTGGCCACCCTCAGCAACACCTTCCGGCCAAGCATGCAGAACCTGCACATCGTGATCCAGGACACCGGAGTCCTGCGCTGCATGGGCGGGGCCGGCTGGGATGTGGGCAACAATCACGCGATTCCCTTCGACAATGCCAACCTGATCGCCTGCGACGAACGCATCAGGACGGCCAATCAAGTCTGTCCGGCCAAGGCCGCCGGCGCCAGCGGTGACCTGTTCGCCATGTGGGACACCGGTCTCCTGAAGGGCCTTCTCCCCGACTCGTATGCCCAGGGTCTGCGCCTGCAGGTGGAACGGGCCCGCGACCGGACCCCGAAGTGCCTGTGCACCGCGGGGTTCGCCGCAAACAACCTCGTCGTCACCTCCGAGAATACCGTTGGTCCATGGGAACGTTCCAGTGCGCAACGGACGGGGAACGTGTGCGGTTGACCAACCAGTGAGCTTGACATGGCCCGGACCTCAAAGCATCAACGGTTCCGGCGATTCGGGTTTGCCCTGTCGCAGTTGGGCTTGAACAAGCCCCGGATGCCTGTTCCGGGGAACGGCGGCTTGGGCTTCGGGCTCCCGGCACAGGCCTGCCGAACCGCCATCAAGGTGCGATTGCCCCTTGGGGCCCGGGTTGCGGCCCGTGACTCCGCCGGGAGGCTCCGCAGTCGGTTGCCGTCGCGTCGGTCAATCCGGCAGGCTGACACGGTTCCGGAAACCCGCACCGGTTTGAATCCCGTGTTGTACCGACAATGATGAAGCAGTCATTGGTCACGCGTGCGAGGCCACCCAACCGCAAATTCATGTAGAGTTGACTTCGGACCCGCAAAACGGATCGGCCCGTCCTTGGACGTTTCCCTGCTTCACAACACTTCCACCTTGGCTCGCCACACATTTGACACAGCTCCATGCATGCCATGACCGAATCCCTGACTTCCAGCCATCCGGCCGCACGCCCTTCGCCGCAACGAACCCTTTCCCGAAAGCGCAAGACGTGGCTGAGCGGCGCAGCCGCTGCCTTGCTGGCCGCCTTCCTGCTGGTGTTCGTGCTCGGAAGCCCGGTCAAGGCCGCTTCCGCGACCGACTTCGCCGGTGGCTACTTCGAAATCCTGTCCGCGACCGAGAAAACCGCCCACTTTTCGATCCTGCCGGCGGGCCAGTGCACCCGCCTGGACATCCACTGCTCGGTGCAGGTCACGATCCGCAACCGCACCATTCCCAATCTGGACAAGAAGAGCCTGACCGCAGCCTGGACCGACCAGCTCGACGCTTGCAATGCCCCGGCCGCGGCCGATGAAAACAGCCGCAATGCGGCCTTCCACGCCTGTTGGGACGACAAGTTCCCCATCTACGATCTCGTCTGGCCCAACTTCACCCTGGCGCCGTCGTTCGAAATATCCCCTTACTGCGAACCATTCGACGACGAATGTGCCGAAAAACTCCATTTCTGCTACAACGCGGCCGACTGCGCCAGCGTGCTTTTCAAGAGCAGCGGCTGGACCCGGGTTTCCGAATTGTGGTCCGCAGTCGACGGCTGTTTCTACAGCAACGATTGGGATCGCATGTGGGAGTGTGCCGACGACGCCCTCTGGATCTGGTTGGACACGCACGTGCCCCGTTCCAGCGCCTACCGCACCATGGACTTCGTCCGCCCGGACCTGCGCGGCTTCATCCTCCTCGATTACGCAGACAACGTCAGCGATGTGCTGGATGTCGATTCGGGCGCGCGCACCAACGCCAAGTTGTTGGATCGGTACATCGCCGACTGGGACCGCAGGGCTCCCCGATCCCTCTTCCGGCCCATGTCCGAGGTCGACAACGCCGGGCCCGTTTTCCGGCCCTTGGGGTCCCACCTGACAGTGGCCTTCACCTCCTACCTGGAGTCATCGGCCGCACAATCGATCGAGGTCTGCAACACCGTGCTGGGATGCCTGAACGCCGAGATCGACAGCGGCATGTTCAGGACCTACATGCGCAACTTCCACATCGTGATCGAGGACAGCCACGTGTTGAACTGTATGGACCGCTTGGGCTGGAATGTGGACTCTGTCCCCGCGGTTGCGTTCGACAACCCCATCCTCGCCCTGTGCGACGAACGCATCAGAACGGCAGCCAAGTACTGCCCCGCCAAGAACACCGGGATCCTGCGCGAACTGGTTCTGCTCTGGGACATGGGGCTGTTCAGGAACCTGGTCGCCGATCAGTTGGCGGCATCGGTCAGGTTAATCACGGAAGAGGCCCGGGACCGGACCCCGGAATGCCTTTGCGCTGCCGGTTTCAAGGAGCACAATTTCGTCGTCTCGGACCATGCAAGTTCCAATCCCTGGGCCGAGACGGGCGCATTGCGGACCAAGGATGTCTGTGAGTAACCGCAGACAGGCACCACATGGCCCCAACCGACCGAGGTTCGACGCCGCCAGACCCCAACACGGTTGGTCGGCGGTAAACAAACAGGGAGTGGAGGGATCCCCGCAATCCGGCGAATATGGGAGAGGTGACTGCGGATGGTCCCCGCCGCGCATCACTGCCTGAACTGGCACTGGCATCAGTGGTGTGTGTGTTCCGGATCGGTCCAAACAGTTGTTTTTGTTCTTCACCATGAACCCGTGGAACACGAACGGGCGGAACGGGGCCGGCTCCCAAATGGTTGGCCGGTGCCTTCCAGCAGGTGCGACCGAACATCGACGACTACACCTGGCTCAAGGCCTACCCCTTCACCGGTGTGCGGCCCGGCCTCCTTCGCAATCCCTGACGGTGTGCACTGCCGGGATGAGCTTCTGAGCGTGCCCCTGGGTTGGCCCCCTGCGAACCCAGGACGGTCCGCCTCCGGATGGAAGGCATCGAGCCAAACCCGAAGTGGCGCGCCTCCGTGTGCCACGACGTGCTGGCGGACTTGCTGCCCGACGCCGTCGTCACCGATGCCGTCGATGTGGACCGCGACGTGGACGCGTGCACGGGCAACACCGGAATGTCCGTCAGGTTGGGCAGTTTGGTCCGGTCGACCCGCGGATCCTCCAGGATATCAACCGGGGACGAGGACATCGGGCCGTCCCATGAGGGGTTTTCCACAGACTGCATCCGCAACCTTCCCGGTGTAGCCACGCGGCAACCCACACCGTCAACACACGCTGTTCGGATGTGATCGCCTTGGGGTGGTTGTGGCGGGATGGCAACAATCCGGCGATGACCTACACTCCCCCCTTGGATCTGACTCACTTATCGGGATCTGTTGGCGATGCCGCAAGACAAGCCCAGCGTTTTTGTTTACACCATTACGTGCGATAGTGGCTTCGCACCCAATCCCTTCCACGGCGTTTGTACACTCGCCACGTGCAAACCGGACATACGCAAGGCGGCGGGCGGCGACTTCGTCATAGGCAAGGCCAAGGCACCCAACGGCACCAGGGCGGTGTTCGTAATGGAAGTGAACAAAATCATGACCTTTGACGAGTACTGGCACGATCCCGACTTCGAATGCAAAAGGCCCCGTTGTGACGGCAACCCAATGTACGCCTGTGGCGACAATATCTACCATCGAGCCGCCGATGGCAGTTGGGTCCAAGCCTGCTCCTTCCACGCGTGCAATGACATTGCACGCGACACAGAAAAAACGGACCACGTCTTGGTATCCCGGAACTTTACCTATTACGGGGCGGAGGGACCCAACGTTCCGGAACTCCATGACAAGCCTCTGAACCCGGGCATCAGGAAAATGCGGTGCCACTTCACGGACCGGGACCGCCGGGAACTTGAGGCATGGATCGGTTCGCTGAACGGACAAGGGCGCATGGGCATGCCGTCCGACCAGCGGAAGCAAGGCGCACACAACCGCTGTGGTTCTGTTGGACCCGGGTGCGGGTGCTTGAAATGTTGAAGTTCAACCGGCGGCACCTCCCGATGTCATCGTAGCCCCGGTTCGCCAGCCCCTACTGACTGGACGATCGGGCCCACTGCTGGGGCCTCGGTTGCCGGCAACGGCCAACCGGAGGCGCCAGCTACGTCGGACGACCGGTGTTCGGCTCCAGGGCGGCCAGGCACGAATCCGTAAAGCCGTCCATTACTTGGACTTCGGCCGTGACGACCGTGGAAGCCCCTGCGGAAAGCAGTAGCTCCCTGTCCAATTCGTACTGCACAAGTGCGATCACTGCAACATCGGGGGCCGCCTCCCGTATCGCGTGCAGGGCGGCTTCAGCCATGTTGGGTTCGTGGAAATTGAGGATCACCAGTCGGGCTTGGCTGCAATCAAGCTCTTCCAGAACCTGGGATTGCGTCATGTCCCCGAGTACCGCCCTGACTCCGGCATCGTGCGCTTCATGGACATGGTCCGGATTCCAGTCCACGGCCACATAGGGGTGGCCGGCGGCGCCAATGGCTTGGCACAAGTGCCGGCCGGCTTGGTCGCAGCCGGCTACAATCACGTGATCGCGGTGCGGTTCGTCCACATCGATGCCGGGAGGTTCCGCATCCAGGAGACGGTTCAACCAGGGTACCCGCGCCGCGCTGCCGGCCAAATGCGGCTCGAACGCGATCACCAACGGGGTCAGCAGCATGGAGAGGATGATCGCCACCAGCAAGCTATGGGCAAGCTCGGTGCCCAGGAGCTCCATGCCACCGGCGGTCATGAGAACAAAGGAAAACTCCCCAATCTGGCAGAGTGTGGCGGCGGATAGGATCGCCACCCGCAATGGCAGTCGCAGAATCAGCGCCGTCCCCAGGATGATGACAAATTTGCCGGCGAGGATCATGCCGAGCAATCCGACTGTGGGCCCCAAGTGTTCCAGAACGTCCGAAACGTCCAGCAGCATGCCCACGGAAACAAAGAACAGACTGGCCAGAACTTCGCGCGCCGGTATCAAATCCGCCATTACCTGATGCCGGTACTGGTATCCGGAGACAATCAGCCCCGCCAGGAAAGCCCCGAGAGCCAGCTTTATTCCCACCAGCGACAACAGCCAAGCGATTCCGAAACAGAGAAGAAAAACGCTCAGGATGAACAGTTCGCGTTCGCGCGTCTGCGACACAAATTCAAGCAGGCGCGGAACGACCCGGCCTGCCGCCACCAACACCCCGGGGATGACCACTGCCACGATCCCCACGGTCGTGAGAATATCCCTGAAGTTCCCTCCTTCTCCTGCCAGGTACGGGACTGCCAACATCATCGGAATCACACACAGGTCCTGGAAGACGAGTATCCCGACGGCCAGCCGTCCATGTGGCGCCTCCAATTCGCCGCTGTTGGAGAGTCCGCGCAGGACGATCGCGGTGCTGGAAACCGCCACTACGCAACCCAGGAACACGGCCGGTCCCGGAGCCAAACCAAATCCCAGGGACAAGGCTGCCGTGCATGCGATAGTGAGCGTGACCTGCAATCCGCCACCCAGCAGAACGGCTTTCCATAGGTATCGGAGACGATCGAGCGACAGTTCCAGTCCGATGCTGAACAGCAGCAGTGCCACACCGATTTCCGCCAGCACCTCCACCTGATGGGTGTCGTCCACCAATCCCAGTGCCGTGGGGCCGACGAGGGCTCCGGTCAGGATGAACCCGGCGATCGAGGGCAAGCCGACACGCTGCAAGAGGGTGACGACCACAACCGCCGCGCCCAGCACGATGACGAGGTCCTTGATGTATGCGAGTTCAGGCACGCGTCAACACTCCATCCTGCATCCAACAGCCCCAAGGCTCGCAAGAAGTTGCTCGGACGGTAAGACGAATCTCGCTGCGGACGCCATACCCGTCAACCCCGGTAATACAGATAGCCGGCGAGCCGGTGCTCTTTCAGCCAACTGGACCATACCTGCCGCCAACGGCCTGCTCGCTGCCGACAGGCAGGACGACTTGGCTGCCACTGTATAGCAAGCAGGGCCTGGTTTTCGAAGTTCTTTGGTCCCTGTGGCTGGTTGGAATCTTGGTACAGGTGCGACCCGACATTGACGACTGCACTTGACTGCGGGACTGCTCCTTGCCCAGTGTTCAGCACACCCTCAAGGACCTGGCCCCCAGTCCTACCAGGAGTTGTCAACTTTGCGTGCCCTGCGCTTGGCCCGCGCCGTGCCCACCTGCGTTGGCTCCTGCCGGTGACGCAGGCTGTACTGGGTCCGCCGGTGGATGGCCCCCATCGGGTACAGGTACTTGCGAGCACGCGGTGTCCGAGAGAAACGGATGCCCCTTCCCAACAGGCCGTGCCCCCAATGGTTGTGGATGTCCGGCCCACACCCCGATCTGGAAGCCGGACCTACGGAAACCGGCTACAGTCCGCACTTGGCGTCAACGAACCACAAACTTGCCGGTACTGCGGGAGCAGTGGACGGCAAGGAGGAACGGAGTCCGCATGCCGGGCAAGCCGCTTCACCGCGAACCGGAGTGCAGTTCAGGACCGGGGTTCGGCTCGCCCATTGGCCCCCAGGCGCGGTGGGCGCCCGGCTGTCTGGTCGTCCACCAGGTCGGAGATGTCGGGCAGGTCGTCGAGTTCGGCCGCATTCAGGAACGGGACCATTCGTTCCGCCTCTGCATCGCCCCACACCTTCTTGATGAACGCCAGGAGAACCTCCTTTTTGCCGCGTGCCTCGCCGCGTGCCTCGCCGCGTGCCTCGGCTTCCTTCTTCTCGTCCGCCACGTATTGACCGAATGTGTACATGAACGCCTCCGCCTCTTCAATTGAGTGATCTTGTCCAATTCCGCACGCATGATGGGCAGATCGACCAGCCGATCGCCCCAACTTGAACAAGGTCCCGACGGCCCCGGGCACCGTCGCCGTGGAAGCCAGCGCCCGCGGAAGAACCAACTCTTGCTGTATTGGCAGGATCTGCTCCACGGCCTCCCGCCCTCGCCGCTTCATCTCAGCCTGCACCTGCGCCGGTGCCACGTAGCCGGAGCCCGGGTTGTCAGCGAACGCGCCCCGTCCGACTGGCCGGACATCCGACGCCGGTGGATGTCGGGCCATGCCCCGATCTGGAAACTGTGCCTCCGGAAACCGGCTACGGTCCATACTCTGCGTCAACGAACCACAAACCTGTCGGTACCACTGGAGCAGTGGACAGCAAGGGAGAGAAGGAAGCTGCCATGCCGGGCAAGCTGCTCCACCGCGAACCGGCGCGCAGTTCAGACCCGGGGTTCGGCTCGCCCATTGGCCCCCAGGCGCGGTGGGCGCCCGGCCGCCTGGTCGTCCACCAGGTCGGAGATGTCGGGCAGGTCGTCGAGTTCGGCCGCATTCAGGAACGGGACTATCCGTTCCGCCTCCGCATCGCCCCACACTTTCCTGATGAACGCCAGGAGGACCTCCTTTCTGGCGCGTGCTTCGCCGCGTGCCTCGCCGCGTGCCTCGCCGCGTGCCTCGCCGCGTGCCTCGCCGCGTGCCTCGCCGCGTGCCTCGCCCCGCGCCTCGGCATCCTTCTTCTCGTCCGCCACGTATTGTCCAAATGTGTACATGACCGCCTCCGCCTCCTCAATGTAGGTGATTCTACTCAATGCCGCACGCACTGTCGGTTGGTCGTCCAGCAATTCCCCGAAACCCGTCTTGAACCAGGCCCCGAGGGCGCGCCGCAACGTCGCCGTCGAAGCCAGGGCCAGCGGGATCAACCCCTGCAGCACCGGCAGGACCAGGGCCGCCGCCGCCCGCCGCTCCAGCTTCATCTCGGCCTGCACCCGCGCCAGCGCCATGAAACCCGATACCAGATTGTCCGCCGGCAGCGGATACTTGCCCCTCGGCAATCCCGGTACCTGACAATCATGGATGTCCAGCAACAGGCCCTCCCGAAATGCGTACCGGGACGAGCCGGCCACGCGCTGCACCGGCGTCCACCACGGGTCGAAGGGCCGCAGGCCCGTGTTGACAACCAACCCGCAGATCTCCAGCGCGCGCAGACTGGGACTCATCTCCAGCGCGTAAGCGAACATGCGCCCGGACATCCCGCGGTCGCGCTGCGACTGGAACTCCAGGTGCAGCAGCATCTTCTCCTGGGACCGGTCGCCGTGTGCCAGGAGCCAGACCAGGTCCCGGTGCCCCTCGGACTGGTGGGGCGGTGTCTCCGGATCGGTCGTGACGGCCGAGCCGGCCACCACCCGCACCGGCACCCAGCCCCGCAGTTCGGGACACAGGCCTTGCACCAGGAAGGCGATCAGGTCGCGGGCCACGTCCGGTTCAGCGAAGATGGACTTCAGGGTCAGGTCGTGGGAAAAGGTCGGTGGTGTTGGTTCCGGCGGCTGCGACACGGTGGCCCTCACTGGGAATGGAACCCGACTCTGCAATGGGACTTATATACATTGGTTGACACCACGCATATCCGGTTCACGGGTCGCGGGAGTCCCAGTGGTCGGCCTTGCGGCCGACCACTGGGAGGGAGCGCTCCTCGCCGTGCAGCAGCCCCAGTCCCGCGGGCCGGAACGGGGGCGGGGGGGAGGGCCGCCCCCCCCCCGCGGTTTAGGGGCGCCGTGTGGGTTGGGGGGGCCCCGGCCGCCGCCCGCACCAGGATGTTGAGCGCTGCATTGTGGTCGGCGTACGCCCGGAACCCGCAGGTTCCGCACACGAACACCGCCTGCGACAGTCGGTTTGACTTGGCGGTGTGCCCGCAACGGCTGCAGGCTTGCGAAGTGTAGGCCGGATCCACGAACACCACCCGGCCGGCCTTGTACGCCAGCTTGCGCTCCAGCGGTCCCCAGCCGGACGCCAGGATGGCACGGTTGAGCCCTGCCTTCTGCTGCACGTTCCGGCCGGGGTTCTCGACCGTGCCCTGCGCACTCTTCGTCATGCCCTTCGTGTTCAGGTCTTCCATGACGACCGTGTGGGCGGTGTCCGCCATCTTGCGGCTGATTTGATGTGTGGCCGTGTCCCGCCGACGGGCGCGCTTGCGCTGCAGTTGGCGGAGTTTGCGGGCCGTGCCGCGCCGGCGGTTGGAGCCCTTCTGTTGTCGGGCCATCCTGCGCTGGTACCGCTTGATCTTCGCGTCCTCAACAGTCGTGTCGGGGAGGGCGTGCAGGGCTCCCGTGCTGTCCGTGGCCTGTCCCACGTTGCGGTCGACGCCCACGGCCCCGTCGGCCGCGGGTAGGCACACGTCCGGATGGTCGACCGGCACCTCGAACACGATGTAGGCGTACCACTTCGGCTGCTTGCTTTCGGACTCCTGCCGTACGCGCACCGTCAGCGGCTGGCCGTCGACATACCTGCGGATGGGGGCCAGACGCGTCCAGCCCATCTTCGGGATGTACAGGCGCCCGTCCTGGATGCGCACGCGGGACGGGATGGTGAAGGCGGGCTGATAGTGCTTGGCCTTGCACTGCGGACGCCCGTGGTCCGGACGGTCCGGGTCGAAGAACGCGGCGTAGGCGTCCCCCATGTACTTGCAGGCGTACCGGACGATTGCGTAGCTGTAGCCCTTCAGCCATTCGTTGCCGGGTGCGTTCCGCAACTGCGTGAACCGCTGGCCCAGCGTAAAGAAGGTCGGACTGCCGGGACCCTCCCCCGGCTTGCCGAACGCCTTCCACATGCGGTAGTCCGTCTCGTGCCCGGCCAGCACGTGGTTCCATGCGAACCGGCAGGCTCCGGCCAGTTGTTCGAGGTACTGGCCGTTCGCGGCCGTGCCGGGATACAGACGCACGCGCAGTGCCCGCATGACGGTCCGGGGCTCTGGCGTTGTGGACTTGGGTGTGCTGGTCATGGTGTCATCTTCACCGTGTCCGGTCGAGGGCCCGGTTCGCAGTCGGATCCTCTCTTTCACAGGAATTGCAGCACAAGAGCTCTACTGTCAACTATTGGATATAAGCCCCTTTCAATTCAACGAACCTACTGCAGAGATCGCCTTCGTGAAGGTCCGATCATATTCTATAAGGTTCTGTAAATACAAAGTTTCACTTTGATTTGGATACCTCAATCCAATCCGGTCGACCAATGTGATTGACGGCGCGCACATCCAACCAAGGCTAGTCCAACCTCCCAACGATGGGTGCAGGGGCCAACAGCCATGGTTGCGAGGCACAGCGCCGGTCGCGTGGCCCAGTTCCAGGACAACCCGGTCCGCACCTCGCCGGCAAGAGATCGACGGAACGTCGGCTTGGTTCCATCCTCGGTCCGGAGCCGTCCCTACAACCCGCGGCGATCGGGAACCAACCCGTGGCTGCATGTTCGGACAATGTTGACACCACCCGATCCGACCTGTATCCTTGGCCCAACACATAAACGGACTGTGATCCGGGCTAGTAGCCTGCCAGTCTGCCTTCAGAGAGCTTCCGGCCGGTGGAAAGGAAGCACAGGCAAGGGGCAGGTGAATGGACCGGTGAGTCGCAAGCCGAACGGAATCCCTCCCAGTAGGCAAGCCGGAGACGCCACCGTTATCAGGGCGCGGGGAATCGGACGCAAGTCCCGTTCCTGCAGAGAGGAGCGAAGGGCACGGCCCGGATGCTCAAGTGGGGTGGCACCGCGGAATTCCCGGATTTCGTCCCCGGATGTCCCGTCGAACACGGCATCCGGGTTTTTTGTTTTCTGGAGGTGCAGCGGTGAATTTCGTTCCGGCCTTGGAGATGGTCAAGGCCCATCGGGGAGAGGCAACCCGGTATCCCGTCTATCGGGAAATACCGGCCGACATGGACACGCCCGTGTCCGTGTTTCTGAAGCTGTGCCGACGCCCCGACCAGCAACTAATCCAAGGAGCCCAGGCCACCCAGCCCTGCTTCCTGCTGGAGTCCGCCGAAGCCGGGAAACGGTTCGGCCGCTACAGCTTCATCGGGCTGAACCCCACCCGCAGCCTGGTGGCCTACGGGGAGTGCATGACCCTGGCCGGCCAGGACGGCTCGGTCAAGGAACTGTGCGGAGACCCCTTCGACATCCTGCGTGAACAGGTCACGGCCGAAACCGTGGTGGATGTACCGGACCTGCCGCGCTTCAAGGGCGGCGCCGTGGGCATGTTCGGCTACGACATGGTCAGGTTCATCGAAAAGCTGCCAGCCACCGCCGAGGACCTCATCGGCACCCCGGACATGGTCATGCTGTTCAGCGACGAACTGGTGATCTTCGACCATGTCAAGCACCGCCTCATGGTGATGGTGAACCTGGACCTGACCCACCCGGACCTGGATCGGGCCTACACCGATACCTGTCGGCGCATCAACGCCATCTGCGATCGCATCCATGCGCCGTTCGCCGAACCGGACCTGCCGGAAATTTGCGACGACTCCCCGTGGGCCTGCTCGAAGACGCCGGAGGAATACGCGGAGATCGTGCGCCGCACCAGGGACTACATCATCGCCGGCGACATCTTTCAGGGGGTGCTCAGCATGCGCCAGACACGTGCGACTCAGGCGGACCCCTTCACCATCTACCGGGCCCTGCGGATGGTCAACCCGTCCTCCTACATGTTCTACCTGGACTTCTCGCACATCCCCGGCCTCAAGGGACCGCCGATGCGCCTGGTGGGCTCAAGCCCCGAGATGCACGTGCGGTTGGAGGACCGCCAGGCCAGCCTGCACCCGATCGCGGGATCGCGATGGCGCGGCGAAACCCCGGAGGAGGACCGACAACTGGCGGAGGACCTGTTGGCGGACCCCAAGGAACGGGCCGAGCACGTCATGCTGGTGGACCTGGGCCGCAACGACCTGGGGCGCGTCTGCGACTACGGGTCGGTACAGGTGGCCAACGTGATGCAGATTGAGCGCTACAGCCACATCATGCACATCGTCAGCGATGTACAGGGACAACTCAGGGAAGGCATGGACGGCATCGACCTCATCCGTGCGACCCTGCCGGCCGGCACCGTCAGCGGCGCGCCGAAGATCCGGGCCATGGAGATCATCGAGGAGCTGGAGGCGTCCCGCAGGGGACCGTACGCCGGGGTGGTCGGGTACATCGACCACGATGGGACCATGGACACCTGCATCACCATCCGGACCATCACCATGTTGGGTGCGACCTGTGTCCTGCAGGCCGGCGGCGGCCTGGTCATGGACAGCCAGCCCGAATACGAATACAACGAGGCCATGAACAAGATGCGTGCCCTGACCACGGCCGTCGCCCTGGCCGAAAACGCCCTGCAGTTTTGAAGGAGAACACCCAACCATGAGCAATGCCAAACCCCGTATCCTGACCGGAGACCGGCCCACCGGGCAATTGCACCTGGGCCACTTCATCGGCAGCCACCGGCACCGTCTGGCCCTGCAGGACACGTACGAGTGCTTCTTCCTGGTGGCGGATCTGCACATGCTGACCACCAAACCGGACAAGGCCAGCATCGAGGCCATTGCCGACAACGCCCGGGCCATCGTGCTGGACCACCTGGCCATCGGCATCGATCCCCACAAGGTCACCTTCTATCTGCAAAGCGCGGTGCACGAGGTCTACGAAATGAACCTGCTGCTGGGCAGCCTCGTGACCGTCGAGCGGATCCAGCAGCTCCCTACCATCAAGGATATGGCCAACGCCGCGGGCATGGACCAGATCCCCTACAGCCTGCTGGGCTATCCGGTCCTGCAGTCCGCCGACATCCTGACGCCCCGCGGCAATCTGGTACCGGTCGGACAGGACAACGAAGCCCATGTCGAGATGACCCGGCAAATCGCGCGGCGCTTCAACCTGGCCTACGGCGAAGTGTTCCCCATTCCCGAGGCGATGGTGGTGGGCGGCACGCTGGTGGGCACGGACGGCAACGCCAAGATGAGCAAGAGCCTCAACAACGCCGTCTTTCTGGCGGACGACGAGGCGACCGTCAACCGGCGCGTGATGGGCATGTACACGGATCCGAAGCGGATTCGGGCCGATATTCCCGGCACGGTCGAGGGCAACCCGGTGTTCGAGTACCTGGACTTCTTCCACCCGGACGGAGCCAATCCGGCCATTCCGGAATCCCGGCGCAACCCGGGCGGAACCGTGGTGGAGGACCTCAAGGATCGGTACCGCAAGGGTGCCGTGGGCGATGTCGAGGTCAAGCAGACGCTGGCCCGGGCCATCAACGACTTCCTGGAACCCACCCGCGAGCGCAGGGCCCATTTTGAGTCGCAGACGGGATTCGTTGACCACTTGTTGGAGGCGGGTACCGCGCGGGCCCGCGCGGAGGCGCGGGAGACCCTCATGGCCATGAAGAAGGCGATGGGTCTGACGGGCATTTGGAACCGCATCCGGCGCAGCGGCGAGAAGTTTGCCAAACGCCAAGCCGCCGGCCGGGAGGCCTGACATGGTGATTGTGATCGACAACTACGACAGCTTCACCTACAACCTGGTCCAGTTCCTGGGGGAGCTGGGGGCCTCGCTCAAGGTCTACCGCAACGACGAGGTGCCGGTGGCCACCGTGGCCGCCGACGAACCCTCCCACATCGTGATCAGCCCCGGGCCGGGAACACCCCAGGCCGACTCCGGCATCAGCAACGAGCTGATCGAAACCATGGGCGGCCGGACCCCCATCCTCGGCGTGTGCCTGGGCCAGCAGTGCATCGGCCACGTACACGGCTGCGAGGTGTCCGGCGCGCCGGAGATCATGCACGGCAAGACCAGCCAAATCCACCATGACGGGGAAGGATTGTTCAAGGGCATCGCCAACCCCTTCACCGCCACGCGCTACCACTCGCTCATCATCCACCGGCCCATGTCCCCGGAGTTGGCCGTCACGGCCTGGACCGCAGGTGGCGACATCATGGGTGTGCGCCACTGCAGCAAGCCGATCCACGGCCTCCAGTTCCATCCGGAGAGTTTTTTGACGCAACAGGGTCACGACATGCTGCAGAACTTCCTGGACTTGCCCGGTCCCGATGCCCGCCCAGCCTGACCGGCACATCGCCTGTCCATCCGCATCTCCGCCCACCATGGCCTCCGAGACCGGTACGATCCGGGATCCCCTGCATTGGCTGGCTCATGCCCCGGCCAGCCCGGTGCACGGCCAGACTGTCCGGCTCACGGACACGTTGACCGGCGACAGCAATGCCCTGTGGAAGGTGGAGGCCGGCTCGGAAAGCCTGGTGCTGAAAATGTTCCTGGATGCAGGCCAGGCCCGCGGGCGGCGCCAATACAATGCCCAAACGCTTGCCTGGCGGGCGGACCTGGCACCGGAACCGTTGGTGTTCGACCGCTACCCCGAGGGTCTGGCGCGCCAGGTGCTGGTCTACCGGTGGTGCCCGGGGTGCCCGGTGGACGTTCGCGATCCGGCCCACAGGGAGGCTCTGGCCCAAAGCCTGGGCCGGCTGCACCGCCTGGCGCCGACACCCGACACCCGGCTCAGCCCCCATCCGGTCAACGCGGAGTACCAGTGGAATCTCATTGAGGGCAGTCTGCGCAGGCTGGAGCGTTGGCGGCTGGAACAACCGCGCGATGAACTCAACGCGGCCCTGGCCGCCGTGATGCAGGAGGCGTCCCGGCAGTTGCCTGCGAGCGTAACCGGTTTGGAGGGCTCGGTCCCGGCAGCAGTCGTCCACGGGGAACTGTACGCGGAACACTGCCTGATGCACGACGGGCGCGTCCGGATGGTGGATTGGGAACTGGCCGGCATCGGCGATCCGGCCCGCGAATGCGCCCATGTCATGCTCCACATGTTGAGGAATTTGACGGCGGACGACTGCCAGGCATGGCAGGATCGTTACTTGGCGGAGGCGGGCCAAGCCGGCTTGGCGCCGCGCGTGGAACTGTACGCCCGGTTGCTGCCCCTTGAGGGACTGCTCAATCTGGCCCTGTTCCTGACCCGGCGGCAGCCCACGGCCGAAGCCGGCGCGGACAGGGTCGGACCGTTGCTGCGGGTGGCATTCCGCGAATGCATGTCCGATGTGAACCGTGCCCTGAAACTGAACCTCTCGGACGAGAACCTGAATCAACTGGCCTGCATGTACGAACGCAGACTGACACAAGAGACGCCAATGGTGGCAGAAGGAGGGTAAAACGATGGATCAGGCAATTGGCTTGTCCGCCGCCATCCAATATGTGATGGAGCTAGGCGATCTTTCGCAGGAACAGGCCCAGGCCATCCTCAGCGAGATGGTCTCGGGCAATGCCACCGACGCCCAAATCGGCGCGTTTCTGGTGGCCATGAACATGAAGGGCCCGACCGTGGACGAAATCACGGGGTTCTGGAACTCCCTCATGGAGCATGCCTCCCCGTTCCCTGCCCACGGCCGGCACGAACCCCTGCTCGATGTCGTGGGCACAGGCGGCGACGGATCGCACAGCATCAACGTGAGCACCACAGCCTCCCTGGTGGTGGCCGGCACGGGGGTGTCGGTGGCCAAGCACGGCAACCGAGCCGCCAGCAGCCGCAGCGGGAGTGCCGATGTCCTGCGGGAACTCGGGGCCAATCTCGACATGTCGCTGGACCAGGCGGGAGCCTGCCTCGACGAAGTCGGGTTTGTGTTCCTGTTCGCGCCCCACTGCCATCCGGCCATGCGGCACGTGGGCAAGGCCCGGATGGAACTGGGCATCCGTTCGTTGTTCAATCTGATTGGCCCTTTGTCCAACCCCGCGCCGGTAACCAACGTCCTGATGGGGGTCTACAGTCCCGACCTCAGCGTCGAGCTGGCACGGATGCTGCAGCGCGTGGGCAAACGGGCGGCGTTCGTCGTCCACGGCGCGGGCGGCATGGACGAACTGTCGTTGGCCGGCCCCAACCACATCGTCCACCTGCACAACGGCCGCATCCATGAAATGACCGTGGATGCGGTGGAGCTGGGTTTGCCCCGATCCGGCCTGGACGAGGTCAAGGGCGGCGACCCGGCGGACAACGCGGGATACACCCGCGGCATCCTGGCCGGTGAGGTCAAGGGTCCCATGCGGGACATGGTGGTCCTCAACGCCGCCGCGGCCCTGGCCACGGAGGACGGGGACATTGGCGCCCACCTGGCGGAGGCCAGGGAAAGCATAGACTCCGGCAAGGCCTTGGATACGCTGGAGCGGTTCGTCGCGTTTACACAGGACCAACAGGCATGAAGCGGTCGCAATTGGACATCGCCAAGTTCCAGGGCAGGGTCCTGGACAAAATCATGGCCGTGCGCCGCAAGGAGGTGGTGGCGGCCAAACGCCGGGTACGGGAGGAGGAACTGATCGCCTTGGCGCGGCTCGCGCGGCCGGCCCAGGATCTGGCCGGTGCCCTGGTGCGCGAGCCGGGTGCCGGCATCATCGCGGAAATCAAGCGCGCCAGCCCTTCGCGCGGCCTGATTGCCCGCGACTGGGATCCGGCCGCCATGGCCTCGGCCTACGTGCGCGGCGGCGCGGTCGCCCTGTCCTGCCTGACCGACAAGACCCACTTCCAGGGGGATCTGGCCTATCTGGAACAGATCGGGGACCGTCTCGAGGCGGAAGGGCAACCCGTCCCGGTTCTGCGCAAGGACTTCATTTTCGATGCGTACCAGGTCTGGGAGGCGCGGGCCGCCGGTGCGGACGCCCTGTTGCTGATCATGGCCGTTCTGGGAGACCAGGAGTGCCGGACCCTGCTGGATCTGGTGCATGCCACCGGGATGCAGGCCCTGGTCGAAGTGCACGACGAGGCGGAGCTGGATCGGGCTTTGGCCCTGGATGCCCGTATCATTGGCGTCAACAACCGCAATCTGCGCACGTTTACCGTGGATCTCAACACGACCCGGGAACTCCGCAGCCGGATCCCCGGGGATCGGGTGCTGGTCGGCGAAAGCGGCATCACGACGGCGGCCGATGCCGCCACCATGGCCGAAATGGGATGCGACGCCATTCTGGTCGGCGAAGCCTTCAGCAAACTGCCCCAGTCCCGCCGCGAGCGCAAAGTACGGGAATTCGCCGCGGCCGGTTCGTTGGCGGCGGTGGAAGAAAGGACCCAAGGAGGGCCTTGAACCATCGATGAAGGTCAAGATCTGCGGCCTGACCAGGCCCGAAGACGCGGAAGCCGCCCTGGACGCGGGCGCCGACTATCTTGGCTTCGTGTTCCATCCACCCTCGCCGCGCTTCATCGAACCCGCCAGGGCCGGTGAGCTCATAAGCCACCTCGGCACGCATGGACGCCTGGCCGACGGCCGGGCCCGTTGCATCGGCCTCTGCGTGAACCTCACCCCGCCACAGATGAACGAGGCCGCGGCCCTTTCCGGAATCGATCTCCTGCAGGTGTACGGCGATCCGGACCCGGAGGATCTGACTGCACTCGTGCCGGAGTGCTTCATGGCCGTGCGTCCGCGGTCCCTGACCGAAGCATCCAAACTGGCCAGCCGCTATGGTGCCGTCTCCCGGGGCACAGGTCCGGGCCTACTGGTTGACAGCTACTCGCGCAAGGCATGGGGAGGCACGGGCGAGCAGGCGGACTGGTCTTTGGCAGGCACGGTGACCGCTTCCGTGCCCAGGACAATGCTGGCGGGAGGCCTGGCGCCGGACAACGTGGCACAAGCCGTTGCCCAGGTGGCTCCCTGGGGCGTGGATGTGTCCAGCGGCGTTGAGGCTGCGCCCGGCCTGAAGGACGTTGACGCGGTCCGCGCGTTCGTGAGCCGGGCACGCCAGGCGGTCGCCAGCCGGGAACCCGGTCCGGCCACAAAGGCGTAGGAACGGCACACCGTGGAGATCCTGGGCGGACCGCTGTTCGCCGTCGCCGGTGCAGGCGAAAGCCATGGCCCGGCCGTGACCACCATCGTCTTCGGCTGCCCTGCCGGCCTCGAGATCGAACGGGACCGGATACAGTCCTTCCTGGACCGCCGCAGGCCCGGCAGCAGCAAGCACGGCACACCCCGGCGCGAGGACGATACCGTGTTCCTGACCGGAGGCCTGTACCGCACGGAGCAATTGCTGGACGGCCCGTCCATCCGCCTCTCCGTTGCGGACCCGGACAGCCCGGCCCTGGAAACGTACAGCGGTGGCTTCACCACCGGCGAACCGCTGTCCGCCCTGGTGTTTTCGCGCAGCCGCAAATCCGCCCACTACGACCAGTTGCAGGGATTGCAGGGGGCGGTGCGGCCCGGCCACGCGGACCTGGTCAAGTACCACAAGTCGCGGGGCTTCACGGACGTGCGCGGCGGGGGGCGCTCCAGCTACCGCTCCACCATTTCCGACGTAATCGGCGGCAGCGTGGCACGGCTCTACCTCCGGCACAAGTTCGGCACGGTGATCGTCTCATCCATCTGCCAGGTCGGGGAACTGAAGTCGGACCGGTCCCTGCTCGACCGGTTCGCAATCGGTCGCGGCCCCCTTCCGGCCGAGGGCATTGCCGAACTGGAACGGGAGCTTGCAGACAACGAGCTGCATGCCTGCAGCGCCGAATTTGCGTCGGCCGCCGGCAAACTGATTAGGGATACGCGGGTGCGCGGCGATTCACTCGGCGCGGGCATCGAGGTGGTGGCGCTGAATCCTCCGCCTCTGGTCGGGGAACCTCTGTACCAGAGCCTCAAGCTGCGCCTGATGGGCAGCCTGGGAGGATTGCACGCGGTACAGTCCTGCGAGATGGGTTCGGGCTGGGCATCGGTCGGCCGCCGGGGCAGCGAACACAACGACCCCATTCGCACCCGCGGCTACCAGGGCAATCACCACGGCGGCTTGCTGGGCGGGGTCACCACGGGCAGCCCATTGTCATTCCGCGTGGGATTCAAGCCCACGTCATCCATTGCCCTCCCGCAACAGTCCGTGACAAAGGGATTGGACGAAATCGACTTTCAGCTGCAACGGGGACGTCACGACCCCTGCGTGGGAGTCCGCGCCGGCATCACCCTCGAGTCGCGCATGGCGATCGAATTGATGAACGCCGTCCTGATGCACCAGGCCGGAGACACGGATCCGGACCGTTTCAGGTTGTTTCCAGGGGATTGACACGGAAATGCCAGGCCACGGCAACATCATCCTGACCGGCTTCATGGGCACGGGCAAGACCACCGCCGGCAAGGCCCTGGCCGCGCGCCTGGACCGCAGGTTCCAGGACATGGACGACCTCATCGAGGAGGGGGCCGGTTTGACGGTACCCGAAATCTTCACGATTCACGGCGAGACCCGGTTCCGCGACATCGAAAGCCAGGTGTGCCGGGACGTGGCCGCCCAGTCCGATCTGGTAGTGGCCACGGGCGGCGGTGCCCTGGTCGATCCGGAGAACCACCGGGTGCTGGCCGAATCGGGCACCGTAATCTGTCTGTCGGCAACGCCCGAACAGATTCTGGAACGCATCCGCAACGAGACCCACCGGCCGCTGCTGGACCTGGCCCCGGACAACCGCTTGGAACGCATCCGCGCGCTGTTGGCGGAGAGGGAGGAGCGCTACGGCTCGATTCCGCTGCAAATCGACACCACCGACTTGACCGTCGACCGGATCGTGGATCGCATTCTGACTCTGGTGTCCGGCGGAACCGAGGCGGAAGCGCCGTCCCCGCATCCCGCCGTGCCTGGCGCAAACGGTTCGTTGCAGCGCCTGACCGTGCGCAGCCCGGACGGGTCCTATCCCATCTGGACGGGTTCCGGAGCCCTGTCGGCCACCGGAAACCTGCTGCGCGCGCGCGGCCTCAAAGGTGTCAACGTCGCAATCCTCACCAACCCGGATGTTGAGGCACTCCATGGAGCCGGCCTGGTCGACGCCTTGCGGGAGGACGGTTTCGATCCCCGGGTATTCACCATGCCCGAGGGCGAGCAGCACAAGACCCTGGAAACGGTCCGGGGACTCTATTCCGACCTCCTGGCGGCCGGCATGGACAGGCGCAGCCCGGTGTTGGCCCTGGGCGGCGGCGTGGTCACCGACACGGCCGGGTTCGTGGCTGCCACCTATCTGCGCGGCGTGCCCTACGTGGTTGCGCCAACCACCCTGCTGGCCATGGTGGACTCCTCGGTCGGCGCCAAGTGCGGGGTGGACCTGCCGGAGGGCAAGAACCTGATCGGCGCTTTCAAGCAGCCGGTGGGCGTGCTGCTCGATCCGGATCTCCTGGACACGCTGCCGCCGGCCGAACTCCGGGCCGGGATGGCGGAAGTCGCCAAGCACGCCATTCTTGGAAACGAAAACCTGTTTGAGATACTGATGCACGCACCGGCATCTCCCGCGGCCGACTGGCTGGCGGCAGCTGTGCAGGTCAAAATCGATGTGGTCGAGGAAGACCCGCTGGAACAGGGACGCCGGGCCATCCTGAACTTCGGCCACACCTTTGCCCATGCCCTCGAACAGGTCAGCCAATACACGATTCGCCATGGCGAGGCGGTGGCGGTGGGAATGATGGCCGCCACCCACCTGTCCGTGCAGGCCGGCCTGTGTTCTTCGCCCACGGCACAGCGCATCCGCAGCCTGCTGACCGGACTGGGACTTCCGGTCCGCGTGCGCGACATCGACGCCGCGCCGGACCTGTCCGGCCGCGCCGGCGACCTGCTGGCCGCGATGGGCACCGACAAGAAACGCCAGGGAGCCGTCCTGCGCTTTGTCGTGATCGAGGACCTGCAGCAGCTCACCGTGATCCCCAATCCCGGCGATGAACTGGTGCTGGCGGCCTGGGAACACATCCTTACCTGACTCTCCTTGGAAACTGTGCATGGCCCGCATCCAGATCGTCAACGGCCCCAACCTGAACCTGCTGGGCATCCGCGAGACCTCGGTGTACGGCACCTTTACGCTGGCCGACGTCGAACGGTCCCTGACCGCCGAATTCGGCGAGCGGCACAGCCTTGGATTCTTCCAGTCCAATCACGAGGGCGCGATAGTCGAGGAGTTGCACCGGTGCCGCAGCCAGGCGGATGGCGTGGTCCTGAATCCCGGTGCCTTCACACACTATTCGCTGGCCATTCACGACGCCATCAAGGCCATTGAAATCCCGGTGGTGGAAGTGCATATCAGCAACATCCACGCCCGGGATGCGTTTCGCCACACGTCGGTATTGGTGGCGGCCTGCCTGGGTCAGGTGAGCGGTTTCGGGCGGAACAGCTACCACCTTGCCGTGTCCGCCCTGGATCGCCACTTGCAGGCGACGGATTAGGCGGCTCCCGCCTTGTTGGTGATGCTCCCTCAAGGAAGGGCCGCCCGGGCAATGCGAGCGGCGGCTCGACTAATCCTGCCAATTGCGCTCGGCCTGGCCCTGGCAGCCTGTGTCAGCGAACCCACGCCCGTTCCCATCCCGGAACCTGCCCCCACGAATTCGGTCCCGGCAACCCCTACCCCGTTGCCGTCTCCCACCTCGACTCCCGAACCCGGCGTGGGCTTGGCGGGCGACATCATCCTGTGGCACTCCTGGAACAGCGAAGATCTCAAGCTCCTCAATTCGATGTTGGACCGATTGCAGTCCGACCACCCGGACCTGTACCTGGACGCGGTCCACGTAAGTCCGTCCGAAGTCGGGGAGCGTCTTCTGGACGCCATCCTGGCCGGGAACGGTCCCAACCTGTTGCTGGCGCCGATGACCCTATATACCGATCTGGCGTCCGAGAATTTGGTCCAATCGCTCAACGGTTACATGGACTTGGTCCAGGAAGCCAACTTGCTGTCTTCCGCCTGGTACGGCAATACCATTGCCTCCAGTCTGGTTGCACTGCCGGCATGGGTGGAGACCGTCGCGCTGTATGTCAACACGGACCTGATCGCGCCGGATGACGTTCCCCGGACACTGGACGATTTGTTGACCCGGGCCAACTTGTCCGACTCTCCGCTGCTTGGCATGTACATCAGCCCGTTCCACCTCGGTTGGGGTTTCCCCGCCCACGGCGCGGTCATGTTGGATGCCGGCTATCGCGTGGTGCTGGATCAGCAACCGGGCGCGGAGGCATGGCTGAAGTGGCTGCGCGAGGCCAATCAATCCGGGGGAATTTGGTTCTCCCAGGACTATGCCGAACTCCAGCGCGCCTTTCGTCACGGAGAACTACCCATGATCATCGCCGGGTCATGGACCCTCGACTCCTTTGTTTCGGCATTGGGCGACAACCTGCGCGTGCTGCCCATTCCGGATGGTCCGGCCGGCCCTGCACGCCCCTATGTGACATCCGAGTCGTTCTTTGTGATCGCAGGGCAATCGCCTCGGGATACGGACGCCAGCGTCACGACCGCCCTGGCCCTGATTGAACTGGCGGCAAATTCTCCACACACCACGCGCGGGTTGCCGGCGGCCCAACGAGAGTCGGATGTCGATCCACGCGCAGCCCGCGAATTCAAGGCGTTGCTCGAACAAACGGTGCCGATGCACGTGGGCCCAGGGGCCAAGGTAATTTGGGACCTGGCCCAGTTCATGTTCGAGCGTGCCCTGGCAGGTCAGGAACCGCCTTCCGATCTTGTCGCCCGGTTTGCGCTGCTGGCCAACGAACAGACGGGCCGCTGATCGGCGCCGCCCGGACACGATGCCCGAATTCGAACGGCCCGAGTTGGTGCGGTTGCAAGCCAGTCCCCCTCACGTATTTGCGGCTGCGTACGTCGACCTGCCCCATCCCCACTTCGCCGGTCCGCGGCAGGAGCTGGTCTTCACACTGGGCATCACCGCCGTCAGGGGCAACATGGTCCTCCTTGGGCTGGCGGTGAACCTGTTGGCGGACCACCAGATACTGTCCGAACAGGCATGGACCGCCGCGATGCTGCAGGCCCACACCGGCCTTCCGTCCCTGGAGATTGAGGAAGGAACGGGTCTGGCCATCCAGCACCTGTACTTCAACGCACCGGCCTATGTCCGTGCGGACAGCGTGCTGGCCACCGCCGTGTTGACGTCCGCAAACGGAGAAACCTGGAACGAGACCCTCCGGATACCGGTGACGTTTCCGCAACAGTCCACCGATCTCCGATTTCCGCTGCGGGACAACTGGTGGGTGATCCAAGGCAACGACTGGCGGGACCTGCACAAGGCGGAGCCGGTCAGCCAAGCCTTTGCGCTCGACTTCGTCAAGCTGGGTGCCGACAACCGCTTCTTTGGCAACACCGGCGCCAATCTCGAGGATCACTACAGTTTTGGGGAACCCGTTTACGCTCCCGCCTCCGCGCGGGTGGCCTTAACCATTTGGGACATGCCGGATATGGCTCCGGGCCAGGTTCCCGACCCGGCCATGATGCAGGGAGACGCGCGACGGGTGTTGGGCAACGCGGTTGCCCTCAGTCACCGCAGGGGAGAATTTTCCTATCTGGCCCATCTCCAGCAGGGCAGTGTGCAGGTCAAGGTGGGCGATCACATCCGGCGGGGCACCCTCCTGGGGTACGTCGGCAACAGCGGCCACTCTCCCGGCCCGCACCTGCACTACCACCTCATGAACGGCCCGAACCTGTACACGGACCAGGGCCTGCCCGTGCAATTCAGCCATGTTCGGGCCTTGGGCGTCGAGCACAGACAACCCGTCACATTGACATCCGGGATGATTGTCTCCGACATTGAACCAGAACAACGGTCTCCCGGACTCGGGTAGGGTTGGGGGATTCCGGTCCTCCAGCCGCATGCACCGCTCGCGGGAGTGGTCATGGCTACTGTCCACCACCCAAGCCATGGGCGCCCCGGTGGCGAGCGCCTGGTCCAGCACGCCGAGCCAACTCCGGCTTGGTTGCGAAGGGGGTGTCGGGGGCCAGGCCGACGTTGCACAGCCGCGCGCTACCCCACTTGGTCGGCCGTCTCCCTCCCTCAATGAAAGATCGGACCATAAAGGCTTTTGGCCGGTCCATCTGCGCGTCCTGTGACTGGCCAAACTCGGGGCTGCGTTCGCAGGGACGTGGCCAACCCTGTTCCTGGTCGATACGCAATGGACGCCAAGCCGTTTGCCACGGGAGCAGGTCCGTACGACGCGAACGCTCCTGCTGGCCGCGGACCAACCTCCCCGGCCGGTGCCCGGCGGCCGCCGGTTACTCCCGTTCAACCTCCGGCAACGAGTACCGACCCCGCATCAGCCACAGTGCCCACGCACCGGCTCCCACGGCAAAGCACATTCCAAGCGCGTAAAAGGCAATCGGAATCCCGCGATCCGGGTTGCCGGACGTAAGGGCCGGCAGCACGACTCCCAGGACGCCGGCCAGGTTCAACAAGAGGAACTCGGCCGACAGCACGTGGTCGCGCATGGCGGAGGGAACCCGGCTGAGCAGAATCTGGGAAGAAAATGTCCAGATCAGCACTGCGCCCACATTGCGCAGCGCCACGCCGAACAACAGAACCGGAAACGGCGGGATGGGAGCCTGGATCCACATGCCGAGACCGGTCAGGAGGAAACTCATCGTCACCGCGTGCCGGAGCTTCATGTGGTCGTTGCCGGTAAACACCCTTGTCACCAACGGTGCAAAGAAACTGGTCAAGCCACCGATACCAAAGATGATCCCCACCACGATGGCGCTCGGCCCAATGTGTGCGTAGCGGTAGCTGAGCATGACCTGCAACACCTGGGTCGGCACAAAGCTGAAGACCGTCACAAAGGTCTTCATGGTGCCTACGAACAGGAAGTCGACGTTGGCTCGCAGGAACCGAAACAGATCGGGATATGTAACAAGCTCGTCCGTCGCAGGCACGCCCGTGGCCCGCGGTTGATCCGGCCCGGCGTTGCGCCCGTAGTGCATGAGCGTAATCAAGCCGGCGGAACCCAGGAACGTCAGGGCGTCCACCACAAAGGAGACATTGATCCCCGCTTTGGCCGTAACCACGCCCCCCAGCGACATGCCCAGCGCAATCATGGCCGTCCAACTCAGCGACGACAGGGTGTTGGCAGTCCCCAACTCATGTTCGTTGGCCACAATCTTGGGCAGGATCGCCATGCGCACCGGCATGAACATCCCTGCCAGAAATCCCTGCAGGCCAATCATGGCGTAGAGAATCCACAGGTCTTCCGGCCTGCGGATCAGCAGCAGCGCCAGCACCGAGAAGAATCGAATCACGTCGGCGCCAATCAGCAGCGTACGGCGGCGCAAACGCCGCACGATGTACGGCACCAGGGGCGCACCGAACACAGGGGCCGCAGTGCGAATGCCGACGAGAATTGAGAGCGCCAGGGGCGAGGGAGCCAACTGGGCCACCAACTGCGTCGAGGCAATGAAGTTGAACCAGTCGCCAAACAAGCTCAACACGTGGGAAAACCACAGCCAGCGGACGTTGCTGTTGTGTCGAAGCAGGTCGCTGTACTGGGTCAAGTGTCGAAGTATGCTGGTACCCGCCCGGGTCTCTGGCATGATCGCGTGCGGCACCCGTTCGGTGGCCGGGCGAGCCGCCCATGATAACGGGAACAGATGGAACCCGGGGCATATTCCCTGCTTCCGGCCTTCGTCCGCCCCGTCGGGCACGGCACACAACCCAATCCTGATACAATTCCGCTTGGCAAGCCCGCGACCCGGTCCCGAGCGTCCACCCAGTTAGGAGATTTCAACGTGTTTTCCATGATGACTGTTGCGGCTGGCGATGCCGGAGCGTCCGGCGGCAGCCAACCTCTTGTAAACAAAGTCTGCCTGTACACGTTTGTCGCCAGCCTGATTGGCGTGGTGGTGGCCATGTTCCTGATCAGCTCCGCCACCGTTACCAACGTGGTCATCGCCCTGCTGGTGATGGGTGCGCTGCCGGCGCTGGGCCGCGCATTGGGCAACGGCAACATTGGCGGCGGGATTTTGCCGGCGATATTGGGTGCCGTCGGCAGCGCCCTGGGATTGTTGGTTCTCTCCTCGCTGTTCTGGAGCCTGCTGGTCGGCGCAACGGCCAAGGGCGTCGCGTTCGGCCGCTTGGTCCTGTTCAGCATTGCGGGTTGCATCGTCGGCAGCCTGCTGGTGCTGGTGCTGGCAAGCCCTCTGGGACAGGACCCCAACTGGTTGCAGACTGCCTTTGTCCTGTGGGGGGTTGTTTGGAGTGCCGCGATAGCCTTTCCCATGAGCCGGTGATCGATTCGAACCCTTCGGTCCCGCGCGGTCGGCTTGTGGCCGGACGTTGACACTGGCCCCGACCCAGCAAGTACAACCGAATCCGGAACGCACCGCCCATGGGCGGTGCGTTTTCTATGCAGATTGCATGACTGCAACCTTTGGTACTGCCACCAACAACGCTGCACATGGACTTCCACGGCGTTTTTTTGTACTCTATGACCAATGGAGGTGCTGATTCCATACGAATCAAGGGTTGAATCGATGTTTCGACACTCCTTTTCGTGAGAAAGGAATTGTGTCATTATGCAGATTGCATATAATCAGGCTGGCGGGCGTCCGCCTGCCATGATCCGGGGCCAATCGCAGGCCTGTTGCAGGTTGAGGAACCCGTACCATCGGCGCAGACCATGAACTTGACGGCCACAACACTCGAAGAAATCTTCCATCTGGTTTTGCCGGTGGGCACGGAGCTGCTCACCCTCGACGCCAACCTGCGGGTGTCGGTCAGCTGGGCCTGCAGCAGCCGTCCCAGTCCTCCGGCATTCCCCACCCTGGAAGGCGGTGAACTCGCGCTCATCAATATGGAAGACTTGCGGGTGTTCGAGGCCAGCGGTGATTTGGGCAACGTCATCTCGCGGTTGCGCGAGGCCGCCATCTCGGGGGTCGCGGTCCAGGGCCGCCTGTCCCGCAACGCACGCGAAACCGCCGTTCGGGAGTCCGTTCCGCTGTTTGCAATTCCGGACGGTGTGTCCCTCTTGCAGGTTGAGCGCGACATCATCCGCCTGATCGTCGACCGTTCCGCCTATGTCCTGCAGCGCGCGTCGGACCTTCAGCGGGACCTGAACCAGATCACATTGGACGGAGGCGGCCAGAAGGCCATCGCGGCCCAGATTCACCACGTTACCAACCAGCCGTTCCTGGTCCTGGACGATGCGGGACACATCGTCACGGCGGCCGGCGCGGAGCGCGTCCATGGCGGCATCGCCAGTCTGCAAGCCGCCCTGCCCAACGTGATGCGGTTGCGCAGTTGGGTGGTGGGCAAGCCCCCGGAGGAGTTGGCCAGCAGCGTCGAGACGTGGGAACTGGGGGACCGTTTTCCGCTGCGGGACTGCAACCGGGCGGCGATTGGCGCCGTGGTGGCGGCGGAGAGAATCCAGGGCTATTGCATGCTTCTGCGCCGCACCGGAGATCCGCCAAACCTTTCCCCCATCGAGGAAATGGCCATCGTGCAAGGGGCGGCCGCGGTTGCCTTGGACTGGGTCACGCGCAACGCGGTGGGGGCCGCCGAGGAACGCATGCGCGCATCGTTTCTGGACGAGCTCCTGGGTTCCAACATCGCGGACGAACAAGCCTGGATTCGCAGGGGCCGCTCGCTGGGCTACGCGCTGGACAAGCCCCATGTCGCGTGGATGGTGGAGGCTCAAGGCCTCGATCCCTGGCCCGACGTCCTGTTCACCGCGCTCACCAGGAAAAACTTCAAGGTCCTGTCCAGCAGCCGGGACCAAAGCCTGCTCCTCTACCTGCCGGTGGATCCTGAAGGCGACGAGCCCAATGCCGCCGGCAAGCAGCTTGCCCAGGACCTGGTGGAGGATCTGACGCGCGCTGGCCCCGGCAGCGAAATCCACATCGGCATTGGCAACGCAGTCCATTCGCTCTCGGCGTGGCTGCAAAGTCAGCAGCAGGCCTGGGAGTGCCTACGGGCCAACAAACGCTGGGGATCGTCGTCCGTGACCCAGTTCGAGGACCTGGGCCTGTACCGGTATCTGACGGCACTCCGCTCCTTTCCCGAAACGGAACACTTCTACCAGTCAACCCTCGTGGATCTCATCGCCTATGACAACTCGCACAAGGCAGGCCTGATGCAGACGCTGGATGCCTTCTTTGCCTGCCACGGCAACATCAGCCAGACGGCCGCCTTTCTGCAGGTCCACCGCAACACGCTCACCTATCGGCTGAACCGCATCCACACCATCACCCAAATCGACTTGGAAGAGGCTGATGCACGGTTCGGCCTGCAACTGGCCCTTAAGCTGCGCAACCTGTATGTTTGAGCAGCGAAGCCGGTACCGGCCTGCCGGGAACTGCAACGACGCGGCTCAGCCGCGCATGGGCAACACCAACTCGGCAGGATAGTTGGTCAGCCAAACGAGTTCGCCGTCCTCGTCGAGGGCCACGGCATCTTCGTGCCGCACCCCCCATCCCCGGTCCGGATAGTACAGGCCGGGTTCCACCGTGATTACATGGCCCGGCCGAAGCACGTCCGTGTTGCCTTGGGCCAGGCTCAGGTTGGGACCCTCGTGGACATCCAGTCCAATCCCATGCCCCAGGCTGTGCACATAGCCTTCATGGGTACCCGGATGGGTGCGCGGTGTGGGGTGGCCCAGCCCCTCGTAGAAGTCGCAGGCCTGTGCCTGAAAACTGGCGCAGGTCTCTCCGACCCTGAACCTGGCCATCACCTCGTCGAACAGCTGCTTGGTGGCGGTCCAGGCTTCGGCCACGTGATCCGGAGCATGTCCAAGGCACCAGGTTCTGGTCATGTCATGAAAATAGCCTGAACGTCCCTTGGGGAAGATGTCGAAGATGATGGGCGAGCCTGTGCGCAACCGAACACTGTTGGTGCCGGCGTTGTGCGGGACGCCGGCTTCGGTGCCTTGGGCGAATATGGTCTGATGGTCTTCCACCAGTTCCTGCAGTTGTAGGCGGCCCCGGAGGAACGTCCTCACATCGCCAATGGTGAGCGGGACGCCGTCCTCCTTCACCACGTGGTCGCCGCCGACGGCATGGCCGGTCAGGAAATCCTCAACCTCGTGCACGACCGTGCAGGTCCGGCGCCCAAGTTCGGCCAGTTCGGCCAGTTCACGATTGTCCTTGGTGGCACGCGCCTCCGTGAACAGCGTCTGGCCAAACTCGCCCTTAATCTCAATTCCATCGAGCCGGTCGGCCAGGTTGTTGAGCAGCGTCCAGCCGGCACCGACATCCTGGGTGCCGTAAACGCCGACCGTGCCCCGCATGCCGCTGTCGCGCAGGACATCGAGGAGCATGTGGACGGAAGCGTCCAGCTGATTGCCTTCGTGGAGTTTCAGGTATTCGTACGAGTTGTAGGCCTGGTCCCGATCAACCAGCCGGTATCCGGTGCGGGCGGCGTTGTCCCGTTCCATGGAACCGTGAATCAGTGTGGTTTCGCCGCCCACCGCCCTGTAGATGAGGGCGCGTTCGAAGTGGACATTCCCCACCAGGTACTGCATGACCGGATTGCCGGAGCTGTCCCCCATGACCAAGAGACCGTCCAAGCCGCGCGCGGCCATCAATGCGTCGAGATCGGAGAGCATATGGATTTCCAGACTGGATGATCAAAATCTAAAGCAATCCCAAGGAACATACACCAATTGAGTACAACACCATTGATTGTGCACTGGCTCTGGTTTCAGCGCACACCGGATCCAGAATCGGCCGCACAGACGACAAACACGGATCGGATCGATCTGCCGGGCCCGTTGTCGCGCCACAAAGGGAAATACCGCTGAACCGTCGAGACAGGAGCGGAAGTCTTTGGGAGCATTTACCTTTGGCGTCCCGCCAAGGCCATATACAGTACTCCGTTCACAATGGGTTTCCAACGCCTTATGGGGAGTCCGCCACCATGTCCGATTGTGGCTGCGGCCATGATGTCAAGTTCGATGGTCTCTCGGCCGCGTACAAGCGAATGCTCTGGGCCGTGATTGCCATCAATGCCGCGATGTTTGTGGTCGAGATGGGAGCGGGCCTGCTGGCCGGCTCCCAAGCGCTCAAGGCCGACGCGCTCGATTTCCTGGGCGATACCGCAACCTACACCATAACGCTTCTGGTGATCGGCATGGCCCCCTTCTGGCGAGCACGGGCCGCCCTCCTGAAAGGCCTGAGCCTGGGTGCGATGGGACTTTGGGTCTTTGGGGCCACGGCGTATCACGTCCTGGTCCGCGGCATTCCTCAGGCGGAGGTCATGGGCGCGATCGGCCTGCTGGCCCTCATCGCCAACCTGACCAGCGTCCTCCTTTTGCTGAAATACCGCGACGGCGACGCCAACGTCCGGTCGGTTTGGCTGTGCAGCCGCAACGATGCCATTGGCAATCTTGCAGTGATCGTCGCCGCAAGTGGTGTGTGGGTGACAGGCACCGCGTGGCCCGACCTGATCGTCGCCGGCATCATGGCCAGCTTGTTCCTCTGGTCCTCAACGCAGATCATTCGCCAGGCTCGGGTGGAACTGCGCGCGCCTCAACCCAAGGCAATCGAATTCCAGTTTGCCAGTTTGGGTGGCGGAGCCTGTGAGTAGGTTGGGCGCGGTCCTTGCCTCTGCCTGGAACTTCCATCATCAACGCCACCGCCGCGCCCGCGCCCGCGCCCCTGATGGGCCTGGCCGCCGAAGGCGACGATCCCGATCGGCTCCGGATCACGCGCCACTTCCTGTCGAGGTTCCTGCCGGTCTCCGCCCGTCCTGGCCACAATCTGCGATGCGGACCGCACGCAGCGAGAACAGCCTCCAATGGCCTCTGGGCATGACCTGCCGGGAGGACGAGAGCTGCATCCACATCGGCCATGACGCGCACAACATGTCGATCCTGCGCTGCCAGGCCACCCTTGGCAGTGGTCTGGCGGCCAAGCGCAAACAAGCCGGCTGGGACAACGATACCTACTCATGGCCCTGTCGCAATGGAAGGCGATTGCCCGGTGCGGTGTACGCTTCCACGCGAAATTGGGTATTGGCCCCCGGCCTTGGAGCATTGGAGTCCCCCACCTGTCAGGGACCCGAAGTGCGGAGTTGGTAGTGGCTCCCTGAAACCACAATGATTGACAGCTGCATTGTCACCGGTGGTTGGTGGGGCGAATCACCCCGGCCGAACGCAGGTTCAAACAAGGTACCCGCCATCCAGCGGGATATCGGCTCCGTTGGCATAGGCAGCCATGCCTGAAGCGAGAAACAAGGCCAGGTTTGCCACTTCCTGCGCTTCGCCGGCGCGTCCCAAGGGCGTCGCCTTCACATAGGACGCGTGCGACAGGTCGTTGACTTCCGGGTTGGGCCCGCTGTCCATGTCGAACAGGGCCCGACTGAAATCCGTCTGTACCAGACCGGGCGAAATGGCGTTGACCAGGATGTTGTGCGGTCCCAACTCCCTGGCCAGACAGGCCGTGAGCATGCTCACACCGGCCTTGGAGATTGCATACAGGCCCAATCCCGCGGCCGGCCTGTGGCCTGCGATCGACGACACGTTGACAATCCGACCGCCGCCGGCTTCGATCATGCCGGGTGCGAAGGCCTGCGCGGTCCGGAAGTACCCCAGGAGATTGGTGTTCAGCGTGGCCTGAAAAATCCTCGCATCCGCCTCCAGCACCGGGCCGAAATGGGGGTTGGTGGCTGCATTGTTGACCAGGATGTCCACATGTCCCCAGGCATCCGCCACCGTGTCGCGGGCTCTGGCAACTTCCTCGTCCCGGCTGGTGCTGGCGGCCACGGCCAGTGCCTGTCCGCCGGACTGTTCGACTTCCCGGGTCGCCTGCGCCAACACATCCTTCTTGCGCGCCACCATGGCCACCCGTGCCCCAGCCAGTGCCAAAGTCCTGGCAATGCACAAACCAATGCCCCGAGAGGCGCCGGTAACCAGCGCGGTACGGCCGGAGAGGTCGATTTGCATGGACATGTTCGCCCCCGCTGTCCGAAGGGAAATTGCCGGAGATCCTGGCCGGCCGTTCAGTCAAAGACGCCCAGACTCACATACTTGCTGCCGTCATCCGGAAGAATGGTGACAACCACCCCGCGCTCAAGCTCGCGGGCGACATCCAAGGCGGCGGCCACGGCACCGCCCGCACTCAGTCCCATGAAGATTCCCTGCTCGCGGGCCAGGCGGCGCGCCAGATCCCAACTGGCTTCGGGATCCACGGTCATCTCCGACGTTGCCACGCCGGGATCGTAGATGGGCGGCACGATGGACGTGGGCAGGTGCTTGAGCCCCTCAATCACCGACAGTTCATCCGAGGGCTGGACGGAGACAAGCCGGATGTCCGGATCTTGTTCGCGCAGGTAGCGGCCAACGCCAACGAATGTTCCGGTGGTGCCCAGACCGCACACGAAATGGGTGACGCGGCCCTCGGTCTGTTGCCAGATTTCGGGTCCGGTGGTTTCGTAGTGGGCCAACCAGTTGGCCGGGTTGGCGTACTGGTCGGCGTGAAACAGGCTCGGGTCCTCAGCCACCAGCCGGCGCACCACGCGGATCGCACCGTCGGACCCTTCCAGGGGGTCCGACTCAATCAATTCGGCGCCGTAGGCCTGCACCATCGTCTTGCGTTCAATCGACACGTTGGCCGGCATCACCAACTTGACGCGGTAGCCCAGCGCCGCCCCGATTTGGGCGTAGGAAATGGCCGTGTTGCCGGAACTGCTGTCGATCAGGCACCGCTCTTTCGCCAGCGCGCCCGATTGCAGGGCGTCCCGGAAAATCCAGGCGGCCGCCCGCGCCTTGACCGAACCGCCGGGGTTGAACCACTCCGCCTTGGCCTGCACACGAACCGCGCGGGGCACACCTTCCCCCCAGGCCCACGGGGAAAGGTCCAGGAGCGGCGTGCCTCCCACGAGGTCCAGGATCGACCGGGTTCCCGAACCTCCCGTGGCCGATGTGTCGTGAGCCGCCACGGCCGCTGCCAACCCGTCTCAGGCCGGTTCGGGCACCGCTTCCGGATAGTCCGCCAAGCTCGGAAGGCCGCAGAACTCCTCGTAGTCGATCAGTTCGGTGACCGTCGGCCGACCACCGCACAACGGGCAGTCCAGGGCCGCGTCCACGCGCAGCGTCCGCACGGTCATGTCGGCCGTGTCGATCATCAACAGGCGCCCGGACAGCGGTTCGCCAAACCCGACCAGCAGCTTGATGGCCTCCAGGGCCTGCATCGAGCCCACAATGCCCGGCAGCACGCCCATGACGCCGGCCTCGGCGCAACTCGGAACCTCGCCCGGAGGCGGCGGATCCGGATACAGGCATCGGTAGCAGGGCCCGGTGCCGTCGTAGACCGTAACCTGCCCCTCGAACATGAAGATGCTGCCGTCGACCAGCGGCTTGTCCAGCAAATGACAGGCGTCGTTGACCAGGTAGCGGGTGGGGAAGTTGTCCGACCCGTTGATGACCAGGTCGTACTCCGAGATGATTTCCATGGCGTTGAAACTCTTCAACGGCACGTTGTAGCCCACCACCTCGACATCCGGGTTGATGTCCTGAATGCGATCGCGGGCCGAATCGATCTTGGGACGTCCCACATCCTTCTGCCCGTGCAGCAACTGCCGCTGGAGATTCGAAACGTCGACCGTGTCGAAGTCGATGATGCCCAGCTTGCCCACCCCGGCGGCCGCCAGGTACATGGCGGCCGGACTGCCCAGACCGCCGGCGCCAATCAAGAGGACGCTGCTCTCCAACAGACGGATCTGGCCGGCCTCGCCGATCTCCGACAGCATCGTGTGCCGGCTGTACCGGATTTGCTGCTCGTCGTTCAGCACCACCGGGACCTTGAACTCCATGCCTGCGTCTTTCCAGCCGTTGAAGCCGCCGATCAGGGAAATGGGGTTGCGGTAGCCCATTTCCTTGAGATTGCGCGCCGCCAGAGCCGAACGAACCCCGCCCGCACAATAGAGCACAACCGGCTCGTCCCGGTCCGACTGGTACTGTTCCACCTGCAGCTCCAGATGGCCGCGCGGAACAAAGGTTGCGTCGGGCACATGGCCCTGCACGAACTCGTCCCGTTCCCGGATGTCAATCACCGTCAGATCCTCGCCCCGATCAAGGCGCGCCTTCAACTGATCCGCCGTGATCTCCGTAATCTCGCTCTTGGCCAACTCGACCAGCTGGTCCCTGTTCAAGTGCGCCATGTCCTGTTCCTCCTGATTCCCAATCTGCTTCAGGCTGTTGCCGCACCGCCCGCCATCGCGGGGACGATGGATATGCGATCCCGTTCCCCGACCGGGGTATCCAAGCCTTCAAGCGAACGAATTTCATCATCGTTGCGGAACACGTTGATGAACCGCTTGACCTCGCCGTCGGCATCCAAAATCTTGGCCGCCACCCCCGGATGCTGCGCATCAACGGCCTGGATGAGTTCGCCAACCGAACTGCCTTCGACCTCCAGCTTGGAGGCACCGGCCGTCAGGCGTCGCAGGGGAGTGGGAATGTAGACAGTGGTCATGCTGGTTATGTCAGCTTTCTGGTGAATGAAGTCCCGTCTCGGGCAGGTGTCTGCCCATTGTGCCCGGTATCTTAGCACCGGGCACCGAGTTCATTCATTGGAGATGCGTTAGGGAGGCCGCCAGGGGAGGAGGCAGGGAATCAATGCGATTTGAGCCTGATTTCCCCAATGTAGACAACCCGCACCTCGGGCTCAGCAGCCGGGTCCGGCTGGAACCACACCACGTAGAACGGGTCCCGGGCCGGAAAGCGCGTCCGGTCGAGTGCATCGGGCAAGGGCGTGCCGGTGGCCCGATACCAGGCAAAGAGGCCCGGCCGCGTTTCGTGGAACGATGTCTGCTGCTTGAGGGCCGTCAAGTCGAAGTCGGCTTCGATGTCCAGCAGTTCAAAACCCCGGATCACGGGTTGCAATGCTTCCAGGGAACAGATCAGGTAAACGGACTCCGGATAGGCGGCCGTCCAGGCATCGGTGGCTGAGGGGTAGGCCGGAGACTCGGGATGCGAGTGGTAAATGGCCACCATGGAGTCGCCCGCGTCCTCGAAGACGAACTGTTGCATCAGCACCGACGGTTCCACCAGATAGTTGATGGTCCGTTCTTCCGCCACGTTCCGTGACGGCACCAACGCCGCCGCCTGCCGCTCCCGCCCCCTGACGATGCCGCAGATCTCCTCGGGTTTCCCCGCGAGCGACTGATCGATGATCTGCCGTTGCAACGTGTAGGGAAGCACCAGTTCGCGGGTCATGGTCGTCTTCCGGGTGGCAGTACTTCGGGTTGGCTGGCTACGGTTCAGACCTGAGGCAACCGGGCATTGCGGATGCTGGCGGTCAACTGATCGTCCATTGTTGCCAGGGCGGTTTCCGGCAGGACCGCCCCCTCGAACACGGCTTTCCAATTGGGTTCAACCACCGTCTCCAGCAACTCCCGGTGGTTGGAGCCCAGGGAGTTGTCGCCGACCCTGTCCGCCGTGCGCGGCAAATCCACGAACACGGAACCGCCTCGGGCACGACGCTCGTCGGTCAGCCACAAGTCCGGCCTTCCGGCTACCGGATGCGCGCTGTCCCGCGCCATGCGCGCCGCCCCTTCCCCGGTGGTCATGTGTGCCAACAGCCTGGCCGCCTCGTCGGGAAACCGCGTGCCGCTGGCAACGGCCAGGCCGGTGCTCCAGACCATGGTGGCACTGGGACCGTCAGCATGTGCCTTTGGCACGGAGACCGCTTCCCAATCCACTCGATCGCGTTGGTCCTCCAGAAGCCGCACATCCTGTGACGAGGCCATCCACATCGCGAGTTGGCCGGCCAACTTCAGGGATGCCGGCGTGCGACTTCGCAACTGTTCGGGACCGGGAGCCACCTTGTGCACCAGCCACATTTGGGAGAGCCATGCCAAAGCCGAACCATTGGCCTTGTGCGAGGCGGTCGGGTTGGCAAAGTCCGCTGCCGACCGGTCAAACAGGCCGGGACCGCCATTCGCCCACAACCAGTGTTCCGCTCCCGCCACATCAAGTTCCGTACCCCATCCCCAGGTCGCGTCGCTGCCCCCCCGGCGTGTCAAGGCATAGGACAACTCGAGGCAATCCTGCCAGGTCCAGGTCGCCCCGGGCAGTGGCTGGCCTGCCTCTGCAAACACCGTTCGGTTCAGGAGCACGGCATGGGACACAAACTCAAGGGGCAGGCCGTACTGTGCCTCCCCCCATGCATAGGCCTGCAACAGTGCGGGGGGGAATCCCTTGGCCGCGAGGCTCAATGCATCCGCAAGCCAGGGATGCAAATCCAGCAACTGGCCCGAACTGGCCCAGAGTCTGGGCAAGCCGTGAGTGGCGATCGGCAGGAGATCGATGCGATTGCCCGAGGCGAGGACCGCTCCGACCTGAACCTGCATGTCGTTCCAGGCGGAAGCAATTTCAATCGCCTCGATGTCCAAGTCGGGAGCAATGCGCTTGAACAGCCCGATCGCCTCAATGCGCGCCTCGTCCAAGGGGTAGCCGACGTACAGAAGTGCCTCCACCTCGGCACCACTGCCGGCCGTGGCTGCCGGAGCGATGGCGGTGGGTTCGCAGGCGGACAGCAACAGCCCGGTCGCGGCCAACGACGCCTTCAGGAATGTGCGGCGGGAAGCAATGATAGGCATGGACTTTGGGGCAACCAATTCCGGTCCCGGTTGGATTTGAAAGGGGCACGGACGGCAGGGCATGCCTACCGCCATCCGGACAATACTATCCTGACGGAGCGGGTTTGGATGCAAGTCGGGCCGGATTGGTTCCACCGTGGGGGATGGTCGACACGCGGCCCGCCATCCATCGCGAACATGTGCGCTCCGGGCAACATCCAGCCATCCGGTCGGCTTCCGACACCCCGTGAGCAGCATCGGCCCGTGCGATACTGCCCACAGAACACAGCAGATTGACCAACCCTTCACAGACACCCAACCGTGGATCTAGGGCTTCGCCACGTGGACGGCTGGACCCGACATCCGGTCGCGGCCGTGCTACTGCTAATCCTGTTGACCGCCTATTTCGCGGGTCGAGCCCGTCTGGCAACACAGGACCGGCCTGCACGGTACATGGTGGCCGTGTTTGGCCTCGGGTTTGTGTGCCTTTGGGTCGCGTTCGTGTCGCCTCTGGCGGAACTCAAGTTCAGCTACCTGTATGCCCGCACGGTACAACAGGCCCTGGTCGGCATCATGGCCCCGCCATTGCTGTTGCACGGGCGTTTGCTGGCCATGCTGTGGCATCTGGTTCCCGGCGACCACCAACACAGTCTGAAGCTGTGGTGGCGGGGAACGTCGCCATGGTCCAAGGTTCTCCATTGGGTTACCGGCGCAGGCCCGGTCTGGCTTTTGACGGTGAGCATCTTTGCTCTGTGGCACGACAGCGCAACCGTCAATTGGCTGATGGAACGGCCGCGATGGGCCAACGCGGTGCTGATGCCGTACTGGGCGACTTTCATGATGTTCTGGTGGCATGCCATGGCGGCGATGCCCCACCTGCACCGGCCGCTGCCGGTTTGGCTTCGCTTCCTGTACCTGATCGTTGGAGGTGAAGTAGCCAACATGATTACCGGCGTCACACTGGCTTTTCGCCAGGAAGCCACCTACAACTACTACCTGACCGCGAACTCCCTTGAACGCCTGACCGCCGTGCAGGACCAGATGATCAGCGGCGGCATCATTTGGGTCACCGGCAGCTTCATCTACATCGGCGTCGCGGTCGCACTGCTGGGCCAGATACTGGTACGGCGTCGATTCGAGCCGCAACTGCCGCCGCGGGACTGGCAAACCGCAACCTTGCTGACGATAGCCCCGGGCTTGGAGGACAGGGTTGCGGAACAGCCGGCACCGAAACCTGCTCACCGAGTCAGTTGAACTGCACACCTGTTGAAATTTCCGTTGCGCAGGGTTTGTCCGGGGCCGCTATCAACACGCCCGAACTTTCCCTAGAAGATGTCCAACGCGAACGCTTTAGGTCAAGCCGGTCGCGAACCCATGCCTTTGGCTGGGCACTTGCTTCCGTTTTCAGCCTTGGGTGGAACGGGCCGGCAACTCGGACCATCCCAACCAACCCTCACCAGGTGGTCCCCTGAGAAAGCTCCAACCAGTCATTCCCCGGGCCACTGCCTGACAACGACCCATCGGGAACTTTCCGTGGCAGTACCATGGGTTGGTGATCCAGACAACCCGCCGTCTCTCAGGCATAGTTGTAGGATCGGATCATCCAGCCCGTAGCCGATGGAAAACCGTCGTGCCGTCCGAAAGCCCTCTGCCATTCCTGCGTCCGGATCAGTCCGAGTTCATTCTGCTGCGTCATGGCGGTGGTCTGTACGTGGACAAGACGCAATATTTCCTCTCGTTGCTAGCTCCCACGGACCACAACCCGTCACTGCTGAACAACAAGTACATCTTCCTGGCCCGTCCCCGGCGCTTCGGCAAGTCCCTGCTGGTGACAACCCTGGAAGCCTTCTTCCAGGGAGAGGTGCCGGTTGATCCCCGCTACCTGAACGGCCACAGCCCACCGCCAACCCTGAGCAAGGCAAAGCTGTTCCAGGACACGGCAGCGGCGGACACCGTCGAGGACCGGGGCTTCCATCCGGTCGTACGGCTGAACATGGCCAACACCCCCGCCGATGCACCGGAACGACTGGAAGCCAACCTGCTGGAGATGCTGGGCGGCCAGTACACCCTGTGGAACCGACGCGGCATCAACGTCGGACTGGAACCCGTGGATGAATCCGGCGCTGTCGCCTTTCCCTCCGGCCCGGCGGTCAGCCCGGCCCAGCGCCTGGAGGATTTGGTGGGCCGGCTCAAGGCGCGCTACGGGGCCAACCCCGTCGTCCTGGTCGACGAGTACGACGCACCGCTGGTACACCTGCTGGGTAAGAAAACGGACCCCGAACCCATCTTGGACGTCCTGCGCAGCTTCTACGTCAAGCTCAAGAGCCTTGAAGCCGACCTGCACTTCGTCTTTGTCACCGGCATTACCCGCTTCGCCCGCGTCAGCCTGTTTTCGGTCCTCAACAACCTGCGCGACATCTCCTGGGAACCCGCCTATGCCACCCTTTGCGGCTTCACCGAACAGGAGGTCCGAACCGCACTGCACCCCCACCTCGCCACGGGCGCCGCCCACCTCAACATGTCCCTTGAGAAGCTGATGGACCAGGTCCGCCGCCACTACAACGGCTACTGCTTCGGCTTTCCCGAGGACAGCGAGAGCGTCTACAACCCCTTCACCCTGGCCTGCTGCCTCCGCGACATGCAGGATCGAAGCCATGTTCGGAGATGGGCCGTCACCGGATGGCCCAACCACTGGGCCGTCTCCGGCAACCCCATGTTCCTGATCCGCCTTATGCAGGAGGGGCAGTACCTCCTGCCCGCGGATCCGCCTCCCTGGGACAGCCTGATGAGCACGACCTACAGCCTGGACCGGGTCAACTTTGTCCCCCTCATGGTCCAAACCGGCTACTACACCCTGCGCCAGGACACCGACGGGGACCTGTACCTGGATTATCCCAACGACGAAGTCCGCCGGACCTACAGCCATGAACTGCTGGAGTCCTACCGGCAACCGCCCGACCCGCGGACCCTGCGGGCCATGCACCGGACACTGGCCGACGAGGACTACAAGGGGTTCTGCGGTCTCCTCCACACCTTCCTGGCCGGTGTCCCCAGCGAGAAGCTGCGCCGGGAGACCGACTGCCACCTCGTCCTGCATGTCCTGTGCCAGCTGATGCAGGTGGAGTTTCAGTCGGAAGTGCACCAGGGGGGCGGCCGCTCCGACATGGAGGTCCGGTTCCCCGAACACATCTGCGTCATGGAGTTCAAGTACGGCGAATCGCCGCAGGCGGCCCTGGACCAGATCCGGTCGCACGACTACGGCCGGCAGCACTTCGGCGGGACCCGCAAGGTGGTCGCGCTGGGCCTCAACTTCATGCCCGGCACCGAGGAGGCTCCGCCCACCGTGGAGCATGCCGTCTGTGTCCGCTACCGACCCGAGTAAAGCGATCGGCTCCTGATCGGGTGCCCGTGTTACGATTCGGATTGCCGATTTGGACCTGTTTTCTGATTGAGACTGCTTGTGGACTGTCCATCCTGCGGTCAGCACAACCCTGACGACAAGCGCATTTGCTGGAAGTGCCAGGGGGAAATCCCGCCGCCGCCGCCGCCGCCCAAACCAAGCCGCACCTACCTCGGACTGCCGGTTTGGGGCTGGGTCGTGTTCGCAGCCATGTTCATCGGTTCGTTCCTCGTGTCCCAGTGCAACCAGGCGAACCTGCTGGGCGGTTGATCCCCGGCGTGGCATTTGAATCTCCGCGGCAAGGATCCGCTCCCGGACTTTGATTGACAAGGTGGCGGACTGGCAATTGGCCAACGCCGAATCCTTTCCCTGGCGTTCCGCGCCCCACGGCTTCCGGAATCCCTACCGGGTCTGGATCGCCGAGGTCATGGCGCAGCAAACCCGGCTCGCGACCGTTGTTCCCTACTTCCATCGCTGGATGGCGGCCCTGCCATCCCCGCAAGCCGTGGCGCAGGCGGACGAGGATCGGGTGCTCAAACTCTGGGAGGGCCTTGGCTACTACCGAAGGGCCCTGAACATTCATCGGGCGGCCAAGCAGATGGTGCAGCACCACGGGGGACAGGTTCCGGACACCAAGGAGGAACTGCTGGCACTTCCCGGCATCGGCCGCTACACCGCGGGCGGCATCCTGAGCCTGGCGTTCAACCAACCCGAACCAGCCATCGACGGGAACGTCGTGCGTCTGTATTCGCGCCTTCACAAAACCCCGTACCAAGCGCAGCGCAAGGCGAACCTGGACACAATCGACACTCATATTCGAGAGCTGTTAGCCGCCAATCCCGCCGTTTCACCGGGCCTGATTGCGGAAGGCCTGATGGCGTTGGGCAGCAAGATATGCAAGCCGGTCAAGCCTGACTGCCCGCAATGCCCAGTACGGGCGCATTGCGCTACCTATTCATCGGCCCGGGCTGCACCGCGGCCGGGCCGCAGCCCTGCAAAATCACTCCCTGCCAGACACCATGTCGGATATGTGCTGCTCACCGCGCAAGGTGGTCAACAGCGGGTTTTCCTGGTCCGCAATCGACGCAGCGACATGCTTGGGGGGTTGTGGGGGTTTCCGGCCCTGCCGGTTGAGGAGCGGCCCGCAACCGACGCAACCGCGGCGGCGCGGATTGCCCAAGACCAACTGTGTGTGGTCGTTGATCAAGTCCGACACCTTGGCCGGCAGATCCAGGACTACAGTCATTTTCGGCGCCTACAGGACACCTATCTGGCGGTCTGCCACAATGCGGATCCCGAAACCCCGCGCTGGGAAGAGGGCCGGTGGGTTCCGGTGGGGGAGATAGGCGACTTGGCCCTGTCGCGTATCGACCATAAGATTGCGGCCCTGTTGACGGCGCACGCCGAGACGGTGGCATGCGCGGACTGACCCACAAGGCTCATACCCGATCCACCTTCGCCTCCCCGCGCCATTGACCGGAACCGCCATGACCAACTCGCCCGTCCAAGCCGCGCTCCTGCGCATCCTGGCACTGCAGTCCGCGCCCCATGTCCAGCAACCATGGACCGACCTGTCCGGCAGTGCATGGGCCGACCTGGAGCAGACAGCTAACACACAGCGGGTAGGTGCACTGCTCCACTACTGCCTGCAACAGGCGCCGGAGACATGTGCCCGACCTCCGGACGTGGTGTGCCAGAGTCTGGCGGACACGTATCGGCAGAGCGTTCTGCGCAATCTTTTCCTTGCAACGGAACTGGCGGAACTGGCCCAGGCCCTACAGGCCCGGAACATCCCCTGTCTGGCCCTCAAGGGCATGCACCTGGCCCATGATGTCTATCCGGAAATCGGCACGCGCCAGATGGACGACATCGACCTGCTGGTGCCCAGGGCATTGCTCTCGGAAGCGGTGCAGGTGACCAGGGAACTGGGATACATCACACGGGAACCGATGGATGTCGAGACTTGGTCGGCGGATGTGCACCACCTGCCGCGCATGTTCAACAACAACAACACCGTCCTGGAACTGCACTGGAACATCACGTGGCCCAAGGACCGATACGCCCTGTCGGATCTGGACGGCCTCTGGGACCGGGCCGCGCCCATCGAGGGTGCGCGCGGCCAGGTGCTGGGCCTGTGTCCGGAAGACCTGATCCTGCACCTGTGCATCCATGCCTCCTACCAGCACCTGTTCTATACGGGACTGCGCCCGGTGTGCGACATCAGCGCCACGATTGCCCGTTACGGCGATGCGCTCGACTGGGATGCGTTGTCGGACCGGACCCTGGACTGGGGATGGCAGTCCGGCGTATACCTGATGCTGAACCTGGCGCGCACCACCCTGGGCGCCCGGGTCCCAAGCCGCGTACTGGAGGCCTTGCGCCCGGACATTCCCGAGGAAGCCGCGGGCGCCGCGCGCTACCTGCTGTGGAACATCACGTCCGATGCAATCACGCTGCCCCGCAACATGGCCCGCATGTGGTCACGCGGCAGCCGCCGCGAGAAGCTGCGGGACCTGGCCGCCGCCATGTTGCCGAATCGCTCCCGGCTGGCGAAGGAATACGCCCTCAATGCCGGCTCACCGTTCGTCTGGTTCCACTACCCCCGCTTCGTCGTTGATCTGGCGGCGCGCAACTACGGTGCCTGGAGGAGCCTGCAACAGGCGGACCCGGACACCCGACGCATGGCGGTGTCCAAGAACCTGCTCATGGAGAGCCTGTATGGCGAATAGCAGGTTCGGGGGCCTCCCGGTGCGATCGTCCAGGACCGGTGCGGACTTGAACGTTGGCTTCGGGTCGCATGCGACCGCGAGCAGCGGCACATGGGCAAGGCTCCGCAACCTCGCTGCTTGGAGGGGTTGCGGGTTGGAAGCCGGTGGTCGGTCGCGCCTCCTGCGACTCCGACGCCGTACAGCCTGACTCGCGGATCGCCCGGGATTCCCTGCGATGGTCAACTTCCTACGCGAACTGGCGGGTGCCCTGCGGCTGACGCGCCGGCGCACTCCGAGTGCGGCCGCGTTTTGGGAACTGGACGCGTTGCGCGGCGTCGCCATCGTCATGATGGTGACCTACCACCTGCTGTTCGACCTGGATCGGCTGATCCCGTTCACCGCCGCCATCGATCACCCCTTCCTGGACATATACCACCCCTTTTGGGACCTGTTTCAAAAGGCCACGGCCTACACCTTCGTGACCTTGGCCGGTGTCTCGTCCGCGGTGGCCTACCACTCCGCTGCCGGCCGGACCCGCCCCCCGGCGCAACGACGGGCGCGGCAATACAAGCGGGGACTGATTGTCTTTTGCTGGGGCATGGTCCTGACCCTCATCACCTGGCTTGTGTTCCGCGGAGGGGCCTACATCCAGTTCGGGATCCTGCACATGATCGGGCTGGGCCTCATCGTCTGCGCTCCGTTGCTCGGCAACCGTTGGCTTGTATTGGCAACCGGCGCGCTCTGTGGAGGCGCCGGCGTGTGGCTGTCCCGTCAGACCTGGGACGGGTGGCTGGCGGAATTCGGCTTTTGGCTGGGTTTTCAGCCGACCGGCTACGCCGCCCTGGACTACGTGCCGTTCCTGTTCTACTTCGGCCTGTTCCTGTTGGGGTCGTTTCTGGGCATCCTGCGATACCAGGGCCGCACACCGCCTCCGGTTCGATCCCCGGTGGCACAAGTTGCGCCGGTACGGTGGCTTCAAACACTGGGCCAGCACTCCCTGGCCGTCTATCTGATTCACCAGCCCGTTCTGCTGGCCGTGCTGCTGTTGTTGTCCCTGGCCGTGGTGCTCCTGTGACCGCTGTGCCCGTCACCGTAGTCAGCGTCCTGCGCCGACAGAGCCCTTCATCGCCTACTCCGCGGCAGCCTGCATGTCCGGCCCGTGTTCCCTGACCCAAGCCCTCTCGTCCTCAATGGATCGGAGTGTCCCGGCCAAACGCAGAACCAGCAGCTCCTCCAGCACCCGGCCCAGAGTCCTGCCCGGTGTGTATCCAAGTTGGATCAGATCACTGCCGTCGAGTCGGGGCCTGGGATCGGCGGCCCGGGCCATCAACTGATCAATGCGGGTGTGCAAGTGGGGAAAGTACACCTGCAAACTTCGCAGAACGATCTCGTTCCGGGATACGGGTCCAAGCCGGCGGGCCAGGGCCAGATCGGACAGGGTGTCCTCGGCCAGCAGCGGATCCTGAAGCAACGACCAAAACACCTCCGCCCGGGCCTGCATCCTCGACGGCAGGTCCAACGCCTGCGCCGCGGACCGCGGCGCGGCCTCCGCCGTACCCAGCAACAGCAGCCACCCCATTCCGATGCGATTGGCATCGGCTTCGGACATGCGTCCGCAGGCCTCTCGACCTTCCGCGGCGCGGGCACCGGTCAGCCCCATCCCCGCCAACAAACCCAGATGGGCAAGTCGGTTCAGGACCGCCGCGACACGGGATTCCAGAAAGGCACGCTCCACTTCGTGGCGAATTCTGGTGCCGGATACCGTGGCCAGGCAGTTTTCGGCCACCGCGCGGCGGAACAGCTCCAACGTCTGCCCGAACATGCGGAAACCCAGGCGTTGTTCATAGCGAACGGCGCGGAACAGGCGGGTGGGATCGTCCACGAAACTCCCCGCATGCAAGACCCGTATGCTTCCCTGCCCCAGGTCCTCCAAGGCCAACGGATGGTGGTGAACGAGACATTGGCCGGCACCCGCGCCCAATTCCGCGGCTGCCTCCAAGTCCAGGGCCAGGGTATTGACCGTGAAGTCGCGCCGATGGCAGTCGTCCACGAAGGATCCGGGCACCACTTCGGGCAGCTGCCCAGGTTGCGGGTAGCTCTCGGACCGCGCGGAGATGAGGTCAACGGGAGGCGCCGACAAGTGTTTGGGCGGGTGCCAGGTCGCATTGGCGAACTGCCTGTGTGCAGTCAACACCCCGCCGTGGATTTCCTGCAGGCGAATGCCGGCGGTGACGGCGTTGGATTCCATGACCAGGTCCACATCCAAGCCCTGATGGCGCGGGACTCGATATCCGGTATCCCGGGTCGTGAGCAGAGCCCGCGGCAACCCGCCGACCAACCGCACGGCGGTGGGCGGCAGTCCGATCTCCTTCAGCAACGGCAGTACCCGACCCAGCTGAACCCGAATGTTGCGGGCAGCGGGAGTGTTGGGAATCCCGACACGGGTGGACACTGTGGCAGGTTGTGCCATGGACATTCCATTGATGCAATGCAGCCCGTGGATTGTGTCAAATCGGTTGGGCAGTTCCACAATGTTGCCCGGATGTACGCCAACGAAATCCGGACCGTGGGGTCCGGCACCCAGTCCTTGAACCTTGCTGCAGGCCCGATGGTGCGGTCCATGCCATGCGCGTGTTGATTTTGGGAGCCGACGGTTTGTTGGGCCGGGCCCTGCGGCAAGCATTCCGCGGCCACGATCTCGTCTCCTGGGGACGGGCGGAGTGCGACATCTCCGACTACCGGTGCATTCGCACCATTCGCAGCACCAACGCAGACATTGTGTTGAACGCGGCTGCCTGGACGGATGTGGACGGAGCGGAGCATCCGGCCAACGAACCTGCGGTTTGGGCCACCAACCGACAGGGACCCGTCAACGTTCGCACTGCCTGCGACCAGTCCGGCGCCAAACTGATTCACTTCAGCACCAACGAGGTGTTCGCCGGGGTTCCAGGCAGATTCTACGCGGAGATCGATCAGACCGGACCCGGCAACGCCTACGGACGCAGCAAACGGGCCGGCGAGGTGGCCGTGCTCGCCAACCAAAGCCACCATGCAGTCGTCCGGGTGAGCTGGCTGTACGGATCGGGCGCGGCCGATTTCCCGGGCAAAATATTGGGTGCGGCCCGCCGGTTGGGACGGTTGCGCGTTGTGAACGATGAATTCGGCTCGCCCACCTGGACCGCCGACGTGGCCAAGCGCGTCGAACTGCTGAGCCGGATCGACTGCCGCGGTGTGTGGCACATGGCGGGGACCGGCGCGGCCAGCCGCTACGACTGGGCCGTGTTCCTGCTGCGGCACGCCGGCCTGGGCGATGTGCCGGTTGATGCCATCGGCAGTGAGGATTGGCCCAGGGCCGCCACACCGCCACGCCACGCCGTGCTCAGGGACACGCGCCTGACGGATGCCGGCCTTCCGCCCATGCCTGCCTGGCAGGACTCCGTGAAGGCTTGGCTTGCCGACCGCGCCCGGGACGAATGAGATGCCGACTCAGGATCGCACAGACCCGTCCCGGTTCCGGCTTGGCCGTTGGGTGGCCGTGGCGGCCGCGGCGGTGCTGTCCGCGTGCCAGATTCCGTCTGCGGATCTGAAGGAACACCCCCCCGTCGAACCGGTGGCGGCAACCGCGACCCTTGTGCCGGTGCGCACCGGGTATCCGGAACAGACGGTTCAGACGATCCCCCTGGCGGGTCCGGCAGCCGAACCCGAGGTGGAATTCTCGGGCCTCGACTGGTTCGGGGATGTGCTGGTACTGCTGCCCCAATACCCGGATCGGTACGGCCACAACCTGTTTGGGTTGCCGCGCCGGGCCTTGGACAAGGCGCTGTCGGACCCGGGGAAAACCCCGATCGAGCCGTTCCCCATTCCACTGGTCAACGGATCCGACCTGCGCAGCCTCGAAGGCTATGAGGGCCTCGAGGCCATCGTGTTCGCCGGATCCCGGTTCTATCTGGCGGTGGAGGGGCGCTCCCAGGGCAGGATGCTGGGTTACCTGATCCCCGGGAAGGTCCTGGGAAACCTGGACGGTTTGGAACTGGACCTTGCCAACACCATTCTTCTGCAACCGCAGACATCATTGATGAACAAGGCCTACGAAACCCTGGTGATGCAGGACTCGCGGGTTGTCGCCATCCATGAACTGGCGGGCAAGGAGACCAATCCGGAGCGGCACGCCCTGCGGTTCTCGGCGGAACTGGAGGCTGTGGGCACACTCGATGTGCCGGAGGTGGAATTCCGCATCACGGATGCAACAAGGCTGGACCCGCACGGCAGGTTCTGGGCCATCAATTTCCACTGGCCAGGCGAAAAGCAGTTGCCCACACAGGCCGACGCCATTCGGGAACGGTGGGGGGAAGGCGATTCCCACAAGGATGTCGCGATCGTTGAGCGACTGTTGGAAATGGAGATCCGGGACGGCCGCATCGAGCTGGTGGACCGTCCGCCGGTCGAACTGGTTCTTTTGGACGAAGTCGTAGCCCGCAACTGGGAAGGGATCGTACGCTGGGCCGACGAGGGGGTGCTTGTGGTTACCGACCGCTTCCCCACCACGCTGCTGGCTTTCGTCCCTTTCCCGGTGGCAGAGTAGGCTCCGGGCCCGATCCGGTCAGCGAGCTTGGTTCTCGGAAACGGACCGGCCGTTTCGCAACTTGATGACGGTGCGCCAATGGATTTCCGGACGCTTCCAGTTGCGGATGCGCCAGATCCACCCCACTGGATATCCCGTCATCTTGGCAACGTCGCCCAACACGCGAATCAAAGGCACCATGGACATGGCGGCCATCAGTTGCAGCGGCGTCATGCGGTATTGGCCAAGCTGCATGATCCGCGCCAGTGGCCGACGGCAGTAGGCCGCGATTCCGGCTGCCAGGCCCGTCCAGCCCAGGCGACGGCGCCAGGCACCGCCGCCGATGAGGGACAGCAGCAATGGAATCAGCACGAGATAGGTCCCGTAGCGAATCGCATGGCGGCCGCGCCAAAGGTCGGCCTTGCCGTCGCCACGGGCATAGAGGTAGTACTGCTTGAAGAACGCCCTCAGGGACTCCCGGGGCGGAACCCGTACCACGGACAACTCGGCCAACGGCAGGCCTTTGACTCCGTCCGCCGCCAAGTCCTCCATCCGGAGGTCGAATACCAAATCCTCGCAGTAGTCCAGCCACTCGGGAAAGCGACCGGCCTCGTGCCATGCCTGCCGCGTAAACAGCATTGAGCGACCGGCAGGCAGGAAGGTCTCGGGATCAACATCCCTCCTCAACGGCTGCGTGGTGCCGGCCAGCGCCGTGTCCAGCACCCCTTTCACTTCCGGCAGGAAAAATCCGGCGACGCCTTGGACCGACGGGTCGCCGGCATGGGCCGTGAATGTTGCCACCAGCTGTTCCAGCCAGTCCGGTTCCGGCCGAATCCCGGCATCCGTGACCGCGATCAGGTCGTGGGTCGCGGCCTCGATGGCACGGTTCCGGCCTTCACTGATGTTGGCGCCCTCGGCCACCAGCAGGGTCAACCGCGTGGCCGTGCCCTCCATGGACTGCTGCAACGCCCTGAGGCTGGACATCGTATTGTCGGTGCTGCCACCGTCGCAGATCACGACTTCTGCCGGTACGTGGGTCTGGTCCAGCAGCGCCGAGATGACGGTCGGCAACGAACGACCTTCGTTGAGAACGGTCATAATGACCGACACATGCGGTGCTGTAGCGTTCATTGGGTTCCTGCAGATTGCCCTCCACCCGTCTCATACGGCGGAACCAAGGCGGATCCTAGGCTACAGTTTGGCACACAGGCATCCCTGACCGCCGTCGGGCAAGCCACTTGGTTGCGGATGTTCACCCGTCCGCCCGCAGTGCCGGAGCACCGCCGCACTTCCGGCCGAGCCGCATCTCCGCTTTCCCTCCCGACCTCCCTTCAATGCCAACCCGACAACATATGAACCCGGACCAACTGGATTTGTTTGCCGAAGCCGTCGCCAGGGAGCCCTTGGACCCGGCGGCGGCCAATCGCACCGTGTTCGCGGTGCTGGACCTGGAAACGACCGGGTTGAGTCCGCGCGACGACAAGATCATCGAGGTGGGCGCCCTGCGCTTCGACTGGGGATCCTCCCTGGACACACTGTATGCGGCCGATCGGCTTGATGCATTGGTCAACCCGGGCATGCCGGTGCCGCGGGATGTCACTTCACTCACCGGCATTGCCGACGCGGATGTGGCCAACGCACCGCCGATCGAACAGGTGGCCCCCAGAATCAGCGAGTTTCTGGCCTCCGCCACCTGTTTCGTGGCCCACAAGGCGAGTTTCGAAACCTCGTTCCTGGCCGCGGCCGGCATCGATACGGGCCACATGCAGGTCCTGGATACCCGCGATCTGGTCGTGATGTGCCAGCCGTCCCTGATCACAACGTCGCTGCCGCGCGTGGCGCCGTCCCTCAATCTGCCCGGCGGCGGCCACCGGGCCTTTGCCGATGCCCTGCAAACCGCCCAAATGCTGACCCTGTTCCTAAGCCGGGACTACCTGGGAGGCCTAAGCGACAACGTACTCCTGACGATCCTGGGACACACCCCCGAGACTTGGGTCCCCCGGCTGCTTTTTGTGGAGGAAGCCCTCGACCGCGGCATTGCCGGCGTCCCGACACCCGGGCGCCTGTGCGCGGTGGACTTCGAACCAAAGCCGGAAGGCGCAATCGTGGCGGCCCAACCCGCCGTGCCCGCCCCCGACGCAAAGTGCGGGGAAGCGGTCGCAGCAGCCTTGGACGCCGGCCAGGCCCAGGTGCTCCCGGTAGTCCCGGACCCAGCCGCTACCCAGGGCTTGGCCGAGGGGATATTGACCTGGGCCGGCCAGGACGATCGCCGCGTTCTGGTCGCCGTGCCCGCCCTCGCCGGCACCGGTGTCGTCGGGTCCCTGTGGGATGCAATCGCAACCGCGGGCACCGGTCCTGCAGTGGCCTGTCTGATTGAACCCGAACGCTACGTGGACTTGCGACGCCTGGAAACCTGGCTCGCCGGACGGGTACTGGACAACCGCCCTGAACCCAAGGATTTTGGCGAGTCCAGGATGCTGGTGAAGCTCCTGAGTTGGATGACCCACATGGCACGTGCCGGACGCCGGCAGCTTCGCTTTCTGAACCAGCACGACATGCCCATGCTGGCACTGGACCGGGGTGTGCATTGGCCGGCCCTCAAGGGTGATGCCGAGTCGGAGACCGGATCCCTGGCGCCATCCGGCCTTTCCCACCCGCCCGACCACAGCCGCGACCCCGACGACGCCAACGTGGTGGTGGCGGATCATGCGACGGTCATCCACACCGCGCTCAATGATCCGGAATTCGCCGGCGACTTCGATGCCATCGTCGTGGAGGATCTTTGGCACCTGGCGCGCATGGACGCCGAACGGGATCAGGAAACCCACACCTTGGGGGAACTCTCCCATCTGGTGGATCGGGTACAGGAGGCGTTCGGACCGGATGCCGTCCCCCCGACGGCCGCATGGCTGCCGGACGGGACCGACCTGGCCGCGTGTCTGCGGACCTTGGACGATTTGCGCCGGACATGCGCCAACACGCTCGCCCGTCTTGTCCAAGTTGTGGCCGCAACCGCCTCGGAACTGCGGGAGCTGGACGGGAAGCGCGACAAGCGATGGCCTTCGGATCAGTCGCTCGACAGTTGCCGAACGGCCACGGCCTGGGGAGAGCTTATCAAGGAAGGCCAGACATTGATGGCCGACCTCTCCGGGGTAACCGCCGCACTCGACAATCTGCAGGGGTTGCTCGGCGACGCTGCCGACAGCGATTCCCGCATATCGGGATTGTGCTCCCAGGCCGGGTTGCTGAGTGAGCAGATCGCGCGGCTTGGGGACTTCCTCGAAGTGTTCCTGGCCAGGACCCCGACCGCCGCCGCGCCCAATGCCGTCTACTGGGTCACGGCCCGCAACGCCAATGCCGGCGACGACGCAACCGATCCCCTCGAACGGCTGGGGTTCAGCCGCACGATGCTGTTGCCGCCTCAATTCCTAACGGAGGAACTGGAAACGCAAACCGACTCGCTCGTGTTGACGGCGCGCACCACCGCTTCGTGGGAGTTCGGGGATTTCGTCACGGATCGCCTTGACATCGGCAACCTTCCGGTTGCGGTTCCGCCGTCGCCACCCCGGCGCGCGACGCTGCTGGTCGGTCCCACCGGACTGGACGCGGCCAAAATCAACCGGATCCTCGCGGAACTGCTGGCCCGTCTCTATCCGCCAACCGGCCGGTTCCTCACGGAAGGCTGCACGATTGTCGTACCGCCGCCGGCCCATACCGGCGATCCGGAGTCGGATCCGTTTCAGGGGATCAGCCAGGACCTGGTCCGTGTCGTCGCCGGCAACATGGCGCCGTTGGCGGTCCGCCAAGAGCTTCTGCAGCCTGGGCCGCACCTGTTGACGGGCTCCGTGCGCGACCTTGCATCCCTTGACCTGGAAGGCGTGGATGTCCGCCTGGTCGTGATCACACGGCTTCCGTTTCTCCCGTTCTCGCATCCCGTCCAGGAGCAACTGGCCCGCAAAATGGGCTCCGGTTACTCGGGCTTCATGGACTACACCCTGCCGGAATCGATTGCCGCCGTCCAGCGCCTGGTTGACCTAACGCAACACGCCTCGGGAGGAAAGGCAGCCGCCGTTCTCCTGGATCCCCGCGTGGCGGAGAAGCGGTACGGGTCGGACTTTATGGACAAGGTCGCGGCCCATCGGACCTCCTCGCCGCCGGCATCCCACGTCGTGTCCGCCGTACTGGACTGGCTGCAAGGATAGGTTTAATGGAAGTGATGTCCGCGATGCGCCCCAGAGTTATCCTGGACGCCGGTCCCGCCGTACATCAGGCAGCCGGTCTCGGCCGATACGCGACGGAACTGGCCGCCGCACTTTGGCGCGGCGAATCGAATCGGACCGATCTGACCCTGTTTTACAACGACCACAGCGGGCACCGGCTTCCCGCGGCGCTGGCGGATGTGCCGTCCTCGCGGCTGCCCATGGGCCAGTACCGCTGGCGGCTTTCGGCGTTGGCGTCCCAGGTTGTGCACCGGCCGAACCTGCAGCGTCGCCTGCCGCCCGGCGACGTCTACCATGCCACCGAACATCTGCTCCCCCGCATGGCGCGGCGCACGGTGCTGACGGTCCACGATCTGATCTTCCGGCAGCTTCCGGAAACCCACACCTTGAGGAACCGGGCCTTTCTGACCACGGCCATGCCGATATTCGCCCGTCGCGCCGACGCGATCATTGCCGTCAGCGAACAAACCAGGCGGGATGTCGTCACGGCCTACGGCGTGCCCGAAGCCAAGGTCGAAGTCATTCCCGAAGGCATTGATCAGGACCTGTTCCAACCCGTCTGCACAGGCTGCGACCTCAGCCAAACACTGCGGCAGCGCCATGGCGACTACCTGTTGATGGTCGGCACCCTCGAACCGCGCAAGAACCATGCCACCGCCGCGCGCGCCCTGGCCATCCTGAACCAACGCGGACGCAGTCTCAATCTGGTGGTGGTCGGCGGCTCGGGATGGAAGTTCAGCCCCTTTCACCAGCTGGTCGAGGAACTGAACCTGGGTCCCCAAGTCCACTTCGCGGGCCGGGTGCCGGACGCGGAACTGCCGGCCTACTACTCCAACGCCCGCGTGCTGCTCCAGCCCAGCCTGTACGAAGGCTTCGGATTTCCGATCCTGGAGGCCATGGCATGCGCCACGCCGGTGGTGTCGTCCAACCGCAGCAGCCTGCCGGAACTGGCCGGCGACTGTGCCCTGCTGATCGACCCGACGGAGCCGGATGCCATCGCCAACGCCGTGGAGCAGGTCCTCGACCAGCCGCGGCTGCGTTCCGAGATGATCCGCGGCGGCCGCAAACGGGCGGCAACCTTCACCTGGGCCGCAGCGGCCCGCCGGACCGCCGACCTCTACCTGTCCCTGTTGTAACCGGCTACCAGTCGCCCCGGCCCAGGGCTCGGGCACCGGCCGAAGCTTCACTCACAAACACATCGGGTACCGGATGGTGGGCGTCGGGAAACTCCCGCACCAGCAGGTCCGCCATGTCCTGCTCCGCGCCCTTGGCCACCAGAGCCACGGCACAACCGGCAAAGCCGGCCCCGGTCAACCGGGCACCGAAGCAACCCGGTGCCGACATCATCAGCGCCACCATGCGATCCAGAGCCGAACTGCTGACTTCATAGTCGTCCCGCAGGCTCTCGTGACTGGCGAACATGTGGGTGCCGGCCTCGTCCAGGCGGCCATCTTCCAGGCAGGCCGCGGTGTCCATGGTCCTCTGGATCTCGGTCACGACATGCCGGGCCCGCCGGTACAGGACGTTCCGGCCGCCGGTCCGCAACAGTTCCAGGTCGGCCAACCCCAGATCGCGCCACCCGGACACGTGCGCAAGCCCGGTGCGCAGGCTGGCCAGACCGTCGTCGCACTGGGCCCGGCGCTCATTGTAGGCGCTGTCGACCAGGGAGCGGCTGGCCTTGGTGTTGCCGATAACAAGCACCGCGTCCGCCGGCACGGCGACCAAGTCGTACGCCAAGCTCAGGCAGTCCAGCAGCATGAGGTGCCCGGGTTCGGCCAGGGCGGAGATGAACTGATCCATGATTCCGCAGTTCATGCCGACAAAGTCGTTTTCCGCCCGTTGCGCCAGTTGTGCCAGCCGCCTCCCCGTCAGTTCCAAACCCGCGAGCCGATGCAGCGCCGTGCCGACGGCCACCTCCACGGCCGCGGAACTGCTCAGGGCGCTTCCGATGGGAACATCGCTGGCGAGCACCATGTCCGCACCGGTCAGATCAAATCCATCCTCCCGGAGGGACCAGGCCATCCCGGCCGGATAGTTCAGCCATGCCTGCCTCAGTCTGGCACTCGGCCGCAAGTCGGCCAGGCTGAACTGCCCGGTTTCATTGAAGGACACGGCACGCACGCGGATGCACCCATCCCCTCGGGGCGCGGCGGCCACGCAGGCATTGAACCCGATGGCCGCCGGCAGGACGAAACCATCGTTGTAGTCCACGTGATCGCCAATCACATTGACCCTGCCTGGGGCCATGGCCAGGAGTTCCGGCGTGCGCCCGCCGAAGACCTCGGGAAACACGGACAGGGCTTGTCGGGCGGGGGGCGGCAGCGTTTCGGCAGGCATGGTCGGCAGGAATTGTCAGGCACGCGTGTAGACAGAGTACAGGTTCAGGTGGCCATCCACACCGTCTGCCCGACGATGAAACAGGTTGCGGCATCCCGCGTGTTCGCCCAGCCGATCCATTTCCGCAGTGGTCGTTTCGTGTACGTAGCGCATGGCGCGCCGCCCTCGGCGCCAAGCAACCAGACGATCGCCTTCCTCCACATCGGTCTCCGCCAACCCGGCAACCGTCCAGTCCAAGAACTTGGCGCGTTCCCGCGGGGACCGCGACGGCTGCCAATTGCTGAATACCAGCAATCCGCCGGATCGCAGGCATGCACCAAGACCGGCCACTGCACGGCGCCGAAGTTCCAGTCCGGGCAGATGATGGAGGGTTGCAAGACACAGGACAAGATCGTATTGGACGGTGGCAGGCAACCGGTCAGGCCATGCATCCGACGCCAGATCGGCCTCCACGAATCCCAGGGCCGGAACGGGAGCCGCCAACCTGCCGGCCCGGCCTGCGGCCAAGTGCAGCATCGCCCGATTGGAGTCCAGTCCGGTATACCGGGCCAGGGACAGCAAGCCATGCAGCCAAACCAGAATGCGCCCGTTGCCGCATCCCGCGTCGAGGACGGCTGCCGGATGGCGGGCATGCCGCGCCAGAAGGTCGCTGCACGACAGCAACCCGGGCCACACCTGCCGCCGGGTCTCGTCAAAATCCTGCGCTGCACTTATGTAAAATTGATGGTTTAGGTCCAGCAGTCGGTCCCGAACGTCAGGCAACACCGATTCTCTCCCCGGATGCGGTGCTATAATCCCGCGCCTTGGCGCACCAGGCAGCAGCCTCGATCGCGTCGTCCGACCGGCAACCCCTGTCCGTTTTCCCATGCCAGTCCGGCGCATTCTGCCCACCGAAGAAATCCCGGTCCAGGTACGCGACCGAACCGAGGAATGGCGCAGGCAGCGGTTGGATTTCGATCCGGCCGAGCACGCGTCCGCCCTCGTCTACATCTTCAGCGCGATTGGGCAGGTCAAGGAAGACGACTGGGACGACCAGTCCTCGCTGCGGTTTGTCTTGAGCCAGGTGCCCAAGGACGGTTCCGGATTCTATTCCAAGTCAAATCTGGTAGCCGGCTACCGCTGGCTGGTCGCACAGGGGGACCTGGACGAGGATCCCGACATCCTGCGGCGGATTCGCATGAAGCCGATGCGCACGGCCAGCGGCGTGGCGCCCGTAACCGTGCTGACGGCTCCCGCCGGCTGTCCCTCCGCCTGCATCTTCTGCCCCGACGACGTGCGGATGCCCAAGAGCTACATCCACGACGAGCCGGGGTGCCAACGGGCCGAACAGGACGGCTTTGATCCCTTTCGCCAGACGCTGGGCCGCATCCAGGGATTTGAAAGCATTGGCCACACGGCCGACAAGGTTGAACTGCTGATCCTGGGCGGCACCTGGAGCGCCTATTCGCGCGAATACCGGAATTGGTATGTTCAGCGGTGCCTGGACGCCATGAACAGCGGGGACGGGCCGCACCATGCCCAAAGCCCGTCCCTGGAGGTGGCGCTCGAACGCAACGTTTCCGCGCGGCACCGCAACGTCGGGCTGGTCGTCGAGACCCGGCCGGATTGGGTTACCCCGGACGAAATCCGCCATCTGCGATCCCTCGGGGTCACAAAGGTCCAGATTGGGGTTCAGAGTCTCGACGACCGCATTCTCGAACTCAACAACCGAGGCCATACGGTGGCGGAAGTACGCCAGGCGCTCGACCTGTTGCGGACGGCCGGGTTCAAGTTGCATCTGCACTGGATGCCCAACCTGCACGGAGCCACGCCGGAATCCGATCGGCGCGACTTCCGCCGCTTCTTCAGCGACCGGTCCCTACGTCCGGACGAGATGAAAATCTATCCCTGCTCGCTGATCGCGGGCACGGAACTCCACCGCCTGTGGCAGCAGGGACAGTACCGTCCCTACACCGAAACGGAACTGGTGGACCTGCTGGCGGATGTCAAGCCGACCATCCCGCCCTACACGCGCATCAACCGACTGTTCAGGGACATTCCGGCGCACCACATCCAGGCGGGAGTCCGTACCAGCAACCTGCGCGAAGTGGTACAGCGCGAACTGGTCCGGCGCGGCACCCCGTGCGGCTGCATACGCTGCCGCGAGATCAGCCAGGCGGAAGTGGATCCGGATCTACTGTCCATCGAGACCATACGGTACCGGACAACGCTCACGGAAGAGTTTTTCATTGCCTGCACCATGCCGAACCCGGAATCGGACCGCAGCGCCAGGCTGGTCGGTTTCCTGCGGCTCAGCCACATCCGGGAACCCGGCGCGGGCAGCCACGCGTTCCTGGACGAACTTTGCGGCGCCGCCATGATCAGGGAGGTGCACGTCTACGGAAGGGCCCAGGGGCTCGGCCGGGGTCGGGCGGGAGCCGCCCAGCACGCCGGTGTTGGCCGCCGCCTCCTGAACGAGGCCGCGCGCCTCAGCGCGGATTGCGGCTTCGAACGGCAGAGCGTGATCGCGGCCACCGGAACCCGCGGGTACTACGCGGCGCGGGGATTCCGCCAGGGCGAACTGTACATGCACCGCGATCTGCACTGACGGCCACCAGTCCGGACCTTTGGCCCAGCCGTTCACCGCCTGCCTCGTGACCCACCCGCCACAGTTGCCGCACCCCGACCTGGTGGCCGTCGTCCTGACATTGGACGAGGCGCCCGAGATTGCCGCCTGCGTTCGTTCGATCGCGGCGTGGTGTCCTCGGATTCTGGTACTCGACTCCGGCAGCCGGGACGGCACGGTGGCAATCGCCCGTGCCATGGGGGCCGGCGTCTGTATACGTCCCTTCGACGACTACGCGAGCCAGCGCCAGGCCGCCCTGGACATGGTCGCCGCGGAATGGGTGCTGTTCGTGGACGCCGATGAACGGGTCCCGCGTGCGCTGGGCGAGGAAATTCTGGCCGTCGTGCGGGACGGCTGCCACGAGGACGCCCTGGCCGCGGCGCGGATCCCGCGCTCCAACATCATCATGGAGCACGCCATGCAGGCCGGCGGTTTCCATCCCGACTTCCAGCTCCGGCTGCTGCGCAGGGGTCGGGTCTCCTACCAGGAGGCGGCCAGGGTCCACGAGGAGGCTCGGGTGGACGGACGGGTGGTGTCGCTGGCCGAACCCCTGCTTCACTACAATTACGCCAGCTGGCAGGAATTCCATGGTCGGCAGCGGGCCTACGCCCGACTGGCCGCCTTGGACGCGGAACCGGCCCCCGGCCTGCCGCTGCTGCGCATCCTCAGCCAGGGCTGGCACACGTTTCGCTGGCGGTTTGTTCACCTGGAAGGTTGGAGGGACGGCCCCTTGGGGTTGTGGTTGGCCCTGTGGCTTGCCTGGTACTACGGATGCCTGCCGGTACTGCTCGCCCTGCTCCGGCCCGCCCGCGAAGCCCCATCGGGCTGAATCGGACGGGTCTGCGCCGTGTCCCGTTTCAACAGCACACGAGGCCCGTTCCCCGCATGGCCCACATCCTGATTATCGAAGACGAACCCGATCTGCTGCACACCTGGACCTACTACCTGGAACAGGGCGGCCACAGGGTTACGGGCGTCATGGACGGGGCCACTGCCAACGACATGGCACGCAATGTCAACCCCGACCTCGTCATTCTGGACCTGCACCTCGTGCACAACCAGGAAAACGAACCGGTGCGCGGCATGGACATCCTGCGGGAACTGAGAGCAGTCTCCAACGTGCCCGTGCTGATTGCCACGGGCAACTTCACGGACCAGCTGGACCGGGTCCTGGGATTCCGCCTCGGTGCCGACGACTACCTGATCAAGGGCAACTTCGGCGTGCAGGAACTCATCGCCCGCGTGGAGTACCAGTTGGCCCGACACAGCGCCCACCGGCCCGACACCGAACCCCAAGCCGCGGAACACGACCACAGCATCCTGGCCGCGGGCAACCTGAAGCTGGACCGGGATCGGCAAATCGTGACCCTCGGCGATCGGCAAATCGACCTTTCGCCCCAGGAATTCAAGGTGCTGCTGTGCCTGATGCTGAACCGGCGCCACAACATGACCTTTGTCGCCATCTGGCGCCACTGCTGGGGGGATTCCTCCGCGGACATGGCCTCCATCCGCAACAACATCCGGATCCAGGTTTCCGGAATTCGACGCAAGCTGCACGATACCCGCGCCGCCAACCCGCTGATCGTCAGCATCCGCGGCGTTGGCTACTGCTTCCGCGGCTGACCGCAAACGGCTGGCCCCGTGGGCTATTCCTTCTCTTCGCGCCTGCTGCGATACGGCGCCGCGGCCGCGGCCGTTCTTTGGACGGTCTGGTTCCTGCTGGCCAGCCCGGCCATTCCGTCACCGGGTTTCTTCACGTCCCTGGCCCTGGCGCTGGTGCCCACCGCGGCCGCGTGGCTGACCGTCCGGGCCTACCAGCGGGAACTCTGGTTCCAGGCCGGCAAGCGACTGGCGGAACGTTCCGGGGAGATGGGCACGAAGGAACGGCCGCTGACGGACCCGCTGCGGCCGACCTGGCTGCAGCGGCAGATTGAGGAGATTCTGGCCGACGCGGCGGCCGGCGAGACGATGCACCGGGACCAGAACCGGGCCCTGGCGCACATGCTGGACACCTTGGCGAACGGTCTGGTCACGGCATCGCCCAGCGGATTGGTCCACGCCATCAGTCCGGAGGCCGTCCGGTTCTGGAATGTGACGGAGACCTGGAGGCAGCAGCTTCTGCATGTCGATGCCGTGTTCCACCGGCGGCCGGCGGTGTACGACTCCTGGCGGGAAGCCGTGAAGTCCCGGATGCCGCTGGCCGCCAACTGCGAGTTCGACGACAGCAAGGAATCACTTCTGGTGGTCCACCAGCCGGTCGTCCGACGGGATGGCGAGCAGCTCTGGTACACGGCCTGCCTTGACACGAGCGAACTGACGCGCAGCCGCCTAATCCACAGGGACTTCATCGGCAACCTGTCCCACGAGATGCGCAACGCGCTGGCCAAAATGCGGGCCAACGTTGAGATGATGGAGGCGACGCGGCAAGGGGCCGAACCACCCGGGATCGCAGGCGGACGGACATCGCCCGAACTCAGGTTGTTGGCCAACCTCGGCGAGATGCACGCGCTGCAGGAGGGCCTGATGGATCTGTACCTGATCGAAACCGGCCTCAACCCGGTGTCGCCCAGCCCCACGCACCTGCCTACGTTCCTCGCCGACTTCTGCGACAGTGCCGAAGCGGAAATCCTGGCCAGCGACCTTGTGCTGCGCCTGGAACCGGTGGCGGACCTGAGCCTGCCGGTCGATCAGCCCAAGATTTCACGGGTTCTCACCAATCTGGTGCACAACGCGATTAAGTTCACCCCGTCGGGCGGCGTCATCGGCATTGCGGCCGCAACCGGACCGCTGCCCCATGCGGATCCCACCTTCCAGATGGGCCTGCCGTCCAGCCTTTCGGGGGCCGAACGGGCCCGGCTGGCTCCGGTGCCCGTGGTCATGATCCGGGTTCGGGACTCCGGGCCCGGCATTCCCTTGGCGTCCATCGCCCGGGTGTTTGAACGGCTCAATCAGCTTGAGGAGGGCCAGGAGCCCACCGGCACGGGCCTGGGCCTGTCGCTCGCCTGGCACACGATGCGCGCCCACGGCGGCCTGATATGGGGGCGGAACAACCAGCCCGGACCCGGCATCACCTTTACCATCGCCCTGCCCCTGCCGGACACGAACAGCGCGGCTACACGGTCAAATTGAGCGGGTTGGTGGACATCAGCCACATGAACAGGAACACCATCGACACCCCGATCAGGATCCCCACGAGGGTCTGACCCAGATCGTGGAAGCGCAGGTGCAGGCGCGCCCACACAACCAACGGCAGCAAGAGCAACAGCGGCAGGTAGGCGGGGCCGATGTCCAGCAGGAAAAAAAGGGCCGAAAGAACCAACGACACCGCCAGGGAATGGAGGCTGACCTTCCACCGGGTGGTGATGGCCCAGAACACGGCAAAGCAGGCGGCGGCGGCGACATCGGTATAGACGTGGGACCCGATGCCCTTCCACCGCCACATGACAAGGCCAACCACGACCACCCCCGCGATGGTCATGCCCAGCGGCAACACCCGGTCCGCTCGGCGGTTCAGTTCCAGGTCGAGGTCGTTGCCCCTCACCCGCAGCACGGCCCAATAGGCGGCAAACAGGGTCACCAGCGCCCCCAGGTGAATCCCGGCGAACATGAGGCTGGGGCCGTCCCGCGCCAGGGACCACGGCAGGAAGAACACCAGGGACATCAAAATCAACGGGTTCAGGGCATAGGACACCGCCCAGGCCAGCGTGTCCTGCCAGGTGTGGCCGTCCGAAGCGACCGAAGGCGGCGTCACGGCGGCCGCGGACGGTCTCGAATTAGGCGCCATGGCCCACCGCGGCGGCCCTGCGTTCGCGCATGCCGGCCTCCATGGACTTGGGGTAGCGGGACCGAAGCCGGGAAATCTCGTCCAATCGCGCCCGGCTCTCGGCATCCAGATCAAGGTCCACGGCTCCCGCCGAGTCCTCAAACTGTCCCAGGGTGCGGCATCCCACCACGCAACTGGCAACAGCCGGCTGCGACATGACCCACCTCAAGGCAACCCTGGCCGGTGTTGCACCGGTCGACGCGGCCACGTCGCACAGCGCTTCCAGGACCTGGTCGGCCTGCGCCGCGAAGTAGACGGACGGAAAGGCCCATCCGTCCGCAGACCGGGTCCCTTCAAGCGAGCGCTGGCCCGCCCGGTACTTGCCCGTGAGAAATCCCCCCGCCAACGGCGCCCAGGTCACGACACCCACGTCCTGGGCCAGGCAGGCAGGGACCAGTTCCTCCTCGATGTCGCGGACCACCAGGCTGTATTGCAGCTGATTGGCCTGGAACCGCTGCCATCCGTAGCGCGCACTCAGGCCCAAGGCGGCGGTCATGCGCCAGGCCTCGTAGTTGCTGCAGGCGATGTAGCGCACCTTGCCCTGCCAAACCAGATCGTCCAGGGCCGCCAGCATTTCCTCAAGCGGTGTCTCCTCGTCCACATGGTGGATGTAGATCAGATCGATCCAATCGGTCCTCAGTCGGCCGAGACTGGCCTCCACACTTTGCAGGATGTGGCGGCGCGACATGCCGGAATCGTTGACGCCGGGCCCCATGGGGTTGAAGAACTTGGTGGCGACCACCAGTTCCTGCCGGCGCGCGCCCAAGATCTCCCCCAGCATCGACTCGGATCGGGCCTCGGCATAGCTGTTGGCCGTGTCCAGGAAGTTGACGCCGCACGCGAGCGCGGCGTCGAGGATGGATGTCGCCTCCGCGTGATCCGTGGACTGGCCGAAGGTCATGGTGCCCAGGCACAGTTCCGACACCTTGAGCCCGGAAGCCCCAAGCCTGTTGTACTTCATGGCAAATTCCCCTGGAGTCCGGATCGCCGGTCCTGTTCGGCACGCAGGCGGTGCAACAGCGTGGGCGGCGGCATGTCGACATCCTGCCTGGCAATGGCCGCGCCCCGGGCCACCGGCCGCCGCAGCCGCGCCCCGGCGCACAGGCCCAGGGGCAGAAGCCCCTGGGCGGCGGCCACGTCGGCTCTTTCGCTGAGGCCCACCACGGTGTATCCGCCTCCACCGTCCAGTTCGGTCCCCGCCTTGAGATCGGTTTTGGCCACGGTGATCACGTCGGCCACAGGCAGCGGGGCCGGCTTGCCCGTCGCTTCCCCCATCAACACGGCGCGCATGATGGTCAGGGGCGCGGTCACGGCCACGAGGTGATACGGACGCCAGAGCAGGAAGGTATCGCCGTTCCCGCCGCAGAAGCCCATGTAGTCCAGCAGGTCCTCCTGCACATAGGCATGCTCTGCGCGAAAGACGGCGAACACGCCCATGCCCAAGCCGTTGGTCACGGGTACGCCAGTCTCCGGGTCCACGGAGTTGGCCAGTTCCACCACCCCCTCGCGGCCCAGTATTCCGCCCGTTGCGCGTCCGCAGTACACGGCTGGGATCTGTTCCCGGCTGACGGACCGTTCATGCATGCCGCGCACATCGGGCACCAGTCCCGTCATGTTGGCCAGCGCGGTCATCTCGACCTGGGCCTTGGTACCGTCCCTGAACGAGTTGTACATGCGCGTGTTGATGGTCCGCCGCGCCATTTGCTCGTCGGTAAACCCAAACCGCTCCTGAACCGTGTCCGGGGTGCCCGCCCGGTCGTCGGCGTGCATGATGGTCCCGCGCCCGGCGGCCACGACTTCGAATCCCAGCAACCGCGCCCAATTGACCAGGTTCATGATGGCGCCCGGCTGGTCGCCGTCGACCAGCGTGTACACCAGACCCTTGGAGTCGGCGCGCCGACGCAATATGGATCCGATGGTGGTATCCGCCTCCACATTGACCATCACGACGTGCTTGCCGTGTTCGATGGCCGTGGAGGCGATGAGGGCACCGGCCAAGGGCGAGCCCGTGGCATCCACCACCAGTTCGATGATTTCGCTCCTGGCCAGTTCCGCGCCGTCGGCCAGGACACAAGGCTGTCCGTTGCGGATGCAGTCGTCGACGGCGGAAGCGCTCTCCACTTCCCGAACGGCGTCATCCGGTACCCCGGCGGCGGTCCAGGCATGCCGGGCGTGGCGGGGTTCCAAGTCGGCTACGCCGCCTACGTTGATGCCGTCGATGGCGGCCAGCTGGACCGCCAGGCCGGTGCCGAACTTGCCGGCGCCCACAATCCCAATCTGCACGGGACCGTCATTGAACAAACGGCCTCGCAGCAGATTTTGGAGCAGCGTGTACATCAGGTCGGCTCAGGTCCCGCGCGAGCGCTGTCGCCCGACGTCCAGAGCGGAACTCCCCGGCGCCGGCGCCACGTCAGCAGAGCCAGGCACGCCCTGAACCAGGCGGCACGATGGCCGTCCGGCAATGTTCGGGTTCCTGCGGCGGGCGGTGTGCCATTCTACCTGAGCAGGGACCGGCCACCGTCCTTCCGCCGACGCGGGAGCAACGGGATCAGGAGCGGACCTGCTCCCACAACTCGTCCAGCCGATCCACCAGTTCGCTCCGGATCCGGTCCCGGATCCGGCGGAAGGCGTTGCGCTTGGCATCGCCGGATCCGATGGCATGGGAGGGATCGGGCAGGGGATGGTGCACCACCGCGCCTTCCCCCAGCCACACGGGACACTCCTGCGCGGCGCTGTCGCAGACGGTCACCACCAAATCAGGTCCGGCATCCCTGAATTCGTCCAGGTGCTTGGCACGGAGTGCACTGGTTGGCACACCGCTTTCCTGCAGAACCGCCCGGGCCTGCGGATGCACCCCGGCCGGGGACGGCGCCACCCCCGCGGACACGGCCTGCCACTCCCCGGGGCGGACATGATTGGTCAAGGCTTCCGCCAACTGGCTGCGCGCCGAATTGCCGGTGCAGATGAACAGAACGGTCTTCACGCGCGGGCTCCGGGTGTGCGGATCGGGGACGGTGGCCTATTGGGCGAAGTTGACTGTCCGGGTGTACTCCTGGACATCCCGGGCCACCATGCAGACCAGATCGGCGAAGCGCTCCACTTCGCGCGTGGCCCTGATGTATTCGTACAGCGTGGCAATCAGGGATTCGTCGCTGGTCTCGGCCATGCGCCGGAACAACTCCTCCTTGACAGTCCGGTCCAGTTCGTCCACCTCATCGTCGTCGGCTATGACCCGGTCAATCTGATTCAGGTCTCCTTGCTCCCAGGCCGAGAAGGTGGCGTCGTGCATGTGTCTGGCCTTGTCGTGCATCAGGGCCAGGCCGTGCGGCAGGGGACACGGCGGCTTGTCCATCACGCGGTCCGACGACCGGGCCAGACCCTTGGCCTGCTGTCCCATGCGTTCCAGATCCAAGGCCACGTTGTAGTAGACGATGATGCGGCGGAGATCATGGGCTACGGGTTGCTGCCGTGACAACAGGGTGAAACAGCCCTGCTCAATCTCCGAACGCTTGCTGTGCATCTCCTCGTCGATGGCGTACACCGCCTCGACCGAGTCCGGATCGCGATCGACCAAGGCCCGGAACCCCAAGTCAAACTCCTCCCTCACCACCGCCGACATGATATACAGTTGATTGCGCAGGTCGGAGAGTTGACTGTCAAACGTGCGCCGGATGGTGTCTGCCATGGCATCCCCTGCTAGCCGAAGCGGCCCGTGATGTAGTCGTTGGTGCGCGGATCCTCCGGGCTGTCGAAGATGCGGTCCGTGGGACCGACTTCGACCAGTTCACCGGTGCGCGTTTCGGAGATCACCGAGAAGAAGGCCGTGTAGTCCGACACGCGGGCCGCCTGCTGCATGTTGTGCGTCACCACCACGATGGTGTACTGCGCTGCCAGGTCCCGCATCAGTTCCTCAATGTGCAAGGTGGCAATCGGGTCGAGGGCCGAACAGGGTTCGTCCATCAGGACGATGTCCGGCTGGACGGCGATGGCCCGCGCGATGCAGAGGCGCTGCTGCTGCCCACCGGACAGCGACAACCCGCTCTGGCTCAGCTTGTCCTTGACCTCGTCCCACAACACCACCCGGCGCAGGGACTCCTCGACCAGTTGCTCCATGTCCCCCTTGTACCCGTGGATACGCGCGCCCCAGGCCACGTTTTCGAAGATGCTCTTGGGAAACGGATTGGGCTTTTGGAACACCATGCCGATGCGGCGGCGCACTTCGACCGGATCCACATCGGGCCCGTAGATGTCGACTCCCTGGTAGTGAACCGAACCCTCGACCCGCGCCACATCGACCAAGTCGTTCATGCGGTTGAACGTACGGAGAATCGTGCTCTTGCCGCAACCGGACGGACCAATGATGGCGGTGATGCGGTGGGTCGGAACCTCCAGGTTGACATCCGACACGGCGTGGAAATCGCCATACCAGACCTGTAGGCGGGAGGCCGTCAGGGCATAGCCTCCGCCGGGGGCGGTCCCGTTGATGAAAGTGGAGGCCATGCTTGCCTATATCCTTTGGCTTTCAGCGCGGTTGCGCAACAGCACCGCGGTGGCGTTGGTGATCAGAAGCAGGGCCAGCAATACCAGAATGGCTGCGGCCGCGATGTTGCGGAACTCCGCCTGGGGCCGTGCCGTCCACTGGTAGATTTGGATGGGCAGCACGGTGAACTTCGCGAACAGGTTGGTCGGATCGACCGAGATGAAGGTGGCCGCGCCGATCACCACCAAGGGTGCGGTCTCGCCAAGCGCCCGCGATACGGCCAGGATGGCCCCGGTCAGGATGCCGGGGACAGCCATCGGCAACACGTGCCAGCGCACACACTGCCAACGGGTGCAGCCGACGCCATAGGCGGCCTCGCGCAGGGAATCCGGGACCGCCCGGATGGCTTCCTGTCCGGTGATGATGATGACCGGCAAAATCAACAGGCCCAGAGTCAGGCCGGCCGACAGAATGGTGCGGCCGCTGGCCTCGTCCGCCGACACGGCTCCGAAGAGCGAGCCGCTGGTGATCTGCGTAAGGGCGCGCACGAAAATCACCAGGCCCAGCATGCCGTAGATGATGGACGGCACTCCCGCCAGGTTGTTGATGTTGGTCTCGACAAGCCTGCCGAACCAGTTGCGGGAGGAAAACTCCTCCAGGTAGATTGCCGCCCCGATCCCCAAGGGCACGGAGAAGATGATGGTGATGGCAATGACCCACAGCGACCCCAGCAAGGCCGTGCGGATGCCGGACAGGGCTGCATTGGCCGATTGGGGCCGCACCAGGAAACCGAGCGTCAGCCAGCTGCGGAATTCGGCGATGGCGCCCTCGGACTCTGCAAAGGCTTGGATTTCGCCCCGACGCACCAGGGAATCCCGCAACGTGAAGGTCGCCAGCACTTCCGGTTCCTTGACGCGTTCCTCCACCAACGCAAGGAGGTTGGCGCGGCTGCGGTCCGCCATTGGTTCCTCGCGGTCGTAGCGACGGAGCAGGCCGGCCGAGAGATGGGTCTCCAGGACCGCCAACAGCGCATCGGTACCGAGATTGTCCAAGTTCGGCAGGTCCTGGCGCGCGGCCCATCGACTCAATACACCGTCATCGTCAACGACGAACACCAGCGAAATGCTTTCGGTGGGCCAATGGGGGAACAGATCGGCCCACCGGCTGCCTGCGCGCAGGAGTTGTCGCAACAAGGTTTCGTCGAGTCCCAGCAGGAACCGGTTGGTTTCGGGCACCAGAGCGATCAAAGCCAATGCGGCGTGTTGATCCCCGATTGGGACTCCCCGAAAGCCGTCCGGTACGGCCGGCACCAGTTGGGACGACAACACGACCACCGCATGGGGATTGCCGTCCACCATTCTGAGAGCGTCCACGCGTCGTTCCGCGTGGGTGATGTGGGAACGTTCAAGCAGGACGATGAGCTGTTCGCTCAACTGATCGCGCACCACCACGTAGCCCCAGGTGCTGTTGACCACGTTGTACAGCAAGGTGGTCAACACCAAGAGGCCGAAGACGGTGGAAACCCGAAGCAGCCCGCGCCAGACTCTGCCCCTGACCCGGCGGCGGCGCGTTCGGGATGTTTCCCCGGCCCCCTGCGGCCAGTCGCTCGCGCCGACCGCGGCCTTGTCGGTGAATACCCCCATCAGTCGTACCTTTCGCGGAAACGGCGCGCAATGGCGCGGCTGAAGATGTTGAGGCCCAAGGTCATCAGGAACAGCAGAAGACCAATGGCAAACAGGCTGTCGTAGTCCAGCGAGTCGTAACTGATGTCGCCCCCCGAAATGCGGACGATGTGCCCCGTCATGGTTTCGGCGGACTGGAAGGGATTGAGTGCCCGCAAGCCGCCCAGCGCTTCGCCCCAATCAGCGAAGTTGCGCGGTCCCGCCCCTGCCGCCACGGCCACAATCATGGTTTCGCCCACGGCCCGGGACATGGCCACGATGAAAGCTGCGGAGATGCCCGACAGGGCTGCCGGCACGACCACACGCAAGGAAGTTTCCAGCTTGGTGGCACCCAGGCCTACCGCCGCCTCCCGCAGTGCCAAGGGTACCGCACGCAAGGCGTCCTCGCTCATGGAGGTTACGGTGGGCAGCACAAGGACGCCGATGACCAGTCCGGCCGAGGCAATGTTGAAGATCTCGACCACCTCAATCCCGAACAGGTTGCGCAGAATGGGCGTGACGAAGGTCAAGGCGAAGTAGCCATAGACCACGGTGGGAATTCCGGCCAGCACCTCCAGAATGGGCTTGAGGATGCGGCGCGCTCTGGAGCCGGCATATTCGCTCAGGTAGATGGCAATGAGAAGGCCCAAGGGCAGGGCCAGGGCCATGGCCATCAGGCTGGCCCCCATGGTGGCGTTGACGAGTGGCCAAATGCCGAATTGAAGGGTCTGGGGCTGCCAGGTCCAACCGGTGAGGAAGTCCAGCAGGCGGACTTCCGATCGCCGGAAGAAGAGGAGCGCCTCCTGACCCAGCATGTACACGATGCCAATGGTTGTCAGGATGGAAATGGCGCCGCACAACCAGAGTGCGCCGTGCATGAACTGCTCGAACGGCCGGCGGCGCTTGGTCAGTGACTGGGGAGTGCCCACTTCCATGCCGAGACCGCCGGTCAGCACTTCGGCTCCAGGTTTTACGCTCATGGAGGCTTGCACCCAGTCCGGGGATCAGTGGTCAGGGGGAATCCTAACAAAGGGAGAGGGCAGGTCGGCCCAACCGAAACCAACCCGCCCCGATGTCCGCGGCTTCATCGCGGCCCCATGGCTGCGAACAATCTGTCTGCTATTCCATCGCCATCTTCCAGCCGTCAATCGCAGCCTGCATGTCGGCAGCGGAGGCCGGGAAGTAACCCACGCCCACGATTTCCTCGTTCACGTAGGAGAGTACAAAGTTGAGGAAGTCGGCAACCTGCGGCTTCTCATGGAGAATGGCGGCGGTCGAATACATGAACAAGGGCCTGGCCAACGGGTAGGAAGCGTTGTCCACGTTGTCGGCGGTGGCTTCCACACCGTTGATGGACAGGACCTTCAGCGTGTCGGCATTTTCCTGATAGTAGGCGTACCCGAAGTAGCCGATGGCATAGGCGCTGCCCAGCACACCCTGGACCAGGACATTGTCATCCTCGCTCAGTTGCAGTTCGGCGGCGGCCAGAATTGGTTCCGCATCCTTGTCGAACACCTCTTCCACGAAGTAGTCGAAGGTGCCGCTGTCGGTACCCGGGCTGAATCGCTGAATCGGCTCGTTCGGCCAATCCGGATTCACGTCCGACCAGTTGGCGGCGGTGGAGAAAATCAGGGCCAGTTCTGCCATCGAGATGTCCGTCAGGAAGTCGTTGTCCTGACTAACGACAACCGCTAGGGCATCGGTGCCCACGCGCAGTTCGATCGGAGCGCGTTCGATGGCGTTGCAACTCTCCACTTCGCTGTCCTTGATGGGGCGCGAAGCGTTGGAAACATCGGTCTCGCCGGCTACACAGAAGCGCTCGAAGCCGGCGCCACTGCCGATGCTGGAGATCGAGATGCTGCCGTCATAGCCCTCGTCCACGAACCGTTCCGCCATGCGTTCGGCGAGCGGGTATACCGTGGAACTACCGGCAATGATGATGTCGCCCGTGACCGCCATGGGATCAACCATCGGCAGGCCGGCGGGACCCATTTCCATCGCCTCTTCCTCGGCGGCCGGTTCCGTTTCGGGAGCAGGAGCAGCGGCCGGCGCGGGACCGCATGCGGCCAGCATTGCCACCAGTAACAACAAGGAAACAACCGATAGTTTGCGCATTGGATTCTCTCCAAAGAACTGCGGATGAATGCGCCGTGAGTATGCCGGCCCGGATGGACCAAACGCGCGCAAGGTTTCGATAGATCATTAAAGGACGCTCACAGACACGGCTGCACGCCGTCCAAGCCTCCGGGCCTCCCGGACCGAAACACGGCAAGGCAAGAAGGCCTGGGACCCAACTGCACACGTCCCCTGCCAGGGAAGGTGGTTGAAGAATCCGGGACCAACCCACGGTGGCATGGCAAGCGCGTTCCCACCTGTGGACATCATCGACCGGCGCCGGCCGTGCCGCGGTCGCGTGCGCAGGGGCGGTGCCGGGTCCGGACGCGCGCATTGGGCTGAACCTCGACGCGTCCTACCGCCTGCCTCCGGTACACAAGGCGGCAGTGCAAGCGGTATCGCACCGTGAATCATCGTCGAGCAGGGCCATGCGAACAACCCGTCCCATGGTTCGCGCCCAACCCCTTGAAGTTGCAGGTGGAGCCGCCGGACGGCTGGACGCCTGGCGTTGTTTCGGACGACCTCGCACCATTGGATTTTCGACGTGGTTGCCGTTGCCAAATCCGATCCCCTGTACTGTCCGCCAACATCCCGTTAACGGAACCGCCCCCGTACCCTGTTCCATGCACGGCCGCTCCGTGCCGATGGCCTGCGTTATAATCGGCCGTCCAATCATTCCATACTGAATCACGTCTTGGGGCTTCCCGCGAAGGCGTCATTCACTCTGTTCCCATCTCGCCATGGCCGCCAAGCTGTCCGGATTGCAGCGCAAGGAAGAACTGGCAGGCTACCTGTTCATCCTGCCCAACCTGATCGGCTTCCTGGTGTTCCTGGTATTCCCGATCCTGGCCGCGGTCTACCTCACGTTCACCGAGTGGGAACTGAGCTCGGCGCCGGAATTCGCCGGCTTGGCGAACTTCCGGGCGATGATCGGCGACGACATTTTCCTGAAGGCGTTCGGCAACACCTTCTACTACGCGTTCGTAGCCGTACCCACCGGGGTCTTCCTGGCGTTTGTCGTGGCCCTGGGCGTCAATCGGCCCATGCGGGGGGTGTTTGCCTTCCGCCTCATTTACTTCCTGCCGCACGTGACCCTCACCGTGGCTGCCGCCATCGTCTGGGCCTGGATTTACCATCCGGAATTCGGGATCATCAACTACCTGCTCAGCCTGATCGGCATTCAAGGCCCGAACTGGCTCTTCAACAGCAAGTCGGCCATGCCGGCCCTGATCATCATGAGCAACTGGAAGGGGGTCGGCTATGCGATGCTGATTTTCCTGGCAGGCCTGCAAGGCGTTCCCGCCGAACTGTACGAGGCGGCCGTCATGGACGGCGCCAACGGCTGGTACCGGCTGGTCAAGATCACAATTCCCATGCTGTCGCCGACGACGTTTTTCGTGCTGACCACCTCGTTCATCGGCGCGTTCCAAGGATTCGACCAGTTCTACATCATGACCAACGGGGGACCGTCGTTTGCCACCACGACCCTCGTCCTGCACATCTTCAACAACGGGTTCAGGTACTTCAAGATGGGCTACGCCTCGTCGATGGCTTTCGTGTTGTTCCTTTGCATCCTGTGCATCACCCTGATCCAGTGGACCTCGGCCAGGACCTGGGTGCACGGGTTTACCCAGGACTGATTGCCGACTTGAACCGGCCACCGCGCATCCCATGAAAGCAGAAGCCGTCCAACCCGAACGGATTTCCGTGCCCGCAGGGACCCGGCCGATATCCGGCCTGGGCCGGAGCACACAGACATTCATCATCGACGTGGTGGTGTGGGCCGGGTTGCTGGTCGGCAGCATCATCTTCATCCTGCCGTTCTTCTGGATGGTCTCCAGTTCCTTCAAGGAATTCGGCGGTCTGTTCAACTTCCCGCCCACGTTCATTCCCAGCACGTGGCAATGGACCAACTACCTCGAGATTTGGCGGCGGCTGCCCTTCCACCTGTTCTTCCGCAACAGCTTCTTTGTCTCCTCGCTGGAAACGGCGGGGGTCCTGTTTACATCGTCGCTGGCCGGGTACGCATTTGCCCGCCTGCGGTTCCGGCACAGGGACACAATCTTTCTGATTTACCTCTCCACGATGATGGTCCCGTTTGCGGTGCGGATGATCCCGTTGTTCGTGCTGATGCGCACATTCCAGTGGGTGGACCAGCTGCAGGCGTTGATCATCCCGGGCATGTTCAGCGCCTGGGGCACGTTCCTGATGCGGCAGTTCATGCTCACCATCCCCAGGGAGCTGGAAGACGCCGGCCTGATCGACGGTGCCAGCTTCTTCCAGATCTACTACCGCATCATCCTGCCACTCACCGGCCCGGCCCTGGCAACCCTCGGGATCTTCACCTTCATGGACAGCTGGAACGCCTTCCTCTGGCCCCTGATCATCATTAGCAGCCTGGACAAGAAGACGATTTCGCTGGGCATGGCGGCCTTCCGAGGCATGACGGCCATGAGAACACCTTGGCATCTGGTGATGGCGGCCTCGGTTGTCAGCGTGTTGCCAATCATGGTCCTGTTCCTGGTCGGACAGAAGTACTACGTGCGAGGCATCGTCACCACCGGTCTGAAGGGTTAACGACACAGCATGGGTTCCTTTCCGCGTCTCATCCCGGCATTGCTTTTGTGCCTTGCCGTTGCCCTGGCGGCCGCGGCGTGCGGCGGCGGTGGCGGCGGCGAAGCGGCGGACGCCGACTCGATCGATCTGAACGCGACCGTCGAAGGCGACGGCTGGAAAGTCAACTTGGCCGACACCCCGGAAAAGCACCTGATTCTGGGCAAGGGCAATATCACCTACCAGGCCGAGGACGGGAACATCTACCTCGTGGTGTTTCTCGAACTCGCCAACACGGGAACAGCGCTCAAGGTTGTGGACCGCGGCCTGCTCCAAATCAGGGACGCGGGCGGCAACGAATACAGTACCAGCATCTCTGCGCATCAGGTGGCCTACCTGGAACAGGACGGAAGCAAGGAGGGCTACTCGATCGTGTTGGACAGCCCCCTGCAGCCGGGCAAGAGCCGCCGGGGCGTGGTCACGTTCCTGGTCCCGGACAGCGCCACGGGCCTGCAACTCAAGTTCAAGGGCTTCGACGACACCATCGACATTGGTTTCTAGCGGGTTCCCCTACGGGGCTCCTGCACTGTTTTGACAACGTCCGTTTTGAACCGGGAGGTAACGACAATGGACGAAAAGAGAAGATATCTGCTGAGCCGGAGGCGCTTCCTGCAGGTGGGTGCCGCCGTCTCCAGCATGGCATTGGCCGCGTGCGTGGCGCCGACGGCGCCGGCCGCGGAAGACACGTCCGCGGGTGAAGCGGTCGACTCCGAGGCGGCGGCCCGTTGGCTCACCGGCATGGGCGACCGGGATGCGAGCGGAGACTTCAAGATCATGAGCTGGGAGGATGAAGGAGAAATCCGGAAGTTCCTGCTTCATATCAACGAATTCTTCGACGCCTTCTATCCGGGGCTGGAACCCGAGGTGGAGTGGGGCATTCCCTGGGGCGAGTACTGGACCAAGCTTCCGACCCTGATGGCGGCCGGCACGCCGCCCGACATGGCCTGGCAGCACCAGTCCCGCGGCCAGGTGTTCCCCTCCAAGGGCTGGTCCGTCGACCTGACCGACTACCTGAACGCCTATCCGCCCGACGGCTGGCCGGACGACTGGTGGGAGGCTTCCGTCAAGACCATGAGCTGGAACGGCACGGTCTACGCCATCCCCTACGACTGGGCCACGATTGGCATCTATGCCAACCGGGGTCTGCTGGACGAGGTCGTGGGCGGCTATCCGGCCGATCCGGACTGGACCTGGGACGACTTCGTGGAAACCGCGATTGCGGTCACCGGCGAGGACGACAACGGCATGCCCGTCTGGGGTGCCAACATCGGGCCTGGCGACAGTACCGTGTGGAACGTCGCGCAGGCGTTTGGCGGCTGGTACTTCAACGACGACATGTCCGCGGCCAGCTTCACCAACGACGGCGTGGTCACGGCGGCGAAGCTGCTCTGGGACCTGCGCTGGACACACGGGGCCATGCCGACACCGGAAGACACGCAGTCGATGGGACTGACCAGCGAGTTTGCCTTCGCCTCCGGGCGCGTCGCCATGCACCGGGCGCTGAACGACACTGCCTTCCGCATGGAGGAAGCCATCTCCGGAACGGACAATCCGTTCGAATGGGGCGTCTATGCCTGGCCGCGGGGTCCCGAGGGCCGCGTCGCCTTCGCCGGCAATTCCGGCTGGTTCGTGCCGACCGGGTCACGCTACCCGGACATCGCGTACGAACTGATTCGCTACGGTCTGTCCAACCCGGACCTGCTGCCGACCACCGGCGTCATGGGCAGCATGATTGTGTCCCGCAAGTCCTACTGGGAATGGGGTCTGCCGCAAGGCGAGACCGCGGAGATGATTCCCAACTTCCAGAATGTCTTCGTGGACATTCCGGCCGAGAACCAGCAGACGTTCCCCTACTGGCCCGGGTACCAGGAATGGAACGCCATTTGGCTCAAGCACATGGACCCGATCTTCACCGAGGGCCAGGAAGGGCTGGAAGAAGCCCTGCAGGCGCTCGAGGACGAGACCAACGAGTTCCTGGCCGCCGAAATGGAAGCCGGTTCGTAGACCAACCCACACCCGTGATCCAAGAGGGGTGTCCCAATGGGACACCCCTCTTGATTCTCCGGGCTCCGCAGCTGGACTTTGTACAAAGTCGGTGTGGACACTGAGTGGATGGGGTGTGTCAGGCCGAGTAGCAGAGGGCGGCCAGGAGCGGTGCCGGGGGGCGGCTGGGGCAGTTTTTGGATGTCGGGGGTGGCCGGGGACAGCGAAAAAGGCAGGGCCTGCGTCCAGAGGTCGTGGCGGATCTCCGCCAGGACGTCGGCGAAGGTGGGAACGGTCTTGGCATGCCAGGCGGCCCGGCGGGGGCGGAGGGCACGCGTCCGGCGCAGGCGGTGGGCGACCAGGATGAGCCAGCCGAGAGGCCCAGCAGGACCGGGGTGGTGCAGGCGATGGCCTGCGCCGACCACTGGCGCTGGGTCTCGACGCCCAGGTGGGTGCGGACCTCCTGGAACGCGGCCTCCACCTGCCAGCGCTGCAGGCAGGCGGCGAGCATGGCGGTCGGGGACCAGTCGGGGTTGGTGCAGAGCAGGACCTGGGGGTCGCGGCACCCGGCCGGGTCGGCCAGGAGCGCCTGCAGGGAGGACTGGCGGGCCCCCACGATCCGCGGCCGCCCGCGCTGGCCCGGCCTGCGGGGCGGGGGTGGATCAGGCAGGACGGCATCCAGGCGCAGCCGGGGCAGGAAGGTGACGGGCGGGTCCATGCCCTGGCAGGCGGCCAGCAGCTTCAGGGTCGCATAGGTTCCGGTCCCCGACGACCACCAGTTTCCGGTCGGGCAGCCAGCGGCGCAGGCGGCACAGCATCGGGCGGGCCCAGTCCGTAATCGTCTTGGGGCGGCGGCCCCGGGCCTCGTGGTAGTGCCGGGACGGCGCCGGCACGGTCAGGAAGGGCAGGGCCCACACCCGGCGGGCCCAGGGGATCTCGGCCAGCAGCATCAGGCTGACCCGGCGCAGCCCCTTGGCCTTGACGAAGTGGCCGTGGGAGGAGCGCACCGGGTCCCGATACACCCCCAGGGCCTCGATCTGCTCGCCCCGGCACCGTTCCAGGGTCTCGTCGATGGCCAGCCGGATGGTCCCCGTCGGGACCAGGTGCCGGACCAGCTGTTCCCACAGCACCCGGCTGACGGCCAGGGACGACCAGGAGGCCCGGCTGAGGACGTGGTGGAACAGGGCAAAGTCGCCCCGCGCCTGCAGGCCCAGCGCATACAGGGCCGTGGACACCGTGCGCCGACCGGGGGCCGGAATGACCCCCGGTCGGCAGGATCTGCGCCTTGCGCCAGGTGCGGGCGTCGAAGAGCGACGCGAAGGGGGACAAGCAGGGGTACAATGGCGTCGGGCAGGCTGGGCATGATGAACCTCTGGTAGTGCTTTGGTTCATTGTGCCAGCCTGTTTTGTCTGTCGGATACCGCCGTCAAGTTGTACAAAGTCCAGGTTAGTTATAATCCCCAACATTTTTGGGAGGTTCTGGACGTGGTGCGGGGGCGAGCGGTTTGACGGAGCGGGAGGTCTTATCGTGCCTCTACTAACAGTCGAAGAACTTTCGATCCAGTTCGGGGGCATCTTGGCGTTGGACGGGGTCGGTTTCTCCGTGGACGAAGCGGAGATTGTGTCAATCATCGGTCCCAACGGCGCGGGGAAGACGACGGTGTTCAACTGCCTCACCCGCGTTTGCGATCCCATGAAGGGTGCCATTCGGTTCATGGGCCGGGATCTGCTCAAAATGAGGCCCCACCAGGTTGTCGCCAACGGCGTGGCGCGCACCTTTCAGAATTTGGAACTATTTTCCTCGATGTCCGTGTTGGATAACCTGCTGGTGGGTCAACACTCGAAAATACGGTACAGTGCTCTGGATGCGGTTTTCCGCCTTCCCAGGCAAATGCGCGAGGAGAGGGAAGCTCGTTCGCGGGCAGAGGACACTTTGGAGCTGATGGAGCTGACGCAGGTCCGGGACATACCCGTCCACGCACTGTCTTACGACGCAAAAAAGCGTGTGGAGATAGCCAGGGCCCTGGTTTCCCGGCCCAAGCTGGCGCTGCTCGACGAGCCTGCGGGCGGCCTGACCCACCAACAAGTGGACTCCATAGCCCGCATTATCCGGGGAATCCGGGACGAGTTGGGAGTTGCGATATTGCTGGTGGAGCACCGCATGGGATTGGTGATGGACATCTCCGACAGGGTATGTGTACTCGACTTCGGTAGAAAGATTGCCGACGGGACGCCGACAGAAGTGCGCCGTGATCCTGTGGTAATCCAGACGTACCTTGGTGCGCCACATGTTGACGCTTAAGGACATTCACGTCTCTTATGGCCAAGCGCCCGCCTTGCACGGAGTCTCGTTGGAAGTACCGGAAGGCCACATCGTGACTCTTCTCGGAGCCAACGGGTCCGGAAAGAGCACCACCATTCACGCGGTGGCGGGGCTTTTGCCGATCCAGGCCGGATCCATCGATTTTGAAGGCCGGGAGATTGCCGGGTTGTCCACCGAAGCCATCGTGAGGTTGGGCATATGCGCGACGCCCGAGGGACGCCAGTTGTTCGGCGAGATGACGGTGTTGGAGAACCTGCGCCTGGGTGCGTACACCCAAGGGGAGGGCAAGGACTTCGATGAACAGCTGGAGCGGGTGCTCACCTACTTTCCCGCCCTGCGTGAGAGGCTTGAATTGTCGTCTTATCTGCTGAGTGGCGGCGAGCAACAGATGCTGGTCATCGGGCGGGCGTTGATGGCGCGGCCCCGGCTGTTGCTCATGGACGAACCTTCGTTGGGCCTGGCACCGCTTCTGGCCCAAGAAATGTTTGCCGGAATCATGAGCTTGAGTAAAGCGGAGGGCATATCGGTGCTGCTGGCCGAACAGGCCGCCGACTTGGCGGTGGGAATTTCTGGGTATGGCTACGTGTTGGAAGTGGGCAAGGTGGTGCTGGGCGACACCGCCCGGAATTTACTGGACAACGAAGAGGTGCGCAGCGCTTACCTGGGCCACTGAGCGTCGCTTGAGCCGCAATGGGAAATGCAATGGGCCTCTTTCTGCAACAGCTAATCGGCGGCGTCGCCAGTGGAAGCATGTTCGCCATCCTGGCTCTCGGCATCGTGTTGATCTACCGCTCCACCGGCACCCTCAACTTTGCCCAAGGGCAGATGGCCATGTTCTCGACGTTCATCGCTTGGTCGGCGATGAGCACAGGCATGGGCTTCTGGCCGGCGGTTTTGCTGACCCTGTTGTCCGCGCTGGCGATGGGGGCCTTGGTCGAGTGGCTGATCGTGAGGCGGGTAGAAGGAACATCCGACCTCAACTCTCTTATTGTGGCGATGGGGTTGTTCCTCATTTTCGATGGGTTGGCCTTATATGTTTGGGGACCGTTGCCCAAGAGTTTCGGCCCCTTCAGCTTCTTTAGCGGGGGCGCGTCTTGCGTTGGCGGGGTGTGCATCGGGCGTCTGAACCTGGGTATCCTGGTGGTTTCCATCGTGACTACGGCCTTGTTGTATCTGCTGTTCCAATGCACCAGGTTTGGTCTGGCGTTACGGGCAACGGCCCTAAACCGGCCGGCAAGCCGGTTGGTGGGCATCCCGGTAGGCCGTATGTTGAGCACGGGTTGGGGTTTGGGCACCGCAGTGGGCGCCATAGCCGGAATACTGGCGGCCCAAAGCCTAGGGCTGGAGATCCGGACGATGTTTTTTGTTGTGCTGTTCGCCTTGGCGGCGGCGGTGCTGGGCGGCTTGGACAGCCCTGTCGGAGCCGTGGTCGGCGGGTTGATCATCGGAGTTGTGAAGAACTTGGCTGGCACCTATACGCCTTCCAGCGTAGGCAGCATCGACTTGGCCGTGGCTTTCGCAGTGATTGTGCTGGTGCTGATGGTGCGGCCCAATGGCATTTTCGGGCGACCCGTCCGGATGCGCGTGTAGCCGGTGCAAGCCCTCCCACCCGGACTTAAGCCGATAGGGTTACTGCTGCTTAGCGTGTTCCTGGTGGTGTTTCCCTTCCTTCACGAGTGGCCTTTCTTCAGAATATTTTTAGGTGAATTCCGGACCTTCAACGCCACCATGTTTGCCATTTGGCTGCTTGTTCTGCTTGGAATGAACCTGCTGACCGGATATAGCGGACAGATCTCGTTCGGACACGCGGCGCTGGTCCTGGCCAGCGCGTACCTGACGGCGGTGCTCTCCCAACAATACGCCTTCCCTTTGTGGGGTGCCATCGGTTTGTCGGGGGCGGCAACCGCCGTCGTGGGGTGGGTGACGATAGGCATCCCCGCAGTGCGCTTGAGAGGGCCTTACCTAGCCATTGCCACGTTCGGTTTGATGCTGGCCTTTCCCCAAATCCTCAAAATGAATGTGCTGACCCGGTGGACCCAAGGGGCGTTGGGCATTAGGGGAGGCGTGGTGGAGCCTCCCGGCTTTCTAGAGGGCGTACTGGACGGCCGGGAGTGGATGTATTACGTCGCGATGGCCGCGGCGGTGGCCATGACAGTCTTGTTCCTGAACCTTACGCGGAGCCGCACGGGCCGGGCGTTCGTAGCCTTGCGGGACAGCGAGGTGGGCGCGGAACAGATGGGAGTCGACGTGCCGAGGTATAAAGCGTTGGCCTTCGGCGTCAGTTCGCTGTATGCGGGCATTGGAGGAGGGCTTTTCTTTGCCGTACAGGGATTCGTCTCTCCCGACAGCCTCGGTCTCATAGACTCGATATTCTTCTTGGTGGCGATAGTGATTGGAGGACTGGGCAGTGTGCTTGGTTCCATAATCGCAGCGTTGTTCTTAACCTTCCAGTCTGAAGCCATCAGCGCTTTGGCCGGGTTCGTGCCGGGGGCCAACAACCTGCGGAACGTTTTCTACGGGGCGTCCCTGATCGCGGTGATCGTTCTTTTTCCCAAGGGTATCGCGGGATTTTTTCAAAGGCCTCTGTGGCCCAAACTCCGGTGATGGAACCTTGGAAGGCTCTGGTCGTCCAGGTCATGACGCCGGGTGTTTGCCTGTGTACGGGTTTGCGCCATCGCCGTTCGACATCCAAGCAAGCCTACGGCCCAAGGCAATTGCATCCAAATGGATTTGGGCTTGAGGCCGATTAGCCGGCGCAGGTAGTCCTTGTTCCAGGCGGCCGCCAGCCACTTGTGGGCGGCGTGTCCCGTGCGGATGCGGCTGTCATCCTCGCCGAAGGCGACATCCAGGACCCAGTGGTGGGCGTTTTCGCTGCTCCAGTGCTGGCACACCGCCTGCAGTAGGGGCTTGGCCTTGGGGGGCAGGCTGGAAATGAAGCAGCGGGTGTCGGTCGTGACCCGGTTACCGCAGCGGTGGGTCTCAATTCGCCCGTGGTCCTTCCCGACCGTATCCGCATAATCGTGGCGACCGCCAGCGCAATCCACGGCCCTAATACTACAGTGGTACATACAGGGCATGATGATCGGGCCTTCGCCCCGCGCTTGGAGTCGTCCCATGTCCCCTGTCCCCGTCGCGCCCCCGACCCCGTGGACCCGGCCGCGATTGCCTCCTGGCCGGCCCACCGGGAGGACGTGGCCCACCGCCTGGCGCCGGCCCTGGGCACGGCCCCCACGCAGTGGCGGGCCCTGGCCTACCTGGACGGCCTGCCGGCGGGGCGGAGCGCAAGAACGGCTGGCAGCTGGCGGAAGCCAACGGCGACGCCGACCCCTACGGCATCCAGTACCTGCTCAACCGGGCGCGCTGGTCGGTGGCGGCGGCCCGCACCGCCCTGTGCGGCTCCGTGCAGGAGCACCTGGGGGATGCCCAGGCCGTGGGGATCATCGACGAGACCGCGTTCCTGAAGAAAGGCATCCACTCGGCCGGAGTGGCGCGGCAGTACAGCGGCACGGCGGGGCAGGGCGGGAACTGCCAGGTGGGGGTCTTCCTGGCCTACGCCGGGGCGCGGGGGACGCTGCTGGACGCGGAACTCTACCTGCCGAAGGGCCGGCTGCAGGGCGTCGGCCTGGCGCCGGACACGCCCTTCCGCACCAAGCCGCAACTGGCTCAACGGCTGCTGGCCCGGGCGCAGGCGGCCGGCGTTTCGCTGGCCTGGGTCGTGGGCGACACGGTCCATGGCCACTCGGGCCAGCTGCGGTCCTGGCTGGAGGAGCAGGACCAGGCCTACCTGCTGGCGGTGCCGGCCCACGAAACGTTCCTGGTCGGCCGGTACGAGTATGTGGTGGGGGAGGTGTTCGCGGCGCTGGCCGAGGGGGACTGGCAGCGGCTCCGTGCCGGACCGGGCAGCAAGGGCGAACGCTGGTGCGACTGGCAGTGCCTGGTGCTGGCCGAAGGGGCGGACGCGGACAAGGGGTACCATCTGCTCTTCCGGCGCGCCTGCGCGCAGCCGGAAAAGTGGCAGGCCCATCTCGTGTGGGGCCCTCCGGCCTGCGACCTGCCCACCCTGGTCCGGGTGGCCGGCAGCCGCTGGCGTATCGAGTCGGCCTTCGAGCTGGCCAAGCAGGAGGTGGGCCTGGACGAGTACGAGGTGCGCAACGCCCGGGGCTGGGACCGCCACATGATCCTGGCCCTGTTCAGCGTGGTGCGGGCAGCCTCCGTGCCCCCGCCGGATCCCCCAAAAAGCGCGTGGGACCGGACAGCCTGACGGCTTTCCGACAGGCCCGCGGCCGGGCCGGGGGCTGACCGTGCCGGAAATCCGGCGGCTGTGGCGGCGTCTGCTGCGGCCCGTGGTCGCGGACATGAAGCAGGTGCTGGCCTGGTCGGACTGGCGCCGGCGCCACCAGTGGGTGGCCCAGGGCTGTCACTACCGCCGGCAGCAGGCCACCACCCTGTGAATTTCCACTGTAGTGTATTAAGGGCAAAGGTGTCTTCCAGGCGATTGTGGAGGCCTTGATGGTTGGCCCGCATGCGCAGCACGTAGTCGGCTTCCTGCGCCCGGCTCTGGCGCGCTATCGATTGTTGGCAGCCCATGGCACCGAGGATCACCATGCAGCCCTCCAGGCACGGCATGCGCAACAACTCCGGGCTTGCGTTGGACTTGCCATCCACCATCGACTGGGCCAGCACCAGGCGGTGCGCCTGGGCCCAGGCGCTGCCGACGCAGGGGGACCAGCCCCCCACCCCGGTCGTGGGGGCCGCGCACACTCTGGCCGTCGATGGGCGCCACCTGGCCATCGGTCAGGGCAAAGGTGTTCTGCACCCAGTCCCGAAAGCCCTCCTCGAACCGGGCCGCATGCAGCCGTGCAAAGTCCCGCCCCAGCGTATCGTGCGAGGGAATCCTGTGCGGCAGTGCCAGGAAGGTGCGCAGCCACTCCTCATTGAGTTGGCCAAAGAGCGCGATGACCGCCAGCACCGGCAACACCAGGATGTCCGTCAGGTGGTGCCGTTTGGTGCGGTCGACCCGCGGATATCTTCCAGGGTCTCCAGGGTCTCGACCAGGGACGAAGGCATCGGGCCGTCCGTGAGGAGTTCTTCGCAGGCTGGATCCGGAACCGTCCAATGTAGGCCGGTGTCCATCCGCCCCCTTTCGCCCCCCAATGAGATGCAATCGCCCTGGCCTACGGCCCTCCAAAGCGACAATCCGAATGTGGTATAAGGTCACATCCGACCCCGTTCAACGTGCTGCGAAGCACACACAATAGGAGCGACGACATGACTCTCTCGGGTAAAGCTTGGACATGGATTGTTGCCGGATTGCTCGCGGCGATGTTTCTGGGAGCCGCGTGCGTGGAGGGTGTCGGAGAATTTCCGGTGCCTACCGAGGAGGCGTCGGTACCCGGGGTTACGGACGATGAGGTGGTGCTGGGAACTCACACCGCCCTTACCGGACCCGTCGCCGTGTATTCTCAAATCGCTTTAGCCATCAACGCTTACTTTGATTACGTGAACGAGACCAAGGGGGGAGTCAATGGCAGGACAATCAAGTTTCTGATCGAAGATGACGGCTACTCGCCTCCCAAGACGGTCGACCTGGTCCGCAAGCTGGTGGAGGAAGACCGAATCTTCGCCTTGGTCAACGGATTTGGAACGCCCACCCACTTGCAGGTTGTGGACTATCTTCAGGAAAACGGAGTGCCCGACCTGTTCATGGCGACCGGAGCTACCGAGTGGGTGAAGGACCCGGAGGCCAGGCCCACGGTCTTTGGCTCCATCCCCAACTACGTGGCCGAGGGGATAATCTTGGGGCAACATATCGCGGAGACCTACCCGGGACTAAAGTTGGGGTTGATGCGCCAGAACGACGATTTCGGCGCGGACGGAATGACCGGCATCAGGCGGGGAGTGGGTGATGCCCTGGACATTGTGGGTGAAGAAACTCACGAAGTCCTGGATGTGGACCTGGCCTCCCAGGTGGATCGCCTCCACGCGGAGGGAGTCGACGTGATTGCCATCTGGGCCACGCCCCAACATTTCGCCACCGCGATCAAACACGCGCGTCTGAACCTGAATTGGAACGTACCCTTTGTTTTGAGTTTGGTCAGTGCCAACGAATTAACCGTGCTCCTGGCCGGCCCGGAGGTCATCGAAGGCACCGTGTCCCTTGGATACCTCAAATCGGCCTTTGAAATCGACGACCCCGACGTCGCCAAACACCATAAATTGGTCCAGGACTACATGGGAGGGGAGAACGGCAACACCTTGACCCTGTACGGCCAGTACATCGGAGAGTTGGTGGAGGAAACCCTGAGAAAGGCTGGTCGGGACCTTACCCGCGAGGGCCTGATCGAAGCCGCGGAGTCACTCACTGATTTTTGGTGCTCCATTTGCCTTGGGCCCGTCAACACCAGTCCCACTGACCACGATCCCGTACAAGGGGGTTTCCTGGTACGAGCCGAAGGGGGCAGGTGGGTGAGTTTCGGCGACCTCGTCACCTACGAGGGTGTTCTGCCGGGCGACATGACGGTCGAGGACTTGGCGAGGTGAACGGGTCTTGCCTTGTAGGGGCCCGCATTCGATTGCCGCCGGTTTGCGGCTTGGGATTCCTTCCCGCACGCAGGGGGCAAAACCTCCTCGACCTCCTGTGGCCGGACCCCGTCCCACCCTAACCCGATACCGTCGCATCCCCGTCCCTCAGGCCGCTCGAACAGGGGTACCGGAACAGTTAAAGCTGGACTTTGTACAAAGTCTGGGCGGGCGCTGAGGGGTGGGGAGCGTTTCAGGCCGAGTGGCAGAGGGCGGCCAGGCACGGATCAGGCGGCGGGCACCCCGCCCGACATGGCCTGGCCGCATCAGTCCCGCGGTCAGGTATTCCCCTCCAAGGGCTGGTCCGTTGACCTAACCGATTACCTGAACGCCTATCCGCCGGACGGCTGGCCAGACGACTGGAGGGAAGCTTTGGTCAAGACCATGAGCTGGAACGGCACGGTCTACGCCATTCCCTACGACTGGGCCACGATCGGCATCTATGCCAACCGAGGTCTTCTGGACGAGGTCGTTGGCGGTTATCCGGCCGATCCGAACTGGACGTGGAACGACTTCGTGGACACCGCGATCGCCGTTGCCGGCGAGGATGACAATGGCATGCCCGTCTGGGGTGCCGACATCGGGCCCGGGCCAGCACGGTTTGGAACATGGCCCAGGCCTTCGGCGACTGGTACTTCAACGACGACATGTCGCAGGCCAGCTTCACCAATGATGGTGTGGTTACGGCAGCAAATCTGCTGTGGGACCTGCGCTGGAAGCACCGCGCCATGCCAACACCGGAAGACGCGCAGTCGATGGGCCTGACCAGCGAGTGCGCGTTCGCCTCCGGCCGTGTTGCGATGCACCGGGCGCTGAACGACACCGCCTTCCGCATGGAAGAGGCCATCTCGGGCACTGACAATCCGTTCCCCTGGGGAGTCTACGCCCGGCCGCGGGGCCCCGAAGGCCGCGTCGCCTTCGCCGGCAATTCCGGCTGGTTCGTGCCGACCGGCTCCCGCTATCCAAACATCGCCTACGAACTGATCCGCTACGATCTGTCCAACCCGGACCTGTTGCCGACCACCGGCGTCATGGGAAGCATGATCGTGTCCCGCAAGTCCTTCTGGGAATGGGGTCTGCCACAGGGCGAGACCGCGGAGCAAATCCCGAACTTCCAGAATGTCTTTGTGGACATTCCGGCCGAGAACCAGCAGACTTTCCCCTACTGGCCCGGGTACCAGGAATGAAACGCCATTTGGCTCAAGCACATGGACCCGATCTTCACCGAGGGCCAGGAAGGACTGGAAAAAGCCCTGCAGCCGCCCACCGATCCCAAACATCAGCCAATGGCCCTACCGACCGAAGTCCCGGACCCGCGGCGGGCGCGCCCCGGTCCCCGGGCACGGCGCATCCAGGTCATTGATGCGCTGCGGGGCTTCGCCCTGCTGGGCATTCTGCCCATGAACATGATTTCCTTCGCCAATCCCGACTGGATCCTGTTCAATCCCACGGTGCACGGTTCGTTCGAGGGGGTTGAGAAGTGGCTCTGGGTGGTGTCGCACGTCCTCGCCGATCAGAAGTTCATGACCATCTTCTCGCCGCTGTACGGCGCCGGCATCCTGCTGTTCACGACCAACCTGGAGAACAAGGGCATGAGGCCCACCGGTGTGTTCCTGCGCCGGTCCCTGTGGCTGCTCGCCTTCGGCCTACTGCACTATGGTCTGCTGTGGGACGGGGACATCCTGATGCTCTACGCGCTGTCCGGCATGGCCGTGTACTGGCTGCGAAACCGATCCGCGGTGTTCCTGGCCATGGCCGGCCTGGCGATGATTGCCGTCCATGCAGTTCTGATTCTGGGCGCGGGACTCGCGATGCCCTTCATGCCCGAAAGTGAAGCGGCGGCCCTGTATGCCGACTACGCGCCGTCCGCGGACGCAATCAATGCCGATATTGCCCTGCGCCGGGAGCCCTATCCGACTCAGGTCCGGCACAGGCTTGCAGCCGCACCCGAGGAGGCGGTGATTTTGATTTTGGCGTGGGGCTTTTGGAGGGCAGCGGGCCTCATGCTCATCGGCATGGCCGCCTGGAAGCTGCGGCTGTTCACGGCCGAACGATCCGACCGGACCTACATGGGAATGGCAACGATCGGCTTGCTCGCGGGCCTCCCGCTTGTGTCGTTTGGCGTCTGGGACAGAATCCGAATGGGCTGGGACGCGGCCCACGCCTTCTACGGCGGCGGCTACCAGTACAACTACTGGGCCAGCATCCTGGTGAGTGCCGGCTACATAGGTGTCGTCATGCTGGCGGAACGGCGGGACTGGCTGCCCGGATTGCGCCGGCGCCTCGCCGCGGTGGGCCGCATGGCCTTCACCAACTACATCATGCACACCGTGATCTGCGTGGCCATCTTTCAGGGATTTGGCGGCGGCCTATACGGAACGACCAGCCGTCTGGAACAGACCGTCTTCGTCCTGGGCGTCTGGATGTTGCAGATCATTCTTTCCCCGTGGTGGATGGACCGGTTCCGCTACGGTCCCCTGGAATGGCTGTGGCGCTCCCTCACCTACGGCCGCATGGAACCGTTCCGTAGGAGCCCGGCCGGAGCACACGGGTAGCCTTGCCGACATCGGAAACCTGAAACCGGGTTCCCGAACGCACCGTGAGACTTCGGAGAGCGCCCGGCCTTCGGCGACGGACCCGACACCCGGACGGCGAAAACCGGGTTCGGAACTCAAGGTCGACCCAGCCGACCACAGGATTCGGCTTCGGGCCTGAACGCAGGTGTCCGATTCCGCGGCACTGATTGACAGCGCGAGTGCCCGGAAAAGCCGCGCGTGGTGAAACCGGGATGGGAGCGCATCCGCACACCTGGTTTGCAGACAGGTGTGATGCAGGCTTTCAGGTTCCTGCAAGTCCGCGTTGAGTACTGGTTCAGCGTCCGGCAACGCCAGGTGCTGGCCCACGGCTCCTTCGGTGAAGGCGTTGCAGGCACCCCCGGACCACAACCGCCACGCCCCCGCAGTGGGATACCGCCGCCGACGCCATCCTGACCCGCCTTGCTCAGATCTGCAGAACTTACGAAATGGTGCACTGGGCCCACAGAGTACATCCCTTGGCAACAACCCTTCATTTCACCGGTACCACTAGATAAACTTGTCTATACAACATGACTTGCGCAAATGCACAAGGAATGGTATAAAAGCAATCATGAAGATCCCACGCGAAACTCTAGCCATCCGGCAAGCAGCAGAGCGCCTCGCGGACATCTTTGGCGCCTCCGAGCTAGCTGAGGATTCCAAACTCGGTGTTCGCACAATTGACAGTCAGATGTGGGATGCCGTCTTCTCGATTCGAGGCCATTGCTTCGTGCTGGAATGGAAGAGGTCGGGCTCCCTAGGCCTAGTCGCTGACGCAATTCGTCAACTGAGGATGGCCCAAAGCAGCTTCCCCCATGAGGTGATTCCGCTCCTGGCAGTCCCCTACATGGGAGAGGCAGCCCAGAAGCGTTGTGCACAGGCCGAACTTCCCTGGCTAGACCTATCGGGAAACGCCAGGATCATCGTTCCCGGCATCTTCTATCAGAACCTGGGGCATCCCAACCGGTTCCGCCGGCCCGGACGGCCGGAAAGCGCATTCGGACCAAAGGGCTCTCGCATAACGAGACTGTTGCTCATGGAGCCTGCCAAGGCTGTGAGGCAACGCGTGATAGCCTCCAGCACCGGCTTGAATGAGGGACACGTGAGCCGCGTGGTAGGCAAGCTCCTGGAAGCCGGTCTCGTTGAACGGGAAGCAGACGGAATCCGTGCCGCCGATCCGGGGACGCTGCTGGACGCTTGGCGGGAGGAGTACCGGTTTGACAGGCATGATGTGATCCGGGGCCACATTTCAGCCGGGGGAGGCGAGTCGCCGACCCATTCCATCGCCAAAATCCTGTCCAAGGCTGACGTGCCCTATGCGGTGACAGCACTCGCCGCAGCATGGTTGTGGACACGACACGCGGGATTCCGTCTTTCAACCGTATACCTCACAAGTCACCCATCGGCGGCGGTAAAGAAGGCTCTCGGATTCCGGGAAGAACCCAGAGGAGCAAACACCTGGCTGGTGGTGCCCAACGACGAAGGCGTCTTCGACGGAGCGGAGTGCGTCGAAGGCATACCCTGCGTCCATCCGATACAGGCATATCTCGACTTGAAGGACCATTCCGAAAGGGCGACGGAGGCCGCCGCAGAGATCCGACGGAGACTCTTGCGAGGCTACGATGATCCCTAAGCCATCGAGCGGCGACGGGTACGGCGGCGGGCAGTTGGACCGCGTCCACCGGACATGCATCTACATGGCAACCAAGCTGGGTGACCTCCTTGACGAAATCGTTGTGGTCGGCGGACTGGTTCCCTATCTTCTCGTCGCCCAGGAGAGCCTGCCGTCAGGCCTGGAACCCCATGCAGGCACTATGGACCTGGACATGGGCCTAGCCTTGGCCATTTTGAATCGGGAGCGCTATCGAGAACTGGGGATCAGGTTGAAAGACGCGGGATTCCAGCCGGATGTCAATGACCAGGGAAATAAGAGACTTCAGTCCTGGACCACAGGCGGGGTCCATCCTGTAAAGGTAGACTTCCTGATTCCCCCCATCGATGAAACAGGAGAGGGAGGTACGCTCTTCCACATCGAATCCGACCTGGCCGCAATAGTCACGCCAGGTCTCGAATTGGCATTCAAAGACCGGTCCTGGAAAGAACTGTCCGGCACCACTCCTTCAGGTGCAAGGGCCACCCGAAACATTCCGGTATGCAGTCCAGGCGCCTTCACCGTCCTCAAGGCCCTTGCCTTTCACAACAGGACGGAGAACAAAGACGCTTACGACCTCTTCTACGTTTGGAGCGGGGTTGGCATCCCCAAGGTTGCAGAGTGCCTGGCTGTCCTCCTGCCCAACCCCTACATCGACGAAGCACTGTCCGTTATCGAGACGGACTTCTGCAACCACGACGGACCTGGCCCAATAGGGACGGCGCAGTTCATCACCCGGGGACGTGACGATGACGTTCAAGCGGATGTCGTCGGCCTCGCTCGGGAGCTTCTTCATGTCATGGAGCGACTGTGACGCCCCCAGTCTCAACGCCCAGTACTTCGAGGAGATGGGGGCAGTAAAGGTTCGGGAGAACCTGCTCACGGACTCCAACATCCAGGAGTCGGTCAGGCTAGTGGACGAGGAGATGGACAGCATCGCCCGCGAGCAGCGCCGGAGGCTGAGACCATAGAGGCGGATCTTGTGAGCTGAAGCGCAGGCTGGAACGGTTCTATGACCTGGCAGAGACCGCTGCCTTGGACATGTGCACTTATTCCAGGGGTTTGGCGGAAGTCTGTACGGCACCACCAGCCGCTTGGCACAGACCATCTTCATCCTCGGTGTCTAGATCTTTCAGATCGTCGAATCCGTCTGGTGGCTGAATCGATTTCGCTACGGCCCCCTGGAATGGCTGTGGCGCTCACTCACCCACGGCCGCATGGAACCGTTCCGGCGGAGCCCGGGCGAAGCACACAGGCAGCCTTGCCGGCACCGGGAACCTGAAAGCAGATTTCCCGAACGCACCGGGAGACTTCGGAGAGCGTCCGACCTTCGGCGACGGACCCGACACCCGGACGGCGGGAACCGGGATCGGAACTCAAGGTCATCCCGACCAACCACAGAATTCGGCTTCGGGCCTGAACGCAGGTACCCGATGCTGTAGCACTGATTGACAGGGTTAGGCTGTGGCCCTTGACAGTTGGTATCTGTCAGGCGGACCAGAGTCCCGGCGAAGCATTTCCTCGCCGAGACCGATTGAAACAGACATTAGCAAAGAGCCTCGGCATCACGCCTGGGCTCTGCTCAGGTTGGCACAACGGTTCACGTTACGTCAGGGCAGGCATTGTTCCATCCAATCGGCGTATTCCAACAAGAAATCCGAGTACGCATCGAAGTCGAATGGCTCTTCCGCCATGAATTCATTGATCCTCGCCAAATAACGCATGAGCTCGGAATTGTGGCAATTGAATTCCGGCGCGGGGTCAGAGATTGTGTCCGGGATAGGTGTTGGATTCGGTGTTGGGAGAGGTGTGGGTGATGGCAACGCTGTCGGCATTGGTGTGGGTTCATCCACAACCTCCAGCGGGGGCTCGGACACTGCCGCTGGAACCGCCGCGGGCTTGGAACCTGTCCGCAACCAGGAGAGCAAAACGATGTTCAGGTTCGGTTCCGGAACTGCAATGCCCCGGTTCCGCATCACAACCTCTATGTCGTCGACTTCGGCCACTAGGCTGTTCAGTTCCACCACCGCCGCGGCATGACGCAGGTGGATGCTATCCCGAAACTCGGTGGCCGAGACTAGTACTACAGTTGTAAAGCAACAAGTTGTGCCTGTCTACGGTAGTGGCAGCACTGGGCCGTCCAGGCATGCAGCCGCTTCCAGTCCAGCCAGGCCAGGACATGGTCCGTGGCGGGCACGATGCGCAGCCGCGTCTGCCACAGCAGGTGGCGCACGGCCGCCAGGCTCAGGCCGACGCCAGCCCGCGGGACCGCTTGAAGGCCGCCAGGCTGCCCGTGGGCTTTTTTTTTGCCGGGGACGCCGCCTCCGGCAGCGTGGCGGCCCGCAACACGGCCAGCAGGGCCAGGGCCCAGAGGGCCAGGGTCATGTGCCGGTACCAGCCGGTGGCGCTGCGCACCTCGTACTCGTCCAGGCCCACCTCCTGCTTGGCGGCCTTGAAGTCGCTCTCGATGCAC
>MPMO01000010.1 GCA_002238555.1 Caldilineaceae bacterium bin34
CGGGGTCCGCCACCCACTCGCAGAGACCGGGACCGCCCAGCACGGTACAGGTGCGCCGCTCGCGGCGGCCGCCGTTGCGCTCGACGGTCTCGCAGCGGTCCTGCACTTCCGGTCGGAAGGCGCCCCGTGCGGCCTCGTCGAAGGCCGCCTTCACTTCCCGGTGCAGGGTGGCCTGGTTGCGCTTGACGGCCAGCACGTAGTCGGCGCCGGCCGCCCGCAGGGCCTGCACGATGGCCGTCTGGCAGCCGGCGGCGTCGATCGTGACCACGGCCCCCTTCAGGGCCATGCGGTCGAGCAGACGGGGGATGGCCGTGATCTCGTTGCTCTTGGCCGCGCACGGCTCTTGGGCCAGGGTCAGTCCCTCCCGCACCAGGAAGGCACTGACCATGTGCAGGGCCCGCGTGCCTGCGCCCGGGTCGCCGGAACGGCGCGCCACCTTGCCGTCCAGGGCCAGGATCAGCTCCCGCAGGCCGGGCAGGCTGGTCCCGTCCAGCAGCCACAGGGCCGCCTTCATGGCCGTCTCCGGGTCCAGCCGGCGGACCAGGCGCAGGTAGGTGTCGCGGGACGGCGTGGCCGGGCCCAGGGGCAGCCACAGCCGGAACCAGGCCTGGTGGTCGTGTGTGAAGGCGGCCACCGCGGCCATGCCGTTGGCACCCCCGGCCAGGGCCACCAGCAGCGTGGCCAGGAGCACCGGCAGCGCGTGGCGCACGCCGCGCGGGTCGCGCGGATCGGGCAGCGTGGCCAGATGGTCGGCGAAGGCGCACAGGGCCTCCAGAAGTTCGCGGTCGGGGCATGCGACAATGTATTCCATGAGGGCTGCGGCGTGTCCTTTGAGGTATTTGAGTCACCCCATAAGACGCACGGCGGCCCTCTTTGTTGCGCGTTGGGCGGTCGGGAACCGATCCCCAATTTGGATTATCCGTGCCGGATTGTCCCCAATGACCGATGGATTTGTTCCGTGCCGTTCGCTCGCGGACAACACCCGGAACCGGCCCCGCACGACCCCGATTCACCCCCGTCCCGCGACTTTGCGTTTGCCCTGGCCAGTTGGCCCAGGGAGACAGGAAGGGGACCTTCCAGATTGTTGTTCGATAAATCCAGTGTTCTCAGGGCCGTAAGGTCTCCCAGTTCAGATGGCAGTGCCCCCTGCAACCCGTGATTACGCAAATCCAATTGGACCACCCGTCCGGCAGCATTGGTGGCTACCCCTGGCCAATTCTCCAGCGGCTGGCCGGGACAGGACCAAGGCTGTTGACGCAGCCAAGCGTTCCCTTTCAGGGCTGCGTACACGGTCTCGATCGCCCAACGGTCCGCCGCCGGGGGCGTGGTGCCCCAACCCGTCTGTAACCTGTAGGACCAAGATCCCACGCCTTCCACACTGGGACGCGCCAGGTGATGGACGGTCCCATCGGGATTTACCTGCAGGTAAATCAGGCCCGGGAGTGGCTGATCTCCCTCAGCTTCCACCGGTTTCCCAACCGAGGTACGGAGAATGGGAAAGGGAGGCCGAAAGCTCTCCGGAAGAATGAACAAGGGAGGCGTTGGTCTCTTGGACCAGGGAGGTATCGGGGAACGCTTGGTGGTGAAAGTTGCGGCCACCCGGGCTCCAGTCAGGGCCAGTTCGTAATGGCCCTCAAGATCTTTGGCTAGATTGTCATAGTCGCCCGCCATCTTGAGCGCAGGCGCCAGCGCCGCAGCGGCCCAACAGGAGTGCGCCTCCCCCGGTTCCTCTTCCTCCCCGACGTTGACCTGCCGCGAAGATGAAAGGAGAGGCGGCTGGAACTCACGGCCTTCGATACAGAAATCCAAATCCAAACCTATCAAGGCATATAGACCTAGTTCGGACCAGGCCGGGGGCAGGCAGCCAGTCCATAGATTGCCCCCAATCCTAAGCCCGAGATTCTCGGCAGAAAAGCTTCGCGATCCATACAGAAGATGCGTGAACAAAGGCAACGCCCCCAGCTCAGGAGGGATCGCTCCTTGAAACAGATTGTTTTCAAGATTCAACGCGTTAAGGGAGGAGAGCCGACCCAACTGGGGTGGCAGGGGATCTGTCAGCCGATTGTCCGACAGATCCAGAGATTCCAGGGCTGCGAGCCGTCCCAACTCGGGGGGGATCCCACCACTCAACTGGTTACTCGCCAGATCCAGGGATTTCAGGGCCGAGAGTTCTCCCAGTTCGGACGGGAGCACACCACGTAGTCCAACACCTCTCAATTTCAAGCCTGTTACGCGCCCTTCAGCGTTCGTGGTCACGCCACTCCAGACGTCCAGGGGCCGATTGCTCTGCCAGTGGATCCGCCCCCACTGGGCCCAGTTGGGGCCCCCCGTCGCCTGATACAGCGCCACCAACGCCGCCCTCTCCGCAGGGACAAGCACGGAAGGCGGGGTAGGCGTGACCACCAAAGTTGGCACCGGAGTTGAGGTCAGGTTGGGACTGACCGCAACCGGCCGTTCCCGAGCATTTCCCCCCGATCTGCAGCCGACCAACCCCAGCCCGACCAGCAGCACCAGCGCACACAAAATATGGAGCGGCGGACAATAAGAGCTCGTGATCCTCATGCGGCACCTGCCGGATGGTTATAACCCCTGAAGCCGTAGGTGACGACCTCGGACAGGAGACCGACAACTGTTCCCAAGGCCGCGGGACGAATCCCGCCATCGCGGGCCAGCGCCAATCATGGGCAAACGTTGGCACCCTAGATGCAGGGGCAGGGAAGCCGACTCGCACTGCGTCATAGTTGACGGGAGCTTGGTCGACCTTGAAAACGCGGCGGCCGGTTCTGGGATGATCCGTTCCCAGGGGGGCTGGTATCAAGCCGCTACGCGTGCTCCAACCGGAGGCGCCTGCGCTGGCTTGTATACAGATCATGGTAGTGCCCGCGCAGTTCTATCAACTCCTCGTGGGATCCGCGTTCCACAATGCGTCCATCCAGGACGAAGAGCACGATGTCCGCGTTGCGGATGGTGTTGAGGCGGTGGGCTATCACGAAGGCCGTTCGATGCTGGATCAATTCGAGCAGCGCACTCTGCAGCTGCACCTCGGTACGGGTGTCGACGCTGCTGGTGGCCTCATCCAGGATCAGCACGCGCGGCTGGGCCAGGACCGCCCGCGCAATGGCGATCAGCTGGCGTTGGCCCTCCGAGAAATTGTGGCCCCGTTCCGACACGCGGGAGTCGTAACCGGACGGCAGCCTGCGGATGAACCAGTCCGCGTTGGCCACGCGGGCAGCCTCCACAATCTCGGCGTCCGAAGCCTCGGGGTTGCCGAAGCGAATGTTGTCCTTAACCGTCCCCGAAAACAGGTAGGTATCCTGCAGGACCACCCCGAGCTGTCTGCGCCAATCGGCCTGCCTTATGTCGCGCAAATCCATTCCGTCCACGCGAATGGCACCCTCGGTAACATCGAGGAACCGGCTCAGCAAACTGACAATGGTGGTCTTGCCGGCACCCGTAGGTCCCACGAGAGCGACTGTCTGGCCGGGCTCCACCTGCAGATTTATGTCGTGCAGAACCGGCGTCCCGGGGTCGTAGGCGAAGTGAACATCATCAAAACCGACAGCTCCTTCGACCCTGGGCAGCGGAATGGCGTCGGGCCGATCCGTGACGGAAGGCACCGTGTCCAACACTTCAAAAATCCTCTCCGCACCGGCGATCGAGGACTGCAGCTGGTTGTACAACATGGCCAGGCTGCGCAGAGGCCGGAAGAAGTTCCGGATGTAGATGATGAACGTGGCCATGATGCCCACCTGCACATGGCCGTTGATGGCCAGCCACCCGCCGAACAGTGCCAGCGCCCCCAGCGTAATCACGCTCATGGTGGAGAACATGGGCCCCAGGATGGCCAGGATGACTTCGGCGTGGGTCGCGACATCGCGATACGCGTGGCTGGCCTCCGCGAATTCCTCCTGCGCAGCCTCCTCGCGGTTGAAGGCCTTGATTTCGCGGAAGTTGGTCACCGACTCCTCAATTGTGGCGTTCATGACGCCCAGTCTGCGCTGTACCCGGCGAAAGGCGCGCCGGCTCCGCACCGTGACCTGGCCCGTGATGTACAGCATGGTCGGCAACAGCAGCAGGGCCCCCAGGCCCAGCTGCCAGTTCAGGACGACCATGAACACCAGGCTGCCCAAAAGCAGCAGGACATTGGAGACAAACTCGATCAACCCGTTGGACAGGGTCTGGTTGATGGTCTCCGTGTCGTTGCCGACGCGGCTCATCAAGTCGCCGGTGCGTCGCTGGTTGTGATCCGCGAGCGACAGGCGCTGAATGTGTTCAAAGATCAGGCTGCGCAGCACACTGATGAACCGCTGCGCAATCTCCACCATGAGCAGACTCTGGGCCATGGTGGTCAGGAAAGCAGTTCCGTACACCGCCAACAGGATCGACACGGTGCGCGCCAAACCGTCGAGATCGCCCTGGGCAATGAACCGATCGATGGCCCGGCCCAGCAATATGGGGCCAAGCAGCCCCAGGGCCGTGCTGACCAGAACACAGGCAGCCACCAGGCCGATCCGGCTCTTGAACCTGCGCATGTAGCTGAACAGGCGTCTCAGGGTGGTGCCCGGATCGCGCGCCGATTCCCCCGTTGGCCGGCCGCCACCCCCCATCCCGCCGATGCGCGGACCGCCGGCGGGGGAGGATTGGGCTGTACGGGCAACGCCTACGGACATGGCTTCAGGTCACTGTGAAGGGAAGGACGCATGTCAACCCAGCTGCGAGTCGTACAGTTCCCGGTAGATGGGACTGGCGCTCAGGAGTTCCGCGTGGGTGCCGTCGGCCACCACGCGGCCTTCGTCAAGGATGAGAATGCGATCGGCATCGATGATGCTGGTTACGCGATGGGCGACGATGATGGTGGTCCGGCCCCGGGCGGCATCGCGAAAGGCCTCCTGGATTTCGGCTTCGGTCTCCAGGTCCACGGACGACGTCGCATCGTCCAGCAACAGGATGCGCGGGTCCACGGCCAGGGCCCGGGCAATGGCCAGCCGCTGTTTTTGGCCGCCGGACAGGTTGGCGCCGGCCTCCTCCACCACGTGGGCCAAGCCGTCGTCCCGGGCCTCGATGAACGCATCGGCCTGAGCCATGCGGGCCACCTGCAACACCTCCTCCGCGGGCAGATCGGGGTTGCCGAAGGCAATGTTGTCGCGGATGGAGCGGTTGAACAGGGCCGGATGCTGGGCCACCAGGCCCACGGCCCGGCGCAGGGACTTGAGATCCCAGTCCCTGACATCGATTCCGTCGATCAGGATGGAGCCGACCTGGACATCGTAGAACCGCGGTATCAGGTACATCAGGGTTGACTTTCCGGAACCGGTGGCCCCGATTAGGCCAATGGTCTGGCCGGCCTCGATGGTGAAGTCAAGCCCGGACAGAACCTTCTCGCCGGCGCGCCGTCCGTGGCCCGACGCGTAGGCCCCGTTCGCCGTCCCGTTGGGCGCCGCCTGGCCGGACCGCGTGTAGGCGAAATCGACGTTGCGGAACTCCAGGCGACCGACGAGGTCGCGGGCGGGAGGCAAGGCCGGCGGCTTGACGACCGGCTCCGTGTCGAGTATCTCCCAAATGCGCACCGAGGAGGCCGTGGCCCTGGAAAACATGGCCAGCATGCCGCTCAGCAGCAGCAGGGGCGTTAGGCCGACCATGAGATAGCTGTTGAACGCCACCAGTTGTCCAAGCGAAAAATCCTCCGCAATCACGGCGCTCCCGCCGAACCAGGCAAGGCCGACCAGTCCAAAGTTGGTGAACAGGGCGATTAGGGGCATGGAGACGGCAATCAGGCGACCCACTTTGATGTTCTGGACCACCAGCGCCTCGTTGACATCGGAGAACCGGTCGATTTGCGCCTGTTCCTGGACGAACGCCCGCACTTCGGACATGCCGGACAGGTTTTCCTGCACCACCACGTTAAGGGCCGCCAGGCGGGCCTGCACGATGGCATAGAGCGGCGTGGCCTTGACGAACACCCACCGCAGAACCACAGCTGTAAGCAGCAACATGACCCAGGCAATCAGGGACAGTCGCACATCGGACAACACCAGCATGATCATGCTGCCGACCACCATCAGCGCGGCGCGCAGGGCCAGGGAAATGCCCACGCTGGAGAACATGCGCACGACATCCACATCCGAGGTCAGGCGCGTGATCAATTGACCTGTCTTGAGCTGATCCACGTCGGGGTGGGACAGCTGCATGACCTTGGCGAACAGTTCGTTGCGAATGTCGAAAGCAAGGGCCTGTGACAAGCGCGCCCTGAAGACTCCCTGGCCAAACGTCGCGACCGCACCCACGACCGCGGCCAGGAACATGACCAGGGCTCCCTCCCACACCACCTGGAAATCCGACTGGAGAATGCCGTCGTCGATGACGACCCGCATGAAGCGCGGCACGGTCAGTTCCATCATGACCGGCAGGATGGTGGTCACGATGGTGCCGGTAATCAACCACTTGTAGGGGGTCAGGAACCGGAAGGTCCTCATCAGGGAACGCATACTTCAGATCCCGACCACGCAATTGGCCACAACCCGCGCCTGCCCAACATGACCAGTCGCGGAACAACAGCGCCAGCACAGACCCGACCGTCCGGGTGGAGCGGAGCGTCCCGTGCCGAGCAAGGCAATACCATTCTGCAATTTCGTTTCCTGGGCGTGGAGGCGAAGTACACCGCAGGCACCTTGATTGTACATGCAGTCGGCAAGTGAGGATCCCCGGTACCGGAACACGGCCCTGTTGCACTTTCGTCGATGTTGGTCCGCGCCCGGAATGCACGAAGGGTCCTACAGGCGGGGTTGCGTTCACCAAAAAATCCAAAAGGGCCTGCAACAGGCCGTCCGGGACGTGGAGGCGGTGGTGGCGGGCGATTCCCCGCCTACGGCAACCTGAACCGCGATCGCGGTCGGTGCGGCATCGGTGCTCGCGATCCCCTGCATGACTGCCACCCGCCTATGCCGCGGGGCCAACCTGGGAAGGTGGCACTCGTGGCCCCCATGCGCAGGTTGATCCTGTCCTGAACGCGTGATCCGAGACAAAACCCTTGGCAGAAAGACCCTGTTGCAACAGCCATCGAGGCTTGACTGCCCACACAGTTGCCGAACGGTTGCGGTCAGAACCGGTCTTGAACGGAACTCCGAACGATCCGGGAGGGGTCTGAATGGGCCAAGTGCATGAACCTACACTCTCGGCCACACACGTGAACCATGCGAGCCCAAAGTGCAACATGAAAATCAGAGTCCTGTTCCTAACGGTTGTTTTGACGTTCATGGGGGCAGCGCTCTCCACGACCCAAGCCAACAGTACAACCGTAATCGTATGCCCACCCGCGACCGCGGCGGGGCTTCGCCACTTCAAGGACTACGGTTCCTCCCCCTTCTTCCTTGCTGCCGAACATGACAAGTCCACTTTCGCGCTTGATGTGGATCGTGCGTCCTTCGACGTGGCCAAGTTGTGGCTGCGCAACGCCGAACGTCCTCCCACGGGCGCCATCAGGCCCGAGGAGTTCGTCAACGCCTTGCCCTACCGGTATCCGGTACCCGACCAGGGTCTCAGCCTGTCATTGGATGGCGTGAGGCCACATCCTTTCAGCGATGACGACGCACTCGGGTTGCTGCGCGTGGTGATGCAGGCCGCCGATGCCCCGGCCCGTTCCCCCATGAGCATCATCATCTGTCTGGATCGCTCGGGCAGCATGCAGGAATACACGGGACAGCCCGGTCAGAAACGCGTTAAGTTCGAGTTGGCGCACTCCCTGATTCAGCAGTTGGCGAACAACCTGCAAGCCGAGGATCGCTTGGGGCTTGTATCCTATGCCGACGATTCCACCGTTGATTTGGAGGCCGCGAGCATCGCCACCCTCGCGGCCTCGCTGCCAGCCGCCTTGCAATCCCTGCGGTCGGAAGGTTCTACGGATCTCTTCTCTGGACTGCACCTCACCTACATGCAGGCGGCTCGCGAAAAGGAATTGTGGCCGGACCGTGAAGTCGCCATCATCCTGATTTCAGATGGCGCGGCCAACACCGGCCTGACAGATCACCAGCAGATGCTGGAACAGACGGAGAGCTTTCGGGATCAGGGAATTCGCCTGTCCACGGTGGGAATCGGATTTGACACCCTCAACGACGAGGTTCTGGAGCAGTTGGGCGACAGGGGGGATGGTCAATACGTCTTCTTTGGAGATCCGGAAGACAAGGAGCGCGTGCTAACGACCGTAATGTCCCACCTGTTGCCGGTGGCTTTGGAAGCGCGCAGCCAGCTTGTATTCGAGCCTGCCGCGGTGACGGCCTGGCGTCAAGTCGGTTTCGAAAACCGCAGCCTGCGGGACGAGGCTTTCAGTGACGACAGCGTCGATGCCGGCGAGGTGGGAGCAGGGCAATCCGTGACGGTCCTGTACGAAATTGAGCTGGCGGATCCGGATCCGGCCGGCAACGTGCCGGAGTCCGAACAGATCGTGGCGACGGCCCGCCTGCGCTGGCTGGATTTGGAAGGCCAGTGGTCCGAAACCTCCGTCATCCTGAAGCGAGGGGATTTGCAGGAGGACTTGGTGGATGAACAGTTCCGCGCCGCCGCGATGATGGCGCGCTGGGGGCAGCTGATACGCCGGGAGCAGGAATGGGACAAAGCCCAATTCGATCAGGCCTATGAGCAACTGATGATGTTTGCCTTTAGCCCGGAAACCCCTGAGGATGATCCGGCAAGGGCAGCACTGCGCCAGCAGATGTCCACAGTGCGCACCATGATGGCCCTTGACTTTGGCCTGGGTATGGGACGGTGATGGGAGAACGCAGAAAACGACAGGGGATTCCTTGCCCGCCGAAGCCCTCAAGGTCCACTACGTGGGGCGAGAACCCGCGTGGTATCGGCTACCTGAAGTCCAAATGGCAACGGGACCCTGGCCGCGGGCGACAACACCGCGTGGACCCAATCCAGTCAACGAGCGGCGCGGAAGGTGGACGGAGTCCCGGCCGCGTCGCATCGGCTCCCCGACGAGCCGGACATCCCTCCCACCTATGGCCGATTGGCGGCGAACTGCTCCAGCGCCTCCCGGCCGGCCGCCTGCACCCTGGGCAGCAGTGTCCAGACAATCCCCAAACTGAACAGGCTTCCGCTGAGGGTTCGCCACAGCCAGTTGCTCTCGCGCCAGCCGAACGCCTGGGTCAGGCCGTCAGCTGCCATGGGCACGCACAGCAAGGCTCCGATCCACAACGCAAGGGGCGGCCATCGACGCCCGGTCAGGCCAAACACCAGGCCGTACAGGAAAAACGATCCGTAGATCGCGAGATTCCGTTGACACAACGCGGTCTTCCAGCCGATGGCGGGCGAACCTTTCCAAAAGCGGTCGTCAGCCAATTCCGCCGGCAAGGGCTCCCCGCGGCCGAAGACCAGGTAGCTGGCGCCGGGTTCCTGATGGCAAACCCAGACGTACAAGCCGTGCAGCGCAGTGCCAAGGCGGAGCCAACCCAGGGACATGGCCACCGGTGCCAACAGGGCAAGACCGGCATACAGGCCACTCAGCACCAGATAAAGGGCGAACCAGTGGCGCAGGCCGAACCGCAACAGGGACCACAGACGGGCCGTCCCCGTGTCCGATAACAAGAAGTGGTCACCGGATTTGTGTGTCGGCAAAGAAGGCATGCAGGTTCCCCAAGGCCGCCAACCCGCCCGCGTCAGCGGCCCAGCGAGGCGTCCGTCAACTGATTCAGCTTGGCCTGATCCAGCACGCCCCTCCAAGTCGCGGTGAGGTTGCCCTGCGGGTCCACGAAAATCGTGGTGGGCAGTCCGCGGACACCAAACAAATCCCCGACGCTGCCGTCCGGGTCGAGCACGATCGGCAACTCCATCCCCACCTCTGTCGCAAACTCCACAATCTTCGATTCCGACTCCCTGACATTCACGGCCAGAATCAGCAGGTCCTCCGGCAATTCCGCCTGCCGGTCCACCAACAGCGGGATTTCGTGGCGACAGGGGCCGCACCAGGACGCCCAGAAATTGATCGCCAGGGCCCTTCCGGACAGGGCCTCGCTCGACAGGGAGGCACCGTCCGGCGCGGACAGGGAGAATGCCGGAACCGGTTGTCCCTCAACCGGATCCCACAACCCCGGTCGGCCCGGCACGCTTCCGGTCAGGAGCGAATCACCGGGGACAAAGGGAGGCTTCAGCAGACCTTCAATCTCCGGCGGCACCCGTCCCGGGTCCCGGATTGCCGCGTCGGGACCCGGCGCTCCCCGACAGCCTGCGACGAGCAACAGGACCAATAGGCCAACGGCCAGACGCCCGGCCATCAGCGCAGCGACGTTCCGCCGAGGTATCCGATGTAGGCGGGAATCAGCGGCAGGACGCAGGGACTGAAAAACCCAATGAGACCTGCAAACAACGCCAGCGGCGCGCTGGCCACCAGGCTGGCGTCCAGATTGATGGTCAGCCCCAGTGCCTCGGTGAACCATTCCTCCCATCGGAGCGCGACCACGTTGAAGGCGCCAAAGGAAGCCGTCAACCGCACCAGTTGATCCTGCCACAACAAATACGCGACCGCCACCAGAAAGATCCCACTCACATAGCTGACAAGTCTGGTGTGCCGATTGAGCCGGCGCAACCCTTTCGCCACTGTGCCGAAGGCGGCGCCGGTAACCAGAAACGGGATGCCGAGGCCAAGGCTGAAGATCGCCAGCAGCGAGGCGCCCGTCACCACCGTGGCGCTGTCACCGGCCAGGAACAGAATGCTGGCAAGAATGGGCCCCACGCACGGCACCCAGCCCGCACTGAAGCTCACGCCCATCAGAATGCTGCTCAGATAGCCCCAGCCCTGACGCACCTCGTGCATCTGTGCCACCCGGCGCTCCATATAGAACAGGCCGTTGGCCATGTCGAGGCCGCGCACCAACAGCGCGGCCGCAGGATTGGCGGAGAGGTCCATGCGCCGGCGCAGAACGTTGGCCAACCGGTTGACCAGGCCCGTGACCACCAAGGCAAAAAATACCAGCAGCACGGCGCCAATCTTCTGCATGGCGGGCAGCAGGTAGTTCAAGTTGCGTCCCATGAGCCCGGCCGCGGAGCCCAGCAGCGTGAAGACCAGACCGAACCCGACAACAAACGCCAGGGAATGCAGGAACGTGTGGGACCAGCGTATTGGGACAGCCGGTGGGGCCATCGTTGCCGTTTGTTGGGTCACGGGAAATGCCTCCGCGGAAATTGGTTCGGTACGGGAATTCAAAGTCGGGTTCGGCCGGTCATTGTCGTTGCCGGCCATATCCGACCCGCGTTGAATTGACCATTTCTCAGTCGCCGGAATTGCAATCCAGCCGTTGTTGCAGTTCGTGAACCAAGGTCTCGAGCTGTTTCTGTTTGTTGATGAGGAACACTACATACAGCAGGGTGATCGTCCAAACGACGGCCAGGGCCAGGAAAAGATACTGCATGCGTTGGGGGTCCCGAAGCGGATGCCGCGACATGCAGGCCCCTGCCGGGTCCTCAGGCCGCAGCCGGTAGGTCAGGTCAAGCGGACCTGCAGAATTTGTATGGTCCGATCCAGCCGCAGCATGCGCCAGCGCAGGAACACAAGGCACAAGGCCAGCAGCACGAACGCCAGCATGGACCACTGCAGGGCCAGGCTCATGGTGGGTCCCAGGAAGGGACCGAAATCGCCCTCGCCGGTCGGATTGTCGTCCAGGAAGATCATCGGATGGATGCTGCGAAACCAGACGGCGGAATAGTAGGTCAACGGCACCATGGCATAGGCCAGGAGGGCGTACACGGCGGCGAATGTTGCCCGCGTGCGCGGATTCTCGAGGCCGTTCCGCAGAATCAGATAGGCGACGTATACCAGAACGAGCACCAGCATGGAGGTCAGGCGCGGGTCCCATGTCCACCAGGTGTTCCAGGTGGGCTTGGCCCAGATGCTGCCGGTGGCCAGCAGGCAGAGCGAAGCAATCAAACCGACCTCGACGCCGGCCGCGGCCATCAGGTCCCAGCCGGAACGTTTGCGCAGGAGCCATCCAAGACTACAGACGAAGGACAGCACCAGACCGGTCACGGCGGCCATGACCGTCCCCATGTGGGTATAGAAAATCCGCTGGGCAACCTGCTCAACGCCCACGAGATTGGCGGCCGGTCGCGCATTGACGAGTCCGAACCACTGGGCCGCAATCAAACTGAGGAACGCCGCAAGCGTCACCAACTCGTGGGCCCGGTGCCAACGCAGCGTCACTTGGGTTGATCCGTTCACCGCCAATCCTGCCAAACAAGGTTGGCCAGCAGTATACCGACCGCGACCGCCACAAGATCAAAGAGGATCACCATCAAGATCCACGCCCCGTAGGTTTGCCCGGACGCCTCCTGCGTCAGCGCATTGCAGGCGCCGGTTCCGGCCAGCAGCAACGGGATGGCCAACGGCAGCACGATCACTGCCACCAGGCCCTGCCCCTGGCGCATGCCGGACATCATGGCGACCACCGTCGTGCCCAAGGCGGCAAAGCCGATGCATCCCAGGAACAGCACGCCCAGGATGCCCGGCTTCCACAACGCCGCGTCGAACAGGACAATCACCCCGATCAACGCCAGCACTCCCGCGACTGCCAGCAGCAGGCTCCAGACCCAAAGCCGACCCAGGAAGAGTGCCGTCCGCGATACCGGTGCCGACAGGAGGAATCCGGTCATGGCCCGCGCGTCGGCCGAACCGAACTGCCGTTCCAGGCCGGCCGCGCCGGCCAGCAGCAACGCCGCCCACAGCACACCGGACGCCCGGGTGCCGTCGGCAGCCCCCGCGGCTTCGAACACGAATCCCAGTACCAGGACGGTCAACAGGCCCAGGCTGGCCATGGCCGACAGAATCGGCAGGCCCCGCAACTCCGTCCGAATCTCAAGGCGCACGATGGCTGCCACCTGGAAGCACAGGGCTGCCAACGGCCCGCGTTGCCGAATCCGGACGTCCGGATTCGTTTCCCGGTCGGGTGCGGAGCCCTTGCGGACGGCACCGCCTGTGTCGACCGGCCGAACGGCAGCCATGTGCTACCCGGCCCACTCCGTGAGCCGGGCCTCCTTAAGGACCAGGATCCGATCGGCCCAGCCCGACGGTGGCCGATGGCCGGCCAAGAGAATTCCCTGTGCCCCGGCCCGACGCTCGTCCAGCAGGGACGCGAGGAAGTCCAGGCCTTCGGCATCCAGGTGGCTGTCGGGTTCATCCAGCAGGACAATCCGGGGATCCGGCAGCCAGGCGCGGCACAGTGCCAACCGCTGGCGCCAACCCCTGCTCAGGTCCCGCGTGCGCGTGCGCTGCATGGCAGCGAGGCCGGCTCGTTCCAGCAGTTCGTCGATGCGCAAGGCGGGAGACACCATATCGAAGCAGTCGGCCGCAAACTCGAGGTGTTCGCGCACGGTCAACCGCCCGTCCAGGTAAGGATCATGGCCCAGATAGCCGACGGCCCCGGTCCGGGCCAACTCGGCGGGAGGCATTTCCCTCCCGGACACCAGCAAGGTGCCGGCATCGCTTGGAGTCAACCCGACCAGCATCCGCAACAGGGTGGTCTTGCCCGAGCCGTTGGCCCCCTGGACATGAACGCATTCGCCGGCGCGCAACTCAAAGCGGACCTCGCTGAGTACGGCTCGGTAGCCGTACGCCTTGGAGAGGCCCTGCACGGAAAGGAGCAGAGAAGAGGCACTCGGTTGGAGGTCCGGCACAGGAGTTCCGCCAGGCCGCCTTCAGGCGGCTTCCATGTAGATCTCCTCGGGGCCCTCCTCATAGCGGGACGGGCACTTGAGCAGCAGACTGTCCGCCACGAAACGTCCGTCCGCGTCCAGGGAACCCTCGACGATGGCCGACGTGCCCGGCCTGAAATTGTCCGGGCGCGGGCCGTGGTAGACAACAGGCAACACGGTGCCGCCCTCAACCTCGTAGAGTTGGAAGTCCAGCCGGGTCGCGGTGGCATTCCATTGTTCGCTGTCCGGCACGACCAAACCGTTGAGGCGTACCCTTTGACTGGTCAGGGAATCCTGCCGCGCCGCGAACTCCTCTACCGTCAGGTAGTACATGGAGGTCTGAACCGTGGCCCGCACGATCAGGAAGATGACCAGGGCAATGGCCGCCAGGCCGACCAGCGTCAGTTGCATCCGCGAACTCAGGCGCACACCGGACGGGGTCTCGAGCAGCCGGTCCCGGCTGGAAATCACGCGTGCCATGTTCAGGTTCGATTCGAAGGTTGGATCTGATCGTCCGACATTGGTTCCATGTCCCCTGCATCCTGCGGGGTTGCGGACAGAACGGCAAGGGCGCGGTCGGCCAGGTCCGCCGGCACCAGGATTCTGCAGGTTGCCATGTCGCCGACGGTAACAGGATAGGCGTCCCGCACCGAATCCCGCTGAATCATCACCGGAAAACCGTGGGTTTCCAGGACGCCTTTCAGGACCTCGGCTTCCAAGGGGTGGCTGGTTTCCAGAACGCAGACCGGTTCGTTGCCGGGTGGCGCAGCGAAGGACTTCAGCCCTTGCCGCAGACGTTCGAACCAGCCCAATACGACACGGGTCATGACGGGATTTCCCCACATGCTTCAGACCACAAACGCAGCATGCTCGCCGACATAGGGATTCTGGACCCGTTCCTCGCCGATCGTGGTCTCCGGCCCATGTCCCGGCAACACGACGAAGTCATCCTCCAGGGTCAACAGTTGATCGGTGATCGATGCCAACAGGGTGGGACCGTCGGCGCCGGGGAGATCGAAGCGTCCGATGCCCCTGTGAAAAAGGGTGTCCCCCGCGACGGCCAGCCGACGCTCCTCTTCCACGAACACAACATGGCCGGGCGCGTGGCCGGGGACAAACCGAACCTGCAGCCGCATGGTTCCGAACTCCAGGGTCCGGCCTTCCTTCAGGTAGTGGTCCGGATGCCGGACCGGCGGCACGCGGGCGCCCAGCCAAGCCTCGACGTGGTCCGGCACCGCTTGCAGCGTGGGCAGGTCCAGTTCGTGCAGCCAAAACGGAACGCCCGTGGCATCCACGATGTCGTTGACGGCCAACACGTGGTCGAAGTGGGCATGCGTGTTGAGAATGGCCTGCAGTTCGAGGCCATCCTCCTCCACCTGCTGGAGGATCGACCGGGCCGAATCGCCCGGATCAATCAGGACCGCGGCCCGTGTCTCCTCGCATCCAAGCAGATAGCAGTTTTCCTCGAGCAGGCCAACCGTGATTTTCTTGATGATCAATGTGGCGAGTCCCGTTTATGTTTCCAACAGTCCCAACCTACGGCGGGCCGGACCAGCCCTGTGCATCGCGCCGGGAGCCGAACCAGTGGTGCAGGTCGTGCCAAGCCTGCGACGGCTTGCCATTATGGTCCATCAACCGGAACCAGGACTGCGGATCATTTCTTTCCTCCCAATCCGGCCGGGCCCGTTTGAAGTACCAGACATTGGCCAGTGTAAGCCACGGCCATTCGTTCTCGATGCGCCGGAACGCCTGAATCAGGAATCGCCCCTGTTCGTCCGGGGTAACCCGGCCGAAGGGCGCCGGCCGGTCCAGGGGCACGGTGTTCCAGTTCATTTCGCTGATCCACATGGGCGTGGCCCCGTCACCGTTGCGCACCATGAGATCCCGCACGTATCGGACACGGCCGAAGTTCATCACCAGCGGATGCATTCGCCGGTCCAGGGGACCGGACCAGAGACCGTACCCCTGCACCGCCAGGACGTCGAACCACTCCGCGGCGCCTGCATCGTACAGCCGCTGCAGGTAGATCAGATCGTTCAGGTTGCCGCCCGGTTCCGTATCGCCGGTGTAGGCGGTCGTGGCCGCCATCGCCGCCAGCACGATGACCGCATCGGGATCCACCGACCGGATGGCGTCGGCCGCGGCGGCCAGCAGTTCGGTGTAGGCCTCCGGGGAAACGGGCTGCTCCCCCCACTCCGGATAGATGTTCGGTTCATTCCAAATCTGGTAGTACCGAACGCGTCCCCTGTACCGGTCGGCCACGGCCTCGGCAAAGGCCGCGAAGTCCGCGGGCTCGTCGGGCGGGGCCTGCACACCGACTTCATCCCCTCCGGCACGGGCCCAGGCCGGCGGGTTGTCGAGACGGAAGACCACTTCGAGGCCGTGGGCTTCGGCCTGGCGCACGATGGTGTCGTACTTGTACCAGGCGGAGCGCGGCGGATGATTACGTCGGTCCTCATAGTCGCCGCGACCGTGGATCTCCACATCCTGCCAGGGCATGGGTTGGCGAATCCAGGTGAATCCGGTTTCGGCCACCATCCGGGTCACGCGTGCGCGCCGGGCCTCGCCCACCTCGTTTTGCAGAAATGTGTTGACCCCCCAGGGAAACCCCTCGGGAGCGGACTCGGACGCAACCGGTGTCCGGTCGTCGGTGCGCACCCTGGGCCGCACCGCCTGCCGCACCAGATCGGTCATGCCCTTAATCCGGGGCAACAGTTCGGTTTCCCCGGTCCGGGATTCCATCCAGCTGCCGGCCGGAGGCGTCGCGGCGATCGCCAGGGCAGCGGCAGCGGCGGCAAGCACCAGTGTCCACAACACGGCCAACTGGCCCCGGACATCGCGGAGATCGAAGTCCATGGACAGTCAACACCGGAATCCCATCGAACCCGGCGCGGCCATGCTACGGCGAACAGTCACCCCTTCTCGTCAACTCCGTACCTTGGTAGGTGCCCGCCACCCATGCCTGGCCGGACGTCACGTCGGGATGCTGGATGCGGAACCAGTCGCCGTTGGGGTTCTCTGCGAGAAACGGCACTTCATCGTTGAACTCCAACCGGGCAATCTCGGCATTGGCAACGCCCGGTCCCGATCGCACCCTGACTCCGTACTGGACCACAACGAGCACGCATGTTTCCGGAGCCGGCACGGGCGTGGATGCCGGTTCGGCGGATTGTGTATCCGAACCCGGCGACACCGAGGAGGGTTGTTCGCCCTGGGAACCAGCCTCGGAGCCGACCCAGACAACTTCCTTGGTGGGGGCCGCCTGGACATAGAGCGGATCCGGAGTTCTGGTAGGCGGTGGAGGTTCCACCGTCGCCTGGGTACAGGACGCCAACCCAAGCATGGCAGCCGCAAGCAGCAAGGATAGGAGTAGGGAATGGGATCGCACGGAGGAAACCGCCTGGTTGCGAGGTTCTGCGATTATACAACCGGAATCAGTGACCGGGCGGTCCGGGGCACTGTTTCAATCTCGTTGATATTGGTTGCGGGCCGTCACAGGTTACAGGGCAAACGCAAGCAGTTGGCACTCGCCGCCATGCGCAAGCTGCTCCTTGTTCTGAACGCGGCGATCCGGGACCAAGCTCCTTAGCAACGGGAACCTGTGCCTGCGGTCCTCAATGCCTGACTTTCAACACAGTTGCCGAGCAAGTTCGAACCCGGACACATCTCATCACTGCTTGAAGAGATCGGCATGGGTTCCGGTGCGGGCCAGTTTCAGTTCACTACCCTCAATCCGGTAAATCACTATCCAGTCACCTTCGAGATGCGCGTCACGATACCCAACCCAATTTCCCTTCAACGGGTGGTCTTGGTAACTTGCAGGCAGTGTTTCGCCACGAACAAGGTAGCCTGGGAAGTCCTTCAACTTGTCCAGGTCGTTGCCGCGCCGTAAGGCTCTCCTTACGTCTCTCTTGAATTCACGGGCCCAAACAAGCGTCAACTGTTCGGGCACAGACCACTCAGATGCCAAGATCCCGAAACAGGTTGTCCAACGAGTTGGAGCGTACCCCTTTGCCCTGTTCCAATTCCCTTATGGCTCCCCGCGTAGCGTCATTCGGCTCCCTGAGCGCTGACAAGCCCGGTTCAGTGCCATTCCCCGGCCCCTCGGGTGCACTGCGTGCCCGCCGAAATCTCGCGACCGGCACCAGCCGACGTGAACTGTGCTTCCGAAGGGGCGTCATGCCCCTTGATCTGGTTCTGAAACCGGCACTGAACCGCGCGACCGTTGCATTCATAAATACGACACCTCTCAAATGCAGCACCGCAAACGTATCACAACCGTTCAAGTTGACAGATCCCGAGCAACCCCGCCCGATTTCGCACCTCACGCTTGGGTCAACCCGGACTACGATATTCCAACTGTAACTGTTCAGCAACTTGCATGTTGTATGGGACCTGCACATTAGGGAATCTGTGGGGTTGGGTGAGAGGGGCGCGCCGTTGGCAACCGGGTGCGGCAGAAACTACGGTTCGGCACGGCACTGCAACACAGTAGGGCACCCCTCTCACGATCGCTGTCGCTCTGCACAGATAAAAGGGCATCAGGCCCGCATCTGCAAGTGTGGAGGACAAGGATACCGACAGGGTACGCAGGGAGGTCGGAACATGGTGGTAGCAGGTATCGATGTGTCAATGGCCATGTCGGACGTAGCCATGGCGGAAGGTCCCGTGTACCGTTTCGCAAACAGCGACCCGGGCCTCCGCCGTTGTTAAGGGTATTTTCTGGCTGAGGGAAGGGGATGCCAGCGGATAAAAGTGGTGATGGCGGTCCTGTGGGGGCCGTTCGGGGGATGTGAGGGACCCGGCCGCGGCGGCGGGGAGGCCGTCTGCGGCCCCGGATTCCGGACAGGGGCGGTCGGACCGCGGGGGTGGCGCGGTCGCGGCAGACAGTGACGGACAGTGACGAGACGGTACGGCCGTCAGACGGCGCAGGGCAGGCCGCGCCCTGGCGCAGCAGGCTGAAGCGGCGCGGGGCGGCGGTCGCCGCAGCCGACCCGGTGGCAGGTCGCGGGCATCCTCGTGGCGGATGCCGTAGGCCACCGCCAGCACCAGGCCGTGCCGGGCCACGCGCACGGGGTCCGTGCGGCGAGTGCACTGCCACTGCCAGCCGCCCCGCTTGCAGCCCGGGAAGCCCTGCTCAATCCAGTGGCAGCAGGCGTACAGGGCCGCGTCGGTGTGCTGCGGCAGGGTGTCGGCCGGCAGGAGCCAGGGTTTATTGCCAATCCAGCATGATTAGGATGCTTGGGTATCTGCGGGCAGGGCCGTCAGGGTGTCCCGGATCCAGCGCCAGCCGCACAGTTGCCTCACCCGCGCCGGGTCCGCCTGCCAGGCCTTCAAGGTCGGTTCCAGGGCCGCCTGCTTGGCCTCCAGGGTCGGATACACCCGGTCTCCCAGGGCCCGCAGCTCTTGGAAGAAGCGCTCCACGGGGTTCAGCTCGGGGGCGTAGGGCGGCTGCACCCCCTGGGGTGCCCCCACCGCCGCCACCCCCCCCCGGGGCCGCCGCCCCGGCCTGCATCCCCGCCCCCTTGTGGCCGCCGGCCCCATCCCAGACCCAGCCGTCAATGCCGGGTTCCTCGGCCCAGGCCCCCGGATGCGGGCCATCTCCTCGCCCTTCCTGTTCTGCTACCAGGCTCACCACAGCCGCCCCGTCACCGGCTCGAGGGCGACCGCCGCATAAATGTAGGACCGGCCGATTTGGACCTCCCGGGACACGGCCACCCCGCGCGGCGCCCACACCTTGCGCACCGCGTGCCACGGGCCCAATCGCATCTCGTCGCCCCACACAATCCCCTGCCCCGCCTTCAGGCCGACCGCGGCCAGGCACTACTCCCCGAGCCCCCCTTTTTCCAGGCCGCCTGGGCCTGGGGATCCGTTTTCGCGTGTCGGGGCCGGGGTCCCTTCAGCCGGATCCCCAGTCGCGGCAGCAGCGTGTACATGCTGTCGCGGGTGTAGACCACCCCGAACTGCTGTTCGATCCAGTCCCGCACCACCTGGGCGGTCGCAAACATCCCCTTGGCCGCCTCCGCCACCACCTGCCGTTCCTGCTCCGGCGTCAGATGGGAGGGCTTGCCCGGACCGCCCCGCCGACGGCACCGCACCGCGTCCAGACCGCCCTCCCGGTACCAGCGCAGCCACCGCTGCACGGCGTTGCGGCCCACACCCACCGCGGCCGCCCCCGCCGCCGCCCCCCCCCCGCGCCCAGCCCGCCCCCCCGGTCCCAGCGCAGCCACCGCTGCACGGCGTTGCGGCCCACACCCACCGCGGCCGCCACCGCCGTCGGCCCCTGGCCCTGGCGCAACAGCCACAGCGCATGCAGGGCGGCCGCCGTGTCCTCCACCGCCCAGACCACGCTTGCCTTGCGAGCCATGGCCCGTCCTCCCTTCACAACCGCGAAATCCAGTATCTATACTATACTGGATTGATATCAGTTGGGCTATCTCGGTCGTCGAGACGCCAACGGTACCCATGGTAGGCGGCCGACCGCCTACGTGTCACTCGTAAGCGTCCCGAGGCGAGTACTCGGGGTTGGACAGTTCCACCGAAATCGCGCGCTCACTGGTTTCGGGATCCGTGTCAACGCGAAACAAACCCTTTTGGGCTTGGCCGTTCCTGACTACCAGGGGTTGGCCTGCCGCAACCGAATCCGATTCGGATATGTCTGTGAAGGTGCCTCTCCTTCAGTCGTCATACCGCCGAATTCTTGAAACCGGCCTGTATGGCATCCCATCCCTGCTTGTTCATCGGCAGTTCGATCTCAACGGTTTGCAAGGTGTGAGGATTGTACTGGCACCATTCCATGCCGGAGCCGTCGGCGTGCACGTCAAGGCTGTGTTCAATGGCACCCCACTCCCAGCTGATGCTGACCCCGCCGTCGGAGGTAGGGCAGATGTTGGGTGTGCCAAGGCTTGCGCGCCAATGCTTTTCGAGCCAATCTGCGGCAAGGTCAATCAGAACAGGTTCCGGCGTGATGCTGCCTGGACCATCCCACTCCGGTCCCACCTGTTTCAGTTGGGGCTTATATACGATGGTTGACACCACGCATATCCGGTTCACGGGTCGCGGGAGTCCCTTTGGTCGGCCGCAAGGCCGACCAGGGAGGGAGCGCTCCTCGCCGTGCAGCAGCCCCAGTCCCGCGGGCCGAAACGGGTGAGGACGGAAGTCCCGCCCGCACCAGGATGTTGAGCGCCGCATTGTGGTCGGCGTTCGCCTGGAACCCGCAGGTTCCGCAGCGAAACACCGCCTGTGACGGTCGGTTTGACTTGGCTGTGTGCCCGCAACGGCTGCAGGCTTGCGATGTGTAGGCCGGGTCCACGAACACCACCCGGCCGGCCTTGTACGCCAGCTTGCGCTCCAGCTGTCCCCAGCCGCTCGTCAGGATGGCACGGTTGAGTCCCGCTTTCTGCTGCACGTTCCGGCCTGGGTTCTCGACCGTGCCCTTCGCACTCTTGGTCATGGCCTTGGTGTTCAGGTCCTCGAGCACGACGGTGTGGGCTGTGTCGGCCACCTTGCGACTGATTTGGTGTGTGGCCGTGTCTCGGCGCCGGGCCTTCTTGCGGTGCAGTTTCCGCAGTTTCCCGGCGGTCCCGCGGCGGCGATTGGAGCCCTTTTTCTGCCGGGCCATCCTGCGCTGATACCGCTTGATCTTCGCGTCCTCAACGGTCGTGTCGGGGATGGCGTGCAGGGTTCCGGTGCTGTCCGTGGCCTGTCCCACGTTGCGGTCCACGCCCACGGCTCCTTCCTCTGCGGGCTGGCACACATCGGGGTGGTCGACCGGCACCTCGAACACGATGTAGGCGTACCACTTCGGCTGCTTGCTTTCGGACTCCTGCCGGACACGCACGGTCAGCGGCTGGCCGTCGGCATACCGGTGGATGGGACCGAGACGCGTCCAGCCCATCTTGGGGATGTACAGGCGACCGTCCTCGATGCGCACGTGGGACGGGATGGTGAAGGCGGGCTTGGTGTAGTGCTTGGCCTTGTACTGCGGACGTCCGTGGTCCGGACGGTCCGGGTCGAAGAACGCGGCGTAGGCATCGCCCATGTACTTGCAGGCATACCGGACGATTTCGTAGCTGTAGTCCTGCAGCCACTCGTTGCCGGGTGCGTTCCGCAACTGCGTGAACCGCTGGCCCAGCGTGAAGAAGGTCGGACTGCCGGGACCCTCCCCCAGCTTGCCGAACGCCTTCCACATGCGGTAGTCCGTCTCATGCCCGGCCAACACATGATTCCATGCGAATCGGCACGCACCAGCCAGTTCCTCGAGGTACTGCCCGTTGGCCGCGGTGCCCGGATACAGGCGCACGCGCAGGTTCCGCACTACGGTCTGGGGTTGCTGGCTTGGAAGATGGGGGTTGCTGGCCATGGTGTTCCCATCACCGTGTCCGGTTGCGGGCCCAGGTTGCAGTCGGATCCTCTCTTTAACCACAATTGTAGCACAAAAGTTTGATTGTCAACTATTCGATATATGCCCCTTTCAATTCGTTCATCTGCCTGGTGATCGCCATATGATCGGCATTTGTTACGATGGCGGCTGAGGCAGGCATGTTGACCAGTGTCTGAATCCGCATAGGGTTTCGCCTCCTTCCAGGCATCCCATTCTCCGAGGGTGATGGAATCCCACAACCGTAGCACTTCCCGCAATCGTGACGTTTGGGTAATTATTGAGAACTGTTACAGATTCGTTGATTTTGGTTCGAGACCGACATTGGCATCTTCCGCGTGTGGGAAAGTCCTGTTCGCCCAGGTTAGGTCCATGGCACTCGCCATCAGTTGCAGGAAGTTGCGCGCCCCCGCCTCCGTCTTGAACCCTCCGGGCCAGGACGGCCACACCGCGGCGTCCAGGATGGCGAGCCAGCTCTCCCAATCGAAGTACGGTCCCATCAACCGCACGACCAAGTGACAGCCGGTAACGTCCATAACCACCGACGCCGGTCGTGGGCGACCTCCGTTCGGGAGTCCGGTTTCGTTCACCAGGACGATGGGGGACAGACGACGGGCGGTCCGGGATCGGCAAGTTGACTTTCGGGCCGCGCGGGAACTGGAGTGAAGTCCACGGCGAGGGGTCCTTTGGGGCTTTCGGAGAGACGAAACCAAGCAAGGGGTCCCTCATCGCTCCGGACCCCGGACCAAAATCAACGAAACTGAAACTGTGCCGCCGTCGGAGTCGCCCTTGAAGCCATCGACACGTGGCTGTCGATGCAATCTGCGCCGGTGCTAAAATCGCCGAACCGCACGGCTGACCACGCGTCTCCGCAAGTTGTTTGCAGACTCCATCGGAATTGGATTTATGTTGAGTAGTGCTCAGAAACAGAAGTTCGTGTGCGACGGCTACATCCGCGTGCCGGGCGCGATTCCCATGGAGTTGGTGAATACGGCGCTCCGGGCCGTGAACCACTCTATCGGCAACGTTGGCAAGGGGGGCGAGAACCCCGAGCGGAACCGGTCGGCCTTCTTCTGTGCGGAGTTGTTGCAGGCCGATGTGATCCTCGATCTGTACCGCAAGTCCGACGTGATGCCAATCGCGGAGGAGCTGCTGGGCAAGGGCAATGTCCTACCGGTTGAATCGGCCAAGCCCTATCCGCGCTTTCCGGACGCCCCCGGCAGTCCGGCACCGCGCCTGGGCGGGCACATCGACGGCGTGGGCAGCGGCGGCAACGGCATGGCCAAGGGAACCTATTTCCGCACCTTCACCATGTTCGCGGTGGTGTACCTGATGGACTTGCCGCAACCCGAAGCGGGCAACTTCACGGTCTGGCCCGGATCGCACCTGGCCTTCCGGGATTATTTCCGCGAACACGGTCACGAGGTGCTGGCCAACGGCACACCGCGGCCCGACCTGCCGCACGACCCTGTCATGGTCACGGGCAAGGCCGGCGACCTGATCCTCGCCCACCACCAGATATTCCATGCCGGTGGCTACAACCTGTCGCCCCATGTGCGCCAGGCGGTCATCACCCGGCTCCGGCACAAGGACGTGGCGGTTGTCGACAAGGACGCCTACACCGACATTTGGCGGGAATGGGAAGGACTGCAGCCCTTCCTGAACTGACCGGCCTGCCGTCCGTGGCACCGTCTCCCGCATGGCAGGGGCGGCGCGTTCAACGTACCGCTTCGGGGGGATCCTCCAACCTGAAATAGCGCGACTTGCGCGCATTGAAGACCCTGTGCTGGAACCACCGCTCCCAACGTTCGGGTTCGACATGGGTGGTGATCACGGTCGGCAGGCCGGCATCGAACCGGTACTCCAGCAGACTGCGCAGTCTCTTTTCCGTCCAGCCCGACCCGCGCCGCACCGACTCCCAGGTGTCGCTGAAGCCGTCCAGGGCGAGGAACGAAACCTCCCGAATTTGCGCGGTTCGCCGCGCCGCCGCGGCCCCATCCGCCTGGATGGTCCGCCGAAAGTAGTCCTTCAGGTCCTCGACCGAGGCAAACAGCACATGGCGACCTGAATTGCGCCACCGGTTAGCCAACGCGGCCGCCAAATGGGTCTTGCCGCTGCCGGGAGCACCGGCAAGCACCAGCCAGCCCCGTGGCTGCTCCAGCCACTGTTCCAGTTCCTGGCAAACCATCGCCAGCCGATCCTGCTGTCCGTTGCGACGTTCAGCCCTGCGCACGTCGAAGGTGTCGAAGGTCTCGCCCCGATGCAGGTCCAGGCTGTTGAGATCGGCCCAAGTCTCGCCTCCCGGATCCGATGACCAAACCCTGTAGTCGGGGGCGGTGATATGCACTTGGTTCACCAGGTGCCTGTCCCCCAGCCGGCTTTGCAGCCGGGGTTCGAATTCCCAGAGCGGCAGATTGGTGGTGATCACGGTAGGCAGTTCGCGCACATGGCGTTCGTTCAACAGTTGGAACAGCTTTTCCGTGGCCCAGGGAGTCGAGCTTTGGGCACCCAAATCGTCCAGCACCAGTACGTTCACGCTCTCCATCAGGTTGTACATCTGGCTGAAGGTTTGCGGCGTGTCGGGGGCAAACGTGGCCCGCAGCCGATCCAGCAGACTGGGGACAGTCAGCATCAGGACCGGCGTCTCGGCTGCCGCCAGTTCGTTGGCGATGGCGCTGGCCAGGTGCGTCTTGCCGCATCCGGTAATGCCGGCGAGGAGGATCCATCCGGTCGGGTGGCCGGCAAAGTCGCGGCAGTTCCGGTGGGCTTCCCTTAGTGACGCGCGCGCAGTCTCACCGTAGCCGGGCGGCTCCTGCAGGAAGGACGAAAACGTCTTGTCCTGGACGGCCTCGAGGTAGGACAGGGCGTGGATCCGATCGAGGGTGCGCCGCCGGTGGCTGCGTTGGCGGCACTCACACGGAAAGGCGGCACCGAAGTCCGGATGCTCCGGTGCCACGTCCACCGTGTAGAAGCCGAACCCTTGGCACACCGGGCACACTGGAACGGTTTCTCCGGCCTGGTCGACCGCAGCCTCATTCCCAGCGGCCACGCGGTCTTGAAGTCCATTCAGGGTGGTCATCATGCGGCTCCCTTGGCTCCCGGGGTCGTGGGAATCCGTTGGCTTTGCCCGACTCCCGCGCCTCCTGTTCCCATCGGTTCAATATGGCCTTGACATAGGCCAGCGCCTTTTTGTTTCTGGCAACGGCAATCTCCATCGCCTCGCACACCCAGGGCAGCGGAAAGTCCTCGATCAAGTTCCTCAACTGATCCGCCAACACCGGCGTCAACAGGCCGAAGTTCTGGTGGTAAATCCTAAACGGCTCCGATTCCGACAACTGCGCGACTGCCGGAATTCTGCCATCGCTGCGGACCTTGGATCCTGCGGCTTGCATGGACGTGCGAAGCCGCCGGCCCTCCTCCGTATTCAGAAACAAGGCTTTGTCGGCCGGTTCGCCGTCGGCACTGGACAATTCCAGTCCCAGCAGTGAGTTTCGGACCAAGGCTTTTTCCAAAGCGTCGTCCAAAACCTCCTGGGGGGCATGCAGTTGCGACAACCCGGACATCAAGTCCAGGAGAACAGGATCGGACCGCAGCTCACTGGCGCGCAGCCAAGCGTCCTGTCCGGAAAGGCGGCCGATTTGCTGATAGCAGTAGAGGGTCAACCGAGTTTCGGCCAGGCTGTCAATCCCGCTCAAGAGATCGGTCAACAGTCGGGCAGGGACCTGCACTTCCTCCATGCCGCCGGCCGGAAATCCAACGAAGGCATCGACCGGCCCCGAGGTCTGTACTGCGGGGTTCATGTCCATCCCTTCGAATCCCGTGCTTGGGCGGGAGCAGGCTTGAACTGGGTCAACGTCTCTTCAAAAGCCAAGCTTACGGTTCCCGTGGCGCCATTCCGGTGCTTGGCCACGTTCAGTTCGGCCACCTTGTCATGGATGGTGTCCGGGTCGTAGTACTTGTCCCGGTACAGGAACATGACCACATCAGCATCCTGCTCAATGCTGCCGCTTTCGCGCAGATCCTGGAGCATGGGCCGCTTGTCCTGCCGCGCCTCGACCCCCCGGCTCAGTTGGGAAAGGGCCAGCACCGGAACATTGAGTTCCCGCGCCAGGTTCTTCATGGCGCCGCTGATGAACGTGATCTCCTGCTGGCGGTTCTGCTGGCGCGGATTCTGCCCCGACTCCCCCGCCGTCATCAATTGCATGTAGTCAACCATGATGAGATCGATGTTCTCCCGCGCATGCAAGCGCAGGGCCTTGGAACGCACCGACGTAACGGATGCACCCGGGGTGTCGTCGATGAAAATCCGCGCCTTGCTCAGTTGGGTACTGGCTTGTTGGACGGTAGCCCAATGATCATCGTCAAAACGCCCCACGCGCAGTTTCTGTAGATCCGTGGTCGACTCGATGGCCAGTAGGCGCTGAACCAACTGGGACGCACTCATTTCCAAACTGAAGATGGCCACCTTGAACCCCTGCAAGGGGGTCCGAACATGCTGTGCGACGTTGAGGGCAATGGTCAGACCCAGGCTGGACTTGCCCATGCCGGGGCGGCCGGCCAGCACGATCAGATCGCTCTTGTTGAAACCGCCCAGCAAATCGTCCAGCAGCCGGAAGCCGGTGGGCAGACCTGGGGTGTTGCCTTCGTCCCGAAAGGCCTTTTCCAGGTCGCGGACCACATCCCGCATGATGTCCCGGATGTCGGTCAGATCCTGGTCCGCGCGGGACTGGCCGATGTTGTAGATCGCCTTTTCCGCGTCCGAGATGATGTCTTCCACATCCTTCTCGGTCGTGATCAGGTCCTGGATGTCCAGGGACGCCTGGTTCAACTGTCGCAGCAACGCCTTCCGTTCGACAATCCGGGCGTAGGTGAGCAGGTTGACGGAGGTGGGGCAGCTCTCAATGAGGTACTGGAGGTAGGCGGTGCCCCCCACGGGTTCCTCCAGACTGCCCTCTTCCCTGAGCCGGTTGGCCAGGGCGACCGGGTCCGGCTCGAGGCCCTGATCGCTGAGGGCCTGCATGGCATTGAAAATCGCCCGATGGGCCTCGACCGTGAAATAGCGGTCCCGCAACAGGGTGCTTACATCAATCAGGGCTGCCGGACGCAGCAACAGGGCGCCCAGGACCGCCTGCTCCGCTTGCGGGCTAAACAGGTTTTGGGCCGAGGCCTCAACGTCGACCCGGGACGGTATGTCAAGCAAATCCAACCCGCCTTTGAGTGCCGCGCGGCATCAACTGCACCGGCCACCGCCTGTCTGAAGACCGCAACCGGAATTCAATTCGGAAACGCGTCGGAACCGCCGGTTGTGCTCCCATGGGGCAACGGTTCCGGAACGGGCGCCACCAGGGGAGGCCGTCGCAACCGCTGTCCGCTTGGATGATCCCACCACGCCTGGCGGGCATTGTCAGGACGGTGCAGGCAGGCGCCACACCTGTCCGGACCGCCACGCGCTAGTCGCTGAGACTGCCGAGGTCCAATCCCTCCACCACGTCGCGGAACAGTTCAAGGTCCTCGCTGCTCGCATCGGGCGCATCGCCCTCGACATCCTCATCCAGGGGGATTTCCTCGTCCGGTACCTTGCCGGCCGCGTTCATGACCTCTTCATCCACATAGATCGGACAGCCGAACCGAACCGCCAGGGCCAGGGCATCGCTCGCACGGCAATCCAGTTCGTCCATGATGGGGTTGTCTTCGGCATTGAAGACCAAACGGGCCAGATACACGTCATCCATCAGGCTGGCGATTTCCACGTACACCGGGTCGTGTGCGACCTCCAACAGGACCTGATGCAGCAGGTCGTGGGTCAGGGGCCGGGGAGACTTCTCCTTCCGCAACTGCATGGCAATCGCTTCCGCCTCAAAGGGGCCAATCCAAATCGGCAGGTATCGGTCCCCGTCCTTTTCCTGCAGGACGGCGATCCGGTGCTGAGACAAGAGACTCACGCGGACGCTTTCGATCTTGACCTCGATCAACCGGTCGCTCATGCTGTATCTCCTTGTACGGTAGCCCAAACTGCAGCAGTTGGAAAGCCAAGGTTGTCCGGTTGCTGCACGGACTTTGCGGGAGGCTGCGGATCAACGGGTGCGGGCGATTGTAGCATAGGGAACCCTGGCTTGATTCCCGCCTTTCCACCCTGTCCGAAGGGGTTTGGCGAAAGCGGCCGACCCCGCCTCCCACCGGTCCGAAGCGCCGACACCCACACCCTCCGATCACGTTGTTCCACACCATGGCCAACCACCGTCCGCGCACCCGCAACATCCTGTTCGCATCGGCCTTTCATGCGGGCAGCCATCGTGCCTGGCTGGAAGGATTCATGCAGCATACCCGGCACCGGTGCCGGGCGGCAACGCTGCCGGGGCAATTTTGGAAGTGGCGCATGCAGGGCGGAGCCGCCGAACTGGCGCGACAGGTACGGGCCATTGCGGCCACCGGCTTCCGGCCGGATGTCCTCGTGGCCACGGACATGGTGAACCTGGCGGCCCTGCTGGGTTTGGCCCGGGACGCCCTGCCCAGGTCGATGCACACCGTCCTGTACATGCACGAGAACCAGCTTACCTATCCCGGCCACCGCCGGCCCGACCGGTCCCTGCCGCTCGTCAACTGGCTGAGCCAGCTGGCCGCCGACCACATCGTATTCAACTCCGCCTTTCACCGCGACGACTGGTTCGCACATCTTCCCAACCTGCTGGCCAACGTTCCCGACCTGCCCGAGACGGCATCCGTTCCTTCCCTGCAGGTCCGGTCCGCCATTCTGCCCATCGGCCTGGACTTCCCGTCGACACCCCCCTCTGCGGACCGGCAGGACGGTCCCCTGCACATCCTGTGGAACCACCGATGGGAGCAGGACAAGCGCCCGGACCGGTTCTGCGCCTTGCTGCATCGCCTGCATGATGCCGGCATCCCCTTCAAGGTTTCGTTTGCCGGCGAGCCGGGCGCCCGCACGCCTCCCGCCATGGCGGCGGCCAGGGATCGGCTTGGCGAACACATCGACCACTGGGGATACCTGGACAGCCGCGCCGACTATTGGGAACTGCTGTACCGGGCCGATCTGGTAATCAGCACCACCGACCACGAGTTCTTCGGCCTGAGCGTCCTGGAAGCACTCGGGTCCGGCGCGATGCCGTTGCTGCCGCACGGGTTCAGCTACCCGGAACTGATTCCGGAACGTTGGCATGCAACCTGTCTCTACCGCAACGCGGACGACCTGTATCGCCGGGTCGGGAAACTGGCGGAAACCAACACCCGCGCCCCGGCAGCCCTGGTCCGGCACATCAGGCATCGGTTCTCCTGGCCGTTGGTTGCGGCCGCCTACGATGAGTGGCTGGACAACCTCGGGCCCCCCGGCACATCGTGAATGCTGCACGCGGGGTCCAACACGGCACCAGTCCTACAACGAGTCTGCCTTGTTCCGGGAACCACGCCCGCCGGCGGTTTCGGCGGCGACTTCCAGGCCGGGGGCCACAGAAGCAGCCAGCTGGTCCGTCCATGTCTTCAAGTCAACAGCCGACGCCTCCACACTTACATCCTGCGCTTCGGGCCCCCTGCGGCCCGCAACTCGCCGAAATGCAACGACATCCCCTTTGCGCAGGCGGCGGCCCTGCGCAACCTCCGCACCTCGGCAGAACACGCGCCGGCCGTCCGACGCGCGCAGAAACCCGAATCGCCGTCGGCGATTGAACCCCAGAACGAGGCCGCGCTCCCTGCCGGCCGCCGGTGCGTGCCGCCGGCACACATGGCACGCACTGGCCGGTGTGCGCGCCACGGTCCGGTGATCGCGGGCATCGGCGAACGGTGCACCGCAAACAGAACATGAATTGAGGACCGATTGACTCACGGGACGGCAGTGACTGGCACCGAAGCAGAGGAGTCTGTTGTGGGCAACCGCCGCCAAGGCGGACACAATTTTGATAGCATAGACTGGCAGCCGCAGCGATGTCACGGAACTGTCGGTTCCGTCGGACATCGTTCACGCCCGGATGGCGACGTAGCCAAGTGGTTTAAGGCAGAGGTCTGCAAAACCTCCATTCGCCGGTTCGAATCCGGCCGTCGCCTCTTTATTCTCCCTCAGGGAATGCCAGTCGCGGCGGCGAGGGTGCTGACTGAACGGCACCCTCGGCATTTGGACCGTTCCTGGATCCAATCTGGATCAATCGATGACGGAGATCGGACGCGGGTGGTAGAATTGACGTATCGTTCCTGTCGCAGCCGTGACCGGGCCGCCGAAGTATTCGTTGCGGTGCCCGCGTTCCGCGTCCGACAGCTAGCTCTTCGCACCCCCCCTTCATGAACGCCATCTTCAAGCGTCGTCATGTAGCCATTCGCATCGTGGCATCGCTGGTGTTGCTGGCGATTTCGTTCGTGCTGGTGACTTTTTCGGCGATCAATGCGCAGGACGAGTCGCGCATTCTGCCCGAGGCGGGGACCCCCTATGTAATTCAGCCGGGCGACACCATGGCGCGCGTGGCCGCCCACGCCTACAACAACGGCGAGTTGTACCAGGCGTTGTGCGACTTCAATGAGATAAAGGACTGTAACAACATCGGCGTCGGCACCACGATCGACATCCCGACACTGGAAGCATTGAGCGATGCCCTGGACATCCCCCTGCCGACCAGCACGCCCATCCCGACACCCACACCCACGCCCGCCCCCACCCCGACGCCAACACCTGCGCCGGACCCGGCTTCCCAACTGCCGGCCGACCTGCAGGCTCAACTGATTACCATTGCCGCCGGCGACACCCTCGCCGATTTGGCCGCCGCCAACTACAACAACGCCACGGTGGCCGGGCGCCTCTGCGCCTACAACATGCTGCCCGATTGTTCCGAGCTCGAACCGGGCATCCGCATTTTCATCCCGCCCATGGAGCAACTGCTGTTCGGCACGCCCCAGCAGTACCTGCCCCCCGCCCAGGACTCGATGGCCGCGGCGGATCCGACCGGCACGGTGGCGGAACCCGAAGAGGCGGTCCCCACGGACAGTCCTACAACAGACACCGACACCGACACCGAACCGGCAGCCCCGGCGGCGGCAGACAGCGAGGATGCAACCGTCGAGGACAGCACGGGAACACCGCCGGCCGAACCGACGCCCGAGACGGTCCCGACCCCGGTGCCACCAACCCCCACCCCTCTGCCGCCCGTCATTGTCGATCCCGAATCGCTCACGATCGCGGAGTACGTCGATCAGGATTTCCGACTTGAAATCTATGCCTTTGCGCTAACCCTGAGCCCGGTACTGGCAACGTTGGGGCAGGATGGACCCTATACGCTGCTGGCGCCAAGCGACGCGGCCTGGGTTGCCGCCGACACCACCGCGATCAAGTCCATTTTCAGTTCGCTGGACTCGTTGGCCGAATTCAACCGGTCCCACGTGCTCAGCGGCGACCTGAGTCTGACCGAATTGGCGAATGCAGGGACCGCAACGTCCATCAGCGGCCGGGTGTGGACGGTCACCCAAACCGACCAGGGACGGACGCTGATTGGCAACGCCAGGGTGGTTGCCACGGTGTCCACACCGAAGAACGGAACCATCTACATTCTGGACACACTCATTCGCTAGTCCGTCCAAGCGATTCCGGACCGGAGGCTTGTCCCACTCCGGCGCTGGCGGGCAAGTCCCGTTCCGATACCGGCAGTTCCCTCCGACCCCAGGCCGTCTCCGCACGCGATAATCCACGCCATGGACCCTGTAGCCGAAACGATTTCGGTTTTCGGTGCCACCGGTCCGCTTGCCGCCAGGCTCCAGGGCTTCACGGCCCGCGTTCCGCAGGTCCGCATGGCGGCGGAGGTTGCCCGAACCATCTGCGAGGGCGGCATTTCGATTATCGAAGCTCCCACCGGTGTGGGCAAGTCCTTTGCCTATCTCGTGCCGGCAATCCTGAGCGGCCGCAAGGTGGTGGTATCCACCGCGTACCGCACCCTCCAGGACCAGCTGATGGACAAGGACATACCGTTCCTGCGGGACGCCTTGGACCTGGACACGTCGGTTGAAGTGGCCAAGGGCCGCAGCAACTATGTGTGCCACTACAAATGGCACATGTTCCGCGATCAGGATTCCCTGTTGGAACCGGCGGACAACGAGGACGCACAAGCCTTCGACGAAATCGAACTGAAGCTGTCCGATCGCACGTTCACGGGAGACGTTGCCTACCTGGAACACCGGCCATCCGGCCCGGCCCTGCGCGACATCGCCTCGCTGCCGGTGGACTGTCTTGGGTATGCCTGCACCTTCGCCCAGGATCCATGCTACGTCGATTCCATGCGACGGAGGGCCCAGCAGGCCGATCTGGTGATTACGAACCATGATCTCCTTCTCTACAGCCTCAAGGAATCCGTTGCCACCGGCCTGCACGAGCTGGTGCCCGAAGCCGATGTCTACATCCTGGACGAGGCCCATCACCTTGAGGACATTGCCACGCGGGTGCTGGCCGCCGAATTGACCGTCGGCGAGCTCTCCTCGCTGTTGAACTCCCGCATGTTCCGCCGAACCTACCAGCGGCTCGGCGACCAGCGAAGACGGCTGGAGGACACCTGCGGGTTGCTGCTCCTGGAGGCGGGAGGCGCCGCCGACGGCGACGGGGTCGTGCACGGCCCCCTGGCACAGGCGCTGAACCTGGCCGAAGAACTCGAAGCCGCCGCACAGGAACTGACAGACAAGGTCCCCGCGTCGGAGTCCGCGCACGACTCCCAGCGGGAGGCATCGGCCCGCAAGGACATGGCCGTCGCGGCCCTGGAACTGCTGGCCAAGACCGCCAGGGACATGGCGGAACCCGATCCGCTGTATGTGCGCTACATCACCGGCAACCGGCAGCAGGAAAAGCGTCAGGCCGCCCTCGTCCGGGCACCGCTGGATCCTGCGTCGGCACTGGACGAACTGCTGTTCGCGTTGGGCAAGACCATGGTCTGCACCAGTGCCACACTGACCGTCGACCAGTCGTTCGACAATTTCCGTTTGCGCACCGGGCTGCGCGAACACCCGGTGGCGGAGATCCAACTGCCCCACGTCTTCGACTACCGCAGCCAGGCCCTGCTGTTCCTGCCCAAGGTGGATGCATTCGATTTCCGACAGCGGGAGCCGTGGTACGACAGCATCAAAGGCATCATCTCCGCGTTGGTCGACATCACCGACGGCGATACGCTCTGCCTGTTCACCAGCTATGCCGCACTGCGCGAAGTGCATGACGAGCTCCGGGACAAGGCGCGGCACGCAACCTGGCAGGTGCGCTCCCAGGAGGACGGGAATCCCGGTGAGCTGATCCAGTGGCTGCGGGAAACGCCGCACAGCGTGCTGTGCGCCACCCGCAGCTTCTGGGAGGGCATCGACATACCAGGCGATGCCGTGGTGTCCGTCATCATCGACAAGCTGCCCTTCGTGCCTCCCAACGACCCCGTGTACAAGTACCGAACCGAGCTGTTGAACGACCGGTACGGCGAAGGCAACGAATGGTGGGCCTGGAACAACTACGCCCTGCCGGCGGTGAGCCTGTCCCTGAAGCAGGGCTTCGGGCGCTTGATTCGGCGCACTTCGGATCGGGGGGTCGTAACCATCCTGGACTCGCGCCTGACCACCAAGGGCTACCGCTTTCGCATATTGAAGGATCTGCCGCCAGCCAGAACCGTGCGCTATGTCAACCAGGTCCGGGCGTTTTTCGAATAGGTTAGTCTCACGATGCGACGGCAGCCAAAGACAAGGCAACTTTCGGCAAACCCCATCGCCACCGCTCTCGTTGGTTCATGTTCGGGTCGCCATGGACCATGCCGTCAAGGCAGCCAGCGCGATGCAATGGTCCGAGTTCCCATCATCGTCCCCCAATGACGCACCAGCCACCATCACAAGAAGACCAGCCGCGGCCGGACCCTGAAGGCGAGAGGAACCTGCCCCATGTACCGGAATCCGACGGTCCGGAGCAGGATCAGGAGCATCGGCATCTGCAAGCCGAGTTGCAACGCGACCTGCTGCCCACACCGGCCGATCTGCGCGAACTGAATGACATTCTGCCGGGCGCCGCGGATCGGATCCTGGCCTTGGCCGAGGAACGGGTGCGCCAGGCGGGCCGCGCGCAGGACCAAAACCACACGGAGTCGATGGCACTCCTGCAATCCCGGCAACAGCTCGTGCGGCGCGTCCAGTGGATGGCATTTGTGGTCGCGTTGTTGCTTGTCATGGTCTTGTTGATCCTTGCCATCGTAGGCCTCTTCGAATCGACCACGAGTTGGGGCATTGCCGTGGCCATTGGAGTCTTGGCTGCGGTGGCGGGTCGATTTCTTTGGAACTTCGGCAAGCGCTACGCTCGATTGCATCGCATGGAGGGACGCCAAACCGACGCGACGCAATCCCCATAGGCATCAACGTTGATTGCACAACCGTTCCGCAACCGTTTTGAAATGCCATACCGTGCCGGTCGTTGGCACAGGGGCCTTCCTTCCAGGAACCCGGCGGGTCATCCTGTGTGGTCAAGGCACACCGAACCAATCCATGCCGGACAAGCCACTGGTCCGGACCGACTGCCGGACCAGGAAACCGCGGCTCCACGCCGCGACTCGCCACACCGAGGGGTACGGACTGCACGTCGGTAGCCAGGCACCAGGCTGGAAGTACCTGTAGGTCGGCTCATCCACAACCATGGAGAACGCGATGCGTGTAACGGAAGACGATGCAACCAGTTTGGCTTCCGGTTCCCAGCGTCCGCCCACCTGGGTCCAGGACGCGGTCTTTTACCAGATTTTCCCCGACCGGTTCCGCCGCAGCGAGGGCAGCCTTGCCCGCAAGGAGCACCCCTTTCAACCTTGGGGTTCGCCACCTACACGCACGGGGTTCCAAGGCGGCGACCTGGACGGCATCCGTGAGAAGCTGGACTATCTCCAGGAGCTGGGTGTCACCGCCCTGTACCTGAACCCCGTCTTTGCCTCCGCCGCCAACCACCGGTACCACACATACGACTACTACGCGGTCGACCCCTTGCTGGGCGGCAACGCGGCCTTGCGACGACTCCTGGACGATGTCCATGCCCGGGGCATGCGGCTAGTCCTGGACGGCGTCTTCAACCATGTGGGCCGGGGTTTCTGGGCCTTTCACCACGTCTGTGAATCCATGGACCAGTCCCCGTACTGTGACTGGTTCCGGATCCGCGGGTATCCCCTGCGTCCCTACACCACGCCCGAGGCCGGGAACTGCAACTACGAGGCATGGTGGGGGTTGCCGGACCTGCCCAAGCTGAACGTGGACAATCCGGTTGTCCAGGACTACCTGCTGGATGTGGCCCGCCACTGGATTGACTTCGGCATTGACGGCTGGCGGCTGGACGTGCCCGAGGAGATCGGCACTCCGGGGTTTTGGGAACGGTTCCGCACGGTGGTGAAGGGCATCGCGAACGACGCCTACATCGTGGGTGAACTGTGGGACACGGGACGCGGATGGCTGGACGGCGACCGCTGCGACGGGATCACCAACTATGAACTGGGCCGCCTGGCGCTGGGGTTTTTCGCCCGGGAGGCCCTGCCGGCCGAGGGCATCTCGATTTCCGGATACGCAGTGCCGGGCTTGGAGGCAGCAGCCTTTGCCGGACGCGTGGAAAAAATGCTGAAGACCCACGCCTGGGAATACGCACTGGCCAGCCTCAACTACCTCGACAGCCACGACATGCCCCGCATTCATCATCTGGCCGGAGGCGATGCCGGCGCGGTGCGGCTGATGCTGGCCTTCCAGATGACCATGCCCGGCGCCCCGATCATCTACTACGGCACCGAAGTGGGCCTGACCGGCACCGGAGATCCGGAGTGCCGCAAGGCGTTTCCCTGGCACCGGCCCGAAACGTGGGATCACGACCTCTTGTCGCATGTCCGGTGGCTGGCCCAACTGCGCCGCGAACATGAGGTTTTGCGACGCGGACACTGTATCCAGCTGCGCGCTCGGGACGCTGTGTTCGCCTTCAAGCGGACGTGGCACGGGAGCATCGCGCTCGTGGTATTCAATGCCGGCCGCAGCGACATCCGCGTGCAATTGACCAACGTCGGCGGAACGGTCGAGCATTTCGCCCTGACGGATGCCCGGGACGGTTCGGTCCTGCGCTGCATCGACGGACGGTTCGAGTCGGTGCACGTGCCGGCCCGGGATGTGCGTATCTTTACGGGCCGCGAGGACCGACTGCCAAGCGCATGACCAAATCTACCGTTCTGCCCGGAGGGCTGGTCAGAAACCGGCGGCCGGCCACTGAATCCAGTGATATATTTATTGTTTCGCTGTTGCAGAATCGGCCGCACCGTTTTCAGGTTCGCATCACAGGCGCATCGGCAAGATCCCGCAATGGCTGCCACGCACTCCCCCTCAGACGCCATGAAGCACTTTACGGACATTTCCTGTCTGTCCCAACAGAAGTTCCGAGGACTTCTGCGGCTGGCCCGCAACCTCCAGGACGAATGGGTCCGCGAAGGCCGCAACGAGCCGGTGCTGGACGGACGCAGCCTGGCCATGGTGTTCATGAAGGCCAGCCTGCGGACACGCGTGTCCTTTGAAGTCGGCATGCGCCATCTGGGCGGCGGGGCGCTCTACCTGAGTCCCGCGGAAGTCGGCCTGGGCGAGCGCGAGACCGCGGCGGATGTGGCGCGGGTCCTCTCGGGCATGGCCGACGGGATCATGGCGCGGGTGTTCGAACACGCGGCGATCGACGATCTGGCACGTCATGCATCGGTACCGGTCATCAACGGGCTCAGCGACCGCTCCCATCCGTGTCAGGCCCTGGCCGACATCTACACGATTGAGCAGATGGCCGGCGCCTGCCGTGGACTGACCATTGCCTTCGTGGGAGACGGCGACAACAACACCGCCCGCAGCTTGATCGAGGCCGCCAGCCTGGCCAACATGGAGATTCGGGTGATTGCACCCAAGGGCTACCAGCCTCGTCCGGAGGAATGGGACTCCGCGTGCGAACCCGATCTCGTCACGGATGCGCTGGATGCGGTTGAAGGCGCCGACGTCCTGTACACGGATGTGTGGACCAGCATGGGCCAGGAGGCCGAATCCGAACGGCGCACGGCGGACCTGCGCGACTACCAGCTCAACACCGGCCTGTTGGACCGGACCGGCAATCCGGACGTGATCGTGATGCACTGCCTCCCCGCACACCGGAACGAAGAGATCACCGACTCGGTGATGGACGGCCGCCACAGCCGGGTCTTTCAGCAGGCCCACAATCGCCTGCATGCTCAAAAGGCGCTGCTGGCCCACCTCCTGGGCCAGGTGCCGTTGCCGGATTAGCCTTCATGGAGAGACTGGGGTCCCTGTTCCAACTCTTCCGTGAGGACTCCGCAGCGGGCAACGTGGTTGCCCACCTCCCGCGGTTGCTGGAACCACTCAACCTGCTTGACGTGGCGGCCCTGTGCGCGTTCCTTTACATCCTGCTGAGCCAGCTGGCGCGTTCGCCGCTGCGCAGACTCCTCAACGGCCTGTTGTTTCTCCTGGTGCTGTTTTCCGCCGTCACCGCGTTCGACGGACTGACCGCCCTCAATCTCATCATCCGCAACAGCTACCTTGTCGTCCTGGTCTCGATACCCATCATCTTCCAATCCGAAATCCGCAACATGCTGTCCCAGGCCGGACGCGGGGTCGGCTTCTGGGATCGCATCCGACAGGCCGGCAGCCAGGGACAACTCGACGAACAGTGGATGCAGGAGGTTGCGGAGAGCGTCCGCTATCTGCACCGCAACCGTCTGGGGGCCCTGATTGTGCTGACCGGCCGGGACCTGTTGGCCAACACCGCCAGCGACGGCATCCGCCTCGACGCGGTCCTCTCCCGGCAGCTGCTCAACTCCGTCTTTGAGAAGCAGTCCAGTCTGCACGACGGCGCGGTGATCATTGCGCAGGGCCGGATTCAACGGGCCAACGTCCTCTTCTCCATCGGCGATCAGGCGGGCCGCACGCTGAGCGCCCGCGCGGAGACGGGCACCCGCCACCTGGCGGCACAGAACATCACCGCCCACAACGACGCGCTGTGCTTGGTCGTGTCCGAAGAGACGGGCGGGATAGCCTATTCGATCGGCGGCCACCTCACGGAGACATCGCCGGAGAATGTACTGTCCGTACTGTACGAACTGGGCGCCCTGCGGTTCCTGCGTGAGCGGGGCATCCGACCCGGACCTTCCCCGGCAGTGGAGGCCCGGCCTTGAGACCGATTGCGTCCCGGTGGGTCCAGCGGCTGCTCCGGCTGGTCGTGGCCCTGCTGGCTTCCGTGTTCGTCTGGCTGATCATCATCAGCCAGCAGGATCCGATGATCGTGCGTACCATCGCCAACGTGCCGGTGCCCTGCCCGGACCTGCAGGACACCGACCTGCAGTGCGCCAGTGTGAATGCCACACTTACGGTCCGCGTGCGTTCACCGCAAAGCCGCTGGGCCAATCTGCAACCTCCCTATGTCCAGTACCTGGAGGTGCAACTGCGGCCCGCGGACAAGGAACTCGAACTGACCAGCGGCGTTCCCCGCTTCCTCTGCGATGCCGCGGCCCTCGAACCGAATCTCCAGGTTCTCTCGGTGCGGGCATCGTCTGCGCCGGCCGGCACGGCCTGCGCCGTGGACATCGCGCTGCAATCCTCTCCCGAAGTGTTGGCCGAGGCCCTGGCCCGGCAGGAACAAAGTTCGCTCCTCCCGGTGACCCTGGTCCGGGTGGGGGACCTGCCGGACGGCTATGTGCTGGAAGGGACGGCACTCAACACCACCCATACGTTGATCACAGGACCGCAGGAGGACCTGATGCGAATGGACAGTGCGGTAGCCTATCTGCCGTTCTACTCCACCGCCTTCACCACCAACGCGGGGTCGTTCGAATTGCCCTTGTCGGTGCAGGCCGTGGACAGCGACGGCAACGCGCTGACGGCGCTGACCGCCAATCCGGGCATTGTGTCGGCAACGGTGCGCTATTCGTCCCTGCCCAATACCCGACGCGTACGGGTAGTCCTGGAGCCGCCGGCGACCGTACCCAGCGGCTACAGTCTGACGGAGGTGCGCACCGACCCTGAATTTTTGCTGCTGCGCGGTCCGCGGAACGTGTTGGATTCCGTACCGGACCCGCTGCCGCTGCATCCGGCGGAACCCGTCAAACCCGTCACGCGCACCACCACGGTGATCGCGTCCGTGGACGTGCCGGAGGGTGCGACCACCGCCACGGCGGAAGTCGCCTTCGTGATTGAAGTGGATCACGTCATCCTCGACAATACGCAAAAGGCCCGGGCGGCCTGTCAATTGGAACACCCGGACCTGGTCTACGAATTCACGCCCCTGTTCATGCACCTGCGCGGTCCGTTTGAAGCCTTCGAACAGTTGTACGCCATGGAAGCCGCGGGCGAATTTGCCTGGCTGGCCCTCTTCGACTGCCCGGCCGAACAGGGCACATGGGAACTTGCCCCTGTCCGGTTTGTCTTTGCGGATCCGGCCGTTGAGTCATCCAATCTCATCACGCTGGTGAACCACGATCCCGCCCAGGCCGAGGTCGTGGCAAGCCTGAAGTCCGCCTTGGCCCCGTCCTCCTGAAGCCCCGGGACCACCTGCAGCATGTCACCCGCACTCGTAGCCCTGGTGGGCCGCCCCAACGTGGGCAAGTCCACGCTGTTCAATCGCCTGACCGGTGTCCGCACGGCGATTGTGGAGGATCTGCCGGGAACCACCCGCGACCGCCTGTACGGCACGGCGGAATGGCAGGGACAGCGGTTCGCGCTGGTCGATACCGGAGGCCTGCGCTTCCGCGATCCCGGTGCATCCACGGCCCGTTCGCGCTCCGCCAACTCGTCCGAGGAGTTCTCCCTGTCGATCCTGGAACAGGCCACCGTAGCCCTGGACGAGGCGGATGCCGTCATCCTGCTGACCGATGTCAAGGACGGGGTAGTGGCCGAGGACTTGGATGTGGCCGCGTTTCTGCGCCAGCACGACAAGCCGGTAGTGTTGGCGGTCAACAAGGCCGAGACCGATGCCCGCGTTCTGGATGCCACCGAGTTCTGGCAGTTGGGCTTGGGCGAACCGATGGCCATCTCCGCCCTGCACGGCGACGGTGTGGCGGAACTTCTCGACGGCCTGCTGTCCAACCTGGCCGGCACACCAGCCGGGGACGAGGAGGACGATTCGGTCCGGATTGCCCTGGTGGGGCGGCCCAACGTCGGCAAGAGCAGCCTGCTCAACGCCCTGATTGGCGAAGAACGCGCCATCACCAGCGAGGTACCGGGCACCACGCGCGACCCGGTCGACTCACGCCTCACCTGGCATGGCCGGGACGTGACTCTGGTCGACACCGCCGGCATTCGGCGACGGGGCCGCATCGAACGCGGCATTGAACAATACAGCGTGCTGCGCAGCGCCAGGGCCATCGACCGGGCCGATGTCGCCCTGCTGTTGCTGGACACCACCGAGGGGGTTACGGCACAGGATGCGCACGTGGCCGGCATGATCGAGGAATCCAAAACCGGAGTGGTCCTGCTCGCCAACAAGTGGGATGCGGTGGTCAAGGACGAGCACACCATCCTGGAATACGAGAAGAAGATCCGATCGGAACTGCAGTTCCTGCCCTACGCGCCGCTGCTCTTCATATCGGCCCTGGACCGGCAGCGGCTGCACCGCATCCTGCCCACGGCCCTGGAGGTGCATGCGGCAAGGACGCAAAGGATTGGCACCGGCCCCTTCAATCAGCTGATCCAGCAGGCATACTTCCAGGGAGCCACGCCGTCGCGCAACGGCCAGCCGCTCAGGATCTACTACGGCACCCAGGTGGCCGTTGCGCCGCCGACGTTCGTTCTCTTCGTGAACAACAGCAAGCTGGTGCACTTTACCTATGCACGCTACATCGAGAACGCGATCCGCGAGCAGCACCCCTTCGTTGGCACACCGATCCGCGTCGAATTCCGCACGCGTTCCTGAACCGTGATCTCCAGGTTGCAGTGAAGACACTCCTTGAACGATGGCGGGTTCGCCGCTCCGAACTGCTGCTTGGGATTCTGGTCCTGGGTTGCTTCGGTTACGGAGGACACCTGGGATGGGGGTATTTCTCCCATGCCGTGTACGGACCGCCGCCTTTCGACGGCGAAAGGGCCCTGGAACACGTGCAGGCCCAGGTCGACCTGGGGCCGCGCCCGACGGGCTCCCTGGCCAACCGCCGCACCAGGGTCTTGATCCGGCAGCACCTGGCAGCCCTGGACTGGCAGGTGTACGCCCACCCGTTTGCCTTGCCGAACGGTGATCGCGGCGAAAACCTGCTCGCCTGGAAGGGCTCCGGACCCGATCTGCTGCTGGGCGCCCACTTCGATACGCGCTTGTTTGCGGATGAAGATCCGGATCCGGACCTCCGGACGCGCCCGGTGATCGGGGCCAATGACGGAGCATCGGGCGTGGCGGTGCTGATGGAACTGGCGCGGGCCCTGGAGACCGACAAGACGGGCCACCGGATTTGCCTGGCCTTCTTCGACGCCGAGGACAACGGCAACATCCCCGGCTGGCACTGGATCCTGGGATCCTCGGCGTTCGCGGCGGACCTCGATCTGTTGCCGGCCTGCAACAACCCCACGGCGGTTGTCATCGTGGACATGGTGGGGGACAGCCGCCAGGAACTGCCCCTTGAGCGCACCAGCACCCCGGAATTGCAGGCCGCCATTTGGCAACAGGCCGCCGAACTGGGCCTGGAGGCCTGGTTTCAGCCGGTGCCGGGCTACTCAATCCTTGACGATCACCATCCGTTCCTGAATGCCGGCATTCCGGCGGTGGACATCATTGACTTCGACTACCCGTGGTGGCATACCGTAGGCGACACGATGGACAAGGTCGGCGCGGACAGCCTCTGGCGCGTCGGCACCGTCCTGGAGAACTGGCTGGAAGCAGGCGCCGCATGGCGGTGACATTGCCGCTTGCCGGTGTGGCTGTCCAGTGGCCGCCAAGGCCGCGACATCCTCGCGGCCTTGCCGAATCTTCCGACCGACGGCGTCCACCTAACCTATACTGACTCGCCAACCGCCGAGTGTTGGCCTGCGATGCGGCAACCAATCCGGCCTCCCGCACTCTTTATCCTCCCTTTAGGATCCCCTTCCCATGAATCCCATCCTGCTGGAAGTCGGCAATTTTTCCCTGCACTGGTACGGACTGCTGATTGTCGGAGGAGCCACGCTGAGCGCGTTTTCAAGCACCCTGTGGGCCAAGCGTTCGGGCGGGGATCCGGACCACATCTGGAACCTGCTGGCCTGGTGCCTGATTGCCGGCATCCTGGGCGCGCGGGTCTACCACGTGCTCAGCTCGCCGGCGGACGGTGGCGGCTGGGCCCACTACCGTGAAAATCCGATGGACATCATCAACTTCTGGTCCGGAGGATTCAGGGGGCTGGGCATCTACGGCGGACTGATTGGCGGGGTCCTGGCCGTCATCGTCTATGCCTGGATCTCGAAAATCAACGTGCTGCAGTACCTGGACTACATCGCGGTCAATGTCCCGCTGGCCCAGGCCGTCGGCCGGTTCGGGAATTTCGTAAACCAGGAGCTGTACGGGCCGGCCACAAACCTGCCCTGGGCGTTCCACATCAACCCGGACTACCCCTGTCAGGTACCGGAGGGCGCCCTGGGGGTGTGCTCCGACCCGAACATCACACAACAGGCCATCGACTGGTACGCCACGAACGGATTCCATCCCACCTTCTTCTACGAGATGATTTGGAACCTGATGGCGGTGCTTGTCATCAACCTGCTGTTCCTGCGCTTCGGCAAGCGCCTGCGCTTCGGGGACGGGGTCCTGATGCTGTTCTTCTTCTACCCGGTGGGACGCTTCCTGGTCGAGTTCCTGCGTCCCGATGCCTGGATGATTGGCAGTTCCCTGGCAGCCGCCCAATGGTTTGCGCTGATTTCGGTGGTGGTCACGGTGGCCGCCTTCCTGTACCGGCATGTGGACTGGCCCGGACATCCGGAGGCCAAGGACTCATGGATCGGCATGAGCGATCCGAAGGCGGTGGCTGCTTCCTCGTAGGACGGCGATTCCCGGCCCGGCCGCTCCCTGGCGCGGATTCCGGTCGACATCGAGCGAACGGCGGCGGATACAAAGCCCTGGTTGTTCAGGCAATCAGTTCGACGTGGCTGTCCAGCACCTCGACATCCAGCCGGGCATCCAGAACCCAGTTGCGCACAGCCTGCAATTGGCTGTGGACATGGCTGTCGTTGGTGCTCACGACCACCACGGAGATCTCCGCACGCGTCAGCACATCCTGGGCATCCGATTCGCAGACCGAGGCGTTGAACCTGGTTCGAATGCGGCGGATGGCGGGCGCGATGCGGCTGCGCTTCTCCTTGAGGGAGGCGGTGCCCTCCAGATAGAGTTCGAGCGTCAGCAATCCAACCGACACGGTAGCCTCGCCATCTGTTGCGCGTCCGTCGTCAAGGCGATGCAATTCACTCGGAGGGTGCGGCAGAGGCTCGACGCGCAACTCACCGCAGATTGAGCCAAGTGCCGGCCGCATAACGGACCCTCGCCAGCCGGGCCGCCGCCTCCAGTTCCGCCGGCCGGCTGCCCTCTTCGGCCCAGTCCACCCGGGCATGGTTGCCGAACCCACAGGCAAACGTGCGCGCCAGGGGTTGCCAATCCGGCAATTCGCCTTTGACGTCCGGCATGTCCATTGCATGCGCCAAGGTGGTTGCCGTTTCCCGCAGGCGGTTGCGCAGCCGCTCCCGGTCACCGGCATCCAGGCACAACACTTCGGCCAGGGCTGCCGGATCCCCGTCCAGTGGCAGGCTGGCGCGCTGCCGGACGCAACCCCGTCGCCGGCACCCGGCATCCAGGCACAACACTTCGGCCAGGGCTGCCGGATCCCCGTCCAGTGGCAGGCTGCCGTGCTGCAGGACGTAACCGTGTCGCCGGCACTGGGCACTGCCCACAAGCTTGCGGCCCGCGACGGCAAGCTCCCACGCACTGACCTGCTCGAGACAGGCGGCCGAAGCAGTCGCCGTCCTGCGCGCACGGGCCTGCAACGGATCCGCATTGACACCCAGGGCCGCCAGGGCGGCCCGCAAGGATCCGGCCAGGGCGCGGTAGGAATCCAGGATGCCCAGTTGGGCGACGGGGTGTGCCAGAGGCAACAGAAGCGCGTAGGTAAGTTCGCTCCCGTGCAGAAGCGCCCGGCCGCCGCTGAGCCGGCGTACCCAGTCCCAACCCCTATCGTCGAGTCGGTCGAGGTCCAGATCGGCAACGGACTGAAACCGGCCGATGCTGACCGCGGCCGGAGACCACCGATACAGGCGCAGGGTCGGCGGTGCGCAACCGGAGGCCACGGATTCGGCCAAGGCTTCGTCCATTGCCATGTTGACGCTGGCCCGCCGCGGCTGCGGCTCGATGATCAACCGCCAGGTTTCAGCCACGGGCAGCCTGCACACGGCCAATCCGGATTCCCCGCCGAGAGGCCACCGAACGGGGCAATCCGGGAACAGCCCCCTCCATGCCGCGGTACGCGACCACCATCGCGCCCTAGACCAAACTCGCTTGGCGCATGGCCGCCACGACGGCAGGCCGGTCTCCGGCCATTACCGTCTGTCCTGGCGCGAGTTGCCGGGAACGGACAACCGCCAGCGACGGCCATGTGCCGTCTGCCGACACCGAACCGGCGGAGGTGACCTCCCCCAACGGCCGCCCCTCCAATTTGACAGGATCACCCGTGGCCAGCGGCTGCTCGGACTCCAGCAGCACCAGCCCCCGGGCCACGCGATCGTAGTTGAGCTGCCGTGCAATCACCTCCTGCCCCGGATAGCACCCCTTGTTGTCCGAGCAGATTGCGTCCAGGCCTACTTCCAGGGGGTTGAAGGCCTCCGTGTACTCGTATCCGTAGCCACCCCGCACGGACCGGATGCGCAAATGGTCATATTCGTCCCAATTGGACCACAGCGTACCGTGGCCCTGTTGCACGGCCCGGCGGACACCATCCGTCTCGGCCGCGGGGATCAACAGTCCAAATCCGGGAAGTTCGAGCAGGTTCTCGTACAGGCACAACCGATCGCCGACACGGGCGACCATAGCCGGCTCCGCCGCGGCAAACTCCAACAACTCCACAACAGCGGAGGCCCCGTGGCCCACCAGGTACAGGAAGTCCCATTGGTCACTCACATCCTCCACAGTGACCTGATCCATGAAGAAGATGTTGCCCTGCAACATGCTGCCCAGAGCCTCCGACCCGTGTGGCGGTGCGATCAGCCAATATCCTTCATCATCCCGAATCACGCTGAACACGGCCTGGATACGGCCCGTGCCTGTCAGGAGAGCCGTGGGCCGATGTCCCCCAACCGGCAGGCGCATGTCGTTGGTCGTCATGCGCTGAAGAAAATCCTCACTGTCGTCGCCACTCATCCACAGAACTCTCGGTCCGCGATCCGGAAGCAGGCAGGCTCCCTGTGGCATGTGTTCCTTGCCGATTTCGAGTTCTCCGGTATGGGTCATGGTCACTCCAAATGCATGCAAGTCAACGGCAATCCTGCAGGGGATAGTTTTGAGTCTACTCATCTTCCCGTGGATTGCGGGTGGTTATTCCAGGCGGCGAAGCAGATTCCTTCCCGGGCACGATTCTTAATTGCGTTGGGTGCCATACCCGTACCGTGCCGTCATCACCGCCACTGGCCAGGGTCTGCCCGTCCGGGCTGAACGCCACGCTGTGGACCACACGCTGGCCCTCCAGAATGTGGTGGAGGGTACCCGCGGCCACATCCCACAGACGGACAGTGTCGTCCCAACCACCGCTGGCCAGAATCAGCCCATCCGGACTGAAGACCACGCTCGCGACCACGTCCGCATGGCCTTCCAGGATGCGGAGGAGGGTCCCTGTGGCCGCGTCCCACAGGCGGATGGTGTTGTCCCCACCGCCGCTGGCGAGCGTCCGTCCGTCCGGACTGAACGCCACGCTGAGGACCTCATCCGCATGGCCCGGCAGAATGTGATGAAGCTCCCCTGTGGCTGCGTCCCACAGGCGGACAGTGTTGTCCCACCCGCCGCTGGCGAGGATTCGCCCATCCGGACTGAATGCCACGCTGAAGACTCCGTCCGCGTGGCCCAGCAAAGCGCAGCGGAAGGTGCCCGTGGCTGCATCCCACAGGCGGACGGTGTCGTCCCACCCACTGCTGGCCAGAGTCCGCCCGTCCGGATCGAACGCCACACTGAGGACGTAATCCGTGTGGCCTCTCAGGATGTGCCGGAGGGTACCCGCGGCCGCATCCCACAGGCGAATGGTGTTGTCCCCACCGCCGCTGGCAAGGGTCCGCCCGTCCGGACTGAACGCCACGCTGTGGACCCCATCCTTGTGGCCTTTCAAGGCATACCGAAGAATGCCCGTGGCCACATCCCACACATGGACAGTGTCGTCATCACTGCCACCAGCCAGAGCTCGTCCGTCCGGACTGAACGCCACCCCGTCAAAACGCATCCTGAAGCGGGTCGTGGTGTCGGTGGGCAGGATGAGGGTAGTCTGCATGGTCGGATGAACCCGCTTGGAACGGACTGTTTTCGACACCTCTGCAGAAGTTGACCAACACCTTAATAGCCAGTACGGGCACCATGGGACATCATCGCCAAGTGCACGCAGGCCGGTTGGCAATACTTGCTCACAGTCGTCCCCCATCCGCGACCGGTGTCGGGTCCCTGCCAACCTATCTCTACAGAACTGCCGCTTCGTCGGTCATGGAACCGTGCCCTGTAGCCGACGACCAGGCAAAACCAAGGCAAGCGAACGGTGGCGGCTCGGGCAACCGGAACCGGTGCGTCGCCTATTGTGCACCAGGCTCCTGCTCCAGCCATCCGTGGAGGAATTCGAGTACGCTGGCGAACAGATAGCGCGTAGTGTCGGAGGTGCGGGCACCCAGCTTCAGGTAGTGGCTCTCGTCCTCGAAGTAAATGGTCTCAACCGGCACCCCGGCGTCACGCAGGGCCGATTCGTACTCAAGCGATTGGGACAACGGCACCATTTCGTCCTTCAGTGTGTGGATCAACAAAATGGGCGGCATCGCGGACGCCGAATACACGGGCGCGTACTGCATGTAGCTGTCCGGCCGCTCGTTGGCCGTACCCAGCATGGCCAAGGCGTAGCGCAAGACCAGCGGCCACTCCATTTCACCTGAATAAAATGCCGCCGCACCCGTGAACGCGTTGCTGATTCCGCCCAGGGTCACCACCGCGGCAAACTCCCGGTCCGAGATCCGGATCAGCTTGTTGAGAATGGCGGCGCCATAGCTGCCGCTGATGGCCAGAAGCCTTGAATCGTCCAACCTGGGATCCAGGAGGCCCTGCGCGGCAAACTGGAGCATCAGGCGCGCGTCCAAGGCATGTTCGGTGACATTGCGCCCCCGGGTGCCGATTGGGGACATGGCCACGACGCCGAAACCCTGACTGGCGAATCCAACACTGATGTCCTCCCAGTTCCTGGTGGCATTGGGATAGAGTGCCAGGAGCATCGGGATTTGGTCTTCCGGGCCGGCATCGAGCGGCAGGTATAGGTACAGCGAATCGTTGACCGCCTCCGCCCGTTCAAAGGTCCATCGATGCACTTGGGCTCGGGCCCCCTTGGGGAACGGGGTCTCCACAACGTAGCTGCCGGCCGGTTCAAGACTGTAGGTCTCCGCGGCAACCGGGCCCAACTCATCCCGCAGCTCCATTTCCAGTTCGATCACGGGCGCAACCGCAGTCACATCGTCCTGGACGGTGATTGAGACCGGCAATCCCAGAATCGACCTCGGCATCCCGTACTCGAAACCCGGAGCCCCGGCAATGGGCACGTAGGAGCCTTGTGGCAGATCTGTCAGCAGATAGCGCCCCTTCGCGTCCGTGTGCGTGACATGCGGTGTTCCCGCAGGCTGGGCTACCAATACCACGGCATCGGCAACGGGCTTGCCTTCGTGCACCACCTGCCCGGCCAACATTCCTTGGCCGGGCGGCAGGGGAGGCCCAAGATGAGGCTCTCCCCCGGCCATCGCCATCTCAATTGGATTGGTGATCACCGACATGCAGCCGGATGCCATCAGCGCCGTTCCAACCAGGATCCAAAACAGGCTGATGCGCCACTCCCAACATGAGCGGGATCGCGTGTTTCCGCGGGTCGAAATCGTGTTCACGCGCGAACCGGCGTGGCACCCCTCAAACCAGGCTTTGGAATGCAACTTGTAATGGCGGAGGGAAGATTGCATGACGGGGATTTGGGGATTGCGCCATCAACTGGCAGGAAGCCTGAAGCACCGGGAACGCGGGCGGCGACCGTGGCCACTGCCCGGAAATCCCACGGCTTCCCCATTCAAGAATAACAAGCCAAAACGGAAATTGGCAGCAACACGGCAACAATCAACCTGACCGTGTGGAAGCGCGCCGTCGCCGGAAACTTGGTTGATTGCGAATGCGCCTTGCTGGACTGCTTGAGGCAATCCGGAGGACCGGGTTTGGCGCTGCCTTTGCGACAATGGTTCAGTTCCGGGTGACGGCAATCCCATGTGCCCGCTTCGGACACACGCGAACCGAACCATCATGGTGGCAGCTTTCGCCAGGCCCTGCCGCAATCAGCTTGCCGCTGTCAGCGCGAACGAACGCTCCGCTTCCAGGAAACACGCATGCAAGGCTACTACCGACATCCGACCGTCCAAGGGAATCGAATTGTCTTCGTCAGCGAAGACGACTTGTGGTCCATTTGCCTTCAGGGCGGAGTACCCCTGCGTCTCACCAGCAATCTTGGCGAAATCGAGTTTCCCCTGCTGTCTCCCGACGGATCCCGGATTGCGTTCGTGGCCCGCGATGAAGGCGCTCCCGATATTTATGTAATGAATTCCGGTGGTGGCCCCGCCGATCGCCTGACGTGGCAGGGAGATGCCATGCAAACGGCGGCGTGGAGCCCCGACGGCGAGTGGATTCACTTCGTTACATCGGCCCGCCAGCCCGTGCGCGGATCGACGGTTCTCAATCGGGTTCGCAGCTCACCGTCCCGGTTTGTTGTCGAGGAGGTGCCCTTGGGCCGGGCCTCCTCGATTGGGTTCGGGCCCGACGGGGCCATGGTTCTGGGCCGCAACACCGGCGATCCGGCCCGTTGGAAGCGATACCGGGGCGGCACCGCCGGCCGGCTGTGGGTATCCCCCGGGGCAGACGAGCAGTTCAGCCGCATTCTTCCCGATCTGGACGGCAACCTGGCCTCGCCCATGTGGATTGGGACCGACCAAGGTCTGGCCGACGAACGCATATTCCTGGTCAGCGACCATGAAGGCTGCGGGAACATCTACAGTTGCCTGCCTTCCGGCGAAGACCTCACCAGGCACACCAACCTTGCCGACTTCTATGCGCGCTATCCATCCTGGGGCTTGGACGGCGATGGCCGGCCCGTCATCGTCTTCCATGCAGGAGCCGACCTCCACCTGCTGGACATCCTGAACGACACCGCCGTTCAGATAGACGTGACCTGGTCCTCACCGAGGGTGCAGCGCAACCGCAAGTTCGCGGAGGCGTCGGACCATCTCGAGTCGGCCGATTTGCATCCGGAGGGCCATTCGGTCGCGCTGTCCGCGCGCGGCAAGGCCTTCGCATTCGGAAACCATGCCGGCGGGGTCCTGCAGCTGGGGACATCCCAAGGCGTGCGCTATCGCCTGCCTTCCTGGCTGCGGGACGGCAAGCGCATCGCGGCCGTAACCGATGCCATGGGCGAAGAGCGCCTCCAGGTGTTCACGCCGGGCCGCGAGCCGGCCGAGGCTGACTTGCACGAGGGGTTCGCCTTCGGCCGGGCCATGAATCTGTACGTCAACCCGGCGGCGGACATCGTGGCAATCACAAACCACCGCTACGAACTCTGGCTGTACAACCTGGAGGACCGGACACACCTGCTGGTCGACCGGTCGCCGCACGGCCACATCGAGCACGCCGACTGGTCCCCGGACGGCCGCTGGCTGGCCTGGGACAGGGCTCCCACGCTGCACAGCCATGCCATCCGTCTATACCGCAGGGAAGTGCCGGTGCCCGACGGCGAGGAACCCGATGGTTCGGAACAGCCCCTGACCGTGGACCTTGGGACACCCGTATTGCAGGACCACTGTCCGGTATTCGACCCCAAGGGCCGCTATCTCTACTTCCTGAGCAGCCGGATCCTCAACCCGGTCTACGACACCGTTCAGTTCAACCTGTCGTTTCCCGCCCCCATGCGCCCCTATCTGGTTACGCTGCAGGGGGATCTGCCCAATCCGTTCGTGCCGCGCACCGGTGAGGATGCGGACGAGGAGGACGAAGAGGAGAAACAGGAACAGACCAAGCCCGACGCAGACGGCACGCCCGCGGCGAACGGCGCTTCGACGGCGGAAACCACCGACGGATCGGACAAGGCGAAGCCGGACAAGGCAAAGGATCCCGCTCCCGATCCCCTACAGGTTGACGTCGACGGCATCGCGGACCGGATACTCCCCTTCCCGGTGCCTGCAGGCCTGTTCACCGTCCTGGCGGCGGCCGAGGATCGGGTGTTCTGGCTGGCTTCGGAAACCAGGCAGACCATGAAGGATCCGTGGTTGGACGATGAAACATCGCACGGAGCCACACTCCAGGCTTGGGTGTTCAAGGACCATAAACCGAGCGAGGTGGCCACGGATGTGTCCGACATCAGCCTGTCCGCCAACCGCAAACACCTGCTGTACCGGGCCGATCAGCGCCTGCGGGTCATCAAGGCCAGCGAAAATGCCGACAGCCTGACCAATGAAGGCGCGCCCCGCGTCACCGGGTGGTTGGATCTCGGTCGCATTCGCCTGTCGATCGAGCCTTCGGCCGAATGGCAACAGATGCTCGCGGAGGCCTGGCGACTGCAGAGGGACCAATTCTGGACGCCCGAGATGTCCGGCGTGGACTGGCAAGCAGTCCATGACCGGTACGCCCCCCTGGTGCAGCGACTCGCAAGCCGGCGCGAATTCAGCGACCTGTGCTGGGAAATGCAGGGCGAACTGGGCACGAGCCACTGCTACGAGTTCGGAGGCGACTACCGACCGGGGCCCCATTGGCCGATCGGCACCCTGGCCGCGGAGTTCGAGTGGCAGGCGGATCCGCCGGGATGGCGGCTCGACGACTGGATTGAAGGCGACGTGTGGGAGCCCGAAGTCCATTCCCCGTTTGCCGAGGCCGGGATCGACGTGGCCAGGGGCGACCTGCTGGTTTCCGTCAACGGACAGTCCGTTTCGGAGAGCGTGCCTCCCGCCAGCCTCTTGGTCAACCTGGCCGGGCAGGAAGTTCAGCTTGGTTTCCGGCGCGGCGCCCAAGTCGAGTCTGCCGACAATGAGTCGCCAGCCGCAACCGACATGCTGAAGGGAGTCACGGTCCGCACCATGACCGGTGACAAACGTGCGCTGTACCGTGCCTGGGTGAACGCCAACCGGGCGAAGGTGCATGCGGCGGCGGACGGCCGTCTCGGCTACCTGCACATTCCCGACATGGGACCGTGGGGCTATGCGGAGTTTCACCGCGGCTTCCTGGGCGAACTCCATCGGCAAGGCCTGGTCGTTGATTTGCGCTTCAACGGCGGCGGCCATGTGAGTGCCCTGCTGCTCGAAAAGCTGGCGCGCCGCCAACTTGGGTTCGACCAAACCAGGTGGGGGGGAGTCGCACCCTATCCCGAGGAGTCGGTGTCCGGTCCCATCGTGGCCCTGACCAACGATGCCGCCGGCAGCGACGGCGACATATTCAGCCATTCGTTCAAGCTGATGGGACTGGGAACGCTGATCGGCATGCGGACCTGGGGCGGTGTGATCGGGATCTGGCCGCGCCATGCCCTGGTGGACGGCACGGTCACCACGCAGCCGGAGTACAGCTTCTGGTTCAAGGATGTGGGCTGGGCAGTCGAGAACTACGGCACCGACCCCGACATTGAAGTCGAAATTTCGCCCAACGACTTTCGCGAGGGACACGATCCCCAACTCGACGCCGCGGTGGCCGAAGCACTGCGCCTGCTGCAGGAGCAACCGCCTCTCCGGTTCGAACCCGGAGACCTGCCGAACCTGGCCGGCGCCCCCCAACTGCTACCGGGAACAACAGCGAAGGACAACGACCGATGACAGTGCCCGGCAGGAGCCGGTTCGACCCGCGCGTCCTGGACGCGGACCCGGAACGAAGGCGCACGGTACTCCAAGTGCTGGAGGCCGCGCTCGAGGCCGCGGATCCAGCCCGCGCGGTTCTGGACCACGTGTCACTGGACGGCGACCAACTGCAACTGGCGGATCAAACCATCGACCTGTCCGGCGTGGACCGCATCCTGGTGACCGGGGCGGGCAAGGCCGGTGCATTAATGAGCCAGGCGTTGGAGGCCATCCTGGGGGACCGGATTGCCGCGGGCCTGGTGGTGGTCAAGGACGGCCACCGGGCGCCAACGGAGATCATCGAAATTTGCGAAGCCCGCCATCCCGTACCCAACGAGGCCGGCGTGACGGCGGGCCGCCGCATCCTTGAACTGCTGGCGGACACCACGGAACGGGACCTGGTGATCAACCTCCTGTCCGGCGGTGGTTCCGCATTGCTGGTGGCCCCGGCCGAAGGCCTGACCCTGGCCGATCTGCAGGCCATGACAGCCAGCCTGCTGGGGGCCGGGGCGACGATCAACGAGATCAACTGCCTGCGCAAGCACTGCAGCCTGGTCAAGGGCGGGCAGCTGGCCCGTTCCATCCACCCGGCTCGCTTCGCCACCCTGGCCGTGAGCGACGTCATCGGCAGTCCATTGGACGTGATTGCCAGCGGTCCCACGGTCCCCGACAGCGGTGACTGGCAGGAAACCCGGAGCATCGTGGAGAAATTCCAGTTGATGCCGTCGCTGCCGGCGCCCATCCGCGCCCGCCTGGAAGCGGGGTGGCGCGGCGAACTTCCCGATACTCCGAACGCCGACGATCCTCTCTTCAAGGGCAACCCCACGCTTGTGGTGGCGGACAACCGCACGGCCATGGCCGCGGCCGAGACCCGGGCACGCGCACTGGGCCTCAACACGGTGTGGATGTCCTCGTACGTGGAAGGGGAAGCGGCCGAAGTCGCGAAGGTGTTGTGCGGCTTCGGACGCGAGGTGGCCGGATACGGCCTGCCCGTACCCGCTCCGGCCTGTCTTCTGTTCGGGGGGGAAACAACGGTAACCCTTGGTGATGACAGCGGCGAGGGCGGGCGCAATCAGGAACTCGCGCTCGCGGCCGCCTTCGAATTGGCAGACCAACCCGGCACGGTCCTGGCCTCGCTGGCTACGGATGGAACAGACGGCCCCACGGACAGTGCGGGCGCGCTGGCGGACGCGGGATCCCTGCGGCGGGGCATGGCAGCCGGTTTGAATCCCCGTCGGCACCTCACCGGGCACAATGCCTACCCGTGGCTGACCGCAGCCGGTGACATGCTGGTTACCGGACCCACAATGACCAATGTCAATGATTTGATGGCCCTGTTCGTTTTCGAATAGGCCGTCGGACCCGTAAGATTCGGGTTCGCGCAGTTCCGCAGACCCGCTCGGCAACATCGCCCACCAAAAGGAGTAACGCATATGAGCACTGTTAACATCACTGTCCAGGGAGAAGGCACCTTCTCCGTCCCGGAGGGCAAGCGACTGGTACTCGCTCTGGTGGACGAGTGCGGCATTGACCAGATGCACGCCTGCGGCGGCAACTGCATGTGCACCACCTGTGCCGTCAGTTTCGTGGAGGGTGAGCCAACCGTCACCACGGCAGCCGAACAGGCCAAGCTCGCGGAGCGGGGATTGAGCGGCGTCCGTCTGTCGTGCCAGATCCGGGCCGCGGACGGCATGGAAGTGGCGATTCAGAATCGCCTGGCGGGATCCGGCCGGCCGGACCCGGGCGGTCGTCCCAATGACGACATCGCACCCGATCCGGATTGGGTGAACCTCTGATAGCGGTGCCCGCCGGGATGCGCGACCGATGAGTGCCGCGTGTCCCGGCTGCCTGCGCGGTCCCTGTCCCCGTATCGGAACCTCGGAACCGACACCTGGGTTTGCGCAGGAGTAGTAGCCGCTTTATCCGTTGGCTCCGAGGCGCAAAGCCAACCAACCGCCGCGCATCGTTGGCCGCCCGGTACGCTCCGGGATGTTCCGGCAACCCAATGCCAATGTAGACAGACACGTCGGCAGTGGCACGGGTTTCGGGAAAGGAAACCATTCCGACAGACGGTGGCCGAGAGCCCAGAAAGACCCAAAGTTGCATATCTGATTGCCGGCCGAATGCCACCGGAGCCCATCCTGAATTGGGTTGCCGCCGTCGGAAACTTCCCGGGGAACGGGCATGGCACGTTGGCGTGTTCCTGGTCTGTGATCCCCGGCGTTCCCATATTCCGCCGCGTCCCGGGTTGAGCGGCGTTTCGCATTCCGTTTTGGTGTCGAATACAGGTAGGGGCTGCACGCACGCGACCCAGCGTGCGAGACCAACCAGGGTCCGGGCCGCTGGCTGAACGTGCGGACCGGTGGGACTATCGGCCCGACGCCGCAGATACCGCAAAGCAAAGGGAGCGTGGAACAAATCCACGCTCCCTGCATTCAGGTTGGACTTGGAACCCCGGGCCAGCGATGGGCATAGCCCAGGGCTCTCCGGTCAAACCATATGTGTTCTAGCCGATGGTCAGAAGCCTGGCCAGCGCCAAGGCCAGCGAAGCAGGCTGAATTTGACCGACGAGCTCGCCTGTCAACGCGTTCATGTCGCCCATGCCGGTAGCGACCGCGATCACGAGTTCCTGCAGCGTGTCAGGGTTGATGTCCTGGAGCAGAATGCCGCCCCAGACCTGTTCGATGGCCGCGTCGGAGAAGAGACGGTCGGCCAGGGCCGGCGGCAGCATTTCCCCCATACCGGCGGCAACGGTTTCCTGAACGAACGGCGCGCGCAGGGCCTCCTGCACGATTCCGCGCCACGTCTCATCGGCCAAGTCGTCGGCCACCATCGTGATGTAGTCGGCGGTGGACATCATCTGGCCCATCAGAACACCGTTCACGATGCCGACGACCGTCCCGGGGCTGAGATCGCCCAGGATCAGTGCCGTCACGCCCGTGCCTGCCACAAGGTCGCGCATGGAGTCGTCAAGCACGACACAGGCCGACAGGGCCTGGAGGTTGCCACTGGCATTGACGCCAACCGAGACCCGACCGCTGCTACTGATCGACACAGGGCTGATGGACGCATCGGCCGTGGCCAGGCAGCCGGTCTGGTAGAGCGATGCCACCTGACGCAGCCACCCGGTCACCGGCGTAACGTTGGCATCTGCGATCTGGTTGAGCCGGGCCGCGGACATGGTGGAGTCCTCACCCAGGCCGGAAATGGAGTTGACGACCAGGGACACGCCCAGCTCGTCGATGCCGCCCTCGGTCACCGTAACCGTGTAGTCCACGTTGTGCACGCTGCTGGTGTAGAGCGACATGTTCGGCTCGCACGTGCGCTGGGACAACTGCATGCGGGAGCGGAGGTTCATGACATTGTCGGCACCGCTTGTAATGACGGTGGAGCCCGGGACCCAGCGCATGCGAACTTCGCAGGACTCCTCGACGGAGCCGCCGTACGCCAACTGATCGTCGATCAACTTGACCACATCGTTGAGATCGACGGTCCCGTTGATCCGCATGCTGAGAACACCGTCGTCCATGCTCACCGGATCGATGCCGTCGAAGGACACCGTCACCGTGCGGTAACCGGCCGGAATTTCGATTTCGCCGGACGTATGGCTGTCGGCCAAGGCGGCCGAAGGGGCTAGGAGCAGAATCAAGGCTGTCAACGCCAAGGCGGATAGCAAAGTGAGTTTGCGCATTGCGCTCTCCCAAGTTTGGAAATGGAACTGAGGCACTCGATGTCTGCCGACACGAATGACGTGCGGCGTCGATTGTACACCGGAACCGAGCGATGGATTTTAACGACTTGCAGTCGAACTGCCCTGCCAAGTTGATACATGGCAACGCCTCCCGGAGCTGTATGCCGGGAGGCGCGGAGGCATTGTTGCCCCCGCGTAGGCAAATCGTCAGATTCGGACTGTACGGGTCAATCCTCTTCGAGATTGGCTGTCGTCCCGGTTCGACGAGTTTCGGCGGCGCGGGATTGCCCGCGACCACATACCGACCACAACGTTGAGCAAGTCCGCCGGCGACCTAAAGACGGTGTGCCGTTCGGGCGACCCGGCGCGGGCCGCCGAGACCCCTCCCCAACCAAGCGTCGGGGCCCCCAGCAGCCTGGCGACCTTCAAGTGATGCCGCAGCTTGGCCGGGACCTGGACTGGGCGAAGATTCGGCGCCCGCTGTGGCGCCTGGTTTGGCGTGCACCCTTCGGGATGCGGACAGTCCCTCTACGGGTCGAACCGACACCGTCGCCAGTGGCAAGCCTGGCGATTCCAAACCACCCATTGCACAAACCACAACTGTAGTATTGGTGCAAGGGTTTCGCCATGGCCATTGAGCGTCATGTTGCGATGGGACCATCGTCAACCAGGAACGCAGATTTCCCTTGCTGCAGCTTTCGCAACAAAAGCCGAGCGTGTCATGCCACGTGCCCGCGCGGCCTCGTCCATCGTGTCCAGAAGCCCCTTGTCAATGCTCAAATTGACCCGCACGACCCGGCGGAGGTCGGCAATATGAGGGATCAACATCAAAACGGCGCCGGCGGCGAGGTCCTCGGCTACTTCCTCGCGGACAGCCTCGATACTGCGCGCCGGGATGATTTCCCTGTCCTCGAAAAACAGAGACAGTGCCTCGATTGCGTTCGGGACGATCTCATCGAAGGTATCGGCTGCCGAAAAGCAGCCGGGCACATCGGGAAAACGGACTCCGTAGGCGCTTCCTGCATCCTTTTCGATCACGGCCACATAGTGCATCGTCCCATTCTCCTTACATCCAGCCGGCCGACTTGGCGATGGCACGGGCCGTTCCCACTGGAAGATCCTTCTGCGGGTGTGGAACGATCACCGTGATCGACCCCTTGCGGAACTTATGGTGCGATCCTGATACCTTCACGAGCTCAAAACCCTCAGCCCGACGTCGTTGAACGATCGCTCTGCTGTTTCGCTCCATGCGCAATTTTATGCGCATGGATCCCTTGTGTCCATGGAGTGGTCGTTCTGATGTCCTGTCCCATCCGGTCGGTGGAACCTGCGGCACTGCAGCCCGCATGCATCCTGTTCGGCTGACCATTTGGGAGCCCGGCCGGATGATGCCGTGCATACTGCCGGAGGGCGGAAAGCCCTGCTCCAAACCTTCAACCGGATTTTCCACCCGCCATGTCTGAACCCGCCCGGATTCCATCCCGACCCATCAACCTGCCATCGCGGCTGTCAAGGATGATGGCCGTGGCCATGGTCCTGTCCGTGGCCTCCACATCCATCGGTTGCACCATGATCATCCCGCCGCGCGAGGCCGTGACGGCATCCGAAGCCGGTTCCGCAGCTGCCACAACGAGCCCCGAGGCCGAGGCTTCGGCCGACGCAACCATCTCCGCCCACGTCCTCCGTGTCCTCAGCGGAGACACCATCGAGGTCGAAATGGACGGGCAGTCGGCATTGGTCCGCTACCTGTTCACGGACAGCCCCGACCCCGGCGAGGAACTGTACAACGAAGCGACCAAGCTCAATCAGCTGCTGGTGGGCAACGCCGACGTGTTGCTGGTTGCCGGAGAAATCGACAGGGATGGAGACGGGCGGTTGCTCCGCTACGTCCTAACCGGCAACGGCCTGCTGGTCAACGCACAAATGATCGCCGAGGGCATGGCTCGGTACGAACCCGTTTCGGACACGTCCCCGCACCACGCAGCGATGGCGACGGCCGAGGCGACGGCCAGGGACCTCGGGATTGGCGTGTGGCGCTGAACCTTCCGGATCAGACAGTCCGCTCAACCTCCACGGGCCGATGCGTGCGCTTCCGGACCATGAACACATAGCCAACGCCCAGGATGAGGGAAAACAGAAACCACTGGATTGCGTAGCTCAGGTGGTTGCCTTCGCTTAGGTGCAGGTCCTTCGGCTGACGCCGTGGCCAACCCTGTGAGTCCCCCTCGACCGGCTGCAGCAGCAGGAACATCGGAGCCACGTCCTGCCCCAGAACACGGCCCAGCAGTTCCAAATCCTCCCGGTGCAGCAGTCCCCCCGACATCGTGTCGACCTCCGTGCCGGGCGGATGGGGGTTGGCATCCTGCAGGAGACCCCGCACCTCCACCAGGCCTTCGTCCTCGTCGTACTGCGACCAGTCGTCGGACACCCAGGCCTGCGGAATCCAGCCCCGGTCGACCATCAGAAGCAGGTCCGAACCCTCCAGCCGCATGGGCGTCAGCAGGTGAATCCCGGCCTCCTCCTTGTAGAAGCGATTCTTGATTCCAACCTGGTTGCGGTAGTCAAGTACGCCCCGGGCCACCGCCTGCCGGTCATGCCAGTCGGCCTCCCAAACCGTGTCCCCGGTGACGGCCACCGGGGACGCATTCAGCCGGGCCAGGGTTTGCGTGTTCATGCCGCGCCGCCACTCCAGGCGGTCCAGTTGCCAAAACCCGAGCTGGGCCAGGCCTGCCATGCCCAGCAGGATGAGAATTGTGGCCGGCCACCAGCGTCGCGACACCAGCACGCGCAGCAGATTCGGGGATGCCTGCAGTTCCGAGGGAGTCTCGGAGGACGGGGTCGCGCGGGCGGTCATGTCAGTTTGGCACTCAGTAGAACTGGGTTTGTCCACTCTTGTTCACGGGTCCTTGAGGTTCCCAACGGGATCGCCTCTCGCCGTGCAGCTGCCCCTGTGCCACGGGACGGCCGGTGGCGGTGGTTGCGTCCGCTCTTGATCCGACAGGCGGATTGTTTCAAAAGCCTGCTTCTACTCACTGCCGTCAGTTTCGATCAAACAGGGCCCTGAACCAGTCCAGGAATGCCTGCCAGGCGCTTGGTGTGGCCGCGACATCCACGTCAATGGCATGGACGACCTGATCCGCACCTTCTCCCATCAGGAGGTCGATAGTCCAGGTTCCGGCCTGCTGCAAGTCCAATCGTCCCTCGTAGAACAGCTTGTTGAGCGCGTTCTCGTGGGTAGCCGGCGCTTCGACTTCCCATCCGTCGGGATGGCGGGCGCGCATCAGTACGGGCAGGCCGGTCACCGGCTCGGATGCGCCATCGGCAGCCATGTTGACCGACACGGTGACGTGCAGCTCTCCGGTTTGGGCCGGCAGCGGGTCCAGCCACACGTACAGGCTGTAGGGACCGGCCGCCTCGTCCGACAGGAACGGCTCTCCGCCCCCGTGCCCCCAAACCACCGACGCCGACAACAGCAGCGACAAGGCCAATGCGGCCGCGAGCGACCACCGCAGGAAACGGTGTCCGGCACAGACGGGACGAATCCTCATGTTGCTTCAATCTCGTTGCAGTCCAGGCCGGAACCAATGCGGCGTGCAGCCTGGTTCAGGTGGCGCGCCAGCAGAATGACCACGCCCGCGATGTACATCATCCCGGTTGGGATCCACATGATGATGCCGGCCAGCCGCTGGTCCTGCATCACATCCATGCCCCAGAGCCGCGGCACCGTCAGATAGTGTTCGTACACCGGATTTTCAACAAAGCTGAGCAGGGCTCCAATCACCACGTGCGGGGGCACGCACAACAACAGCACCGCCATCCGGCCGGCCAGCGAGGTGGGATGGTGAATCCGCGGCGCGGCGCCCATGACCGGCCACCAAAACAGCATGCCGGCCACAAAGAACGTGATGTGCTCCAGGTCGTGGATCAGCCCGTTGCCCTGGGCCAGGTTGTACAGGCCGGTATCGTGCCACAGGACGATGGCGCCAATGTACAGCGCATACAAAGCCCCCGGATGGGTCAGGCGTCGCGTCTCCCGCCGGAAGCGCGCCTCGGGATGCAGGAAGCGGACGACTGCGCGCCGGGCCGCAACCGGGAGCCCGTACAACAGCACGGGGAACGGGTTGGCCCACAGCAGCAGGACCGGCACCAGCATCAACAACAGAACGTGCTGCACCATGTGCATGAACAGCAATAGGGCGCCGTAGACATCAATGAAGGACAGCAGGGCGGCCAGCAGCAGAGCCAAACCCAGCAGATAGGCGGCCAATCGCCACCAGGCTGCCAGACGAATGCGGCCCTGCCGGCGGAGTGCGACCCATCCCGCGGCATAGACCCCGGCGGCAAGAAGGGCGACGGCCAACACCGAGGGCCGCCACTCCCAGGTTGCGAGGGCCGCCTGCAGTACCGGGTTCACTGTCGGAGGCGGGTACCCGTCCCCGACCGGGCGTGCGGTGGACCAATACCCGAAAGGGTTCGGGCTAGTGGACGGCGTGCCCGATCAGGTAGATGGCCGGGTAGAAGAAGATCCAGACCAGGTCCACGTAGTGCCAGTAGATGGCACAGGCCTCGACGCCCCAGTGCCGTTCCTCGGTGTAGACATCGCGCCGGCCGTTGCGCCAGACCACCACGATGAACGCGACCCCGGTAATCACGTGGATGGCATGCATGCCCGTCATGCCGAAGATGACGGCCCCGAAGACGCCGTCCGTGGGGCCGATGTGGTGTTCAATGAACGGAAGTTGGATCAGGCCCCACTCGAAGATGACCACGCCCAGCAGGAACACGACACCGAGAAATCCGGTAATCCACAGGCTGACCAGGAAGTCGCGCTTGCGGCCGTTGGCAATGGCCACCTCGGACCGGTTCATGAAGTAGCTGGAGGCCAGCAGGACCACCGTCACAATGAGCCCGACGTTCTGGTCGAGTTCGGGCCGGATGATGTGGCCGTCCTCGTCCACCCACAGGGCGAACCGGGTGATCAGCAGACCCCCGAAGAGGAACAGTTCGGAAAAGAAGAACAACCACATGCCCATCCGGTTGTTCCGGGTGGCAGTGCGGTAGACCTCGATGGCATCGGCCGCCAGTGCACTCATCGCCTAATGTCCCTCGTCTTCCCGCCAGAGGCTGGTAATGTGCATGAAGTAGTAGACCACCAGCACGCCCTTGGCCGCGCCGAGCAGCAGCAGAATCGTCGCGCTGCCGGTCTGCAGTGCGACCAGGTACTCGATCACCGTCAGGATGAACAGCGCGATGCCGACCACAATGCCTTGCCGGAACGGGGATGACTTGCTCATGAATGCTTCAGGGATGGGATCGGTTCAGGGGTAGTGCGGAACGCGCGCAGCCTCAGTGTGCCTGCGTGTGGCCGGCCTGGGACTCGTCCATGACGACGTACTCCTCCTCCAAGCCGTAGTCGTACGGCTCGCCCACAACCTGCAGCGGAGCGGCAAAGCTGTGCTCCGGCACCGGCGAGGGAATTTGCCATTCCGGCGAACGGGAACGCCAGGGATTGGCGGGGGCCCGAACCCCGATTTCGGCGCTGGTCACCAGGTTGTAGATCATGATCAGGATGGAGAGGCCGATCAGGAAGGCGGCAATCGTAGTCTCCAGGTGCCGCGCCTCGATCAATCCTCCGCCCAGCGTCGGGTCGTAGTCCACGATGCGGCGCCGCATGCCCATCGTGCCGACGGTCATCTGGCCGATGCTCATCAACCAGAAGGCCGGTGTCATGATGTAGAAGTGAAGCTTGCCCAGGGTCTCGTTGTACATCCTACCGGTGATCTTGGGGAACCAGAAGTAGATCGCGGCGCAGAACGGGAACACGAAGCCGCCGAACAGCGTGGCGTGGAAGTGGCCGACCACGAAGTAGGTGTCATGGAGGTACAGGTCGGAGGCGACCGTTGCCAGAATGGGACCGGTCAGGCCACCCAGCAAAAAGACCGAAATGGCGCCCAGGGTGAAGAGCATCGGCGTCGGGAAGCGGAGGCGGCCGCCCCACATGGTTGCCACCCAGCTGAAGAACTTCACGCCGGTCGGGACCGCGACCAGCAAGGTCGCAATCATGAAGGGGATCCGCAGGTACTGCGAATAGCCGGACGTGAACATGTGGTGGCCCCAGACCAGGAACCCGACCAGGGCAATTGCAAGACTGGACAGGGCAATCCACCGGTACCCGAACAGGGGCTTGCGCGAGAACACCGGCAGCAGTTCACTGATGATGCCCAGGCCCGGCAACACGAACACGTAGACCGCCGGATGGGAGTAGAACCAGAAGATGTGCTGGAAGAGGATGGGGTTGCCGCCACCCTCCGGGTCGAAGAAGCCCATGCCCAGGGCCCGCTCCGACAATCCCATGAGGAAGGCGGTACCGATGGCCTGCGTGGCCGTCAACTGGATCAGGCTGGTGGCCAGCACGGCCCAGCAGAAGATCGGGATGCGGAAGAGGTCCATGCCCTTGGGCCGCATCGTCAGGATGGTCACGAGCAGGTTGAGCGATCCCAGGATGGAGGACAGGCCCACGAAGTAGATGGCCAGGAACAGGAACTGGTAGCCGACCGACCCTTGGGTGCTGAGCGGCGGATAGGCGGTCCAGCCGGCATCGAACCCGCCCAGGAAGGCGCTGGCCAGCAACAGCAGGGCTCCGGGGACGTTGATCCAGAAGGCGAAGGCGTTGAGCCGGGGAAAGGCCATGTCCTCGGCCCCGATCATCAGCGGCACCAGGTAGTTGGCCATGCCGCCCACCCCCAGCAGGATGGCGGCAATCACGGCCCAGCCGTGGAGGCCAATCAGCTTGTTGTACATGCCTATGCCGAGGAACTGCAGATCGGCCTGTGCCAGTTCCGCCCGGAAGATCAGGGCGAAGGAACCGCCAATCATCAGCATCAGCAACGAGGTCACGGAATACTGGATGCCAATGACCTTGTGGTTGTAGTCGGTGGAGAAATACCGGGTCCATGCCGGCTTGTCCCGGGGCGGGCCATGCACCAGGGGGGTTGCCTTGCCGCGGCACCACTCCAGCCAGTCGTCGATGGCGCCCACGCCCCACATGAACGAAAAGCCGCCGACCAGGCCGCCGACCACAAAGACCACTTCCTGGTCCCACAGTTCCATCCCGGCCAAGAGGCGCCAAACCATGGCCACCACCATGCCCAGGACGGTGCCGGCCGCCTGGTAGATGAGGCCACGGGTTAGACCCAACTGCATCAACATAGCGCTCTCCGCAATGACCGGACCGCCTTCACGGTCCCGTTGCCGACTTACTCCAGCTGCTCGTTAATCCAGGCGTCGAAGTCTTCCTGTAAAACCACGCGCACATCCGCCAGCATGTAGGCATGGCGCAGACCGCACAGTTCGGCACAGCGCAGCTGGAACTCGCCCACCTCCGTGGGGGTCACCCTCAGCTCCGTGACGATGCCGGGCACGAGGTCCTGCTTGACGCGCCACTCCACCACCCAGAAGGAATGGAGGACGTCCACGGCCGACATTGAAAGCAGGAGCGGCTGGTTGACCGGAACCACCATCTCCGTGGTCTGGAATTCCCCGTGGCCCGGATAGGCGAACCGCCAGCTCCACTGCAGACCCTCCACCTCCACCGTCATTTCATTGTCCTGCGGCGCGGTGACCTGGGCCAGAACCTGGGTTCCGATAACCCCGTAAATCGCCACGACAATGAGCGGGATGACGGTCCAGGCGATCTCGAGGCCGTAGTGGCCGTGGAAATAGTCCCCTTCCTCGTCCTCCTCGCCCGGGCGCGCCCGGAAGGCGACGATCGAGTAGCCCATGATTACCAGAACCAGCGCCCCGGCGCCCGCGATGAGCCAGACATGCTGGCCGATCAGGTTGTCGATGGCGGCCGACTGGGCGCTGCCCTGGATGGCAGGCAACGGCAGCGACAAGTCCAAAATCCACTGGATGACCAGTGTGAAGACAACTACAAGGATCCCCGCGTACAGGAAATGTCTTCGATAGTTGCTGCGCATCCTTGCAGGGGCCTCAGTACGGGAACTTTGCGAGGCATCGTCACCCTCGCGCCGACCGGCCGGATTGTAGCACCAGAAAGGCCCTGAAACGGCATGGGCACCGCCAGTCCGCGACGTGCCGACCCGCTGGCCGCATGCAACGGAAGGCCTTCACGCGGTTGGGTGGACGCCAACTCCCGTTGCAGGTCCCAGGCCCCGATCCCCAAGCCCTGGGCCGGAGCCCCCGCTTCCAAGATCGGAGTCCACAAGAACACGGTGAAGGCGTGGGACCTGAACGGCACGTTGCCGGCCCAGCACCGTGCGCTACTGCACGGACGCGGATGTGGATCGGTTTTGTGGCGTGGAACGCCGTCCCTCATCCAATCAGACCGCGTTCTGCCCCCGTATGTCCAGCCGCACCCAGCAGGGCGGCCTGTGGTCGCAACAGCAGGCCATGGAACGCGGCCGGCGCATCGCCATCCCGCTCAAGGTTGATCCCCTGCCTCCGGGCACCTTCCGCATCATCCTGCCGGCCAACGGACAGGCGGCAATCCACGACGCCGTGGAAGAGGCACAGGTGTGCGGCACGCGTGGCTGTGGGGATGTCGCCGTGGGCGTGGACAAGGGCTGCACCGAAGTCCACCTGGACCGTGACGGGGAGCGGCACAAAGCAAGGTTGGGCAACCGATTGTCCGCGGAGAGCGACCACCGCAAGGTGCAGGGGCGAAGACGCAACCGGCTGCGGGTGGTTGTAGAGAATCATGCAGCCAAGGGCCGCCACCGCAAGCCGACACCATCCGGAAGAACAATCTGGGCCACCGGAAGCGGCAACGGCGGCAGTCCCTGCACCACCGAACAGGTGCGCGACCATCTCCGTCAGGCAGCCCATTCCACCGTGGACAAGGCCGGCACCATCGCCTGCGAGGACCTGTCCGCACCAATGCAGTCCGCCCCGTACCGCCCGCCGTCGCCTGAACGGATGGGGCAAGAGCGTCATGGCAGAAACCCTCACTTCGATATCTCGGCGCAGAGGTTCTGCACCGGCCTTGGTCAATCCGGCCTCCAACTCGCAAATCGACTCCCGGACGGTCCTGTCGCCGGGCACGTATCGCGGAGACCGGTATTTTGTCCCAAAAGGATTGTGCCGGATGCGGATATCAGTACCGCCTGTAACAATCTGGTGCAGTTGGACGACGACGGGAAAACGTTGCACATCCCCGTAGGGCATGTGCGCGCCCTGCTCGCGGAACGAACCTGGACCGCGGCGGGGACTTGTTTTCCACCCGGGCGAGTGGCCGGAACATGCAACAGCACCCCCGTCAACCGAGAGCGAAGTACCCGTGTCGGCCCCGAAGTGTGCCGGGTAAAGAAACCGGATTGCCCGCTGCTCGGATGCGACCAGGATGCGCGCTTGATCTACAGTAGGGCAGAGCCGTTCGGGCCCATTCCATTTCACCTTCCCTTATGAACACTGAAGCAAACCAAGAGCAATGGATCCTCGACTGCCCGGATTTGAGGCGGTTCATTGAGGCGGTGCAGAAGGCAAGATCCTCGACCCGTTCCCTTCCCGACCTGCTGGACCGCCTGGAGCCGTCCTTCGAGGAGCTGCTGGCGAATCATGCCTGGCTGCCCGAACGGTTCATGCACCCTTCGGAGAACAGCGGGATGGGCGGAGGCATCGGCATGTGGCTCCTGTACCGCTCGGCGGATGGCGATCTGGCCTTTTCATCGCTGGTGGTGCCGGCCGGCAGCGAAACGCCGGTCCACGATCACCTGACCTGGGGCCTGGTGGGAATCTACAGGGGCACACAGGAGGAAACGGTGTACCGGGCCGCGGGGTCGCCCACAGACGGCAGCGCGCCCCTGACCCTTTCCGAGGTGCTGCATCTGGCGCCCGGAGACCACTATCGGCTGACACCCGACAACGACATTCACAAGGTACGGACCACGTCGGCCGAAACATCCGTGTCGCTGCATCTCCTGGGCAACGACAACGGCTGCACCTGGCGTCACCGGTACGACCCCGATGCCGATGCGGTGGCGGATTTCAGGTCGGGCTGGCTGAATGCCGAGTGCCGCGAGTACTAACTCCGTTCCGGGCGGTGGAACGGCCATCCCCACCCCTGTGTCTACGCGCAATCAACTTGGGCTCGATGGGTTATAACGGTATACTCATGGATGCTCGACCGCATGTCCTTCCGCTGACACGGAGGACTGCCGGCTTCCGACAAGAGAACGCTGCACCTGCGGCCCTGCGGTCCGAGTTTCTGCCCCTTCGGGGGAATTCCGGTGCATCAGTACACGAAACGCAATGACAGGCAAAGACACTGACCTGATCGAAATCGACGTTAACGACAAACGAGCGCGGCGTGTGCGCAACGACAGCCGTCCTGCTGCCGTTCCGCCCGAGCCTCCCGCAAGCCAACAGGACTCGCTGGGCGAACAGCTGGTCCGGTACGGCACCCACCTGGCCGCCTCCGACCTTGCGGAGAACACCAAACGGGCCTTTGCCAGCGACATCCAAATCCTGACCGAGTACTTCCCGGAGCACCTGAGTGTCGGCAGTTTGACACTCGGGAAGCTGGAGGCCTACTTCGACTGGATGCAGAAGGAGCGCAAGGCGCCTTGCAACAACAAGACCCTGTCCCGCCGCATCACGTCGACACGGTCCTTTTTCGGCTGGCTGATCCAGGAGGGGCACCTGCAGGAGGATCCGACCGGGGGCCTCAAACGGGTCGCGGCGGATCCGCACGTGCCGACCATCCTCAATACGGGCGACATCAAGCGGCTGAACCAGAAGGCCAGCGACATCTTCTGGAAAGGCCAGAACCCGGATGCCAGGCCGCTGTTGCTGCTTCAGCTGCTGCTGCAAACCGGCATGAAGAAGAAGGAGGTCACCAGCCTTCGCTTTTCGGATTTCATGTTCGGCAGCCGTGCCCTGGTCCATGTCCGGAGCGGGGACGGCCAACCGGCATACCGGGACCGGCACCTGCCCCTGAGTCGCAACTTCGGCTCAATCCTGGATGCCTACCGCAGCCAGTACGCCGCCGACAAGGACGACGACACGCCGGTGTTCGACTGCACGGCGCGCAACCTGGAATACCAGCTGGAGGACCTGGGCAGACAGGCCGGCCCTGTCAGTTGCAAGGTCGGCTTCGAGGTACTGCGTTGGACCGCGGCGGTGAGCGACCTGCGCATAGGGATTGATCCGGAAGCCCTGCGGCACAAGCTGGGCCTGTCCCCGGTGGCCTGGCGCAACACCAGCGTCAGGCTGCACACCCTCATTTAGGGTTGCGCACCGCGGCTGCGGCGGAGGCAACCGCCTTCCACTCGTCAACCGACAGGGTTTCGGGCCTGCGCGTCGGATCAATCCCGGCCCCGCGCAGGTTCTCCGCCAACCGCTGCCTGGGCACGGCCAAGGCGGCGGCCAGGGTCTTGGCCAATTGCTTGCGCCGCTGCCCGAACGCGGCGCGGGCCACCCGCATCACGTCCTCGGCGTCGGACGGACAGGGCACGTCCGGATGGGTCGTCAACTCCAACAGGGTGCTCCTCACCCTGGGCCGCGGGAGAAACGCCCCCGCCGGCAACCGCAACAAGGGCTTGACGTCCGCATGCAGCTGGCAACTGACGGACAGCAGGGACATATCGCCCGGCCGGGCACGGATGCGATCGGCCACATCGGACTGGACCAGGACCACGACACGCTTCGGACGGAGGGCCGATCCGGTGTACAGGTGACGGAGAATGCGGTTGCCGGCGTGATAGGGCAGGTTGCCCACGGCCACAAAACCCAGGGTCCGCACCTCCCCGTCCCAGGCCAGGGAGGTCGGGTCCACAGCAGTGGCGTCCGCGTGCAGGATCCGCACATTGGGGCGATCGGCAAACTCGCCTTCAAGAATTCCGGCGAGGACATCATCCAGTTCGACGGCGATTACCTGGCGGGCCGCTTCGGCCAAGTAATGCGTCAGGCCACCCAGGCCGGCCCCAATCTCCAGGACCAGTGCATTCCGATCCAGCCGGGCGGCGTCGGCAATGCGCCCGAGCCAGGACTCGTCGACGAGAAAGTTCTGCGAAAGCGACCGCTTCGGTCGAATCCGGTGCCTGCGCAGCAGAGCCAGTTGACGGCTCTCAGTCATCCGCCAAGCTGAAGATCGACATGAAGGCCTCCTGGGGGATTTCCACCTGCCCCACCATCTTCATGCGCTTCTTCCCTTCCTTCTGGCGTTCCAGCAGCTTGCGCTTGCGTGTGACATCGCCTCCGTAGCACTTGGCCAGCACGTCCTTGCGCAGGGCCCGCACATTGGCCCGGGCAATCACCTTGTTGCCCAAAGCCGCCTGAATCGGAACCTGGAACATCTGCCGCGGGATCAGTTCCTTCATCGTGCTGACCAGCTTCTGGCCCCAGGGATGGGCCTTGTCCCGGTGGACAATCACGCTCATGGCATCCACCGGCTGCTGGTTGACGAGAATGTCCATCCGCACCATGTCCGAGGGGCGATAGCTGTCGAACTGGTAGTCCAGGCTGGCAAACCCGCGGGTGGCCGACTTCAGCTCGTTGTAGAAGTCGACGATGATTTCGGACAGCGGCATGCGATAGGTGAGCTCCACGCGTTCCGTGTCCAGCCACTCCTGCGACTTCACTTCCGCGCGGCGGCCGGTGGTGATGTTCATCACGGCGCCGATGAAATCCGACGGCGTGTAGATGCTGACATCGCACCACGGTTCCGCGATGTAGTCGATGCGGGTCGGCTCCGGCATGTCGACCGGGCTGTCGATGAACAGGCGCGTGCCGTCCGTCAAGCCTACCTCGTACTGCACGGAGGGCGAGGTGAAGATCACGTCCATTTCGTATTCGCGTTCCAGGCGTTCCTGGATGATCTCCATGTGGAAGAGGCCGAGGTAGCCCACCCGAAAACCAAACCCCAGGGCATGGCTGATCTCCTGCTGGATGGACAGGGCCGCGTCGTTGAGCTGCAGCTTCTCCAGGGAATCCCGCAGATCGTCGTAGTCCTCGGCCCGCACCGGGTACAGGCCGGAAAAGACCATCGGCTTCGTCGCCTGGTAGCCTGGCAGGGATTCCACCGCAGCGGCCTGGCCCAACGTCAGGGTTTCCCCGACCTCCAGGTCCCTGACGCTCTTGAGGCCGGTGGCCACATACCCCACTTCGCCCGTTACCAGCGTGGATCTCGGAGCCGGAGCGGGGGTCAGGCATCCAATCTCCACCGGCTCCACCTTGACCTCGGTATTGACCGCGCGCAGGGGTTGCCGGGCCTGCAACACGCCGTCCACCACGCGCACATGGGCGATTACCCCCTTGTAGGAGTCATAGTGACAGTCGAAGACCAGGCTGCGCAGGGGACCGGCGGGGTCGCCCGCCGGAGGCGGCACGTCCCTGATGATGGCGTGCAGGACGCTGTCAATATTGACATGGTTCTTGGCGCTGATGCGGGGAATGGCATCCGCATCGACACCCAGGAGACTCTCCAGCTCCTCCGCAACCCGGTCGGGCCAGGCGGAGGGCAGGTCGATCTTGTTGATGACCGGCACAATCTCAAGATCGAGATCGATCGCGGTGTACAGGTGGGCCAGGGTCTGCGCCTGAATGCCCTGGGTCGCATCGACCACCAGCACCGCCCCTTCGCAGGCACTCAAGGCACGGGTCACCTCATAGGAGAAGTCCACGTGGCCCGGTGTGTCGATTAGGTTCAGTTGCCAGGTGCGCTGCCCGTCCGACCAGGGCATGCGCACGGCACTGGCCTTGATGGTGACGCCCTTTTCGCGTTCCAGATCCATGGAGTCGAGATGCTGGGCCTGCATCTCCCGGTTGGCAACCGCGCCGGTGTATTCGAGCAGGCAGTCGGCCAGGGTGCTCTTGCCGTGGTCGATGTGGGCAATGATGCAGAAGTTGCGGATGTCAGACTGGTTCATCGGGTCCCTTGTCCATTACCTGCCTGAACCAGCCAACCGTCCGGCCCAGTCCATCCAGCAGCGAGACCCGAGGTTCCCAGCCCAAGTGACGACGGGCCCGGGTTATGTCGGGTTGTCGGCGTTTCGGGTCGTCCGCATGCGGCAGTTCGCGAAACACGCAATCCGCCTCGTTGCCGGCCAGGTCGTTGATGATCTCGGCCAATTCCAGAATCGTGCGCTCGTCCGGGTTGCCCAGGTTGACGGGCTCGCGCAGGTCGCTGTTCAGCAGCCGGCACAGGCCCTCCACAGTATCGTCCACATAGCAGAAGCTGCGGGTCTGCGACCCGTCGCCGTGAATGCGGGCCGGCTCGCCGCGCAGCGCGGAGGACACGAAACTGGGGATGACGCGTCCGTCGTCCGGCCGCATGTGGGGCCCGTAGGTGTTGAAAAGGCGGGCGATCGACGTCCGCAGGCCATGCCGCCGATGATACGCCATGACCAGGGCCTCGCCGAACCGTTTGCCCTCGTCGTAGCAGGAACGGGTGCCAATCGGGTCGACGTGGCCCACGTAGTCCTCGCGTTGAGGATGGACCTCCGGATCGCCGTACACCTCGGAGGAACTGGTGTACAGGAACCGCGCCTGCTTGGTGCGGGCCAGTTCCAGCAGGTTCCACATGCCGTGGCTGTGAACCCGGAGGATCTCCAACTGCAGGGACGAGAAATCGGCCGGACTGGCCGGACTGGCCAGATGAAAGACCGCATCCAAGGGACCGGCGACCGCCAATGACCGGACGATGTCCGCCTCCAGGAATTCGAATCCGGTTCGGTCCAGCACCGGACCCAGATTGCGCCTCAGGTTGCCCGTCAGGAAGGAATCCACACCCAGGACCTGCCAGCCGTCATCCAACAGGCGTGCAACCAGGTGGCTGCCCACGAATCCGGCTGCTCCGCAAACGAGGGCTCTCATGTCGCCGCACCCGGACTTCCCGCGGAGGAAAGTGCGCCGGGGCCGCTTTGGCACTCGGCCTGAGACTGAAGGGAAGACGTCATCGGATGAATTCTGACCTGCGGAGGGGCCGCCGCAGCGCACGGCATGCCCAATGTGGGCAACTACATATTACTTGTACAAGGGCCTGCAACACCCCATGCGACCACCCGGCCGGTTGGGCCGGACCGCGCATCCCGACATCCATCGCGCGGCGGCGGACGCACCAGAATCTGACATTGTGCCGTAAGTTGCGTACAATCTTCCGCCCTTTGGCTCCGGAAGGCCTCGATCATCGCTCCGACCCCACCCCCATGACTTCGTCCGCCGCAGCTGTGCCGCGCCGCGAGTTCAGCATCAGCAACGAATACAGCTACAACCGCGCATCGCCGATGCGATGGATCGTGTCGCATGTCATGCGGCACACCGGCGTGTTGTTGCTGGCCCTGGGGTCGGCCGTGGTGGTCAGCTTCCTCTTTTCCTGGGTTTCGCGACTGGGAGGAAGGGCGGTCGACACGATTTCGCTGGGCAGCGAGGCGCCCGAGGCCCTGCTGCGCATTGTGCTCACCATCTGCGTTGCGGTCGCGGTCAGAACCCTCTTCGATCTCGTGAGCGGATGGATGAAGGAAGTGCTGGGGGCCCGGATGCAACGGGATATCCGGGAAGAACTCGAAGTTTCGTTGCTGGGCAAGAGCCAGACCTTCCACAACCGGCAGCGCACGGGTGACATCATGGCCCGCTCCACGGACGACGTAAGGCAGTTGGGCATGATGATCACGCCCGGCATCGCCCTGATCTACGACTCCGTGCTGTTCATTATCTTCCCAATCGCCGTGATCGGGACCATCCACCTGCAGCTTCTTGCGGTTCCGCTGATCTACATCGCGGTGTTCCTGATCGCCCTGAAGCGGTTCAACCGCAACCTGGCTCCGGTATCGGGGGCCATGCAGATGAACTTCGGCCTCATGAACTCCACGCTCAACGAGTCGATCACAGGCATTGAACTGGTCAAGTCGGCGGCACGCGAAGCCTTCGAGTTGCGCAAGTTCCTGCGGACCGCCGCGGCCCATCGCCGCTACTTTATGGAACAAGGCCGCATTCAGGCCACCTACTGGCCCATGCTGTACCTGGGTATTGCGTTGTCCCTCATGTTCGGCCACGGCCTGTGGCTGGTCACGCAGGACCTGATCACCATCGGCGACCTGGTGGCCTTCATGAGCCTGGGCTACCTGCTGGGCTTTCCCACCTTCATCTCCATTTTCTCGTTCACGCTCGTCCAAATGGGAATGGCGGGCGCCAAGCGCATTCTGGACATCATCAATCAGGATTCGGAACTGGACGAGAACCAGGCCGGCCACCGCGCCCTGCTGCGCGGCCATGTCGTCTTCGACCGGGTGACCTACAGCTACGATGTGTCCCCGACCCTTGAGGAGGTTTCGTTCGAGGTGTCGCCCGGCGAATGCATCGCCATCGTCGGCCAGACCGGCTCCGGCAAGTCCACCCTGACCAAGATGGTCAACCGCATCTTCGACTGCGACAGCGGGGCCGTGATCGTGGACGGCGTGGACGTGCGCGACTGGAACCTCGAGTCCCTGCGCAGCCAGATCTCGATGATCGAGCAGGACATATTCCTGTACTCCCGGACCCTGCGGGAGAACATCGGCTTCGGCCTTGGCGGTGGCCGACTCGACGACGAGCGGATCCAACAGGCCGCCCGGGCCGCCCAGGCCCACGAGTTCATCATGGGCTTTCAGGACGGTTACGACACGGTGATCGGGGAACGGGGCGTGACGTTGTCCGGCGGCCAGCGCCAGCGCATCGCCATCGCCCGGGCCCTGTTGACGAACCCGCGCATCCTGATCATCGACGACTCGACCAGCGCCGTGGACAGTGCCACCGAAGACGAAATCCAACGGGCCATCAACAACGTGATGCAGGATCGCACCACGTTCCTGATCACCCATCGCATTGCCCAGATTCGGAAAGCCGACAAGATCCTGGTGCTGACGCGAGGCCGGGTCGTCGACTTGGGCAGCCACGACGAACTTCTGGCCCGGTGCGATCTGTATCGTCGGATTTTCATCCGGACCGAAACCTCCGCCACTGCGATGGCAGGGAGCTGATCCCATGGGCTTCTTCATGGACGGCCTCGACGCCGAGGCTTACGACCGCACCTACTCCGACCGGCAGCTGGTGAGCCGGATCATTGCCCAGTTCAAGCCCCAGTCGGTGTTGATGGGCTTCGTCTCGGTCACGATCCTGATGCAGTCCCTGATGGATACGGCCCTGCCCCTGTTGACCGCGCGGGGCGTGGATGCCATGGTCGGCGAGGCGAACCTGCAGCAGGGCCTGGTCCTGATGTTGATGATCCTGGTCGCAGGCGCCATGGGTTGGGTCTACAACTATGTGCGCCAACGCCAAACCAGCCGCGTGGTGGCCAATGTGGTCTTCCGCATGCGCCAACAGGCGTTTGCCGCGGTCATGCAGCGGGACATGTCCTTCTACGACGAGTTCCCCAGCGGCAGCATCGTGAGCCGGGTGACATCCGACACCCAGGAGTTCTCCAACACGGTCACCCTGACCCTGAACCTCGCCAGCCAGCTGCTGCTGGTGCTGATCCTGCTGGGGGTCATGTTCTTCATCCATGTGCAGCTGGCACTGATCTCCGTGGTCCTGCTGCCCCTGGTGACGGTCGCGGCGCTGTCGTTCCGCCACATCGCCCGCAACGTCACGACCCAGGTACGGCGCATCCTGGCCCAGGTCAACACCACGGTGCAGGAAACGGTCACCGGCATCGCCGTGGCCAAGAACTTCCGCCAGGAACAGGCCATTTTCGACACGTTCACGGATGTGAACGAGCGCTCCTACGGTCTCAACCTGCGACAAGGATTTGTGTTTGCGGCCATTTTTCCGATCCTGTTCCTGCTGACGGGCATAGCCACGGCCCTGCTGCTGTACTTCGGGGGCCACCTGGCCTTTGCCGGCGAACTGACCACAGGGGAGTGGTTCCTCTTCATTACGACCGTCGAGAGGCTCATGTTCCCGATGACGAGCATCGCGTCCTTCTGGAGCCAGTTCCAGCTCGGCATGGCGGCGGCGGAGCGGGTCTTCGCGCTGATCGACACCGAACCGCTGGTCGTGCAGCACGACAACCGACCGGTTCCCCTGCTGGAGGGGCACATCCAGTTCCGGAACGTTCACTTCCGCTATTCCGAACAGGAGCAGGTGCTGGAGGACTTCAACCTGGACATCGCGCCCGGCGAGACCGTGGCCCTGGTCGGACACACCGGCGCCGGCAAGTCGTCCCTGGGCAAGCTGGTGGCCCGTTTCTACGAGTTCCAAAAGGGGCTGCTGCTGGTGGACGGCATCGACATCCGCAGCTTCGACCTCGACGCCTACCATCGCCAGCTGGGCATGGTCGCGCAGTCGCCCTTCCTGTTCTCGGGCACCGTCCGCGACAACATCCGCTACGGACGGGAGGACGCCACGGACGACGTGGCCGAGAAGGCGGCCCATGCCGTGGGCGGCGGCTTTTGGCTGCGCAGCCTGCCCCAGGGCCTGGACACCGAGACCGGCGAAATGGGCAGTTCGCTTTCACTCGGCCAGCGGCAGTTGGTGGCACTGGCCCGCCTGCTGGTCCAGGACCCGAGGATGATCATCCTGGACGAGGCCACGGCCAGCGTGGACCCGTTGACCGAAGCGCAAATCCAGGAGGGGTTGGATCTGGTACTGCAGGATCGGACCGCGATCGTGATAGCCCATCGCCTGTCGACCATCCAGGCCGCCGACCGGATCATCGTCATGCGGCACGGTCGGATCATCGAGGAAGGCAGCCACGACAGCCTGATGCTGCAGGGCGGCCACTACGCGGAACTCTATGCCACCTACTTCCGCCACCATGCCATGGACTATGAGCTTGCCTGACCCGAGCCGCCACCGGTATCTCACGGTCCGGAACGGTGCCGCAGTGTCCCGTGCAGGCCTGCACGGCTGACCGGGGCTTCTCCAGAAACCTGTTCGACTACAGATGCACTCGACCATTCAGCTGGGTTCGGTCGCATTGCCGGCCGGTCCCCTGACTTCGCTGTTGGCGGTTTGGCTGGCCACCGAAGTCGCCGCGCGCATGGGCCGGTGGTACGGCCTCACGTACGATCGGATGTTTGGACTGTGCACGTCGGCGTTGCTGGTGGGCCTGGTGGTGGCGCGACTGGCCCACGTGGTCGCCTTTTGGGAGGTGTACAGCCAGTCGCTCCTGGATGTCCTGGCGTTGCGGCCGGGCGGACTGACCCCCTGGCCGGGCATCATCGGCGCGTTTGTGGCCGCCTGGATCTATCTGATGCGTTTTCGTCTGGACCCGGAGCCGGCCGGATCCGCAGTCCTGATCGGCCTCGCGGCGGGCGGGGTGGTCTGGACAATTGGCGGATACCTGACCGGCCGCGTGGTGGGCACCGAGACGGACATGATCTGGGCTGCCATGTACGGCGAGCAGGCGCGCCATCCCACGGGCCTGTACCAGTCGCTGGGTTGCGCCGCGATTTGGACGTTCCTGTGGTACCGGACACTGGAGCCGCGCAGGGTTCTGCTGACCGGCCTGTTCCTGGTGGCCCTGCTGTTTCTGTTGACGGAAGGTTTTCGGATCGGCCGGGCGGACGAGCTTTGGCTCGACGCATCCCAAATCGGCTGGTTGGCACTCGCCCTGTTGACCGGCTACGGCATGTGGCGGACCAACATGTCACCACACAGCGACCCGCCTGATGCCGAGTCGGCCGTGCCATAGCCGGACTTCGGCCGGTGCCGGCCTCTCCCCGGCCTCCCTGCACAATTAACCCTTGGGTAAGGTCCCTGTTCACCCTGATCGAGACCGCGCCCCACAAACGGAGGTTGCCGGGCTGCCGTAGCCCGAATCGCTGTTGCCGTAAGATCTCAGAGCGTTGTTGGATCCCGTCAGAATTGCAAGGCACGTTATGGCCGACATCAGCACAAACGAAAACATTCGGTATGAACCGGAAGAAAAGCCACCGATAGCCGTTGCATTGGGGGTTGGCCTGCAGGCCGCTCTGGTCATCCTGGCCCCCATTGCCCTAACGGTGGTGATTGTCGGGCGCATTGCCCAGCAGCCGGAAGAGTACATTTCGTGGGCGGTGTTTGCCGCCCTGCTCATCAGCGGCCTCACCACGGTTCTGCAGGCGGTCCGGTTCGGACGCCTGGGCTCGGGCTACGTTCTGATGATGGGCACCTCGGGCACGTTCATTGCGGTGTGCGTCGGTGCTCTGGTCCAGGGCGGCCCCGAGACCATGGCGACGCTGATTGTCGTATCGGCCCTGTTTCAGTTTCTACTGGCCGCCAGACTGTCTTGGCTGCGCCGCATCTTCACGCCCGTGGTCTCCGGAACGGTCATCATGTTGATCGCCGCCACCGTGATGCCACTCACCTTCGCTTCATTGACGGACATTCCCGAAGGGACCTCTACCACGGGCGCATTCTGGGCGGCAGCGGCCACGCTGGTGGTCGTGGTGCTCCTGATCCTGCGCGCACCGCCCCAATTGCGCCTATGGGCTCCCATCATCGCAATCGTTGTAGGCACAGCGGTATCCGTGCCATTCGGCCTGTACGAAACACGCAATGTGATGTCGGATCCCCTGATTGGCCTGCCTAGGGGTTCCTGGCCCGGATTGAACTTCAATGTGGATGCAAGGTTTTGGGCACTCCTGCCCGCCTTTGTGGTGGCGACCATCGTGGGAGCCATCGAAACCATCGGCGACGGTGTGGCCATTCAGTCGCTGTCCCGGCGCAAGCCAAGGGCCACCGACTATCGGGCCGTGCAGGGCGCCCTCAACGCGGACGGCCTGGGCAACCTCCTTTCCGGCTTGGCCGGCACCCTGCCCAACACGACCTATTCCTCCAGCATTTCGCTGGCCGAGGTCACAGGCGTAGCATCGCGCCGGGTGGGCATTGTCATCGGAGTCGCGATTGCCGCAGTGGCGTTCTTCCCCAAGGTGGCAGCCCTCCTGATCGCAATACCGGCCCCTGTGGCAGCCGCCTACATCCTCGCGCTCCTGGCTCTTCTGTTCGTACAGGGCTTGCGCATCATCGTGCGCGATGGTGTCGATCACCGCAAGGCGATCGTGGTGGGGACGGCCTTCTGGCTTGGTGTGGGGTTCCAAAACCATCAAATCTTTCCTGGCCTCCTTGGCGACGGCGTCCTGGCAATACTGCTGAGCAACGGCATGACCGCAGGTGCCATCGTGGCAATCCTGTTGATGGTGTTCATGGAACTGACAAGGCGGCGCCGCCGAAGGATGACGACGAACCTGGAAACCGAATCCCTGCCCGAGCTGAACGAATTCCTGCAAGGACTGGTTTCCAGGGCGGGTTGGGATGCCGACGCCACCGAGCGGTTGACCGCAGCCGGCGAGGAAACGCTGGCGGTCCTGATGCAGCAATATGGAGACGAAATCGACAACGTACCCACACTGCTCGTGACCGGGCGCGTGGAGGGAGGTTCCGCGGAAGTCGAATTCATGACCGCACTCGAAGGCGAAAACATGGAAGACCGTCTTGCGTACCTGGGCGAACTGTCTCCGGTGCCGGACGACCGGGAAGTGTCCTACCGACTGTTGCAGCACTACGCGTCCTCGGTCAGCCACCAGAAATACCACGGTATGGACATTGTCACGGTAGTGGTCAAGTACCAGGGAAGATAGTGGGTACGAGCCCTTTCCGGTCCTGCCGCCTGCGGCTCTCTGGGTGCAATCCCATCCTTGTATTGGATCCCGGAATGCGGGTTGCCGGACATTCGATCATTTCGCATAGTCTCATCAACTCCACGAATGAAGTCCGGGGTGGATCGGACACCGTATCTGCCGCCTGGCGCTTGGTTTGGCAGAGTTGCAGGATTCGCAGAACATGATCGATGGAGTTGAGATCGACCACCTCCTGCTCGGCGTACCCGAACTCGGTGCCGGGATCCGGTGGCTTCAGGACGAGTTCAACATTGCAGCCGGCAAGGGGGGCCGCCACCTGGGCGTGGGCACCCACAATGCGCTGGTGGCCCTGGGGAACCGGACCTACCTGGAAGTCATTGCTCCCGATCCGGAACAGCTTGTGCCCAAAGCCGCGCTGCCCTACGGCCTTGGGGCGCTGCCGGCGCCTCGGTTGATCAACTGGGCTGTACGGGTGCCCGACCTGGACACATGGGCTTCCAGGCTGTACCAACTGGGCATCCCCACCCAACTGAAAGCAAGGGATCGCGTCAACCCGGACGGACGGCGACTCGTCTGGCGCACCGCAGCCATGCCGGCCACCACGTTCGTGAACGGGGCGGACCTGACCGGCCTCATACCCTTTGCCATCGACTGGCAGGACACGGTCCACCCGTCCGAAACAGCACCCACAGGGATTGTGCTTGAGTCACTGTCCCTGTGCCATCCCCAAGTCGCGCTGGTGCAGACCGCGGCGGCCACCCTTGAGCTCCCGGTGCTGGTCGAACAGGTGGAGGAACCATGCCTGAAGGCGCAGGTGCGTTCCGGGCTGGGAATCCGCAGGATTCAGTAGGTTCCCCGGTCCACGCCACACCGATTGCTCGATTCCGACCCCCGTTTTTATGCGAAATCCTGCTGCGCGGCCTTGTCTGGCGGGATGACCCGGCGGGAGCATGCCCATGCAGGCCGATGGTCGTTCCTTGGCAGCCGACCGCCGGCCAGGCTACCCACTGGGACCACGGAACACTGTCCGTCCACCTTTGGATCTCGTGCCGATTTGCCGACGACAACCGGCCCTCGGAACCGGCACCCGGACAACGTGGCGCACGGCCTTCCCGGTGTGCCGATCCAACAGGAGACGACTGCGGTGCTTCCGCATGCCGAACACAGCCATCATCGGTTGCAGGCACCTGGAAATGCATGGCGGGGCCTTGAGTCCTGTTTGACTCCACCGGGTCCTAATCCTTAGGATCTGCATGCCGTCCAGGGTTTGTACCCGATTGCACCTGCGTTGGAGAACGGCTCGCGGCGGTTTTTTTCAAGTTCCAGCACACAGCGAGGTCCCTCGTTATGCCCAGTAAATTTGCATTGTCCCGTCGTCAGTTCCTGAGGACGGCATCCCTGGCCACCGTCGGCGCCGCCTTGGCTGCCTGCGCGGTGCCAGTCGCAGCTCCCGGCGGAGAGGCGGAGATGGCGGCACCCACCGAACTCACCCTGTGGATGTTCTCCCTGACTCCGGAAGTCATCGACTACATCAACGCCGAGGTCACTCCCGACTTCAAGGAGGTGATGCCCGGCTTTGACATGATCGCCGAACACGTCCCGTACGACGGTTATCGGCAGAAGCTGTCCACATCCATCGTCGGCGACGCCTTGCCGGACGTGCACGAAGCCGGCACCCAGGCGGCCGGACGGGTCGCCACCAGCGGCGAGGGAACGCCCATCGACGACTACATCAACGAGTGGGACGACCTCGACGACTATTTCCCGGCCAACATCAAGGGCACGCAGATTGCCGGTCGGACCTGGGGTATTCCCACGTACAGCCACCCGTCCCTGACCCTCTACTGGAAGAGCCAGCTCGAGGCGGCGGGTCTGGATCCGGAGAATCCGCCGGCGACCGACGTTGAGTACCTCGAGGCCGCTGCGGCCCTGCAGACGGTGGAGGAGGGTCGCACCATCGTTCTGGGCGGATGGGCTCCCAACAACTGGCGCAGCTTCTTCCAGGAGTTCGAAGTCCAGCTGCAGCGACTGGGCGGGGAAATGGCGGACCAGGACTACACTGAAGTCCGCTTCAACGACGAGCTGGGCGTGGCCGCCCTCGCCTACCTGGTGGAACTGTCGCAGACGGTGTACCCCGAAGGCGTCGCGCGCCTGCCCGACGAAGCCCCGGTGCCGCACTTCCCGGCCGGGAATGTGGCCATGCACATGCGCGGCCACGGGTCGCAGCCCCGCGACGTACTCCGCTACAACCCCGATGCCTGGGACGATCTGGGATTTGGCTTCCCGTTGACGGCCCAGGAAGGCACGGGGCGCAAGAATTCCATCTCCTGGCGCAACTTCGTGTCCGTGGCCCCGACCTCGGCCGACGTGGGCGCCTCGGTTGAATGGGCACACGTGTTCAGTTCCACCGAGCACAACGTCAAGTACAGCGAGTTCGGCGGCTACACGCCGGTCCGGCGGTCCGCCCTGGACACGGACTTCGTCAAGAACTCGCCGTATCTCGGCACCTATCTGGAGATGGGTTCCCCCAACGGCTACGACGTCATCAACCCTCCGGGCTACTTTGAGCTGCGGCAGTCCGGCGGCAACCTGTTCGAGCAGGCGGGGCTGGGCAACATTTCCGTCGAGGAAGCCGTTGCCGGTTGTGCCGAGATCTGGCAGGAGGGACTGGACAACGCGCCGCCGTACAAGATTTAGCGTTGATCGTTTAGCGGACACTGCTTCCAGCCAGCCGGGTGCGCCGAGCGGCGTGCCCGGCTGGTCTTTGTCAAAGCCGAACCACCGCCCATCGCATTCTTCCGCCGCAGGATGGGCCTGCGGCAATCGCCCGCCATGCTTCAGGAACACTTCCTATCCCGCAGCCGTCGGCACGAGTCGCTGATGGGTTGGCTGTTCGCCACCCCGTGGGTACTGGGCCTGCTGCTGTTCAACCTGTTCCCGTTCGTGTATTCGTTCGGGCTGAGCCTGACCAGCTTCCGGATCGGCTACCCCACCGAATTCATCTGGTTCGGCAACTACGTGGAGATGTTCACGGACGACCCGGTGTTCGGGAAATCCTTCGGCAACACGGCGTACTTCGTGGCGCTCGGCGTGCCGTTGGGGCTCGTGACCTCGCTGTTGCTGGCCCTGCTCCTCAACCAGAAAGTCGTGGGCGTACCCCTGTTTCGCACGATGGTGTTTGTGCCGTCGATCGTGGCCGGGGTGGCCGTGGCCCTGCTGTGGCTGTGGATTCTCGATCCGAACATCGGCCTGGTGAACCACCTGCTGCGCGAAATCGGGATCCGCAGCCCTCCGTTGTGGCTGCAGGACGAGGATTGGGCCAAGCCGGCCCTGATTGTGATGACGCTGACCGGCGCCGGCGGCGCCACGATGGTGATCTTCCTGGCCGGCCTCCAAAACATTCCCACCGAACTCTACGACGCGGCCCGCATTGACGGTGCGAACAGCCTGCGGCAGTTCTTCTTCGTCACCATTCCGATGTTGTCGCCCGTAATCCTGTTCAACACCATCACCGGCATCATCGGCGCGTTTCAGGTCTTCACACTGGCCTACGTGGCCACGGGCGGGCTGGGCGGTCCCAACAACTCGACCATGTTCTACGCCCTGTACCTGTACAACATCTCGTTCTGGTGGGGCCGCTTCGGACTGGGGGCCGCGATGGCGTGGTTCATGTTTGTGGTGATCATGGTGTTCACCATGGCGCAGCTCGCGTTGTCGAAGCGCTGGGTCTTCTACGCCGGCGAGTAGGCAATCGAACCCACATGGCGACCACTGCCACCCAACCCCGCACCCTCGGAACTGGTCGGCGGTCCAGGATCCACTGGATCGGGATCATCCACAAGATCTTTGTCTATGTGCTGCTGGTGTCGATTTCCCTCTTCTTCTTCTTTCCGCTGCTGTGGATGATGACCACAGCCATCAAACCCACCAGCCAAATGTTCCAGATCCCTCCGATCTGGATCCCCAAGCCACCGCAGTGGGATGTGTTCCACACCACCTGGAACCGCACAAACTTCAACGTCTACCTTGGCAACACCTTGCTGATCACGATCCTGTCGATGATCGGGCGCGTCGGCAGTTGTGCGCTGGTCGGATTTTCGTTCGCCCGCCTGCGCTGGCCCGGCAAGAACGTATTGTTTCTCATTACGTTGAGCACGATGATGCTGCCGTTCCAGGTCCTGATGATTCCGCAGTTCCTCATCTTCAAGGAAATTGGCTGGATCAACACCCACTATCCCCTGTGGGTGCCGGCCTTCGGCGGAGCCGCGTTCTACATCTTCCTGATGCGCCAGTACTTCATGACCATGCCGCGGGAGCTGGACGACGCAGCCAAGATTGACGGCTGCGGCTGGCTGGGCATCTTCTGGCGGATCCTGCTACCGCTATCGCATCCGGCCCTGGCCACCATCGCCATTTTCACGTTCATGTCCCAGTGGAACTCCTTCCTGGAGCCGCTGATCTTCCTCTCCTCGTCCAAGAAATACACGCTGGCCCTGGGTCTGGCCATGTTCCGGGACCAGTTCGATGTGGATTGGAATGCCATCATGGCCATGTCGTTCCTGATGGTTCTGCCCTGCCTGACCATCTTCTTCCTGGCTCAGAAATACTTCATCCAGGGAATCTCGACCACCGGTCTCAAGGGTTGATCCGCCGCTGTCTGATCCTCCCCTTCCTGCTGAGTGCCCCACCCTACATCCGCAGAACGTGCAAGCCGAGTTCACGAACACGGCCGCGCGGCGCGCTCCTGGAGATGCCCGCGGTGGTTGCTTCCGGTGCCGCTGGATGCCGGCCGTTCCATGTTCCAGGCCGGATTCCCAACCCAACGCCACGCCAACTGTTCCGATCCGGCGTGGTTGCCTCAGCCAGCAGATCCTCCGTTCGTGGAGCACAACCATGGGTGTCGCGATGATGCAGTGCAGCCGCCGTGCCGTCGACCGCCTTTGGGCACCGCTGCGTTTGGCAAGTAAGTACGGGCCTGTCCCCGCGGTGCTCGTCGCACCTGCCACTTGGACCAAGACTGAACGCTTCCGGAAATGAATTCGCCACGATGCCCGGGCAAGTCCGACACACTCGGTTGGACCCGTAGGCCTGAAGGCTGTCTGTTCAAGTTGCTGCCGACAGTCTCAAGCCAGCTACACTAACTGCGCGATTGGGACTCGCCCGGCACCGGTGCCAACAGACCCTTTGGAACGATGCCGGCAAGTTGCATCCAGGCAGGGGCCAACTCCGATCCCGCGAAGACATCCAGATGTTGCCGGGTTGGTCCCCTCCGGCCGGACGCAACCTTCCAAGCATGGCAAGGCCCCAAAAACCCATGTGACAATACCGCTGGCGAGTAACAGCCATCTTCCTGGTGCGCTCGGGTTCAGAGGGCGGAATCCAGGTACTGCCCAAACCAAATTAATACACGAAGTGGACATCACCATGCTCATGCGCGGATTTGCCGTCCGGTTGGGGTTGATACCGTTGCTCTGCCTGTTGGCATGGGCCACCTCGCTGGCCGGACCACCTGTGATGGCACAGGATTCGGATGAACCAAACGAACTTCCAACGTACGAGGTGCAGAACGGAGACACGCTTCTGGGACTTGCACAACAGTTTGGTGTGCCGGTCGAGGTGCTTGTGGCCCTCAACAACCTGGAAGAGTCTGCGGGCCTGATCCTCATCGGCCAACAGCTGTTGCTCCCCTCGTTTGCCAGTCAACCCAACCAGGAATCCGGCGAGGAATCCGGCTGTGCAACACCCCATGTGGTTGTGGAAGGCGACACCCTTTGGGGCCTGGCCGACGGTTGGGATGTGACCATTGAACGCCTTCGGGAACTGAACGGTCTGCAGGCAGGGGAGTTTCTGCTGCTAGGCGAGACCGTCTGCGGTCCCCCGGTCGACCCGGATCCCCAGGAGATTGGAGCGGACGAACAGGGCGACGCCGAAGGACCGCGGAGGCAGCCGGCATTCGATCCCGGGTGGATTGTCCACCCCACCGAGGCCTTTTGGTACACGGTCAATCTGGGCGACACCCTGGCGTGGGTGTCCGCGCGTTACGGATTGACCACGGAAGCCTTGGCGGACGCCAACGACCTGCATCCCGATGACGACATTCAGCCGGGCCAGTTGTTGCAGGTACCGGCAAGCACTGCCGCCAGGAAACCGTGGACCGCCCGCTATTGGGCCGTTCCGGACCTTTCGGGGGAGCCGCTGCTGACCCGCGGTGAAGATGCCGTCGCACACAATTGGGTGAACGGCGCGCCTGCGGACTCGCTTCCATCCGATTCGTTCAGCGCCGAATGGACAGGTGATTTCGACTTCGCCGCCGCGACCTATCGCTTCATCGGCCTGGCCGACCAGGGAGTACGCGTGTTCCTGAACGATGACCTGTTGCTGGACAATTGGGATGGCGAAACGGCCGGACCTCTCACCGTCGACACCGTGCTCGAAGCCGGCACGCATTCCGTGCGAGTTGAGTATTGGGAGGAAACCGGTCCGGCCATGGTCTACGTATTCTGGTTCCAGTCGGTGCCCGCCACCCCCGAATGAGCCAACCCCGACGGCATTTGTCCGGAAGGTTGGCTGGCGGACCATCGCAGCGTCCCTCCACAGTTTGCCGAGTTGTGTTGGGTCAAGGCCGCAGGCATGCGATAATGTGTATTGGATGGCAGCACCCGGTTCGGTGGCCTCGCGATATTCGTTGAGCCCGGGCCTTGGTTGTTGTGCGGAGCCTGCCGCGGGTACTTCCGGGCAGGTGCCCCATCCCGGGTTTGAAGTGAGGTTGACAGGGTCCGGTCATTCTGCTGAAGGCTGTTTACGGGGCTTGTCGGGAATGCGGAATGGGACCTTGTTCCGCCGTCTCGCCAAGATCGGGTGTCGTCCTGCTCCCCACGTCAGTCTCGGACCTTGACAGGGCTAGCCACAAGTAGATCCCCATGACCATTCGCCGTGCCCTGCGGCTCATGCAATCGCTGACGTTCGTGGGGACTGTCGCCGCCTTGGTGTTGTGCGCATCGTCCCTGGCCGCGTGTACCGCCTCCTTGGCCGGAGTGAATGTCAACCAGGCCGAAACCGCGGTGGAAGCGGCCGCGGCCGCTTCCCTCGACCAAGTGCCTCAAACCCTGCAACAAGTCGCAGGCCAAATCACCACCCTGGACTCGCAGCTCGAACAGGTGCGGAGTGTCGAGGCCAGCCTCCAGCAAGCCCGGCCGGCACAGGCCGTTGCCGGAGTGGCCGAGCAACTGCAGCAGTTGGCGGACCAGGCACAGCGGGAGGATGGTCGGCCCCTTCAGTTGGACGTACAGTTGGAACCTGCCCTGAACCTGCTGGACTCCGCGGCGCGCCGCGCCAACCAACTTGACCGGACGTTGGATGACATCGACAGGGTCGCAAGCCTCGCACCAAACCTTTCGCGTTCGTTGAACAGCCGTCCAAGCCTGGTCGAATCAGTGAATTCGCTACCGACTCCGGGTGGGATCAACGATGTCGATTACCTGATCGATCCCACCCCGTATCTACAGTCCTTCGCGTTAAGTGTGGAGGCATTCCAGGACTGGGCAGCGGCTCTGGGCAGCCCGTTCGCCGGTTCCGCGACCTCGGACAACACGCCGACCCTGGATCTGGCACCGTACATGCTGGCGGCGTTTGAGTTCATGGCAGGCACCGAAACAACCCTGATTCAGTTCAACGCGGCATTGACCGCGTTCCTGCAGGCCGGGCAGTTGGGAACGGACATCGCCGGCGCCACCAGGATGGGCACCGAGTTCGCGGAATCCTTGGCGCAGTCCTTGGGGACCTTGGATGTCCAACGGACCGACCTTGATCAGGTGGGCCCGTTCCTGGAAGCCGTTCCGGCCCAAGGAGCCACGCTTCTGTTGCAGGCGCAACAGGCAACAAAACGCCTGGAGACCGCCACCGGTACCGGTCAGATGCAGCAAGTGGACATCCCGGTGGCAGCAGCCCTTGACATCATGGGCCGGATTGCCCGCAACAGCGGACAGGCCGGCCACTTGGTGGAAGAGACTCTCCAACTCACTCCCGAACTGGCCAATGCCATTGGCCAACGGGAACGGGCATCCGTTGCCCTGATGCAACTGTCGGGCACCCTGGAAGCATTGAACAGGGCCCTGGTGCTGCAACCCGACCAGCAACAGGCCATCATCCATGCCACCGCCTTGGTTCAGTCATGGGCCATCCAGGCATCGGGCCTGTATCCCGAAGCCGTCATTGACTTCAGGGCGGCTGCCCACCTTGATCCCCAAATCGACACGCTTGCGGGATTGCTTGACCAGGTGGAACTGGAGCTGCAGGAGTTGAGTTCCGCCTTGATCGGCTTTGACCAGGCTTTCCGGGATGCGCCCGAGTTGGCGGATGTCATCGTTTCCCAAGTCGGTGCAGGCGTCAATCCGGCCCTGTCTTCGGAGGCGCTGAACCTCCTGAACCAGCTGCTCGTACTGGATCCCGACCAGCAGCAAGCCCTGGCCCATGGTGTCATGCTGATGCAGGCTTGGGTTGCCGAGGCCTCAACCCTATTTCCCGATGCCGTCTCGACCACGGTCCCGGCGTTGGATCTCGAACCGCAGGTCGCCGCCCTCGTCGCGTTGCTGCATCGGGCGGAACCGCAAGTGCAACAACTGGATTCAACCTTGACCGGCGTTGACCGGGCTCTCCGGAACGCTCCCGCCCTGGCGGCATTCCTCGCCTCCCAAATCGAGGCCGGAATCGATCCGGCGCGGTCCTTGGAAACACTGAACGTCCTAAACCGGGTGCTCGTGCTGGATCCCGAACAACAGCAGGCCCTGGCCCACACGGTCCCCTTGATTCAGGCATGGGTTGCCGAAGTCGGCTCCACCGCGACTCCGGTGCTGGATCTCGAACCGCAGGTCGCCGCCCTCACCGCATTGCTGAGCCAGGCGGAACCGCAAGTGCTACAGCTGGATTCAGCCTTGCCCGGTGTTGACCAGGCGTTGCAAGGTGTCCCCGGGCTGGCCACTCTCATTGCCTCACAAATCGAGGCAGGCGTCGAGCCGATCCCGGCCTTGGAGGCGCTGAACGTCCTGCACCAGGTGCTCGTGCTGGATCCCGAACAGCAACAGTCCATGGCCCGCACGATATCCCTGATGGGGGCCTGGGTTGCCGAGACCTCAACCCTGTTCCCCGGAGCCATCCCCGCCACGGCCCCGGCGTTGGATCTCGAACCGCAGGCCGCCGCCCTCGCCGCGTTGCTGAGCCGGGCGGAACCGCAAGTGCAACAGTTGGATGCGACCTTGAGCGGAGTGGACCGGGCACTGCAAGACACCGCCGATCTGACTGCGTTCATCGCCTCCCAAATCGATGCGGGCGTCGATCCGGCTCCGTCCTTGGAGGCACTGGGCATCCTGCACCAGGTGCTCGTGCTGGATCCCGAACAGCAGCAGGCCCTGGCCCGCACGGTCCCCCTGCTTCAGACATGGGCTGCGGACGTCACAACCCTGTTGCCCGGTACCGTCTCCACCATCGGCCCGGAAGTGGATCTTGAACCGCAAACCACTGCACTGGCCGGCCTGTTGATCGGCACCGCACTGGGGGCGCAAAGACTGAACGATGCCCTGTCCGGTGTGGACCTGGCCCTACAGCGCACTCCCGAACTGGTCGATGCCGTCGTGCAACTCAACGCGGCCTCCGACCTGCTGCTGTTCCTGGAAGCCCCCGAACTCCTGAACTGGACCGCGGCACCAGCCGTCGACCCATTCCGGGTGCTGGTCGACTCGGCTGCACAGCTGGAAGGTTGGGCCGACCAACTGACCGGCCTGGTACCGGGTGCCGGCGCGGGCACCATCGATCTGGACCCGCAACTGGTGGCGGCCTTCGACTTCCTCGGACGCGCGCAGGCACACATGCTGCAACTCAACACGGCCCTGGTCCGTCTGGAACTCGCTGCGCAACAAGCGCCGCACCTGACCTATGCGGGAGCGGGTGAAGGGATTGCCAGCATTGTGGCAGGCCCATTGGGAACCGCCGGGCGCACCGTGCAGGCCATTGCCTCCGGCACCGAAGCGGTGGCGGCACTCGAGCTTGGAGAAGGACCGCAGCCGCAGGGTGAACCCTAGGGCCCGCAGCCGCAGGTTGAGCGCGGGAGCCGGGAACTGGTCCAGGTTCTTGGCACGCCCCCCCGCCTGGTCGAGGGCATCGGCCGGCAAGCCGGTGAGGCCGGTTCCCTGATTGGTCCGCTGGCCGCGTCGGATCAACCACTGCAACTACAACCCGCTCCACGGCTGGTCGGCATGTTCCGGTCCATATCCGCCACCAGCGCGCTCGCACAGGGATGGGCGTATGAACTGGCAGGCAGGTATCCGGAGGCGGTGTCCGGATACAGCCAGGCACTCCACTTCAATCCGGAGTTGACGTGGGCGCTGAGTGCCAGGGGGCGCGTCCGATGGCATCTGGGCCAACTGACCGAAGCGTTGGCAGACCTGGATCAGGCCATCCTTCTGGATCCCCGGCTGGCCGAAGCGCACCGGCTCCGCGGCCATGTGTACCGCGAGCTGGGCCAGCCGTTGCAGGCGGTCAGCAACTACGATGAAGCCCTGCGCCTCAGTCCCGACGATGCCGCCACACTCATTGGCCGCGGGGAGCTCAACGAACTGCTTGGGCATCCGCTGTTTGCCATCCGCGACTTTACACAGGCCATTCGGCTGGCTCCCAGATCCGCGGTTGCCTACTACAACCGCGGCCAGGTCTTCCGGGATCTGGGCCAGGCCCAACAAGCCGTTGACGACTTTGACCAGGCCATCCGATACAGACCCTTGTTTGCACCGGCCTACAACGCACGGGGCGCGGTCCTGGAGAGCCTGCAGCGTTACCAGGAAGCCCTGAACGACCTGAACGAGGCCGTGCGTCTCGCCCCCGACATGGCCGACGCCTTCCACAACCGCGGCACCGTGTATCTGAAACTGGAACAGATACAGCGGGCATGGGACGACTTCAACCGGGCCCTGGCACTGAACCCCGACTTCGCCGTCGCCTACAACAGCCGGGGCACGATCCTGTTGCAGTTGGGCAGGGCCATGGAAGCCCTGGCCGACTTTGATGCCGCCATCCGGTTGCAGCCGGACTTCGGGCCGGCACTCCGCAACCGGGGCACGGCGTATCAGACAACGGGACTCCTGGAAGAAGCCGTCAGCGACTACTCGCGCGCCATCGAACTGGAACCCAACGAACCGATCACCTACATCTACCGGGCCAGCGCCTACGACCAGATGGGCCGCCCGCGGGATGCCGTGGCCGACTTCAGCGAAGCGATTGAGCTCGATCCCAACCAGGCACCGGTCTTTTACGATCGGGGAGTTCTGCAGCAGGAACTGGGACGTCTGAGGGATGCGTTGCACGACTTCGACCAGGCGATTCGTCTGGAGCCCGATTTCACCGCCGCCTATCACGACCGCGCCATTGTGAAGACGGGCCTGGGACGCCTGGGGGAGGCCCTGGCCGACTTCTCGGCGGCGATCCGCCTCGACCCCGATTTCCTGGCGGCCTATCTCAACCGGGCCAGGCTGCACTTGGGCCTTCAACAGTACATGGAGGCCGTTCAGGACTTTGGCGAAGCCATCCGCCTGGACCCGGATCTCTTCGAGGCCCACTACCAGCGCGGCCTCGTCCGCCACCTTCAGTTCGGGCAGTTGGAAGAGGCGGCAGCCGACTTCACGGAGGCCATCCGGATCACGCCCGACCATGCCGATGCCCACAACCGCCGGGGCGAAGTCCAGGCCGCCCTGGGCAACCCGTATGACGCACAGGACGACTTCGACGAGGCGTTGCGGTTGGAACCCGAACACACGGCAGCCCTGTACAACCGCGGCCTGGTGTTCCTGGAACTCGACCGGCCTCGGGATGCGCTGGACGATTTCGACGCAGTGGACCGGTTGGCTCCCGGCCAGGCCACGGTCCATCACCACCGCGGCCAGGCCCGCGAAGCGTTGGGGTTCCTCGGAGCAGCCTTGGACGACTACCACGCAGCCATCCGGCTGGATCCGGACTACACCGAGGCCTATTTCCGGAGGGGACAAGTCCTCCAGCAGTTCGACAGGCTCACGGAGGCACTCCAGGACTACACCGCGGCCATCCGTTTGGATCCCCAACTGGCCGCCGCCTGGTTCCGCCGTTCCGAAGTCCTGACGGCCCTGGAACTGCCGGTGCCGGCCCTGAGCGACCTGGCCATGGTTCTCCGCCTCGACCCGGCCCATGTCCAGGCCTGGCTCAACCGGGGCGTTCTGCGCCAGGAGCAGGGAGACACCGCGAGGGCACTGGCCGACTACACCGAGGCGTTGCGCCTGGATCCGGACTTGGCAGCGGCCTACCGGAACCGAAGCACCATCCATCTTGAGAATGCCAGGCTTCCGGAAGCACTGAGCGACCTCGATGCGTTGATCGAACTGTCGCCCGCAGAAGCCAACGCCTACTACACCAGGGGCAATGTTCACAAGACGCTGGACCACCCCGAAGAAGCCCTGCAGGACTACAACCGGGCGGTTCGACTGGGGATTGAAGAGACATTCCTGTACTACAACCGGGGTACAGTCAAGATTGTCCTGGGGCTGACCCGGGAGGCCGTGGAGGACTTCACCGCAGCCCTGCAACTGACGGCGGACCATGTCCCGGCCCTGCACAGCCGGGCCCGCGCCCATCAGGCCCTGGGCAACCTGGAGCCGGCATTGAGCGATCTGACCGAAGTCATCCGTTTGGATCCCGCCAATGCAATCGCGTTCAACGACCGGGGCATGGTGCAGCAGGAGCTGCAAATGCCCAACGCAGCCATTGCCGACTTCGACGAAGCGTTGTGGTTGGATCCAACGTATGCCGCGGCCTTCCACAACCGGGCGTTCGCCAAGCTGTCGGTACGCCGTTACCGGAACGCCATCGCCGACTTCACCTCCGCACTGGAACTGGAACCCGACTACGCCAGCGCTTTCCATGGCCGCGGCAGTGCCTGGTGGGCCTTGGTGGATCACACGAAGGCCCTGGCCGACTTCAACGAGGCGATCCGGCTGAATCCCACCGAGGCCGATGCCTTCGGCCAGCGCGGGCAGGTCTTCCTGTACATGGGCCTGTTCGACGAAGCCCTGGCCGACTTTGATCAGGCCATCGCACTCAATCCCGAGGCCGCCCGCACCTACTGCGATCGGGGATTGGTCTACCGCTTCCTCGGAGAATCGGAAGCGGCCCTGGCCGACTTCAACGCAACCCTGAACCTGAAGCCCTACTCGTACTTTGCCCTCTACTACCGGGCCAACACCTTGCGCGACCTGGACGAACCACTGGCCGCCCTGGACGACTACAGCAGAGCCGTGCGGCTGAACCCGAACTTCACCCACGCCTTCTCCCGGCGCAGTGCCACCTACAAGGAACTTGGGCAGTTGCCACAGGCCCTGAACGACATCGACATGGCCATCCAGCTCAATCCCGGCGATGCCAGCTTCTACGGGGAACGGGGCCTCATCCGCTCTGCGTTGGGGCAGACGGATCTCGCCCGCGCCGATTTTCAGGATGCCTATTGCAGGTTCCAACGGGCCGGAACCAGTTCGGGAGTGGATTGGATTCGATCCCTGTCACCCAATATCGCTGCCGAAGCCGTTTGCGACTGAGACAGCCAGTCAGGGCGTAGGTTTCGCGTTCCCGGGCTTCTGGACCCGCCCCATTGCCACCGGCCGTGACGGTACCGGTTGGTACAACGGAAACAGTGGGGACCGGACTGTGTACACGGTCCCGCGTTCAATCCTGGGCAGAACGGAGCGGAAGTTCAGCCCGTTGTGGGCCATGTCTTCAGGGACGTTCCCAAGGCAGCCTCCCTACTGGAGATCGGGTGTTGATACCCGCCGTGCTCCTGCTCCCTGACCAACCCATTCAACGCTTTCCAGGTTTGCTGTCAGTCGCCAGCGTTGTCTGAATCCCCCTTGGCACCAGGTCAGGTTCAGGAGGTTTGGGAAGGCGGTTGGAATCCTCTCGCCCCCTGTCGGAACGTCGTTGCCGCTTACGCAACGAAACACTGACGAATTCACCGACCGACCCGGACAACGCGGAAACCATTCCGGCAACTCCCACCATCGTGGCAACTGATGCCCCGGAGGCAATGAGTCCGCAACTCAATCCCAAAATCACACAAGCAGGATGAACGCCATCCACTGTCCTTGTTGCTCGGATTTAGGGTTGGCCATCAAGCAGATCATGAGTCAACGATGAATCTGAGCCTGCCTGCGTTCTTCGGCACGCAGTTGCCGCTCAGCCCAGTCCAAGTTCCTTGCCGCCAATAGAACAGAGGGCATCGGAACTGGAGGTGGCCCGCAGGCCATGAGCGCTCAGAGTCCATCCTCCCACCTGGCCAGCCGCTCTTCGATGGCGGCCAGGTGGATTTCCAGATCGTGAACGCTTTCGATGATCTGGTCCCGCGTCTCCTTGAACGTCTGCCCGACGCCACCTCGCCCACTCGCGGCGCAAATGCAGACTGCCCCTCCGCCAGGTTGTCCACCGCCGCGGCGATGTCGTCCAGCACCTTCAGTGCTGACCGGGTTGACTTCACCACATCCGGCACCAGGACACCAATTCGAGGCGGGACAACCGCTGGTTCACGTTGTCCGGCTCTCCGTACATGCCCCACTCGCTTTCAACAAGCCACGGACCAGCGGTTTCGGCACATGGTACTCAACGTCTGTGCACTCGGCACAGCATGTCCGTTGTCGCTTGCAGCCCCGAGCCAAAACGAAAGTGAAACAGGGCTGCCACGACATGGGGATTGGGCTCCCTCCTTCAAAAAAATATGTATCCTACACACATGTCCGGATTGTCAGGGTCGGCCCATCACAACCGGTTCCCACTTCCCGAAAGCACTCCCATGCACCCCCAACCCCGCAAGGTCTTCTGGATGGTTCTCATCCTGCTCATGGGCCTGATGCCCGCGGGATGTGTCGACTCCAGCTATGCCCATGAGCACGATGACCTGCCCGTCCGGGACATCGTGCAACAACCGACGCCCGCACAACTGGCTGACGCGGTGGCCGCACACTTGGTGCCCAAGGACTTCGAAGAGTTCAACCGGCTAAGGCTGCACTTGGACGTGCGCGGCGACTTGCTGTTTGTCAAAGGCGTGGTCAACACCCGCAGCCATGATTCCGTGTACCACATCCTTGAGGACAAACCCGGTGTGCATACCGTCGTGCTTACCTACGTTCCCGGCTCCGTCGACGATGAAGTCAACCTGGAATTGGGACGCCTGCTGCACGATATCGGCATGACCACCTATCTGCCCGCACAGGCGGAGGTCGCCTCCGGGGGTACCGACCTGTTTCTGGCTGGTGTAGAGCGCATCGTGGAACGGGGTGCCCGGATCGGTGTGCACAGCTGGAGTGCCGGCGGTTCCGAGACCGGAGACACGCTTCCCCGCGATCATCCCGAACACAAGCTCTACCTGAACTACTACCGGGATATCGGCATCGACGAAGACTTCTACTGGTTCACGCTGCAGGCTGCTTCGCCGGAAGACATTCACTGGATGACCGCAGAGGAAATGACGCAATACGCCGTCCATACAGATCTGCGCTGATACCGCGGTTGTTGGTTTTTGCTCAGTCTCGGCGAGGCCCGCGCCGGCGATTCCGGAGCCCGGTGTTTCCTTCCGCGGCATCCACCTCGACCGCAAACACTTGCCCTTCGATACCGGTCTCGTTGAATCGTCCTGAAAGTTGGTTGTGGGTCTGGCACAGTTCCCGACTGAGTTCCGGATCACTTGGCTCGGTTGCCCTTGCGTGGTGAAACAGGGGTTCGATCCGGAAATCCGCCAACGTGAAGACCTCCCGGTCTTCCTCCAGGAACGGGCCCGCGAATGGCTGCGTCAACAAAGACTTGTCGGTTCGCAGTTCAGCAGCCACCCGGGCCAGCAACATCGCCTTGCCCCAATACTACAGTTGTACATGTTTGCGGCATACTGCAAAGGCCGTTTTGCCTGCCGTTCCGGAGCTCCCATGCAGGGCAAACGCAAAGTCGGATTCAAAGCAGGACGCCGGCCCTGGATCCTGGCCACCGCGCGGTCTGGTCGGCCGACGCTGTGCGCCTATGTGGCAGAACACCTGGGGGATCCTGAGGGAGTGGTCGTGCTGGATGAGACGGACATCCCCAAGCAGGGGTGCCATCTCAATCCCGGTGATGCCAGCAATTACGGGGAACGGGACCTCATCCGCTCCGCGTTGGGGCAGATGGATCTCGCCCGCGACGATTTTCAGGATGCCTACTGCAGGCTCCAACGGACCGAGACCAGTTCGGGGATGGATTGGATTCGCTCCCTGACGCCCGACATCACCGCCGAAGCCATCTGCGACTGAGACAGCCAGTCAGGGTGCGGGTTTCTCGGTCCCAGGCTTCCGGACCCGTCCATTGCCACCGGCCGTGACGGCGCCGGTAGGCACAACACGATGAATCTGAACCTGCCTACGCGCCTTGGTGTACAGTTGTCGCTCCGCCAAGTCCAAGTTCCGTTTCGCCAACGAAAGAATCCGTTTTGCCACCCCGGAAAGGACATCCTCATGGCACGGAGGGCATCAGGACTGGAGGCAACCTGTGGACCCTGAACCTTGCAGGTGCACTCCGAGTCGCCCTCAGAGTTCGTCCTCCAGCGTGGCCAGCCGCTCTTCGATGGTAGCCAGATGGATTTCCAGAGCGCGAACGCCTTCGATGATTTCGTCCCGCGTCTCCTTGAACGTCTGCTCGGTGTCTGCGATGGCCTGCTGAAGATCGCCCACCCGTGACGCAATTTCGGACTGCCCAGCCGCCAGGTCGTCCACAGCCGTGGCCACGTCACCCAGCACCTTCAGGGCCGACCGGGTCGACTTCACTACGTCCGGCACCAGCTCCATGACCAATTCCAGGCGGGCCAGCCGCTCGTTCACGTTGTTCAGCTGTTCGGACATGACTCACCCACTTTCAACAAACTCAATGCCTGGTGGTCCCAACCCATAGTACTCGGCGTTCAGGTACTGGGTACAGCATTCGCAGTCGGACATCAAACTCAGCCAAGTCGATCGCTCCCACCCTGCGGGAGACTGTCCCGATGTCGAAAACCGATCGATCGTGGACCCTGTGCAGCAACCTGCAGCGACAGCTCCTGATGGTCTCCGCATCCGCGGGGGTGCGAAAACCGTCAGGAGCAGGTTCAATCAGTGCCCGCGACAACCGAATTAGAACGGCACGTCCTGTCCGTCGTCCATATCGGAACCGGCAGCACCGCCGTCACCGGGAGAACCTCCGGCATCCCGGCTGCGCCAATCGCCGCCACCTTGGTTCCCGCCTTGCCAATTGCCACCACCGGAACCGCTGCTCCAGTCGTCGCCGCCAGAGCTGCTGCCCCCACCGTAACCGCTGCCGGAACCGCCTCCGCCATAGTCACCGACCTGATCATCGCGGCCGCCCAGAAACTGCACGGTCTGGGCGCGCACATCCAACGATGCGCGCGGCTGACCGTCCTGGCCCATAAAGGCGTTGGACTTCACGCGGCCCGTCACCAGGACCTGGCGGCCCTTGTTCAAGTACCTACCGCAAGGCTCGGCCTGGCGACCGAAGACCGAAACCCTGAACCAGGTGGTGTCGGTCCTGCGCTCCCCCGACCGGTCGTTGTATACGTTGTTTACGGCGACATTGAAACTGCAAACCTTGTCTCCGGAAGGCATGTCGTAGGGTGGGCCGTCTCCGGCTGTCGTAGCGACAGTTCAGTCATGGTGGGCCTCCCTCCGAACCGTGCGTGCGACTTTCACCGCACACGGCTCTCCAGCTCGTACCTGCTCCCGCTCCCTGATGCACACGTCCTCAATTCGGTTCACCCGGTAATCGGTGCCGGGGATCCTCGCCAGCCATGATCCCTGCCAGGCGGCCAGATGGCCCCCTTGTGGATCCAGAACGGCATTGACACGGCACCGATGCTTGTGGGCCAGCGTACGGGCCCATGAAGCCTTGAGGGTTTGCTGGAATCCTCGCAGTGGTCCGCGATCCTCCGCCAGCGCGTAGTACTGGCGCACCGCCTCGAATTCCTCCGCATAGAGAACCCCGATCCGGTGGTCGTCCAGGAAAGTCCGGTCGCCGCGCTCCGCAGGCTTGCCGCGCCGATGAAACGGCCGGGCAGCCTTCCGCATCAGTTCGGGCGACGAACGCAAGGACGCAGAGCCATCTTCACGGCACTGCATGCGATAACCGAGGAACTGCACGTCCGAACCTGTGCCCCATGGAATCCACCGGGGTTCCCGGCCACCGGGAGCATCACCTCCCGTCAGGCTTCGGAGCACGGCTGTCACCTCGGCAAGCAGGGCCGCTACCGTGTCCCGGCTCCCCGAAGCCGCCAGCAGCAACGCGTTGCTGTAACGGAGACTCTTCAGAACCGTTTCATCGCGTTTGCGCTTTAGTGCCGTCCGCGTGGATTCGAGATGGTCGTCCAGGTCCGTCAGGGCCAGCTGTGCACAGACACCATGCAGTGATGCAGGTTGCAGGACCCCGCTGAACACCGTGGACGATTCGGGATCGGCCAACGGATAGGCATCGAAGTATCGGTTCAACAGCTCGGTGAACCGCCCGTCCTGCACCATGTGCGACAACTTGGGTCTGGATGGACATCCAGCGACGGAATTGGACATGGGTACTGCAATCGACGTGACCCACTGCTCCCCGGCCACCATGGCGCGGGCAGCCCTGAGAGCCGAATGCAGGCCGGTGTCCGGTGCCAGTCCGTGGACAAACCCGGGACCGTGCCCGGTCAGCCAGACGCCAATGATGCCGGCCAGGACTTCGGCCAAGGCCCGGTCCTGAACCGCATCGCCGCCCCAGCGAAACGTTTGGCCCCGCAGGGCCTCGATGAGCGATGGCAGTGCCAGGCGTGCATCCACCGTGGCGAACTGCCGATAGAGATTGGGATTGAACAGCAACCGGTAGGCCCTTTGCAGGGGCTGCCGTTTGCGTCCAAGTGTGAGCAGAGCATCCTGTACCGCTGCGGCGGACTGCATTACGCATACCTCGCGGACCGATGCCGTACAAGCCTGTTCCCCTTCGCCCTGCCGCGGATGTTGGTCCGCCACCGACTACTACGGGAACTCCGTGGCCATGGCATGGCTGCCAACAGGCCATCCCGCGGTCCGTTCCATGTGTCCGTGTCTAGTCTGCTGTAGGTGCTCCGTTCGATTCCCGTCCGGACGTGCAGTCCGGCGAATCCGCCCTTGGGAGCACAGCCGGCAAGGCGCTCATGCCGGCTGCTTGGGCGGAATGCGGGAAGGCACCGAGCCTTTCCGCAGTGTCCTGTGAGGCACTCTGGAATCTGGAATTCAGGCAATTCAGCTTTCACCATGGCAGACAGGCGCGCTGCGACATGCTTTGGTCCCCTGCAGCCTTTCGGCATCGGGTCAGTCGCGGCGCCTGGCACGAACTCCCTTGTGCCGCCGGCTCCACCGGCAAGACACATGGACGGCCTAGCGGCGCACGCGCATTTCAGGGTCGGCACCGAGATTGCCGACGATGGTCAGAAGTTGATACATGAACACTCCTCGCTGGTGTGCAAAACGTAGGGAACCAACACCGGCGGCAGCCATTGGTCTGCCTGCCCAGGTGGATTGTCGGATATATTAACAGCAGCATGCCTCTCCTGAGGCAGATGCCAAACCACCTCGATTGGACCATGCCCTTTCCCCTGCCCGCAATCCAGCATCGGATTAGGCTCGCCGGCCTTGACGGGTGGCTCCTGGCGGACTTCCGCGGCACCAACCCGGTCGCCCTGCACCTGTGCGGCCTGCAATCGTCGGGAACGCGTCGCTGGTTCCTGTACATTCCCGCCACGGGTTCCCCGCGCCTCCTGGTGCACGCCATCGAGCGGGGAACATTCGCCGGACTGGCCACCTCGTTGGATATTCCGCTGGACACGTATGTCGGGTGGCAGGAACTTCACACCCGCGTCGGCGAACTCCTGGCCGAGGCGAAGGTCGTTGCCATGGAGTTCAGCGCCGGCAACGACGTACCCACCCTGGATCTGGTCGGAGCAGGCACGATTGAGTTGGTCCGGGAGGTCGGGCAGGTCAGGGTGGAAGGCAGCCAGGATCTGGTGCAGACATTCCAGGCGGTGCTCACGCCGGACCAGATCGCCACCCATCGCGCAGCCGCGGCGATTGTCCTCGAAACCAAGGATGCCGCCTTTGAAGAAGTCGCACGGGCCATAGAAGACGGCCGACCGTTGACCGAATACGAACTCCAGCAGTTCATCGTACAGAGGCTCGCAGGCAAGGGCCTGGACCCCGACCACGCACCCATCGTAGCCGTCAACGCCCACGCCGCCGATCCCCACTTTGAGCCGGCCGAGCAGGCAAGTTCGCCGATTCGACGTGGCGACATTCTTCTGATCGATCTGTGGGGCAAACAGGCCGACAGGCCGGACAGTTGCTTTGCCGACGTGACCTGGACCGCCTGGTGCGGCACACAGGTGCCTTTGCAGGTGGCAGCCATCTTCGAGACGGTCGGGAATGCACGCGACGCGGCACTTGAGTTCATGGACCGCGAACTGTCCAACGCGCGTCCGGTCCAGGGCGCGCAGGTGGACGACGCCTGCCGGCAGGTCATTGCGGACGCCGGCTACGGGGACGCGTTCATCCATCGCACCGGCCACAGCCTGGGCACCCAGGTGCACTTCACCGGGGTGAACATCGACAATCTGGAAACCAGGGACAGGCGCACCCTGGTCCCGGGCGTGATGTTCACGATCGAACCGGGGATCTACCTGCCGGACCTGCCGTTTGGCGAGGACGGGCGCGTTGGCGTCGGGATCCGGTCCGAAGTCAATTGCCTGGCGCGGGAACGCGGCGTCGAGGTCACCACCCTGCCCCTGCAAACGTGCATGACGGCCCTCCTTGCCTGAAATCCACCCATGCAACACAAGAAGCAGTTCGAACAACCCCCGCGCCGAGTGGCCCTGTTTGTCACCTGCATGGTGGACATGATCTATCCGCAGGTGGGTCGGGCCGCGGTCCAGTTGCTGGAGGAACAGGGTGTGGAGGTGGTCTTCCCCGAAGACCAGACCTGCTGTGGCCAGCCGGCCTTCAATTCCGGCTACCACGACGAGGCCGTACCCCTGGCCCGTCACTTCGTCGACGTGTTCCATCCCCTGATTGCCTCGGGGCAGGCGGAGGCCATCGTCCTGCCCAGCGGCAGCTGCGCCACAATGACCAGCCATTTCCATTTGGAGTTGTTGGAGAACGATCCGGCCTACCTGAAGCGCTCCGGGGAACTGGCGGCGGTCACCTTCGAACTGACCGAGTTCCTGGTGGATGTCCTGGAGGCCCGATTGCCCGAGGCACATCTGCCGGGCAAGGTTGCCTACCATGCCTGTTGCCATCTTCTCAGGGAGTTGCACATCGACGAACAGCCCCGTTCCCTCCTGGCCGAGTCCGGCCTGGACATGGTGGACATGCCGGGCAGCGACGAGTGCTGCGGGTTCGGCGGCCTCTTTGCCGTCAAGAACGAGCCCATTTCGGTGGCAATGGGCAACGTCAAGCTGACGAGCCTTGAAGCCTGCGGCGCCGACCATGTGGTCATGTGCGACGTCTCGTGCATGACCCACCTGCAGGGCCTCCTGCAACGCCAGGATCGCCGTTGCCGCGCCATGCACATTGCCGAAGCCCTCGCCACCCGCAACTCTCAGTCGGACCACGAACTCAACACAGCAGCCCAATCCAAGGCACCGGACGCCGGCGACAGACCCCGGCGTTGGCAGGATGTTGGGACGGATTGACACCGGCAGCCGCGACCATGCGTTCCCGCATCGACATCGAAGCCCCCTTCAAGACCCGCGTCAAGCAGGCGGTTGACGACCCGCTCTTGGCGGACACCCTGACCCGGGCCACGCTGCATCTCAAGGAACAGAAGCGCCTCAGCCTGGAGGAACTGGAATCCCAGCGCCTCCGGGATCAAATGCGCCAAATGAAGGCACACACGCTGCGCAATCTCCCCGAGCTGCTGGAACGGTTTGAACACAACGTCGTCATGAACGGCGGCCAGGTCCACTGGGCCGAGGATGCTGACGAAGCCAACCGCATCATCGGCGAACTGGCGGAGCGGCACCATGTGCGCAAGGTCGTGAAGTCGAAGTCGATGGCCACCGAGGAAATTCACCTGAACCGCCATCTGGAGGCGAAGGGCATCACCTGTGTGGAAACGGATCTGGGGGAGTACATCATCCAGTTGGCAGCGGAAATCCCCAGCCACATCGTGGCCCCGGTCATTCACAAGCGGATCGACGAGATCTCGGATCTCTTCGCCGACAAGCTGTCCATGCCCCGGACTCTTGATCCCCAAGCCCTCTGCGCACGGGCGCGCGTGGAACTGCGCCAGGAGTTCCTGAGCGCCGACATGGGCATTTCCGGCTGCAACTTCGCCATTGCCGATACGGGCACGGTCTGCATTGTCACCAACGAGGGCAACGGCCGCATGGTCTCCACGCTGCCGCGGGTGTATGTCGCTGTGATGGGGATTGAGAAACTGGTGCCCACCCCTCAGGACGCCTTCCTGCAGTACCAGTCACTCACCCGCAGCGCCACCGGCCAGCGCGTCACTGTCTACCTGTCCATGACTTCCGGTCCCAGGCGCCCGGAGGACGTGGACGGCCCCGAGGAATTCCACGTGGTCCTGATGGACAACGGACGGTCCCGGATGCTGGCGGACGGCTACGGCGAGTCGCTGATGTGCATTCGCTGCGGAGCCTGCCTCAACGTGTGCCCCGTCTACCGCCAAATCTCGGGCCACGGCTACGGCAATACCTACAGCGGCCCCATCGGCGCCGTCATCTCGCCGCTGCTGTCGGAGGAGATGGCCCACAACAAGGACCTGCCCTATGCCAGCACCCTGTGCGGAGCGTGCCGCGACGCCTGTCCGGTCCAGATCGACCTGCCCAAGATGCTGCTGAACCTGCGGCACGATCTGGTGTCCGGCAGGAACATGCCGGGCACGGAACGCCGGGCGATGCAGGGGTTTGTCGGGGTGACGAGCCGTCCGGCGGCCTATCAGGCCGCTGCCCGCGTGGCACGGACCGGAACCAGACTCCTGTCGGGGTTTGGCGACCGAAACCTGCGCAGGCTGCCCCCGCCCCTGCACCACTGGACCCGCCAGCGCGACTTCCCGCCGATGGCGAAGCAAAGCTTCAGGGAGTGGTGGGCCAAGCGATCCGGGACGCGGGGATCCGCAAAGTGAGCCAAGCCCGGCAACGAATCCTGGATCGGCTGCGCCAGGGACTGGCCGACCCGAAGATCCCATGGCCGCCCGCGGACACGCCGCCGTTGACTCCGGGTGAACACATGCACGTGGCCACCCTCAGGGCCGAGGATGCCGGGCTCGAACAGCGATTCGCTGCGGAACTGGAGAAACTGCACGGCTCCAGCGACATCGCCGATTCGATGGTGGCTGCGCGCATGTTCACAGTGCAAAAGATCCTGGAGTGGCTGGACGATACCGGTCCCCGGCGCGTCCTTGCCTGGTCCGAACTAAACTCCTGGCTTCCGGGCCTTGAGGAAAACCTTTTCGACAGGGACGTGGAGGTGGTGGTACCGGAGTCGCTGAACAGTCTTGACACGCGAGGCGACCTGCAGGAAATTCGGGTGGGCATCACCGGTGTGGAAGTTGCGTTCGCCGCCACGGGTTCCGTCCTGTTGAAGAGCACTCCGGGCCAAAGCCGCAGCGCCTCCCTTTTGCCCCTCAACCACATCGCGCTGATTCCCGGCACGCGGCTGCTGCCCAACGTGGAGACCTGGTTGGAGCAACACCAGCAGGATGGCTCCCTGGGACACGCCATCCGCAACAGCGCCAACCTGACACTGGTATCCGGTCCCAGCAAGTCTGCGGACATCGAGTCGAAGCTGACCCTGGGGGTGCACGGCCCCAAGGAACTGCATGCCGTGCTGTACCCGGCCGCCGGCTAGGGGTGTGAAAGGCATCGAACCGCTCTTGGGCTCTGCGGACTCACATTCCGACACTCCATCACAGCTCTTTTGCGCAGAGCTTGCCTGGGTTCAGAGAAAGCCGGCACGGAGGGCGCACAATCGGACCGACAGCTCTTGGAAGGATTGCGGCCCTGTCGGGAGATCGCTCATTGCGCTGGTCGGGAAGCGGCACCAAACACTTGCACCGCCAGCTCTGACCTCGGAGACCTCCAGGAACCACATGGTTGCGGACATGGATGCTGTTGTGTCACCAGCCCCGGTTCCGGCAGTGGGGCAGGCATCGGGCGGACCCGAATCGGCAAAGTACCTGTCGGCAAGGCCAGAGGCTGGAATCAAGTCCATGTGGTGGGTCCCTTGTCGTTGGCAGGTTCGCGCCAACATCAACGGAACTCAAGCGGTACCCTTCACAACTCCGTACTCTCCGTAGGCAACTTGCCTGACGCGTGATCGTGTTACACTCACGGCCACATCCGCCCCTTGGCAGTAGGCTGGGTTCAATTCATCCCGAACCCAGTTGATCCCGGGGGCTTTTTTCTGGAATTCGCGCCTTGACGAAAGTCGCCATCCTGATCGACGGAGGATTCTTCCTCAAGCGTCTGCGCAAGGGCCGCCCCGAGGTGAAGATGGCGGATACTACCGCGGTTAAGAATGCAATCCACCAGCTGGTCAATTCCCACCTACAACAAATCAACCAGGTTGAACGCGTTCCCAACCCGCGTTCACTGCTGTATCGCGTGTTCTATCATGATGCCTACCCCTCTCAGGGAAAGGCACACAAGCCCGTCAGCGGCCAAGCGGTCAAATTTGCCGAGTCCGAGACAACGCGATCTCGACTAAACCTGTTTCAGGAACTGCGCAGCATGCCCAACACTGCGGTCCGTTTGGGGGAAGTGCGGCGGATAGGCGGTTGGGCCCTGCATACCGACATCCAAAAGCGACTCCTGCAGAACAAGCTCAAGCTGGACGATCTGCGGGATGAAGATTTCAAGTTAAGTCTTCAGCAGAAAGCAGTGGATATGCGGCTTGGAATAGACATTGCCTCATTAACCTTGAAAAAACAGGCGGATATTTTGGTCCTGGTAACTGGAGACGCAGATTTTGTACCTGCTGCCAAGCTGGCCAGGCGTGAGGGCGCGAGCATCATTCCGGATCCCCTGTGGTCGAACGTTGGGCCGGATCTCCACGAGCATATTGACGGTTTGCGCAGCGGCTTTGCCCGGCCGGAACCCCAAGTGGAATCCTGACTGCATCCCGCTATGGACCGCCATTCAAGAGAGTTGTTCAAACCAATCCCAATCCCTGCACCAGGCAGGACAATCCAACTTCAGGAGCAATGAGCGTGAGCGACAAGACTTGGAACGTAGGCATCATCGGCTGCGGGTCCGTGGTCCAGTTCGGACACCACCCCACCTTTTCCGCGGTCGTGGACAACTGTCAGGTTGTGGCCATCTGCGATGTGCAGGAAGAGCGGGTTACGCAGTTTGCGGCGGAGCGCGGCATCCCCTCGGCCTATACCGACTATCGGGAGATGCTGGACAAGGAGAACCTGGACCTGGTGGTCGTGGCGGTCCCGAACATCTTCCACAAGCCCATGTCGATTGCCGCATTGGAAGCCGGGGTCAACGTGCTGTGCGAGAAGCCGGTGGCCCTGACCCTGGCGGATGCCCGGGAAATGTTTGAGACTGCGGACAAGGCAGGGAGGACCTTGACCGTCGGTACGCACTACCGCTGGTCCACAACCATGAGGATGGGACGCAAGGCGGTGGACTCCGGTCAGTTCGGCGACATCTACCACATCCGTACGGTCTACACGCGCCGGGCGGGGATTCCGGGCTTCGGCAGCTGGTTCACCAACAAGGACATGGCCGGCGGCGGTTGTGGGCTGGATATCGGCGTGCACGCCTTGGACAAGGCCCTGTTCCTGATGGACTATCCCAAACCCGCAACGGTGTCGGCGGTGGCCTACGACCGCCTGGGTTCGCAGGGCGTGGGAACCGGGGGCTGGGGCATCGACCGCGCGGCCAAGCCCCGGGAGGGCGGTCGCTTCGATGTCGAGGATCTGGCCTACGGCCTGGTGCGTTTTGAGAACGGAACCTCCCTGATTTTGCAGTGTTCCTGGGCCATGCATCTGCCGGCGGCCGAACTGGTGGAGGTGTACGGGACCGAAGGCGGGGCCATCATCCGCCCCGACAAGCTGGACATCTTCCAGGAGATGCACGGTGAGCCGGTGACCATTGACGTTGAGGTACCCACAGGTGGGGAGTATTCCTCGGTGTTGCAGAGCAGGGACCTGATCCGGCATCTGGCCGGGGACGGGACCGCGGACGTTGTGACCGGGGAGCAGGCCCTGGTGGGCATCGCCATCCTGGAGGCGATGTACAAGTCGGCCGCCAGCGGGTCCGAAGTGGCCCTGTAGTCCCTGGCGGACATGGCAGCACCGGGTGGATTGGCCGACAACGCGGTCAACCACGAGCCGGGCCATGCCTGTGGCGAACCAAAGGCTTGGATCATGCCTTTCGCAGGGATATTCGCGTGAGGCGCCGTGCTCCGGTTGAGTCACAACCGAGCACGGCATCCGCAGCCTGAATCGGCACTTCCCGCATGAAGCGCTTGGCAGTTCTCATCCTCAACTACAACAACCGGGAGTACCTGGAGGCCTGTCTCGATGCCCTGGGCAAGAGTTTGAGGAGCGTCTCCCACGACATCTGGTTTCTGGACAACGCCTCCACCGACGGGTCCGCTGCCTGGGTCCGGGAACACTATCCCGATGTTCGGGTTCTGGAGAACCCGGAAAACAAAGGCTTCGCCCACGGCAACAACCGGGGCCTGGAGCGGATAGGCATCGACGGGGATTCCGATTCAGGCCCACTTGAGCACGAATTTGTGCTGTTGCTCAACCCGGACACCGAAGTGGAGAAGGACGCCCTGCCGCGCATGCTGTCCTACATGGAGCGCCACCCGCAGGCGGGGGTGGTCGGCCCAAGGATGATTCGTCCCGACGGATCCCTGGACACCGGGTGCAAGCGGAGCGAACCGACTCCATGGAGGTCGCTGGCCCACATGACGGGCCTCCGCAGGTTCTTCCCGCACAGTCCAATCTGGGCCGGCTACAGCTGTGGTTATGTCAAAGACGATGAGCCGGCCTTTGTCGACTCGGTGATGGGGGCCTGCCAACTGATGCGGGCCGAGGCCTTGCAGGAGGTCGGACTCCTGGACGAGGACACCTTCTTCATGTACGGGGAAGACCTGGATCACTGCGTGCGCTTTCGCCGCAAGGGCTGGCAGGTGGTCTATCTGCCGGAGGCCCGCGTCCTGCACCACAAGGGCGCGGCCACACGCAAAGACAGCGGCCGGATGATCCTGGAGTTCCACCGCGCCATGTGGACGTTCCATCGGAAGCACTATGCGGCAGACACCCCGTGGCTTGGGAACGTTTTGGTCCACATGGCCTCCTGGGGGTTGGGATGGGCGAAGTGGACGTTGAACAGCCTGTTGCCACCCAACCGGAGGCATGTGGGTTCGGCACACATCATCATAGATGTCGATAGCGACAGACACCACTAATACTACAGTGGTAATTCACAAGGTGGTGGCCTGCTGCCGGCGGTAGTGGCAGTGCAGGGCCGCCCACCGGTGGCGGCGGTGCCAGTGCGACCAGGCCAGCACCGACTCGAGGTCCGCGACCACGGGCCGCAGCCGC
>MPMO01000066.1 GCA_002238555.1 Caldilineaceae bacterium bin34
CCGCTGCACCACCATTGCCAGGAACGATTTGAGCTTGACGTTGGCCATCGAAAAGCGCGCCAGGGCCCGGTCGGCGGCGTGGCGCAGTTCGAGCCGGGTCCAGGTCAGGGCCGCGAGCACGGCGTTGACGTGGAAGTGGTGGCGCTCCGCGGTGCGGGCCTGGCAGGCGGCCAGCCCCAGATGCTGCTTGGCGTCGCGGAAGTTGAACTCGATTGGGAAGCGGTCGACGTGGATGCGGTAAATCCGCTCCGGCGCCATCTCCGGGTCGGTGCTGAAGAGGGTGGTGGGCCGGGTCTCCTGCGCGGGGTCGGCGTCGGCGTCCAGGACGAAGACCACCCGGAGCAGTTTCCGGAAGGGCTTGTAATAGAGCTGCGCGTGGTACAGGTGCCGGCCCTCGTCCCGCAGCTCGATCAGGGGCAGCTCGCCGATGCGGGCGCGGTCGAAGCGACCGGCGTACTTGCGCGGGCGTCCGGGGCGTCCGGTGGGCGGCCCGGTCCAGAGCACCCACAGGGCCGCGTTGCGGCGCAGTTTGCTGACCAGAACCAAGTCACGGGCCGCCAGCCCCGTAACCATGGGCTCGCAGGCGTAGTGGCCGTCGCCCACGAAGACATCGATGTCGGGCCGGTGCGCCACGGCCAGGGCCTCGTCCAGCAGGGCCAGCATCTTCGTCACCTCGGCCCGCGGCGGGCGCGACCGTCGCGCCGACCGGCGGGAACGGGGTGCGGCCGCCTCCTGCAGGCCCCCGTGAACGGGATAGGAACAGTGCTCGTCCAGGTCCAGGACCGACAGGACCTCCACCTGCTGGCCCCAGGCCACCCGGCCCTCGCCGCTGTGCCAGCGCCAGCCGACCCCCGGCAGCTTGCGGCCGCTCTTGGGCAGGCAGGTGCTGTCCCCGGCCCAGGCCAGCTCGTGCCGGTAGGGCACCACCGCGCACAAACCGGCCAGGTTGAGCGCCGCAAAGTCGCAGGCGCGGGCCGCCTGGCGCCCGTGCGTGTGGCGACAGCGCCCGCCGAAGCGGGTCAGGTTGCGGTGCGTGGGCCGGACCGGCAGGCCGGTCAGCAGCGGCAGCAGAAAGCCGAGGTAGTCCCTTTGCGGTTTGCCGAAGGGCAGGTCGGCCAGTATAGTGGGCAGCAGGGGCACGGAACACCTCCCGGGATGGCGTTTGTGTAACACCAACACCATAGCAGGAGCCGTGCCCCCTTCCGCGGCCGCCGACCGCCGCCCCAGGCCTCCGCACAAGCAAAAACGTGGTGATTAATCCCTGCCCGAGTCGAGGGATTCCTTATCTCGAAAACTGTTCATACCATTGAATCTGATCACAGGGCTGAACCACAGCGGCAAATCTACTTTGCTGGAAGCTTTGTGGATGCACGCGGGGCCCAATCGGCCTGACTTGGCGCTCCGCATACTACAGTTCCGCGGTGTGCCTGGACCCGACATTGCCTACATTGCGCATGACATCTTCTTCGATTTCGATACAAGTGTACCGATTAAGCTGACTGCGGACGGCGATTGGGGGGACCATCCTCGAGAACTCGAAATCACTGTGCAGCCAATACCAACAACTGTAGCAATCCTGCCGCCATCCAACGGTCGAACAAGCACCAACTATCTCGAGTCTGGGACGGCAAGTCAATCGGATGCCGAACTTGTCCTGTCATATTGCGATGAAAGTCGAACTGCCTATGAGTCTAGGGCCACTTGGATGTCCCAAGGCCCAAACGAAGAGGGAGAATTGACCGCGGCCTTCTCGGTTGAAACAGCTGACGTCCCTCCAAGGCCAAACAACATTCTGCTTGCACCGAAAGCCCGGCGTGCCTCAATAGAAGATTGTCGATTGTTTGACCGACTGGTACAGGATGGCTACGAATTTGAAGTGATTGAGTGTTTGAAGTCGATTGACAGCCAAATTTGCAATATTCGCACTATGACTGCACCGGTGCCAATGATATATGCCGACGTGGGGCTTAGCCGATTTGTCCCGCTTGGATTACTCGGCGACGGAATTGGCCGACTGTTCTCATTGGCTTTGGCGATGTTCGAAGCACGCGGAGGTCTCGTCCTAGTGGATGAGCTAGAAAACGGTTTGCATCATACAGTACTTGATTCGGTCTGGCAGCGACTTCAAACGTTGGCAGAAAAGTGCGATGTCCAGTTGATTGCAACCACCCACAGCAGCGAGTGCCTGTCTGCTGCCATGCGTGTCTTCCATGATTCATCACCGGATGATCTTGCCATTCACCGGCTGGATAAGCGAGACGGCGAACCTTTCGTCGCTACGTTCCTTGCGGAAGATTGGGATTACTCGCTTCAATTCGAAGCGGAGATGAGATGATGCCAAATTACAGGTGGAACAATGAGTTGCCGGAAGGCAAGAGTTCATTGTTATTGGTCGAGGGTCCGGATGACGTGCGGTTTTTCGGTGCGTTTTTATCGTATCTGGACAAGGACCATGCCCAAGTCTCAGCGGTAGGAAATAAGCATGAGTTTCGTAGGGTACTACGAAGTTTAAACAAGGCTCGGAATTTCGATAGACTGCGGAGTTTGGGAATGATCCGCGATGCAGATGATAATCCGCAAGGGGCTTTGGATTCGTTGCGAAATGCAGTCGCAGCCGCAAACTTGCCGGAGCCTAGGGATGTTGGTGTTCAGGCTGAACCAGAACAAATCACGGTGTATATGGAGATTGTGCCGGGTTCGGGACAGCCTGGATGTATCGAGACAATGCTATGGGAGCTGTTGTCTGTATCGGAGAGGGATTGCATCGACGGTTATCTTGAATGTATGTCCAGCTTGTGCCGGGTTCGCCACATTGACAAGTCTAGACTGTACGCCTACTTGGCAGCGGGTCCTGATCCGAATGGCCATAGTGATGGTAACAGGGTGCCGAGACGGGCGAAAGAGGGCTTGCGCTTGGGCGAAGCGGCCGAGAAGGGGGTCTGGGACTGGGAGTCGCCTGTCCTGCGCCGCATCAAAGAGTTTCTCGAAGTGTTGTGATCTGCTTGTTCCTCTGGCCCATCGCCTAGAGGCAATACTTATCACTTAACCGCAAAATTCTGTTGACTTAAAGGCAGGGTTGAGATTGTGTCCGTTACCCGAAAGACGGTGCTAGTGGACATAACAGGGCTAAATGGACAGTATTGCGCCTAGAGGCGGAGCCCAAGGTACCGACAGCAGCGGCGGCCTGTGAAATCGATGGCAGGGTGGCGCCGGGCACTTCCGGCACGCACATCGTCTCGGCACGGCCGGGAGCTTCCGGTCCTGGGACAACCAGCCTGACCACCGCTTGACCAAACCTTTGTTCATCCTGTCGACGTATTCGGTGTCGTTGGAAGACTTTGGTCCACCAGGTCCATCACACGCAGATCTTGTTGCAGGCAGGCTTGTGCGGTCACCTCCCACTCCCAAGGACGTCCGGCGCGCGACTCCAACTGCCCTCCGTCGGCATTTTCCAGGTCGTCCGGCACCGGGTTCACGAGGCGCATGGCCAATCGGTAGAGAGGACGTTCCCCGTTCAACTAGTCGACCGCGTAGAGCCGGTCGAACGGTGCCAGGGCAACTGCCAGACCCACTTTGTCCAACCGTTGCAGAAGCGCGCAACAGTCCACGTAATCGCGGTCCGCATTGCGACGGAGTACCAAGTAGCCCTTGATACGCAATGTCTCCGCATATGTGGGCACTCGGAGCGGCCGTCCTTGGAAGACCAGTGTCTCCGACTCAAACGGATCGGGTTGGGTCAACTGGGCGCAGACCCATGCGGATTCTGTGCAGACTGCCGAGGATCAGAACCGGCTCTCGGACCTTGCAGTGTGCCAACCCGGTGTGGCATCCAGCCGTTCCGTGATTTCAGCGAACCGATTCTTCAGGTCCGGCAGGACATGGTCCGAGTCGTGAGAATAACGGTGGCTTGCCGCCAGCGCGGCCGCCGTACCGCCGACCAATACCGAATTGTCCACCACTTCTGCAAGTCGGTGGCCGCCAACAGAAGCCGGTGCCACGCGCTGCGTGCGGCGTCGGGGACGTCAGGCGTGCTTCGCATACTGAAACCAGAACCCGTAGGAGAAGGCGTCGTAAGAGTGGTTTAGGTTGTCCCCGGATACCCTGCGTACCAAGGCACGCACTGTGGGGTCCCTGCGGATCCGCCACCGCAGTGCGGCGTGCTGCGCGCGGTTACCGTGCTCGATGCACCGGACAATCGTCTCGTAGGACGGTGTGTCGTCCAAGGCGCACTCAGGGCTGCTATCCTACAGGGGTGGAGGGTCGGCAGGACATTCGTGCCTGGGAATCCCGTGTCGCCGGGTGTAGCTGCGCAGATTGCCGGCTGTCCACTTCTTGCCGGTAGGCGGTGAGGATTCCTGCCGCATTGAGTTGCCCGGCGGCTTCCGCGTATGTCTCCAATTGCCACGAGCGCATCCGGAGCGCGGCCCGAATGCGGTCGGCATGGCTTACTTCGGGGTCTTGGCTGTGGGTGCCTGATTGGAAATCGAACGGGAAATCGAACGGTCGCATGCCGGCTCTGGAAGGTTCGTGGTTGTGTTTGCCTGATGAATGATCCGCAGCAGGGGCAGTCTCTCCGCCATGGAGCTGTGCTGGATCAGCCTGATGTGGCTCACCGACATCCCTTGGGCGGGGCCGGTTTGGGGCCCTGCTCTCCGTCGGCTCCCGCCTGACCGGTCCATTTTTGCTCCGCAGTCTACACGTCATTCGGACGGTGTGAAGGCGAACAGCACACTGCCGCCCGTTACAAGAAAGACGTCACCGGACACGGTGCTTGCTTTGCCTACATAGTGAGCCAAATTCGGATCAAATCTCGAAGGGAATGTCATGACGTCTCCGATGGTGCCTGTTGCCGGTGCCAGAACTCCTTGAATATCAAGTGCGTTGTCCACATGTGACTGCCACCGCAACTCGCCGGTAGCGGCTGCCAGTGCAACTACACGACCAGACGCGGTGAAGGCATAAACAGTATCGCCTTGCCACATCGCCTCGGCCACAGGACCCTCCAAGTTGATTTTCCAGAGCAGTGTCCCGCCATCATCGTTCAATGCTGCAAGATTTGGGCCATCAACCGCCAACACCACACCCTTGGGACCGGGGAACGGAGAACCACATACTCCGCGGACTTCCTTCCGATGCTTGCCTGTGGCGGACTCGATGGCGACCAGTGGTTTCAATGGGCTGATTGAGCTCCACAACGTGCCTTTCCGCAAGAAGCCCCGTCCTACCTCATAGCGGGACACGTCATCGTCGATGTTCGATTTCCAAAGCACATCTCCAGTAGCCGCTTCCAATGCGTACCATGTCGGGCCGTCAACCACGTACACGGTTCCCTCTTCTGCCAGAACCCTCCTTGCATGTCCACCTGCGTGAGATGTCCATCGAGTCTCGCCTGTGGTCCTATCGACGGAATAAAGATACAACCAGGAGTTGGCATAGACCGAGTCCTCCGTAACGACGGGACCGTCGAACCCATGGAATCCACTGCTGTCACCACTGTTCCACCACAGTCGCTTCCCAGTGCGCGCGTCGCGAGCCAGCATTGTGCCACCCGTGCTGGGCTTGGTGTAGACCACATCATTCGCTATCACCGGCACGCTGGCGCGACCTCCAAAGTCATCCTGCCAAATGAGCGTTCCATGCTCTGCATCCAGTGCAACAATGTTTCCGGACCGGGAAACCACGTAGAGAACATCGTCGTCGATTGCAACGGCCGATGCCCAATCATTGAAGCCGTAGGAATTGATCAACTGGAACTCCCACAGCTGGGCGCCGGTTTTCAGATCATAGGCAAGGACCTTGCCTGCTTCTGAACTTACATAGCTCCCTGTAGCCACGTATACCCTATTGTCCGTTGCTACGGGGGTGGTGAGAAATCCAGGGTCAACGGCATCCTCCTCATCCATAACTATCCTGGACCAAAGAACGTCCACCTGGCCAACGTCCAGAGGAATGGTTTCAGCATTCGAGTGCTCGGGACAGCTTGCGGCCTGGGTGCAAGCTGTCCCGAGGAACGCCAAAAATAGGAGAAGGCAAATGACCGGGAAGAAGACTGATCCGGAATTAGGCACGCTGCACCTCCTTGCGGGTGAATCAAGGAAACCGCCAGAGGAGGATGACCTTGAAGGGAAACTGTTCGGCAACTGTGTTGAAAGTCAAGCCTCGATGGCCGCAGGAGCGGGCCCTGGCCCCGTGGGCACACTGGGACGACGGCCTGCGCAGGGCCAGGCAGCAAATAAAGGCCTCCGGCGGCTTCCGCACCCGGGCCGGAGCCGAGCACTTCGCCTGCATGCGGGGCCTAATGGAGACGGCGCGCAAGCAGGGCCGTGAACTCCTACAGGCGCGGCGACGGGCCGTGGAGGGCCGCCCGACCGCTCCCTGGAAGCCAAGCAGGCAGCGATAACAGCGGTCCTGTGCCGGTGGCGGGACGATCCGGAGCGGGTGCGGCAGTTGTGCGGCTGGGCCTGGATCCGGGAGGCCTTGGCCCAGCTGCCGGAAGCTCCTGACATCGGCCAACACCGCCGTCCTTCCGTTGGATGCTCCAGATTCACCTCCAATCCGGGATACCGCACCGAACGCGCAAGGAGAGCGGGAACTGCAGCCATGCAGCAGGATTTCGTGTTTGCATGGACCATGGACATCAATCGAAATATGTTGTCTGTTCAGGGTCGGTGCGTTCGGTGAAACCGCCGGCCTCGAGATAAATCACCTTGTCTGCAGCGTCGTATTGGATATTGGAGTTGAGAACTTCACCTGTAAACATGGAGTAACCACTCTCGAACCGTACAGGTTCAACTTCATCTCCGGTGAGCTTTGAGAAGCTCACCCGCCATTCCGGTATGTCACTGGGACGTATGGTCGGACTGCCGTAGATCTCAAGGGTTGTGTATACCGGTGAATGGATGACCGCCTCACTGTTCGAGTAGGGGAACTTCAGCGATCCGATCCATGTCGTGGTGCCACTGGCCTTGTCGGTAATCCATACACCGAACCACGTACCCTCGGCATCGGTGCCATCCGGAGCCATGCGCACTCGATATTCCTGCGCGCTCCAAGGGTAGGAGCGTCTGACTCCTATGAAATTACCCTCATGTCCTGACGATTCAGTCCATCCTTCCTCTGCGTCTGCAATCCGCGCATTCGCCAGATCCCGTGTTTGCCAGCGTGAAAAGATCAAGCCCTTGCCGCGTCCCCCGGCAACGGGGTCATTCACATCGGTCTGCAGTCCAAAATAGAAGCCAACGTCTCCGATGTAACCGTAGCACAGCATCAAGTACAAGCCGTGATCATCCGAGAAGTCGCCGACATCGTTATGGATTGTGAAATCCATCTCCAATTCCTGAAAGGTATTGAGTTCATGGCCCGAGGCATCACTGCCCGACGGCCAGTGCCACCAGATGTTGGCCATGTGCTCTGGAACCCCAACGAGCTTGTCCTGGTTGGAGGGAACCGTCACAACTGTGGGAATCGGTGTTTCGGTAGGCACCGGTGTCTCCATGGAGGCTGGGTCCGGTCGCTCACGGTTGTTGGCGTAGGCCATGAGAACAAGGGCCAGAAGAGTCAAAAAACCAAAAGCCAACAAACTGATGAAAAGTACGGTACGGGACAATGGTTGGAACCTCTATATAGGGGACAAGCCAGGCAGAAGGGACGGCCTGGTGGCGGGTTTACTCCTTTTGGGTGTCGGTATGACAATTCCGGTACGTCCCAAGTCCGATAGGGACGTTCGCCTTCTCAAGCGCATGGGCAAGCAATGGCACCGCCGCCGACTTGCGATTGCCCTCCTGGGGTTTTAGTGTTCCCTGTCTTTTTCATCGTCCTCCCGTACGACGCTTCTGTAAGGATGGACCCAATTTGCCAACACCTGTGGACTGCGTGACTGAACCCACAGCCGACCGCGGCCACTGAATCTCAGCAGTAGCTGGTCCGAAAACAGAAACGAACGAATTGAGCGGCCGCGTGTAATGCCATACCTCAGGGTTGGCTCCCAGGCTACTGCGTGACCGTTGTCCACGATGTACGAGCCGTTCACCTCGATTTCCTCGATATCCCCATATCCACTGAAAAACAGCAGACCACTCCCGGACGCTCTCAGAATGAACAGTCCCTCGTTGAACAGTCCTTGAAATCCCTGGAAGTTTGAGTCGATACCGACTCCCTGCTCCGATGCCAGGAAGGCACCATCCTCGAGCAGTATGTCGCCATGGCTAAGATCGATGGCTACTATGTCGCCCGGCTGACCGGGGGCAAATCCGACGACGCCGGAGGTGCCTCGCGCCTCAAACACGTTCTGAAAGAAGCTCTCACTGCCGAGTGCGGACCGGCGCAGGCTCCTGAACAGTCCGCCGCGCGCCGAGGTGGAGAGCTGAATTGAGTCGCTCATCCACACCATGGCACCCGACTCTGCCACGATGGACTCGCTTGGGTGGAGCGTCACTTCCAGAACGCTGTAGGTTGGCTGGCTCTCGATCCCGTATTCCATGTCATTCCCTCCTCGGCGGCAGCAGTCCGCCCAGACTGCGTCCCCACTCATCGGCATTGTGACTCTGAACGTACAGCTTCCCGGCCCCAATGAAATTCAGCGTTATGCCCTCGCTCGCGAGAAACGACTGCAGCCAGCTTCCGCCCGCCTTGCCCAGCGAGTATTCGAGTGAGTCCTCGAACGCTACCACGTGCCCCGTGTCGACGGTGAGCGCCCTCTCAACATTGATTTCCCGAATGGCTCCGAAGGCGCTTACGATCAGATCCCCTTCCCCAGCGACCTCGAGGAACGAAAGTGACTCTCCTGAGAACATCCCGCTGATGCCCTGGAACTGCGTGTCCAGATTGAGGTTTGCGGACGAGCCAATGTAGCTGCCGCCAGTGCATATCCAGCGGCTGTGCCCCGCGCAGTGGATGACTTCCACGTTGCCGGGCAGCTTGGGCGCGAGTCCGATCTCACCCCTTTGCCCGTCCGTTGTGCAGTACTTTGACAGGAAGAAGCTCTCGCCCGCGAACATCCGCTTGAGCCCGCTGAACAGTCCGCCCGCAGACCTCGTGCGAGTAGTGACTTCGATATCGACATTGTCCGAGGCGCGAAACATTGCCCCCGCCTCGGACATGAAGGCCTCTCCGGGTTCGATTTCCACAAGCGCGGCCTTGAACCCCCCGCCTCCGGTTATTCTGCATCTCGCCATGGCAATGCCGCCCCCTCTTATGCCTGTAGGAACGGTGTGAGCCAGTTGGCGACCGAACCCAATGTCCTCGTTTGCAGAAACACCTTGCCCTGGCCTGAGAAGCGCATTGCCAGACCCTCACCCGACAGCAGCGTACTCTTCAGACCGCCCATGCCGCGCATCGAGTAATCGACCGTCGGCTCCCACGCAACTACATGACCGGTATCGACCGTGAACCCGTCTGCGACCTCCCTCTCCACAAGCGCGCCATAGGTGTTGAAGAAGAGATCTCCCTGGCCGCTGCACTCGATGAGAAACATCCCTTCCCCGGAGAACATCGCCTTGAAGCCGCCGAATCTCGTTTTGAGCCGGACGCCGGGAGTGCACGCCATGAACGCGCCGCCTGTCAGGATCAAGGAATTACCGAACAGCGCATAGTGACTGATATTGCCCGGAGTCGCGGGCGAAAACGCGACCTCTCCTCCTGTCGGGTGGCTGTACTCGCCCACGAAAAGCGACTCGCCTCCGACCAGCTTCCTGGCAAACGCCCGCAGGAAGCCACCGAGCAGGCGGGCTTTCATCTGAACGCCGTCCGACATCCATGCCATCGCGCCGCCTTCGGCCACCATCCGCTCGCCGGGACCCAACCCAACGATCAGATGACCATAGTCGGGATTGCCTTCAATCCGGAATTCCATGTTGAAACCTTATGAGTGCTTACGTGCATCGGCTGTTCCATCAATGCCCAAAGCCTGTGGACATTGGTGGCGAAGAGATTGCGCAACCAGTGGCGGACGGCGACACAGCTTCAGCCCTCCGATGGCTCGGGCCACCACGTTGCGCGTTCGCATCGCGCCCGGTCGGGGACGAGCGGTGCGCTTCTCCGGAATCACCGGCTCGTGCCTCGGCACAGGCCGCCAGCATGCGCGCCCCAACCCCGGTCTGGCACCCGCGTCGATAACGGCGGAAGATGCGGTTCCAACGACCGAAGCGGGGTGGCAGGTCCCGGCATGGAATCTCCGTGTGCACGAGGTACAGATCGCCATGCAGGAAGAGGCGGAATTCGTCAGGCTACTTGGGACAGCAGACGGTGTGTAGCCTTGCCTTCGGCGACGCGCAGCACATGGCCGGAGTCTGTGAAGAAGGTGTGACATTGTCCGTGATCATAGCCCATCAGCCCAATGGCCCCCTCAAGTCTTCGATCCACACTCCCTCACCTTGGCTATCTGTGAGCTTTCGGTGCTTCGCCTGACCCAATGTGGAGGCTCCAAATCCTTGAGCCGGCGGGTCACACCGGCTCGGACACGGTGATCAGGGCCGGCACCAAATAGTTGTGGGCTAGTCGGGGCAAATGTTCTAGGTTTGGTAGGGGCAAGGCCCCGGACGAACCGTAGAGGCTGGTTCTGATTTGCGTGCTGTGTCTTGCTTGGTGCTGGACGGAGATCCTATGGAGGTTGTTTATGTCTCAAGTTGAACATGATTGTCCGTGGTGTGGTATACCTGCTGGAACAAAAACACGTGAGCATCAAGTGGCAATGCCGTTGTTGGGAAAAGTGCGAGATATTGATTGTTGCATCCATCATATAGTTGCTGCCTTAAATGCAGGAGGTGTTACAACACTTGGATGTTGTTGTGGGCATCGCACAAGACATGGTAGAATTAGTCTTGAAGATGGTAGGCAGTTGCTTGTTAGTGCTAGGGAGTGAACAAGGCCATGACGGTAGCACGAGGCAGGTAAGCATGTCAAAAATCCACCGGCCGTGTGCTGTGGTAGACTGACAGGACGTGACTGGACACACCGAAGTTGACAAAAATGAGCAGATTTGGATTGCTGTCAGTAGTGTTTCTGATGGCGGCGGGAGTAACGGTGCTGATATTGTTGCCGTGGTTTGAGGGATATGTTTTTGTGACAAGAGAGCATGGGGAAGAAGCAGTTGTAATCCAGCTTGGCACATGGGATCATCCTGAGAAGATTCGTTTCTTGAGGGATAATATGCCTATGGAACCTGAATTCTCGCCCAATCCATACGGCCCTTATCTTGAACCTTATGCTCCTCATCCAGTTCCTGATTCATTCAGGGCAATTAATGTATGGTATTATGATTGCCGGATGTTGTCTGAATACAAGTCAAAGCACATGCCTGAAATGTGGGTGGGAGCTGTTCGTCCGGTGCGCCCGCCTTGGGTTCCTCGGTGGGTTGTGAATTGGACATTGTTGGCGCATATAGTACCTGACTATGTAGAACATTGTTGACAACATAAATGCTCTTGACAGTTTCGGCGGATTTGTATACTAATGAAATGCTGGTTGATAGCAATGGTGGTGATGGTGATAGCTGGGGCAGCGGTAGCGTTGCCTTTGGGCTTTTGGTGGATCATCAATGATTTGTTGACGACCTTGTGGTAGGCGCTGGGCTTGCCTGATTGTGCGTCCTTGATGTATACTGAATTCGTAAGGTATGCATGTCGTTGCCCCTTTGGCAAGACTCGAACTCACGACCTCCAAGAACGTAACACTGGTGCTCTAACCGACTGAGCTACAAAGGGATGTATATGACATGCACACCTGTTTCTGCGATTATACATGTGTATCAGCTCTTAAATACAATCAATCTGATACTAGTTTGGCCGAATCAAATCGGCTTTGCTTTGCCTCGTCCAAACCTAGAACATTCACGCTGATTAGCCCACAACTACTTGGTACCTCAGGGCCTGGGTTCCGTTGATTCCGGAATGGAGGGTTGACAGGGGTATTTGCACAAAGATGCTGCGGTTGGCAGGGGGAGGGTACGAAGGCATGGCCAGCCGGTACGCTGGGGGACATGCTCTCCATCCCAGTTTCCGGCATGTGACCATGCTTCGCATCACAGCACCGACCTGGAACTGGTGCCGGAACGCATTTTTTTGGTGCCATGGTGTCCGTTTCGAAATAGAGTTTGCCTTTCGCGATGCTAGGCAACACCTGGGCCTCAACCATGGCCAGGCCCGGTCGCAGGCCAAACTGCACTTCCACTTCAATATCGTGTTCGTCGCCCTTTTCCGGGTTCGCCTGCAGGCCCGGCTCCAGGCGGACCGGCCCCCTCGGCCCCTTTTTCCTGCACCAACTCAAGCGCCGCAATTTCGAGGTGGAAATACGCACACGCTTTGCCGCCCGGTCGGCGACGGACCGAAACGCCGCCAAAGCGGGATCCGGCCGCCGCTGGATCCCGCCGGAACGCCTGTGGCTGCGCGCACCCCCTCTCGAATCAGGGCTGGATGGCCCTCGAACCGGCCCGACACGCCGGCTCAGGCCTCAAAATGTGCCTAAACCATAGATGGGAAATGTTGTCTGTATCGGAGTGGGATTGCATCGACAATTATCTTGAATGTATGTCAACCTTGCATCAAGTCCGCCACATTGACAGGTCCCAACCGTATGCCTACTTGGCGGTGGGATCTGTTCCGAAAGAACATGGTGGTTGTGACAAAGTGCCGAGACGGAAGAAAGTGGTACTTCGCTTGGGTGAAGCGGCTGAGGCGGGGGTCTGGAACCGGGAGTTTCCAGTTCTGCGTCGCATTAAAGAGTTGCTGGAAGTGTGTGATCTGCTCCACCGGCTGATGGTGGAGGTCAAGGTACGGGCAGCCTGTGAAATCGACGACAAGTCGGCGCGCTGCTCGGTCGACTGGACGCGGAGCACTCTCGGTATATACATCATCTCGGTGCGGCCGGGAACTGCCAGCACAGGGACAACCAGCTCGACCATCGTTTGACCAGGTCTCTGTCTATCCAGCCGGCGTATCCGGTGTGGCAGGGGGACTTCGGTCCACCAGGTCCATCACCCGCAGACCTTGCTGCAGACAGGCTTTCGCGGTCGCCTCCCACGTCCACGGATGGCCGGCGCGCGACTCCAACTGCCGTCCGTCGGCATTTTCCAGGTCGTCCGGCACCGGGTTCACGAGACGCATGGCCAATCGGTAGAGAGGAGGTTCCCCGCTCGGCTGGTCGAACGCGTAGAGCCGGTCGAACGGTGTCAGGGCAACCGCCAGACCCGCGTCGTCCAACCGCTGCAGAAGTGCGCAACAGTCCACGTAGTCGCGGACCGCGTTGCGACGGATCACCAAGAAGCCCTTGATGCGCAGAATTTCTGCATACGTGGGCACGCGAATCGGCCGTCCTCGAAAGACAATCGTCTCCGCCTCCAGCGGATCAGGTCGAAGCAATTGGCGCAGGCCCATGCGAATACCGTGCAGACTGCCGAGGATCAGAACCGGCTCTCGGATCCTTGCCGTGTGCCAACCCGGTGTGGAAGCCAGCCGTTCCGTGATTTCGGCGAACCGATTCTCCAGGTCCGGCAGGACATGGTCCGAGTCGTGGGAATAACGGTGGCTTGCCGCCAGCGCGGCCGCCGTACCGCCGACCAATACCGCATTGTCCACCACTTCCTGCAAGTCGGCGGTTGCCAACAGAAGTCGGTGCCACGCGCGGCGTGCTGCGTCGGGGATTTCAGGCGTGCTTCGCATACTGCAACCAGAATCCGTAGGAGAAGGCGTCGTAAGGGTGGTTTAGGTTGTCCCCGGACACCCTGCGTACCAGGGCGCGCACAGTGGGGTCCCTGCGGATCCGTCGCCGCAGTGCAGCGTGCTGCGCGAGGTTGCCGTGCTCGATGCACCGGACAATCGCCTCGTAGGATGGCGTGTCCTCCAAGGCACGCTCAGGGCTGCCATCCCACAGGGGTGGAGGGTCGGCAGGGCATTCCTGCCTGGGGATCCCGTGTCGCTGCGTGTAGCTGCGCAGATTGCCGGCTGTCCACTTCTTGCCGGTGGCGGTGAGGATGTCTGCTGCATTGAGCTGCCGCGCGGCCTCCGCATATGTCTCCAATTGCCATGACCGCATCCGGAGCGCGGCCCGGATACGGTCGGCATGGCTGATTTCCGAGACTTGACCGTACTCGCCCGGCTGGAAATCGAACGTTCGCATGTTGGCCCTGGAAGGTTCGTGGTTGTGTTTGCCTGATGAATAATCCGAGCAGGGATCCTTTTCTCGGTATGGTCATGGCTGGCCGCTGGTTGCGGCAGGACCGCGCCGGTTGGAATGGGATGAGTCTAATCGGTTGCCGGTGGGAGCCGTGTCCACCAGGCCATTTCAGTCACCCGGTCATTGCATGACCAGCACTGGCCAGAGGATGTCAATGGTACGGACACACAGTGTCGTGATCGGTTAGTCCATACTGGGTTCTTACAGTTACCTCTAAAGGCGGCATGCCATCGACGGCCCACAATCGTGGTCAATTCCACCTCCGCCTGTTCCCGACAGGGGATTCACCCGTTCCCACGCGGAAATGGCATGGTGTTGATGCAGCCTGTCGGCACTGTTTCAATCTCGTTGATATTGGTTTCGGTGCGTTCCGGGCAACCTCCGTGTGTGGGTTCAGGCCATGCCGTGGGCCATCAGGTGCACGAACGGGAAGCGGGCCCGCACCGGGCCTATGTCTTCGAGGGTGCAGTCTGTGACGGCTGCCCCTTGCGGCCGCAGTGTGTGAAGGCCATACTCGGTCGCGGCCGCACCGTCTGCCTGCATCCCCAGGAAGGGTTGCTGCAGGAGGCCCGGGCCTTTCAGGCCAGCGCCGCTTTCGCACCCTATCGGACCTGGTGCCAAGTGGCCGAACATCGCCTGGCCCGTCTGGTGCAATTGGGCCAGCGCCAGGCGCGCTATTGGGGGCGTCTCAAGACCGAAGCCCAACTCCTGCTGACGGCGACCGTGGTCAATCTCACCCGCGTATGGGCCCGGTCCACTGCCTGAGTGGCGCCGTGAGACCTGGAAACAGCCCCGATCCGGGCCCGTCACCCGTTGGCAGCCGCCCCAGAGCCGGCTCCGAATGTCCCGGCAAGTCGCGGGTACACCATCGATGGCTCTATGCTGAACTCCCGAAACCCCCCTTTCCGTTTGGGCTTTTTGGGTTCGGTTTGGTTCAACTAAATCCGCTCGAAATAGCGCTTCCGCTCCCAATCGGTAACAACTTTGCGGTGTGCTTGTGCCTCAGTGTTGAAGAAGTGTACATAGTGTGCGACAACTTCGTCGCCGAATGCGGTACGCGCCAGGTCACTGTTCGCGAAACCGTCGACGGCCTCCTCGAGGCTTGCCGGTAGCATTTTCTCTTCGGATGCTGAATAAACATCTCCAATGAAAGCAGGTGGAGGTTCTATCTGCTGCTCAATTCCGGCTAATCCAGAGGCGATCACCGCAGCATATGCGACATATGGATTTACATCGGCTCCAGGGATGCGGCACTCAATTCGTAGACTCGGTCCTTCACCCACCACGCGGAATCCGGCAGTTCGGTTGTCAGGTGACCATGCCATCGCTGTTGGCGCCCAGCTGCCAGCCTCGAATCTCTTATACGAATTTACTGTTGGTGCGTAAAACACCATTACATCCGGTACATAGCGCATCCACCCTCCGAGGAACCAACGGAACACTTCGGAACAAGCAATGCCGTTGAGGTTGGTGCTGCCGGGAAACGCACTCGTCAACTCTCCGTTACTGGTCCTCCACAGACTCACATGGAGATGGGAACTCGAACCAGCTTGGTCAGCATCCGGCTTGGCCATGAAGGTGACGCTGCAACCGCTTTGATCTGAGATCTCCTTCACCGCCTGTTTCAGTACCAAATGGCGATCGGCCATTTCCAGCATCGGGGCGTAGCGAATGTTCAGTTCGTGCTGGCCCCTGCCGAACTCACCCTTGGTCGATTCGACGGGAACGCCAGACGCAGCGAGATGCCTCCGATAAGCCCCGTTAAGGTCTTCAGTCCTCGATCCTTGTAACAGGTTGTAGTCTTCTCGGTACCATCCTGCCGGGGTCAGACCACGATACCCCTTCTTGGCCGCATCCAGGTAGGAAGTCCGGAATTGGTAATACTCCAATTCTGAGCCTGCCAGCGCTTCAAAACCCTGAGAACGCAGCCGTGCCAGTTGCCTGTTCAGTATCGAACGGGGTGCTACCGTAACAGGTTCGTGTCCGGGTTCCAGCTGCGCGTTGCAGATCACCAGGGCAGTCCGATCGAGCCATGACAGCTTGCGAAGAGTCCCGAGATCAGGTGCCAGGTGCGCATCACCGTATCCGCATTCCCAGTTCGAAAACGCATAACCGGAGACTGGTTCCATTTCCATGTCCACGGTAAATAGATAGTCACAAACGTGAGTGCCTCCTGCCACATCGGTCAGAAAGAAACGGGCGTCCAACCGTTTCCCCATCAGTCGTCCGTACAAGTCGGGAAACCCGAGGATGACTGTGTCTATTGAGCCGTCTTCAACCGCTGAGCGCAGTGCATCAACGCTCAACATCCCTGGGATTGTCTTCTGCTCTGGTCGCATGCTCTTTGCCTCAAGCGAATGGTAGACCGCACGATCCGCGAAAGAATTTCCTGGGGAGACTCCAAGAAGCCCAACTTCGGGTTAGCCGAATGCTCGCACTTTTGAGCCAACTTGGCTGGGAGTTTGCCGATTGGGGCGGGAGGTAGTTCCGTCCTGCTGTTTGCTAGGGCGTGTGGACACAAGGCATGAATAAGGCCGTTGGTCGTGAGGCTATCATGCTTCCCACGTCGCACTCCGCTTCACAGCCTTTCTGGCATGGCCCGTCACACACTGCGCACCTACGAATTCAAGGTCTTTCCCTGTCTGTTGCAACAGGATCCGGCGGTATGCGTGGGTTCGCCTACGGGTCTCCGCCCCTGCCAACGCGGGACTCGCAGCCGGCCGAGGACGGCCAGGTGGCGGTCATAGGTGCCGTTGCGGCCCCAGGCGCAAGCCCCGCAACGGGGGCAGGCGTCTGGGGCTTGGGGCAGGGACAGTGGGCGTGCGGGATGGGCCGGCGCTTGGATGAAGTCCACAACGAGGGATCCTCCTTGGTTGTCGAGACAACACCATGGCAGGGAGCCCTCGTCGTGTGCGCGTCCGGAACCAATATCAACGAAACTGAAACCGTGCCCTGCCAGTCTCATCCTGAGACCCCGCAGGGCTTATGTCAGAATCGCGCACTCGGTGCCGGGAATTGCCCTATCCGTTTGTTGCCGGCAGGGATTGCAGGCCCTGCTCCTCCCTTTGTGCCTCGTAGTGCCCAGGAAGAGGTTGTCAAACAGGCGGGACCGGCAGTGAACATCACCGAGAACCGTGCTCAGTCTTGGATCCAGGACCATGAATGCAATCCACATCGATCCGGCCCGCAAGGTGGATGCCATCCATCCCCATGTCTTCGGAGGGTTCGCCGAACACCTCGGCCGCTGCATCAACGGAGGCATCTACGATCCCGATCATCCGCTAGCGGATGACCGCGGCCTGCGCTCCGACGTCCGTCAGGCACTCATGGAACTGCGCATGCCCATCATGCGCTACCCCGGTGGCAACTTCGTGTCCGGCTATCGCTGGCGGGACGGCGTCGGGCCCCGGGCGGAGCGCCCCGCCCGCCACGACCTGGCTTGGGCAGCCCTGGAACCGAATACCTTCGGCACCAATGAATTCGTCGACTTCTGCCGCGACATCGGGACGGAGCCGTATCTGGTGGTCAACTGCGGCGACGGCGACATGCGCGAAGCCCACGACTGGGTGGAGTACTGCAATGGCCGGGACGACACCGCCTTGGCCAACCTGCGCCGCGCGCACGGCTGGGAGCGGCCCCACGACGTGAAGTACTGGGGTCTGGGCAACGAAGTGGACGGTGAATGGCAAATCGGCGCCAAGCAGCCGCAGGAGTACGCCCGCGTCTGCAAGGAATTCGGCAAGGTGATGAAGTGGGCCGATCCGTCCATCAAGCTGCTGGCTTCGGCCACCTGTCACTGGCGCGCCGACTTCGTGGAACGCGCCCGGTTGATTGTCGAGGAGGCGTCCAGCCTAATCGACTACATGTCGATTCACTGGTATGTGGGCAACCGCAGCGACGACTTCAACGCCTACATGGCCACGTCGGAGCTGATCGAGGCCCGCCTGTCCGGCTACGCCGGCCTGATGCGCGCCCTGTGCCTGGCCCACGGCCTGGAGCCCATTCCCCTGGCCGTCGACGAGTGGAACGTCTGGTACCGGGCCTATCGCGACCAGGCCCTGGAGGAGCACTACAACCTTGAGGATGCGCTGGTGGTGGCCATGCAGATGAATGCCTTCATCCGGCATGCCGACACCGTCAAGATGGCCAATCTGGCCCAGATCGTCAATGTGATTGCCCCCATCCTGACCAGTTCGACTGGCCTGGTGCGGCAGAGCATCTTCCATCCCTTCCGGCTCTACAGCCAGTGGGCGCGCGGGGACGCCCTGGATCTGCACTGGGAAGGGGAAACCTTCGACGGCGGCGACCATCAGGGGGTCAGGGTCCTGGACGTGGCCGGGTCCCTGCAGGGCAGTCGCCTGGCCCTCTTTGTCGTCAACCGCAGCTTGGAATCCAGCATCGTGGAATTGAAGCCGGCCGCGGGCGAACTGTCCGACCTGACGTGCCATGTGGTGAACGGGCCGGACATCAAGGCCGTGAACAGTGAGTCGGAGCCCGAACTGGTGTCGGTGCAAACGGCCGAGCCGCAATCGGCCACGCACCTGGAGTTGGCTCCGCACTCCGTGACGGTCGTTACAGGGCGCCTGGCCTGATTGGCGGGTACGGCCGACGGGCCGTGGACGTTGAAGCCAAGAGTGGTTCCGGGCGGACGTCCGGCCAACGGGGATTGGCCTGAACCGGGTCCCGAACTCTCACATCGCAAACGGGCCCGGGCCACCGGTCAGCCAGTGGCCACTGCACGAGAGCCGTACTTGGCCTGTGGGTTTTGGCGGTGCGGGCCACGGGAACCGTACCGCCCAAGCGGTCAGGCGGGAACCTCGTCCCGACTCAACCGATGGAGGTGGTCGAAGTGATGCACCTCGTCGTGGCATCCGTCCGCCGTGAATTCCAGCTGCACCGTGACGTGGCGCAGGTTGTAGTCCCGTTTGGCGAGCTCCTGCACCTGTCCGCGCATGAGCTTCAAGTCTTCGGTCTGCAACTCGGGCTCCACCAGGATGTGTGCGGTGAGGACATCGTAGTCCGGAGCCAGCGACCACACATGCGCATCGTGCACGAAGGTTACGCCCGGCAGATCTTCCAGCGCCGCACACAACTTGTAGAGGTCGACGTGTTCGGGAACCCCTTGCAGGAGAACGTTGAACACCTTGGCCAGAAGCCGCCAGGTGCTGACGCCGATCAGGATTGAGATGACGACGCTGAGGATCGGATCCACGATGGTCCAGCCGAACGCCAACACCAAGGCCCCCGAGACGACGACCGCCACCGACCCAAGCAGATCGGCCACGATGTGCTGCAGTGCGCCTTCGACATTCAAGTTGCCTTTCGCACTCCTGCGCAGCACGAGCATGGCCAGCACGTTCACGACCAGGCCTGCCAGGCCGATGCCCAGCATCAGGCCTCCTTCCACCTCGGGGACGGTGCGGAGGCGGCGGTAGGCTTCCCACAACACCCCTCCGATGATGACGCACAGGGACAGGGCGTTGACCAAGGCCGCCAGAACCTCCAGACGGCGGTACCCGTAGGTACGCTCCCAGGAGGCGGGGAGGTCGGAAAAGTGCAAGGCCACGAGTGCCAGGACGATGGACGCGGCATCCGTGAGCATGTGGCCGGCATCGGCCAGCAGCGACAGGCTGCCCGAGATCACGCCACCGACGACTTCCACCACCATGAATGTGGCAATCAGGATGAGGGCCGTTTGGAGACTGCGTCGGCTGGCTCCCCTCAGATCATGGTCGTGATCGTGGTGGCCGTGTCCGTGTACATGACGGTGGCCGTGGCCGCCGTCATGGTGATGGTGGGAGTGGTCGTGCCCGTCCCGGTGACTGGAGAGCGAGTCCGTGGCCTTCATCGGTGGGAACGGTTGTTAACAAGGAGGTGCCGGACCCATCCGAGGCCCGTACTGTCAAGCACAGGAAGCGCGGCCCGGACCTAACCTTTGCCGGCTTCTTCCCGCGACAACGCCATCAAATGGTCGACGTGATGGTTTTCCTCGTGGCAGTCCGCGGCCGAAAATTCCAGCTGAAAGGTGGTGTGGCGGATTCCGTGTTCCTCCCGCGCCGTCTTCAGCATCTCCGTGCGGATGCGCATCAGATCCTCTGCCGTGCTGTCGGGATCCACGATGGCGTGGGCGGTCAGCACGTTGTAGCCGGGCACGAGCGCCCAGACATGCACGTCGTGGATGAGGGTTACCCCGGGCACATCCTCCAGGGCACTGCACAACCGGTACACGTCAACATCGTCCGGAACGGCCTGCAGCAGCACCTTGATGATTTTGATAACCAGGCGGTAGGTGCTGAACAGGATGACCGCAACCAGCACCAGGCTCAGGGCCCAGTCCAGGAAGTCCCAGTGGAACAACTCGACCAGGATGCCGGAAACGATAATGGCCAACGATTCAACCGCGTGGACCGAAACGTGGCGAAAGGCCCCTTCCACACTGATGCTGTGGTGCATCGATCGGTGCAGGATGAAGGCGGACGTCAAGTGGATGATCAACCCCAAGGCACCGATGACCAGCAGGTAGATGCCAAGGTGCTCATGGCTGTGGGCATGGCCGTGTCCCACCACCTCGAAAACCTGCAGGAGGATGGAACTCGCCACGGTCCACAACAGGACTACATTGAACAGGGCTGCCAGGACCTCCAGCCGCCGCAGGCCGAATGTCCGTTCCGTTGAGGGTGGCAAACCGCCATAGTGCAACGCGGCCAGCGCCACGATCAGTGCCCCTGCGTCGGTCACCATGTGGCCGGCGTGGGCCAACAGTGAGAGGCTGCCTGAGAGTACACCTCCCACCACGTCCAACGCCATGTGGACCAGCAGCAGTACCAGCGCGGCAATCAGGCTGCGCCGGCCCGCACCGCTGTAGTCGTGATCATGACTACTGAACAGCGACCTCGATTCCACATGGTCGTGGTGGTCGTGGTGATGGTGTTGGGTTGCGGAATCGGACATCTTGAGCGAAGTGGCAGGATGGCGTGTGTGTGGATGGAGGCCCCCGACACTCCTAGCTCAAAGAATAGCACCGCCTCCGGAGCAGTCCGGCCCGGCCTCGTTCGGGCAGGGGACAGGACTCCTTGGGTACTGCTAGAATCGGCCTGCCGGTGAAAATCCTCCCCTTGATGCTTTGCGGCGCGGTTCGGCAACCAGATTGCGGCTGCGGCAATCCACCTTGAAACAGCCTCCTCCGGTCCGCTGCGAGGTGGCCGGCACCGCCGCCGTCAAGGTGCGCTTGGGTCCATCCATGTGGACCTCCGTTCTTGCACAAGCCGGCACGCGTCGGTTTCCTGAAAGGCTTACCGGCCTCCAACCAACGACAGGATCGACCCACGCATGTCAGACAATGCCCTCCGCATTGGTGTCACAGGGCACCGGCGCCAACACCTACGACCGCCACATCCCCAGTCTCCTGGAGCAGGAGAACGTTGAAATGGTGGCCGTGGCACCGAACGTCCGAGTCCGGCCAACGGCTCGGTTTCGGACGCATTGCCCGACCATTGAACGGAGAGCATTGTTGACGCCTGGTCATCAGGACTTGACCCTACATGCATTGCGTGGCGTCTTGGACAGGTCCAAGCACCAGGACACGATCCGCTGGCTGCGGAAGCAATTCCGGATTGACGACCGTGGGCGGCTTGCGGCGCACCCGCGACCGGGCTTGGCGCGCACGGGGCTGGCCGGCTACCTGGTGGCGACCGCCCACAACCTGGTGCACATGGTCAACCTGATATCCGGTCTGGGGACCGCGCCCGGGCCGCCTGACCCCGCAGAGGGCTCCACGCGCCCCAAAGGAGTTCCACCGGGCCTGCGGGGCCCGCGAATCCTGCGCGTGGGGCCGCGCAGGGGGCTCCAGGGCCCATCGGACCACCTACACACCGATTCCGCGCACCATCGTTGTGGCCGATGGCATCCAAAACCTGTTCTTCCGCAGCCTGTTGGGCTGACGGACGCGGGGCACCACGAACCGGTGCCGTCAGATTGGGAGACGAGGGATGACCGGCAGCAGTCGGAGGAGGCGCCCCCTGGCGGCCGTACCGGCCTACTGGAGCGCCGAGTGTCACACACACGTTCGCCTGACGGGGGGCACCCACGCGCCGCGGTTCCAATGGGGGGACCAGGAACAGGACCGCTGGAGGGACATCGAGACCGGCACGCAGGACGAATGGGACTGCATCAGACAGGTCAATA
>MPMO01000067.1 GCA_002238555.1 Caldilineaceae bacterium bin34
CGTCATCGAGGTCGCGTCCCCGTCCACCAAAAACAAGGACTTGGAGACCAAGAAGGGCTGGTATGCCGGGATGGGGGTCCGCGAGTACTGGATCCTGGATCCGGTCGACTCCGACGACCCCGCCCACTTCGAGCATGGCCTGCTGCTGCCCGACGGCCCGCTGACGGGCTGGCGGCTGGAGCAGGGCCGCTACCAGCCGCTGGACACGTTCTGGGACGCAGCCACCCGCGCGTGGTCCGCCTACTCGCCGACCCTGGACTGTGAAATCCTCCTTTCTCAGGAACTGCACAGGGAGGAAACCGACGGCGGCTACCGGATTCTGGACCCCGAGACGGGCGAGCCGCTGCCCAGCGACCGCGAGAAGGACGACCTGCTGGCGGAGAAGGATGAACTGCTGGCGGAGAAGGACGACCTACTGGCGGAGAAGGATGTCCACCTGGAACAACAGCGGCAACGGTTGGAAGGCCAAGGTACGGAAGTTGCTGAGTTCATCACCGACCTCGCGAGGTTCCGCTATGGGGATTCGGTTGCGGAACAACTGCGGAAGCTGATGCAGCAGAGTTCCGCGCCCATGCCTGCGCGGCCGATGGTGCAGGCTTGGATGACAGCCCCGTCCACCGAAGAATTCCTCGATGCGGCAGGCCGATATTTCAGAGTGTCCCGTACGGGTCCATAGGGAACGTCGCACCGCCATTCGGGACCGGGTGCGAGCAGGCCCGTGCCGGGCTTGCCGGAACCGTCAACACCCCACTGCGTGGGGCTCGCACACTCCCGGCCATGAATTCAATGAGGCGGATGCTGGATCTGGAACCTGGTCATTCCGCGGGTACCGAGGCGGCAGGGAACGGACATGCACTGCCCTCGGACAATCCCCGGGAATGGAACCCTGGCGCGGATACAGGCTGAAATGCGGCTAACCCGACCGGAAGCATCGGAGCCGGCCCTTCCGGTCAAGTCGGGTTCATCGTTCAAGCCCTTGCGTCAGAACTCCCCCAGGCGGCCTTGTGCAGGACCATTGGGATTGTGCGGCAACTTCGACTGTCTCGGGATCGGGAACTCGCACGCCTGGCGTGTTGACCTCAATCCTTAACCTTGCCGGTGTGTGCCAGCGTGGGAACCGGATGCCTGGGGGTGGTGCGGGAGTGCTTACTGTTTGGTTCAAGCGCAGCGGAAACGGAAAATCAACCAGGGTGGAGGACCCGGTACAGCGGATGCGGCCGAACCACATGCACCAACTCCGAAACCGCGGCCCGGTCCGACACCACATGGATTCACATCACTCCTGGCCCTCGTCCCACCGGCGATCCTGAACACTGTAGCCCCCGTCCACGGTCAGGCACTGCCCGGTGATGAAATCGGACGCCGGCGCTGCCAGGAACACAGCCGCACCGGCCAAGTCATGGGTCGTGCCCAATCGTCTGGCAGGGGTCTTGAGGGCAATGTCGTTGCCAATTACAGCCAGCAGCGGCCTGTTCAGGTCGGTGGTGTGCCAACCGGGACAGACGGCGTTGACCTGGATGTTGTACTCGGCCCATTCCACCGCCAGGGCCCTGGTCAGGCCCACCATGCCGGTCTTGGCCGTGGCATAGGCGGCGGCGTTGGGCGGCCCGAAGAAGGAATACATGGACCCGATATTGATGATCTTGCCGCCGCGTCCGGCTTCCGACATGTGCCGCGCGGCGGCCCGCGCGCAGTAGAAGGCACCGTTCAGATGGGTATCCAGAAGGTCGGTCCAGTTGGCGGTCGGACTCTCGAGCACGGTTCCGCGCCGGGCGATGCCTGCATTGTTGACCACGATGTCCAAGCGTCCATGCGTTTCCACCAGGCCAGCCACCGCCGCGTCGACGGCGGCCTCGTCGCGGATGTCGAGTTCGAGCACCGCGTGGCCCTCGCCCAGTTCATCGGCCATTGCCCGGTTCTTTTCCTGACTGCGGCCCGCCGCCACAACCACGGCGCCGGCTTCCTTGAATCCCAGCGCGATGGCCTTGCCGATACCGCCGTTGCCGCCGGTCACCAGGGCGACCTTGCCTTCCAGGCTGAAGGGATTGGACATTGGACTTCCTTGTGTTGATGGATTGCCGGATTGGTTGGCGGAGGTCAGTATAAATTCGACCTCAGGCCTGACCGACTTTGTCGCTGGCCTCTGTCAGGCGATCCAACTCTTCCTGGCTCAACTGCAAGTCCGCAGCCGCCAGATTGGCCTTGCACTGTTCAATGGAGTTGGCACCCACAATGGGCGAGGTCACGGCCGGCCGCGACAAGAGCCAGGCCAAGGCCACGGCACCGGGCCAAGTGTCGTGGGCGTCCGCAATGGCGCGCACGGCGTCCACGACCTGCCACACCTCTTCCCGGCCGTACTTGGCCTGGTTGCCTTCCGCACGCGGAGTCTCCGGACTGCGGTCCCGACTGTAACTCCCGGTCAGGACTCCTCCCGCCATCGGGCTGTAGGGCACGACACCAATGCCGTAGGTTGCGCACACTTCCGCCAGTTCCTGCTCGAACTCGCGGCGATGGAGCAGGTTGTAGTGCGGTTGCAGGCTGGCAAACCGATGCAGATCGTGCTTGTCGCTGGCCCACAGCGCCTGCATCAGTCGCCAGGCGGGATAGTTGCTGCAGCCGATGTAGCGAACCTTGCCCTGCCGGATCAGTGCAGTCAAGGCCTCAAGCGTTTCGTCTATCGGAGTCTCCGCGTCGAACCAGTGCATCTGGTAGAGGTCGACCCAATCGGTTTGCAGCCGCCGCAACGAGTCTTCCAAGGCTTCCATGATGTGCCTGCGGGACAGTCCCTCGCCGTTGGGCCGGTCCGACATCGGGCCGCGCACCTTGGTGGCCAGCACCACCTGGTCCCTGTTGCCGCGCGCCCGCAGCCAGTTGCCAATCACCGTCTCGCTGGTTCCCACGCCCAGCTCCGGCACCCACTGGCTGTAGATGTTGGCGGTGTCCAGAAAGTTGCCTCCGTGTTCAAGGTAGGCGTCCATGATCGTGTACGCCTCCTCTTCGGTGGTTCGCCACCGCCATTGCATGGTTCCGAGACCAATGGCCGAAATCTTGAGACCGGAACGGCCCAGGTTGCGATATTGCATGTCTTGCCCCTGCTGTTCTGTTGTATTGGGTATGCGTGCGTTGCGTCTGCTTCGGCCGCTTGGAACAAGCAGTCAATCCTTCGTCAAGACTACTGACGGTGACCGCCGATGTTCTTCCAGCCGGTCCCAAAGCAGTCCCACCCCGTGTCCGGGCCGCTCCGGGGGCAGAACCGTCCCGTCGCGGACCGCAAGCGGTTCTTCAATGTACCTTTCCAAGCCGAATCCGTGCACTTCAAGATAGGAAGCGTTGGGCACGGCCGCCAAAAGATGGACATGGAGATCGTGGACTCCGTGGGTGGTCACGGGCAGATTGCGGGCCTCGCACATGTGCGCCACCTTGAGCCAGGGCGTCACCCCGCCCAGCGTCACCAGGTCCGGCTCGGGAAAGGCAACCTCGCCCAGATCCAGCATGTGTCCGAATTCGTGAATCGAGTGCAGGTTCTCGCCGGTGGCCACCGGCAGACCGCCTTCGCGGGCAATCCGGGCGTGGGCGGCGTAGTCGTCCGGAATGGTCGGTTCCTCAATCCAATACAGGTCGGCGTCCGACAAGGCCCGGGCTGCCAGGATGGCCTGATGAGGCAGCCACTGCATGTTGGCATCCGCCATCAGGGGGAAACCGTCGCCCAAGTGGGCGCGCATGGCCAGGGCCCGGTCTGCATCTTCCCTGTATGAGGGACGGCCCACCTTCATTTTGATCGCCCGGAACCCCGCCTCCCGAAACCCGTCGGCCTGGTGCAGCAGCCTGTCCAGCGGAAACTGCAAGTCGATCCCTCCCGCATAGGCCGGCACCGGCTTGCGCCAGCCCCCGAGCAGCTTCCACCACGGTTTGGATGCCTGCTTGGCCGCGGCATCCCACAAGGCCACATCGACGGCAGCCAGGGCGAAGGACGCCAGGCCGCCGCGGCCCACAAAGTGGACCCGCCACCAGAGTTCATGCCAAATCCGTTCGCGGTCGTCGCTGTCGCGACCCGGAAGCACCGGCGCCAAATCCTGTGCCAGCATGACATGCAACGCACCCCCGCCAATGTCTCCCACGACGTAGCTGTAGCCGATGCCCTCAACGCCGTCGTCGGTAAGGACACGGACGGTTGCCAAGCCGAAGTGGCTCATGTCGCCATGGGTGGAATCCGACAACACAACAGGCAGTGGAATCCGATAGTGATCAACCTGCACCCTTTCAATGCGCATGCTTGCAACGTCCGCCTGTGTGGTCAATCAATCGATGGCCGGATTGCCTGCCGCAGAAGTCGGAAGCCGCAATCAGGCAGGCCCTTGGGCCCAAGGCCTCAGGCACGGGTGCGGAGGTTGCCGTCGCGCCGGGTGAGCTGATCCTGGTCCATCCGCTCCAACAGTGCCTGCGCATACTTGCGGCTGGTCGGCAGACGATCCCTGACCTGCGCCATGGTGACACTGCCGAGTTCGTCCAGCAGCCCCAACACGGCCTCTTGGGCCTGCCGATGGACGGAGGCCAGGAAGATCACATCCTGGTCAAGCGCCACACACAGGCCGGAGACCAGAAGATGATCCAGGAGCTCCTGGTCTCCCTCCAACATCTGCAGGACATCCCCTTTGTTGGGCGGCAGGAATCCAGCCACCTCCAGGGATTGCGTCAACCTGTCCCTCAGGCGAGCCTGTTCCGGCGAGTACGTCACTTTGTGACCGGGCAGTCGCACGATATCGCCTTCGGCGGCAAGTCTGCCGTCCGCATGCCAGGCGGCCACCGCCGCGTTCAGTTGCAGGGTCGAGGCCGCCACCTGGTGCCGCCGGCGCATCCACCCGGTCAGGCGCGCAAGGAACTCGCCGCGGGGCTGGCCGGGACGGAGTGGCCACGTCCGGTGCCATTCCCCAAGTGTTTCCTCCGCGAAGTCCCGCCATTCCCGTGCCACCCGGTCGGGCACAAGCCAAGGACCGCCGCCGCCCGCCAGGAACCATACCCGGCCCTCCGCGATTTCCTGTTCCAAGTGCCGGCGCCACAGTGTCGCCTCGGTGCCGGCTTGGGTGAGCAGTTCGGACTGGCTGATCAAGGGACGGGTGCGGATTCGGTAATCCAGCTGAAGCTTGAAGTCGTCGGTGTCCAGAACCCGGAAGCGTTCCAGGCTGCCGGTGTGAAACCGCTTCCAATGGCGCTCGGGGGCCGGGTCCAGAACCTCACCGCCACCCAGCGTGACGCTGGGTGACGGCAAACGGACGATGAACCGGTCGCCGGCATCCAACACCATCGGTTCCGACAGGACAAGCTGGCAATAGCCCCTGCAACCCGGTTCGATCACCTGCGAACCCATCAGTCTCACCCGGGCAATGGTTTCCGTGGTCCCGTGGAACAACATGATGTCCAGGTTGTGTTCCAGACCCTTGAGCGCGTCGGACAGCAGTTCCACCTTGACATCCGCCAGCCGACTCGGGACCATGGTTCCCTCGGCGCCAAGCGCGTCGCCGCGCCGAATGTCGCCGTGGGATACCCCGCTGATGTTGACGGCCACCCGTGCCCCCGCGACGCAGCGGTCCTTCGTCTCATGGTAGGACTGCAAACCCCTGACGCGCCCGGAGAGACCGGACGGCTGCAAGCCAACCGCCTGTCCCAGTGCCAAGGTCCCGGCAGACAGCGTGCCCGTAACCACGGTGCCGAAACCGGACCTCACAAACACCCGGTCAACATGCAAACGCGCGGGTTGGGCGAGAACGGCTTCGGGACGCCGCTCCGGCAGATCGAAAATCGCCTGGCGCAGGTCGTCCAGGCCGATGCCCGCGTGTGCACTCACCCGCAGAATTGCCGTATCCGCGTAACGCGTCTGCGCCAGGTGGTCGGCAAGATCCAGTTCGACCAGTTCGAGCCACTCGGGATCGTCGACGGCATCCACCTTGGACAGGACCGGCAGGCAGGCAGGGACCCGCAGCAGGTCCAGGATGGCAAGGTGCTCGCGCGTCTGCGGCATGACCCCGTCGTCCGCTGCCACGACCAGCATCGCCACATCGATCCCGCTCATTCCCGCCAGCATGTTGCGGATGAAGTCCAGATGGCCCGGGACATCGACCAGCCCGGTGCGGCGGGCCGGATCGGGCGGTTCGGAGTCCAGGAACGCGTAGCCCAGCTCAATGGTCAGTCCGCGGCGCTTTTCCTCCGCCAGCCGATCGGGGTCGGTACCGGTCAACGCCTGCACCAGGGCGGACTTGCCGTGATCCACATGCCCGGCCGTGCTCAGGACACGCATGCCTACGGCACCGTCGAACCATCCATGCGGTCGGCTGCCTGCCCGCTCGCATCGCTGGCGTACAACTCGACATTGCGGCGCAGCCGCATCCATTCGTCTTCCAGGGCGCGGACGATCCGGTCCCGTTCCCTGAGGTTGTCCTGAAGATTGTCCACCTGCGATTGCGCAGCCCGCAGAGCCTGCTGGGGATAGGTCTCCTGCAGGGTCCACAGCTGCTTGAGCAGCGCCTCGTGGGTCTTGAGGGACTGGGACAGGGACATGAGGCTTTCCTTCGTCGCGGCGTTGTCCTGGGCCTGTTCCTGCCACTGGTGGTCCCGCTGCATGCGCTCCTTGCGTTCCCGCTCCGCCACCCCGGCCTTGGCCTCCTCGAGCGAACTCTCGATCCGCGCCTGGAACAGCCGTTCCGCCTCCTGGAATTGGTGGATGGCCTGATCGATCTGCTCCCGCAGGCCCCGCGAATCGAGCACCGACCGGCGAATGTGATCCTGGGCCTCGGCCTGCAGGCGAAACTGGTTCTGCAATCCCTCGATCAACGGCGGCAATTCCTGTACGGCGGCGTCCACAGCCCGAATCTGCTTGCTGAAGTCAATCATCTGGCCCCGCATTTCGTCCGCCAGCTCGTCGAGGTTCCGGCCATGCCGGTTGCCCGCCTCATGCAGCTCCGTCAATTCCTGCCGCAGCCTGCGGATTTCCTGGTCCTGCTGGATGTTGGTGCTCTCCAATTCATCCAGCCGACGCAGGTGCACCGTCTGCTCCTCCTGCTGCTGCGTGATGCGCTGCACCTCGGTACTGCGCAGTTCCAGCATGAAGTCGATGTTCTGGGTCTTCTCCTCCAGCGCGGCCTCCAGCGCCTTGATCTGGCCGTCCATCGCCTGGATCGATTCGGCCAGGCGGGTGAAGTCGGACTGTCGGATTTGAAGATCCTGTTCGAGCTGGGAGGAACGGTGCGCGTCCCTCTGCAAGGCGGCAATGTCGCGCTGGGCTGTGTCCCGATCCGCCTCCCGGGCCCGTTCCAACTCGCGGATGGCCTTGATGCGCTGGGTCTCTTCCCGTTCGATGAGCGCGAGCAGCTCCTGCCGGGAGCCGTCCAAGGTACTCTCGTACTGCTGCAGCCGGGCCACCTGGGCCTCGAAGCGCATGACAGTGCCTTCCAGCTCCTGCAGCTGCTTGGTCTGTCCGACCTGGCTGTTGCCCTGCATTTCCAACAGGTGCCCCAACCGCACGATCTCGGTGCGGTTCCGTTTGTGTTCCTCGTCAAGCCAATTGACGATTTGTTCCAGCTGTGGCAAATCCATGGTGCTAGCCTTCATGCCCGGTCGGCAAAGTGGCGCAATTGCTGGTAAAAGGGATCCGGTGGTTTGTGGCCGAAACGGTCCCTGTGCCCTTGGCGACACATGATGCAACAATAATGTAGGTCATTGTGCCATTGAAGTGCCCAGAGGATGTCGGCCGCCAAGACCGGCAAATCCGTAGGAAAGACTGCAGCAACCGATGATGCGAATCGGCATCGATGCCAGGCTTGCATACCATCGGCAGGCCGGCATCACGCGATATGCCCGCAACCTGTGCTCCGCATTGTGCGCGCTCGAGTCCGGGGATCGATTCACCGTCTTCCACCACCGGTGCCAACCACCGGCGAAACGCGTGCCGGCGGATTGGCGCCACCGGACCCTGTTCAGTCCGGTCCACCACGCTTGGGAACAAGCCGGCCTAGCCCTGGAACTCTCGCTGGGACGATGGGACGTGGTCCACTTCCCGGACTTCATCGGACCGTTGCGGACCAGATTGCCAACCGTAATCACGGTCCACGACCTGGCCTTCCTGAAATGGCCCGAGGTCCTGACGGATGACGCCGCCGCCTACTATGGCCAACTGCCCGGTGCCGTGCGGCATGCCGCGGGCATTCTGGTGCCAAGCCGGCACACGGCCGCCGACTTGGCCACCCGTTTCCCGGAGGCGGCCGGCAAGACGACAGTGGTACCCCATGCCGTTGATCCGGGATTCCTACAGGACAGCATGGATCCGAATGCAACCGCCATCCCCAAGCCCGACTGGCTGCCCGACGACTACCTGCTGCACGTGGGCACACTGGAACCCCGGAAGAACATTGCCACGCTGCTGTCTGCCTTCGCCATGGTCCACGCCCGTCCCGAAGGCCGCCGGCTGATGCTGGTTCTGGCGGGCGCTTCGGGCTGGCTCCAGGACGATATGGAGGAACAGGCCGCCAAGCGCGGCATCGAGAACGCCTGTGTCTTTGCCGGGCAACTGTCGGAACCATCCTTGGCCCAGGCCTACAGACATGCCAGGTGCCTGGTTCATCCGGCGCTGTACGAAGGCTTCGGCTTTACGCTTCTGGAGGCCATGGCCAGCGGTACGCCCGTCGTGTGCAGCAATGCATCCTGTCTGCCGGAAATCGCAGGCAACGCCGCCCTTACCCACGATCCCGGAAACCCCGAGGCCGTTGCCTCCAACGTCTTGGCGCTGCTCAACTCGAAGGAGCTCGTTTCCGACCTGGTGAACAAGGGCCACAAAAGGGTCTTGGAGTTCAGTTGGAAGAAGGCGGCCCGACAGACCCTGAACGTCTACCGCGCGGCTGCGCGCCACACATGAATTCGGAAAAAACCATGCGCATTCTGTTCCTTGCCCCTGTTGTACCGTGGCCGCTTACCCAAGGCCGCAACCTGCGCAACTTCCACCTCCTCAGAATTCTGGCTGCACGGCACGAGGTGGAACTGCTGTGCGGCTCCTTCGACGCAGGCCCGCCCGCCCTGCCATCGGAAGTTGCCGAGCTCGTTGAGTTCGGCGAGGTTGTCGCCTGGCCGGGGCGCCCGTTGGCCACACGGTTGTTGGACATGGGCCAGTCCGTACCCGACATCTGGCAAACCTATGCCAGCGACAGGTTGGTGGACAGTGCATGGGCCAGACACGCGACCAAACCGTTTGACTGCGTTCATGTGGCCGGATTCGAGATGATGGGGACGTGGATCCGCGTGTGTGACCGGCTTACGGCCAGGATTCCCTACGTCCTGGATGAACACAACATCGAGTACAGCCTGCGGGAGTCGATGCAGGCCGGTGAGGCCTTGTCCGTCGCCGATATCCCTTATCGCATCTACAACCACCTGCAAACCCGTCGCACCAGGCGCCACGAGACAGGTGCCTGGCAACGTGCCTGGCACGTGTCGACCGTCAGTCCCGAGGACCGGGACCAGGTCCTAAAACACGTTCCTGCACATCGCGTCTCGCTGGTTCCCAATTGCCTGGACATCCGGTCCCTGCCGAAGGTCGAGCGGAATTCGGTACGTCCCCACAGCCTGCTGTTCATGGGCAAGATGGACTACCGTCCCAATGTCGCAGGCGTGACCTGGTTCTGCCGCGAAGCCATGCCCGCGCTGCGCGAGCGGTTCCCGGACGCGTCGTTCACGATTCTGGGCCGCGACCCGGCCGCGGACGTACGGGCCCTGAACGACATGCCCGGTGTCACCGTCACCGGTTATGTCGAATCCCTGGTGCCGTACCTGGAACAGGCCGCCACCTTCGTTGTGCCGCTGTTTCAGGGAGGAGGAACAAGATTCAAGGTTCTGGAAGCCCTGGCCGCCGGCATTCCCCTGGTTTCAACGAGCCAGGGGATCGCAGGCCTGCCCCTGGAAAACGAAACCCACTGCTTGCTGGCAGACGATCCGAACGAACTGGCAACCGCCATTGCGCGTACCTGGTCCGAACCGGCGACGACGTGGCCGCGCGTGGCCAACGGACAACGCATCGTCGAGACCCACTTTGACTGGAGCGCGATTGCTCCCACACTCGCAGGCATCTACGTGTGAAACGGTTTTCAACTGCCGCGCGGCAATTCCACCGCGCGGTTTCGGAGCCTATTGCGGATACGTTGCGCCCCGGCCATCCAGTGTGGAAGGAAAGGTCGGATAGGACTCGGGATCCAACATGACCTCTACCAAGTAGGGACCAGTCTGGGCGCAGGCCGTGCGCACGGCATCATCCAGAGAGGGGTCGTCCGTCTTGATCCGGAGAGGGGCCGCCCGTGACCCGCCGGCCGGTAATCCCAAAGGCCGCCGCCAGCCTTGCATGGTCCACCGACACCCCATACTCGGTCCCCTGCACCGGACTGCCCGCACGCAGCTGCGCGACTCGGATCAGGTCCAATGCCTCGTCCTGCATTACCACCACCTTGACATTGACGCCCAGTTCGCGGAGCAAGCCCAGTTCGCCGACGCACATGGACAGGCCTCCGTCACCAATAACGCAGAGCACCTGTCTCCCGGGATCCAGCGTCGCGGCCCCGATGGCCCCGGCCAAGCCGAACCCCATGCACGACAGGCCGTTGGACAGCAGGAAACCCGACACATCGTGGGTGGGCCAGTCCAGGGCAAAGTGAATCTTGTGGGACCCCACGTCCACCGTCATGATTGCATCGGGGTCCGAATACCGGCGCAAGGACCGCATGACCGCCTGCGGGCTCACCCGCCCCTCGGCCGCGGCCTTGGGAGCCGGCACCGTGCGATCCCTTCTGAAGGCGTGGAAGTCGGTGTCGATCCACCCCGTTGCCGACTCTGCGGCCTGGGCCAGGGCTCCGAGATGTCCCGCGACATTCCCCGTGAGTTCCACATCGGCCGGTAGGGGCGGATCCACATTGGGCCACTCCGCAACCCACACCAGGGCACCGTCGAACTCCCACGGCAGAACCAACTCGACAACGTCGAACCCGACGGCAATCACCAGGTCCGCCTGCTCCAGAATCTCGTAAACCGGATCGGTCCTGGTCAATCCAATGACTCCCGCGGCCAGCGGATGGCTGTCCGGCACGATGCCCTTGGCCTTGGGCGTTGCCACAATGGGGGCCTGCAACGAGCCGGCCACGGCCTGCACCGAGATCCGTAGGGACGCGTCCCGCGCTCCAAGCCCGGCAACCACCACTGGGCGGCGGGCGCGCGCCATGAGGGCCAGGGCCTTCTCCACACCGTCCATGTCCGGTTCCGGCTTGGCCGGCCGAGGTTCGGGGTCGGTGCCACCGCCGGCGGCCGGCCAGCCGGCAACTTCGTTGGAAATCTGTACGTAGACGGGACCGGGTCTGCCCTCCGTGGCTAGGGAGCACACGTCGCGCACGGCATGGATATTGTCCGGCTCCACCTTGATGTGCGCCTTGACCATCGGAGCCATCAGGTGTTCCTGGTCCAGTACCTGGTGGGTGTGCATGGGCCCGGATGCCTCCGCGGTGCAGGCACTGATCACCACCACTCCGGCCCGGTCGAGCCACAGGTGCCCCACGCCGGCCGCGGCATGGGTAATGCCGGGCCCCAGTGTGGTCAGGCAGGCCTGAAGTTCCCCGGTCAGGGTCCAGCGCGCAGATGCCGCGTAGGCGGCACTGGATTCGTTGCGCACCAACACGAATTCGACGCCCTGTTCCCGCAGGGCGTCCAGAATTCGGACGTTTTCCCCGCCCGGCAGGCCGAACACCGTGCGCACGCCGAGGTCGTGCAGCGAACGAGCCAGAACTTCAGCACACGTGGGCATGGGTTGCTCCTTAAGCATCAGGGGCTCGCAAGGGAGCCCCTGTACCGATCTGGCCAAACTCCACTGGCGTGCGGATCAGGCGGTGTGAACCTCTTCCACGGACTCGGCCAGGATATCGGCGATCCGGTCCAGTTCCGCGTCGGTGGAAATCAGCGGCGGAGCCATGACCAGCAGATTGCCGACTACACGCGGCATAAACCCCTTTTCGATGCAGGTGCTCTTCACGGCTTCGGCGGTGCCGGCTTCCGTCCGCGACTCCTTGTCCTCGACCAGCTCCACGGCCAGCATCATCCCCTTGCCGCGCACCTCGCCCACGTTGTCGTGCTCCTCCAGATGCCTGAGCGCACCCAGGAGGTAGTTGCCGGCATGCCGGGCCTTCTTGTGATACTCGCCGGCCTGCAGTATGTCCAGGTTGGCCAGGGCCACGGCACAGCACGTCGGGTGGCCGGAATAGGTGTAGGCATGGAACCAGCGGTCCTCGAACGGGCAGGTGTCCATCACGTCCTTGATCCGGTCGTGCACCTGAATGCCACCCAGCGGCAGGTAGCCGCTGGTGATGGCCTTGGCGAAGGTCATCAGATCCGGCTGGACGCCCCAGTGGTGCAGTCCGAACCACTCGCCCGTCCGGCCCCAACCCGTGATCACTTCGTCCGAAATCAACAGGATGTCGTGCTCGTCGCAGATCTCCCGGATACGCGGGAAGTAGTCGTCCGGAGGCACAATCACGCCGCCGGCGCCGATTACAGGCTCGGCGATGAACGCGCCGACGTTGTCCGCACCCAGTTCCTCGATCTTCTCCTCCAGCTCGCGGGCCGCCGCCAGCCCCACGGTCTCTCCCTCGCGCACTTCGCCGGCGAACCGGTAGGTGTACGGCGGGTTGATATGGACAAACCCCGGCATCACGGGCTCGAAGTGCTTCCAGTAGCCGGGGATGCCAGTGGCGCTGAGCGCGGCCAGCGTCACGCCGTGGTAGCCCCGCAAACGCGAAATGATCGTCGTCTTGTTGGGCTTGCCCATCTGCTTCCAGTACCAACGCACCGTCTTGAACGCACTCTCGGTCGACTCGGCTCCGCCCGACGTAAAGAAGGTCGAGTTGAGATCCGGGTAGGCGAACCCGGCGAGGCGGTCCGCAAGCTCAATGGTGGTGACGGACCCGGTGCCCGAGTAATTGGACATGTAGGCCACGCTCAACATCTGCTTGTGTGCGGCCTCCGCCAGTTCGGGTCGGCCGTGACCCAGGTTGACGTTCCAAAGGCCCGACATGCCGTCGATCACCTTGTGGCCGTCCACCCGGTGCAGGTAGATGCCCTCGGCGTGATCAAACACCATGGTTTGGGGCACAGTCTGCGGATGGTGCAGGGGGTGGATGAGTCGCTCATCCTTCTCGTGAATGGTTCTGGCCATGGTCGGCGCGTCCTCAGTGCCTTGGTCGTTTGGCATCGAATTGATCAGCCATTATGCCTGCCGACGGGAACAGAATTGCACTCTAGTACCTCGTCACCGCGAACTTCCAGCCCGGCTCCACTTTCTGCATCTCCACTTCGTCGTCGCGGTGCGTCAGGCCGCAGGCCTCGTACTGGGCCTGCAGACGCGCCAGTTCGTCGCGGTCGACTTCCACCCCCAGGCCCGGTTCGTCCGACACTTCGACACAGCCATCGTCAAACGGGATGTGACCACCGGCCACCACCTCGTCCTCCTGCCACGGGTAGTGCGTATCGCAGGCATAGGTCAGGTTGGGGATGGTGGCACCCAGTTGGGTCATGGCGGCCAGGGAGATGCCGACGTGGCTGTTGGAGTGCATGGACAGGCCCCTGCCGAAAACCCGGCAGAACGCGGCCAAGTCCTGGCTGGGCCGGAGGCCGCCCCAGAAGTGGTGGTCGCTGAGGATGACATCCTCCGAACCGAGCGCAACACTCCCCGGCAGGTCGTCGAACGAAGTCGTGCACATGTTGGTGGCCATGGGGATGTCCAGGGCTTTGCGCACTTCGGCCATCGCCTCCTGGCCGCGCACCGGATCCTCGTAGTACTCGAGCACGCCTTCCAGATCCCTGCCGATGCGCAGGGCGGTCTCAACCGTCCAGATGGCGTTGGGGTCCAGCCTCAGGGGGGTTCCGGGGCCGAACGCGGCCCGCATCGCGTGGATGGCCGCCGCCTCCTCGTCGGCAGGAAACGCCCCGCCCTTGAGCTTGATGGACTTGAACCCGTATTCGTCGCACATGGCCCGGGCCTGCGCCACAATCCCGTCGGGATCCAGGGCAGCCGCCTGGCGGGCCTGCGCCCAGCCCGTCAATCCGGGCTTTGTGCCGAAGCCAAGTTCGCCCCCGGCCCCTTCGTGCTTGTAGAAAAGATAGGCGGAGAACTCCACCCGATCCCTGACCTTGCCCCCCAGCAGTTCATGCACGGGATGTCCCAGCATCCGGCCCTGCAAGTCCAGCAGGGCCACTTCGATCGCACTGCGCACGTGGACTGCCTGCCGGCTGTCCCACGGCCGGTCGCCCCTCTCGTCCTCGGCGTCCAGGTGGGCGGCAATCCGGTTCAGGATGTCGTTCAGGCGGAAGGGACTGGCCCCTTCGACGACCGGACGCACCGCCTCCAGGGCGGCCCGGGTCTTGAAGTGGCCCGGCACCTCGCCGAAACCCGAAATGCCGTCGTCCGACACCAGTTCCACAATCAAACGGAGGGCGTACGGGGCATGAAGACCACCGGCATTGAGGAGCGGCGGATCGCCCACGGCGATGGGATAGACGTGCAGGGCCTGTATGTTCATGGATTCCTCATGGGCGGAGTTGCAGTTGGCAGACGGTCGGCTTGCGGGGCGAACCGGCTCTATGCAGCGGCGTGGGCCTGAGTGAGCTTCATCTCGACCGGCTTTTCCCGGATCGGCAAGTGCACCAGCAAGCCATACACCCCCAGCGCAATGGCAACGTAGAACCCCAGGTCGTAGGAACCGGTCGCGTCATACACCCTGCCGGACCACCAGGCACCGAAGAAGGCACCCACCTGATGGCTGAAGAAGACGAAGCCGTACATGATGGCCAGGTACCTAGGACCAAACAGCAGGGCGATCGTTCCGCTTGTGACCGGCACCGTGGCCAACCACAGGAGTCCCATGGCCGCGCTGAACAGCAAGGTTGAACCCACCGTAATCGGGGTCAGCAGGTAGATCAGGAGGATCACGCCGCGCATGCCGTAGATGAAGCTGAGCAGAAACCGCCTGGGCAGCCGGTCCGCCAGCCAGCCGAAGGTCAGGGAACCCACCAGGTTGAAGGCACCGATGAAAGCCAGCGCGGCGCCGCGGATGTGTCCAATCCCGTTGTCCTCCAAATACACCGGCAGGTGTGTGCCAATGAAGGCGATGTGAAACCCGCACACGACGAAACCCGACACCAGCAACAGATAACTGGGCTTGGTGAAGCCTTCCCGGACGAACGACCACAAGGGCACTTCGGGCTCCATGACCTTGCCCGCGGCAGTTTGTTGTCCTTTCTTCTGCTTGCCGGGAAGTCCCAGGGACAACAGGACGACCGATAGGATCAGCACCGCCTCAATCCGAATCGCCTGTTGCCAGCCATAGGTGTCGACCAGCCACTGGGCCACCGGGGGCATCACCAGAAATCCAGCCGAACCCATGGCCGTGATGATGCCGAATACCGTCCCCCGCTGCCGCGGCGACACCAGTTGCACCAAGGCGCCGAGGACAACCACGTAGGTGGTGGCGGCAAGACCGATGCCGACCAGAATCCCGAGGCCGGTAATCAGGCCGGCCGTGGCCACCCATTGGGTTACCAGCAGCAACCCGGCCGCATAAATGGCACCCCCCGTGCCCAGCACCAAGCGGGACCCGAAGCGCTCGGCCAGGAAGCCCATGACGGGAACGCCGAACATCAGGTTGCTGATGGCGGCCGCGATGCCGAAGGTTTCCCGGCCCACGCCCAATTCGGCGGTGATGGGCGTCAGGAACAACCCGAACCCCTGACGGATTCCGGCACTCAGCATCACGGACAGCGCCGACGCGATGATGGCAACCACCACTGCCCGGGTCATGCGGTCCGAAGGTTCGGCGCGGCTCATGGTGCGGCTTCCACTACCAAATCCTCATCGACTCAAGGAACAAACGGGTCAAATCGTTGCCGTCCGCGGGCCGCGGGGACAGCTTGGTGACCCTGTGCTGCGGCAGGGTCTTTTCGGCCAGCACTTCCGCGTCGGCGGGACCGTACCCCACTGCCTCCAACCCGTTGGGCATCATCGTGACCTTCATGATCTCGATCAGGCAGTCGGCCAGCAGTTCGCCGGCTTCGGCTTCGGGTATGCCTGCGGTGTCGCGGCCCATGAGCCGGGCCGCCTCCAGGTGCTTGGCCGGATTGGCGGCGGCCGTGAACCGAAAGACCGCCGGTGCGTTGAGGACGACCGACATGCCGTGCGGCACCAGCGGATGTTCGGTCAGGTAGTCGGGCGCCCGGTACTCCCGCACCAGACTGGAGACCGGATAGGACATGCCGTGGCAGAGGTGCACCCCGGCGTTGCCGAATCCCATCCCGCCGTAGACGGCCGCCAGCATCATGTTCGAGCGCGCCTCGAGGTCGGCCGGATCCCTGAGCACCCGGGGCAGGTTCTGCGCCACGAGCCGGATCGCCTCACAGGCCCAGATGTCGCTTACCGGGGACGATCCCTGGTAGGTCGGGCGGTGCAGGCTGCCTTCCGGCTTCGGACGGGAGGTGTAGTCGATGGTGGTGTAGCTCTCAATCGCGTGGCACAACACGTCCAGACCGGTGCACGCCGTGACCATTGGCGGCAGATCGATGGTGAGTTCCGGATCCTGCACCCCCATCGACGGCCGCATGAACCGGTGGGAGATGCCGGTCTTGGCGTTGTTCGCCTTGTCGTCGAATATGGCCACACCGGTGATTTCGCTGGAGGTTCCGGCCGTGGTCGGTATCCCGATCATGGGCTTCAACGGGCCGGGCACCGGTTTGCCCTGCCCGATGGGCGCGTTCACGTAGGCGAAGAAGTCGTCCGGATAGACCGAAAACAGATTGGCGATCTTGCCGGTGTCGATGGTGGAGCCGCCGCCCATCGCCAGAAATCCGTCGAAGTTGCCCTGCACCGAAAAGTTGGCGGCGGCCTTGAACGAATCGAGCGACGGCTCGGTCCGGATGGCATCGAACAGCTCGAATTCAATGCCGGCGTCCGCCAAGTGTCCGGCGAGCCGTACCTGCCCGTCGGTGCCGACCAGGTTGGGATCGCACAGCCACATTGTGCGGCGCACGCCCAGGATGATCAGGTCCTCGGCGACTTCGGAGATGGAGCCGGGGCCGAACTTGATGGTTGAAGTGTCTACGGAGAAGACGGTTTCCTGCGTCACGAATTTGGGTTCCTTGTTCGGTGGGCGATCGATTGCGCGCCGTCTATGCGTTCCGCCTCAGGCGAATGACGGAGCAATGGGGATCCGGTGCACCACCCAGATTGGACAGCCGGAGGCCGTCGGCCGACCGCACCACGTTCACCGCCTCACCACCTCCTCCCAGCACCTCGGCCGTGTCCGCATCCAGGTCCGGCAGGACGAGGGTTCCGTCTACGGGCCAGTCGAATACGTGCAGGTAGACAACCTCGCCCTGGCGGGTGGTGCGCATGCCGGCCACGTCCTGCACCGGACCGGCCCGGGTACCGTAGAGCGATTCCCCGTACCGTTCCAGCCACGCGCCCATCGCTTCGAGCCGCTCGACGCTCTCCGGCGGAATTTCGCCCAGTGCGGTGGGACCCACGTTGAGCAGGTACACCCCGCCCTTGCTGACGATGTCAACCAGCTTCTGAATCAGATCCGCAATGCTCTTCCAGTTGTGGTCGTGGGTCTTGAAACCCCAGGTGTCGTTCATGGTCGCCGGCACTTCCCAGTCGCCCGGCACGGCCCCTGCGGGAATGGTGTTGTCGTTGGTGGTCGCGTAGTCGCCCAAGGTGTTGCCCAGACGCCCGCAGACCAGACAGTCCGGCTGCAACTCGTTGCAGAGTTCAAGCAGTTCGCGGCTCTGCCGCTCGGTGATGCCCTTCGGGGTATCGAACCAGATGAGGGCCACGTCTCCGTAGTTGGTCAGCAGTTCGCGCACCTGGGGTTTGACATAGCTGTCGATGTAGGCCGCGAAGTCCTTCTGCGACTCGTCGTAGTCCCAGTCGTTGCCATCGCCGTCGGGCTGGTACCAGTCCTGGGTCTGGGAGTAGTAGAACCCCAACCGCATGTCCTGCCGGCGGCATTCGTCCGCCAATTCCCGGATCACGTCCCGGCCGAACGGCGTGCCCCTGGCGACGGAGTAGTCGGTCTCGGCCGAATCGAACAGGCAGAACCCGTCATGATGCTTCGAGGTGATGACGATGTACTTCTGGCCGGCCGCCTTGGCCAACGCAACCCACGCCCTGGCATCGAAGGCCACCGGATTGAACTGTTCGGCCAGGGGGCTGTACTCCGCGACCGGGATGCGGGCCCGCAACATGATCCATTCGCCAATGCCGGGCACGTGCTCGCCCCGCCACACGCCGGCCGGAATGGCGTACAGCCCCCAGTGAATGAACAGGCCGAACTTGGCGTCCCGCCACCAGTCAAGGCGGGTGTCCTGCTCGGCGCCCGGTCGCTGGCCCCTGTCTACCTGAATGGATGCATCCTGCATGGCCGAGTTCCCTCTTCAGTGGGTGGGTTCCCGTGTCCGCCGAGCCACGTGGCGGCTCCATGGGCGCGGGAGCCGCAGCCTTGGGAGACTGCGGATGCCGTCAATGATATATAGGCGGGAAACTCTCGCGGCAAAACCGGGGCAGTCCAATGGTCTGCCCCGCAGGCATGGAACGCTCTCCCACGCGCCGGATACCACGCGGCAGGCATTGCCGGCAGCCTGCATGCTTCAAGGCCGAGCCGACCGAACGGGACACATCCAACCAGACTGGCAGATCCAACGTGTGTGAAGTGGGCCCCGTCCGGAAATGTCCCGGGCACCGCCAGGGTAGGAGTCCACGGCAATCCCGCCGGTTGTATTGGCTCCCGGCTTGTCAGGCACCGGTCTCCAGGGCCCGCGTTCGCCACCCATGCCTCGCTGCAAACACACGGCTGTCGTCCGGGTGCCAGACCTGCCGCGGGACCACCATGCCATGACCCCGGGACGAGCAGCGCCGGGAGCCTGCCAAAGGGCACCGGCAGCAACCGGGTACAATTTCTCGTTGCCGCCTGGGGCGGCGGACCGGGTGGATCCAACTTCCCTCGCCGGAGAACCCTGTGCATTGGGGCGGACGACGATCCAGCCACATGAATGAAAGGCGGGAGCAGGTTCTCATGACGATGGTTGCACGGGGAATCGGCGGCCTCATGATGGTGTACTCGGCACTATATCTGGCGCAGCACCTTTTCAGTGCGTTCTATGACAACCCGCAACGCGCGTTTGGGACGTGATGAACATCGTCTCAGGGCTGGGTATTCTCACCGCCCTTGTGGTAAACCTCCGGCAGATGCGCTTGCAGTCCGGCGGCGAATCCTCTGCCTTGACGTGGGGCGGCGCCCATACGCTTTTCTACGCCAACGCTGCGCTTGCCATCGGGTTCTTCCACAACTGAGTCGGATTGTTGACACTGGAGGAAGGCGAATCCGTAAGCCTGCACCAGGAAGTTGCCTGGCAATTCATTGCGATGACGATCCCCTTGGTGCTCGCGACCACGGGATGGGGGCTCTGGAGAGGAAATTCCCGATCACGATGACAGGCGGGAGCTGGATTGGAATCCACGACGATGAACCTTTTGCCGGGCATGTGTTCGCCCTGCCACACGCCAGCCGTCATGGCGTACAGCCCCCGAAGAATGAACAGGCCGAACTGGGCGTCCCGCCACCAGTCGAGGCGGGAATCCTGCCCGCCCGGGCACTGGCCTCGGCCTGGATGGATGGATGCATCCTGCATGGCCTGATCCCCGATCCCTTGTGTGGTCGATGGGTTCCGTCTCCGCCGACGTATTTGGCGGCGCCTGTGGGGCTCAATCCGTTGCCGTGGACGGCTGCAGGGACAACCCATGATTTGTAGCAGGCAACACCTCGCGGCAAACCCGGGGCAGTCCGAGATTGGCCGGTATGTCCGGACCGCAGGCATGAGCACTCGCACTCCGGGTCCGAGCCAACCATATGTGACTCTGTCAAACCGAAAAGGCGGTTCACATGAATGACGCCGGGCCGGGATAGAGGTCACGCACCAATTCCACCGGCCGTTTGGGATCCCGGCTTGCGAGCCGCGCGGACCAAACAACTCCCTTATCCGGGGTTCACCACCCTTGCCGCACTGCAAGCATACGGCTGTTCGAATGCCGCCGGAGTGATGCAGACCCGGAGGAAACCACGATCGGCAAGTGCCTTCATCCGTGGGATTGCAGCTTCTCTCCAAACCGGGCCGTGAAACCTATGCGCAGCCTCGGTTCCACTCCCGCCGGCGCCAACGCGCGACCAGTGCGAACGACTTCGACAGCACGGCTTCGGGTTCGGTGATTGGCGGTCGCGCCTCGCCTGCCGCATCCGATTGGTTGGGCATTCATCCCTTGAACGGAGCCGCGACCTCACCAACATCAAGTGTCGCCGCTCCCGTCCGGAACTTCCAGCAGCTGCCGCCATTCATTGGGAGCCTGCTGCACTTTCCGAATGCGGTCCATCACATCCGGCGGCGGTCCAGCATCCCGCCAGTGCGCAGCGATTTCGTCCCGGTACTTCGAGTACAGGCGACCGGGCAGGAAGTGCAGTGCGTCAATGGCCGTTTCCGTTCGACCCTCTTCCCGGCCTTCTTCCCGGCCTTCTTCCCGGCCTTCTTCCCGGCCTTCTTCCCGGCCTTCTTCCCGACCTTCCGCATGCCCTTTCGCATGCCCTTCCACCCGGCTTTCCTGTGCAATGCGGTCCTTCTCGTCCTGCGCGTTGGTCTCGGTGTCCCGCCAACGGCCCTGCTCATGATCCCACCACTGGAACCGCGGCTCGTAGGCACCCTCCGTCAGGCGAACGTGCACACCGCATACCACGCTCCAAAACGCTGGGAAATCCGACGAAGCCATGGCCCCTTCCGCAGGCCCCGAGGCCGGAACGGCAGCGTAGAGCCCGTCGTCCCCCAGCCGGAAGACCTGCAGTTCCACGGGCGAACCCGCACGGCGGATGCCGCCCACGTCGCAGATCCAGTACTCGGCCACACCAAGGGCCTCGTACAGCCGCATCTTGACCCCGTAGTCCCGTTGCACGGAGGACACCGACAGGATCTCCACCACCAGTTCCGGGGACGGCGCACCCTCGTGAACGCGCAGGGCGCAGTCGCTGCGTTCCCGATGCTCGCCCTCCGGCAACTCGAACCCGCGGGGAAACAACATCAGGTCCGGCTTCACATAGCTGCTGCGGTTGCCGCCCTGGGTGCGGAGCTGCAGGT
>MPMO01000068.1 GCA_002238555.1 Caldilineaceae bacterium bin34
GGCTGGACCCGGAGGCGCCGGTGCCGTGGCTGGACCCCGTCCCGCCCTAACCCGACCTCGCCGGCGGGGGCGAACAGCCCCCCCCCGACCTCAGGTCGCCCGGGTAGGGGTATCTGAACAGTTACGAATTCGGGCAGGTAGTGCGTCATGCACTGGGCGATGATGAGCCGCTCCCCTTCCTCAATGCGGTGGCCCAGGAACTCGAAGTTGCACTTTGCCACACGCGGATGTATCGGCGTGGGCGGGAACATGCGCAACGTCTCCATGGCTGCCCGGCGGGTCACGTCCATTTGCCGTAGCGACTGCCGTGTCGGGAGACCGTCGGCCATCGCCGCGTCGGCCTCGGCAACCACCGCCTCCTGCAACCAGGGGCGGCTGAGTACGTTGTAGAGAAGAAAGGAGATTCCCGCGGCCACCGTGTCAATGCCGACGATGAAGGGTCCCATGATGGAGGCGCGGGCATCGTTGTCCGTCAGCAACTCCGGGAACTCCGCCTGGGCGGAACGCACGAGCGCGACGAAGTCGCCGGCTTCGTTGAGCATGTCCTCCACGTACCGCTCTTCCCAGATGCGCTTTGTCATCACCAGCACTCTGCGCCGCGAACGAAGGTAGTTGGGCAGGTGTCGTGCAAACCCGGGCCAAGTGCGCAATACATGGATCTTTATCACGGCCTCAAAGAGAAAGATGAGGGGCTTATATACCTGACTACGCAGTCGGTGCGACAGACACAACCATGTACATCTGTGCTATAATGGTGTCCTGCAAACAAGAGAGCCCGGCAGACGTCCGGACTCTCCACCGGACAGGTAATAGCAGTTCCGTGCCCGACGCCCACCATCCTACATCAGCGGCTCCGGAGACCGTCCACCGCACGGTGCGCCTGCGCCTGTATCCGGGCGACGCCGCCACCGGCATCCTGCTGACGGCCATCGCCGGGGCCTGCCGCCATGTCTGGAACCACATGCTGGCCGACCAGGAGCGGCGTTATCGCCTGTGGCAGGCCTACAGGATTGGCCCCAAGCCCGTTCCGACCTTCTTCACCCTGGGCCGGCGGTTCACCCAACTGCGCCACGACCCGGACCACGCCTGGCTGAAGGACTACCCGTTTGCCTGTGTGCGCTACAGCCTGAAGTACCTGGCCGACGCCTACCAGCGATACTTCAAGGATCCCCAAACCGAGGGCAAGCCCCGCTTCAAGGCCAGGCACCGTACCGTGCCGGCCTTCACCATCCCCGATGCCGTCAAGCTGGACGGGGACTGCCTGCGCGTGCCGAAGGTCGGCTGGCTGCGATTGGCAGGGTCGAACCCGTATGCGAACTGCCAACCGCTGACCGTGCGTGTACGCAGGGAAGGCACGGAGCCGCACCCCAAGTGGTACGCCTATGTGACCTATGCCGTGCCCGCGGAGCAGGTCAAGCCGCCCGCACCGGACGGCGCCCTTGGCCTGGACCGCAACGTGGGGCAGGCCACCGACAGCGAGGGCACCGTGTACGCGCTGCCCGACACGGACCAGCTGGATGCCAACATCAAGCGCAAGCAGCGGGAGCTGAGCCGCAAGCAGGGCTGGGGACCGAAGGACAAGCGGCCCAAGTCGAACCGCGGGCGGCGCGTGAACGGGCAGTTGCAGAAGCTGCATCGCCAGCGCCAGCGCAAGCGGGATGACGCGACCCACCGGGCCAGCCGCACGCTGGCGGACACGGCCCATACCGTGGTCGTGGAGGACCTGAACACCAAGGCCATGACCCAGTCCGCGAAGGGTACCCGGGAAGAGCCGGGTACCCACGTCAAGGCCAAGTCGGGGCTCAACCGAGCCATCCTGGCTTCCGGCTGGGGGCAGCTGGAGCGGAAGCTCACGTACAAGGCGGGGCAGGTGGTCAAGGTCGATCCGGCGTACACGTCACAGACCTGCAGCCGGTGTGGACATGTCGGCAGGGCCAACCGGCCGTCGCAGGCGGTGTTTGCCTGTCAGGCCTGCGGCTGGGCCCTGAACGCCGATCACAATGCGGCGATCAACATTTTGGTGCGGGCGGGGCTTCCGTCCGTGCCCGTTCCGGCCCGCGGGACAGGGGCTGCTGCACGGGGAGGGGCGATCCCGTAGGGGACCCCTGTGATCCGTGAACCAGGTATGCCGACTGCGTAGTCAGGTATATACGTCCCAAAGATGATGTCGTCCAACACTTCGCCGGGATCCTCATTGGTCGCCAAGTAGCCAAGCAGAAGACAGACGAGCCGCTTCATGTGGGGAAAGACACTGATGGGCATGTCCATCGGCCAAGCCTGAATAAGGTGCAACTGGCTCTCGAGAAGCTGCCCCATTCGGGGATACAGGGCCGAGCCGGCATACCCGGGCTTCAATGCAGAGCGGATCTTGCCGTGGTCCGGCGGGTCCATCGACAACAGGACGGGATTGTCGCCGCCAAAGGCCCGATTCAACTCGACCCAGGCCGGAACGGACGTGAACAAGCGATGCCCCTCGGTACGCATCAACCGATTGGCTTCCGGGCCGGCCAGCACCACCGAAGTCCGGTTGAACGAGCTAATGCGGAAGACCGGTCCCAAGCGGGCGTATTGCCTGCGAACAAGCGTCAGCAGGTCGTATCGCTTTGGCTCAAGCGTGCCAATCACCGGGTAGCCGGCAACCTGCGGAATAGGTTTGAAGTCTTCAGTGGACATCTTCATCACAGTGTGGTTCGGGTTGGGAAGCCGGAGGCATGGACCTCCTCACGGCACGCCGGACAGCAGAGACGACGGGACGACGGGTACAGATACCACAGCATCCTTGTGATGGGGTGCCAAGAACCCGCAATTCACACAGATGGCCTCCCTTCCTGCGACCGGAGGCTTCTCCGCTTGGACAGGCAAGGCACGGCGTATGGGTGAGATTCCAGGGCCGGCCTTGCCATGAAGCAAAATTGCGGATCGGCTCACAGCATGGAACATCGCGCAATGGAATATTCCCCTGAGAAACAGGAATCCGCTCCCCGTGGTCGGCTCATCGTCCCCGGACTGGCCACCGGGCATACCGTGTTCCACTGGATTGTTCAGAGCTTCGTGGTGGCGTTGCCGGAAATCCAGACTGCGTTTCAACTTAACTCCGTGGGGGTTGGAGGCATCCTGTCGGCCCGGGAACTGGCTTCCGGTCTGGTTGCCCTGCCTGGAGGCGTGATGGTTGACATGCTCAGGCGGTACTGGGGACAGCTCTTGGCCGCCTGCCTGGGTGTCGCTGCGGTGGGTAGCCTGGTCATAGGCGTCTCCCCGGTGTATCCGTTGTTGTTGATCGGCATGGCGGTGGTGGCGGTCTCCCACTCCATATGGCATCTGCCGGCATCGGCTTCGCTGTCCCACCATTTTCCGCACCGGCGGGGCGCGGTGCTGGCCGCACACGGTGTTGGGGGCAGCGTAGGCGATGTGGCCGGCCCCGTGGTCACGGGAGCCTTGCTGGTGTTCCTCGGCTGGCGGGAATTGATCAGCGCGTACGCGGTGATTCCCTTGTTCCTGGCAGCGGCCGCCGTCTGGACCTTTCGCAATATCGGGGCGACAAAGGAACAGCCAACGGTGGCGGTCTCACAGCGCGTGGAGGCCACCAAGCGCCTTCTGCAATCCTCTGCCTTGTGGGGCTTGACCGCAGTGCGGGGTTTCCGAGCGATGGCGCTGGTCGCACTGATCACGATCCTGCCCCTGTATCTGGGCAACGAACTGCAGATGGGCACGGCAGGGCGCGGTTTTCATGTGGGCTTGTTGATTGCGGTCGGATTGTTCGCCAAACCGGTGGCCGGCCTCCTGTCGGACCGGCTGGGCCGCAAGAATGTGCTGGTCCCCGGATTGTTGTGGTCCTGCCTGGTTGCCCTCGCCATGACCATTTTCGATACCGGAATGCCACTGACCATCATGATCGCGCTGTTGGGGTTGTTTCTCTACCCCGATCAGCCCATCCTGACCGCAGCTGTATTTGATGTGGTCGGCAGTGAAGTGGCTTCGACAGGCCTGGGTATCGTGGCCTGTGTCGGCTTCCTGATGGCGGTGCTCTCGCCCATCATTGCCGGAGCCCTTTACGAGACGTTGGGCTTTGCAGCGGCCATCTACTACATCGGATCTCTGTTCGTAGCGGCAGCCTTGGTTTTCGCCGCGCTACCGTTGGCCCAAGCAGCAGAACAACAAAGCGCTGGATGAATGAGGCCCAGATTGTGGAACCGGCGCGCTGGCCCTGAACGCGACTTTGCGTTTGCCCTGGCACTTGCCCGCCTGTGGGGCACCCGTAACCACGACGGCCGGCATGGCGTCCAGCCTCCGTGAGAGGCTGGACGAGGCAAGGCGAGGGTCGGAAAGTCATTCATGATATGAATGACAATCATTCACAGTGTGGATGGAAAGCAACCACGGGACACAGGGCTTGGCCGTGCCTTGACCCGTACCCGCCGGAGACCGACCCGGCAACCCGCGCTCCTATAATGGCTTCCGGCGGTATCCGCCGCCCTGGTTCCCGGATTCAGAGTCATCGGAGTGCCCAGTGCCCTACCAAATCACCCAGGCAGACATCGAGACTGCGCGCGATGTGCGCGAGCACCTGCTCCGCGACCCCCATCGACCCGGCTATCACTTCGTGGTGCCCGAGGGTCTGGCCCATCCGGCCGATCCCAACGGCGCGATTTTCTGGCGGGGCAACGTGCACCTCGGCTACATCTACCAGCGGCATGGCGAACACTGCTGGGGCCATGTCTCGTCCCACGACTGGCTCCACTGGAAACACCACCTGCCGTGGCTGACACCCACGGCCGACAGTCCCGAAACCGGCATCTTCAGCGGCAACTGCTTCCATGGCGACGGCGAGGCCGTCTTCCTGTACCACGGCACCGAACAGGGCAACAGCATTGCCACGGCCAGCGACCACTGGCTGGAGCAGGTGCGCAAGTCCCCCGCCAACCCGATTGTGCCCGTCCAGGACGAAAGCGGCCGCCGCACCGGCAGCCAGGGCTGGTCCTCCTGGGATCCGCACGGCTGGATGGATGCGGACGGCACCTACTACGGCATCTTCGGGGGCCACACGGCATCGGTGTTCAAGACCCGCAACCTGCACTCGACCTGGGACCATGTGGGCGACTTCCTGGCCCACCCCCTGGAAGGTGTGGACCTGCACGAGGACATCTCCTGTCCGGACTTCTTCCCCATGGGCGACAAGTGGGTGATGCTCTGCATCAGCCACGAACTCGGATGCCGCTACTACATTGGCGACTGGCGCAACGAGCAGTTCCATCCGGAGTACCACGAGCAAATGAGCTGGGTGGACAACGGTTGGTTTGCTCCTGAGAGTCTGCTGGACGACAAGGGCCGCCGCATCATGTGGGCCTGGGCCCGCGACGAGCGCGACCGGGAGACCGAGCAGCCGGCCAGCGGCTGGTCGGGCACCTTCACCTTCCCCTCCGCCATGGTCATGGACAGGGGACGCATCCACCTGCAGCCGATCGAGGAACTGCAGGACATCACCTATGGTGGCGACAACCGGCGGCTAACGCTGGAAAATGGCTCCGATGTGCTCGTGGACGGCCTCCACAACCGCCAAATCGACATCTGCGCCTGGTTCATGCCCAAGGATGCCCACCGCTTCGGGGTGACCATCTGCCGTTCACCGGGAGGCGAGGAACAAACCGTGGTTGGCGTGGACCTCCGGGAACAGGTGCTCTTCATCGACACCACGCGCTCCAGCGAAACCTTGGGCCGGCGTACCGTGGAGAAGGCTCCTCTGCCCGACTACCAGGCCGCCCAGTTGCAGGAAGATGGCGGCATGCTCCTGCGCGTCCTTGCCGACAACTCAATCGTTGAGGCCTTCGCGGGCGGGACGCAGGCCATGCGCCGCATGTATCCAACCCGGACCGACAGCGACATGATCAGCTACTGGGCCGAAGGCGGAACCTGCGAACTGGACACGGCCGCCACGGAAGTCAAGCGGACAAACCACCACTGACATCGGGACCGCGGATGGTGTTGCCGGTCCCCAACGACTTCGGCAACCATGGGCAAATGGGTGCTCACAGGCCCTGTCCTTGGTTCGGACACGGTTTGTCCCAACCAGCCTTGCCAAGACGAGTCGGGCGTTTTGGCAGCATTGATATAACCGGGATTCCCCTACGTCGCTCCATTACGCCGAAACTGTTCGATCCAACTCGGCAATAAGAGCCGAGGAGGTCCCATGTTTGTGAATCGCTCAAAGTAGGCCCGGCTGAGCTGGGCTGTATTGGCCTGCACGCTGGCCCTCGCCCTCGCGGCCTGCGGCCCGCCTGCGGAAATGCCGGCTGAAGAGGCTCCCATGGCCGAAGAACCGGCTGCCGAAGAGCCGATGGCCGACGGCGCCTACAACGAATCGCCGATGCTGGCCGAAATGGTGGCGGCCGGAACACTGCCCCCGTTGAGGAACGCCTGCCCAACGAACCGTACATAGTGACGAACCAACAGTTGGTCCTCAGCTACGACACGGAGATTGGTAAGTACGGCGGGACCATGGTGCTGCCACAGGAAGGCCCTGGCGGCGATCCAAGTCTTTTCATTGGCATGAACGAACCCCTGATCTGGGCGCCCGGCGGCTTCCGTTACGACATGGGGATCCACGGCAACATACTTAGGGATTGGGAAGCCAACGACAACTACAGCACCTTCACCATGCATATGCGCGAAGGCATGAAATGGTCGGACGGTGAACCCCTCACCGCGGCAGACGTTGACTTCGCCTGGAATGACGTGATCCTGAATGAGGAAATCACGCCAGCCCCTCCCCTCTACCTGCGCACCGCATCAGGTGCGGACAACGCAGTGGCCTCTGTTGAAATCGTGGATGACTACACGTTTAAGGTCATCTTCGACGATCAGTACGGCAGTTTCCCTTCACAGATAGCCATTGCCCGTTGGAGCGGCTATCAGGATTTCCTGAAACCTGCTCACTACCTGAAGCAGTTCCATGCCGACTATGCGGACGCGGACGACCTGGCTGCCAAGATGGAGGCAGAGTCGATTGAGGAAGGCCAGTGGTACAACCTTTTCAATTCCAAACAGGTTCACACCGAACTGTGGGAACTAACCACCGATGGAAAATTCGGCCACCCAGTTTTGACCCCCTGGGTGATGACGGACTTTGGTGGGGGTTCCTGGAACTACGACCGCAATCCCTACTACTTCAAGGTGGACGAGGCCGGCAACCAGCTGCCCTACATCGACCATGTCCACATGGTCTTAACCCAGGACCGAGAGACGGTTGTCCTCAAGATCCTTTCGGGTGAATATGACTACCTGGGCGAGCGTAGTTCCCTGCAGAACTTGCCATTGCTCAAGCAGGCCGAGAACGATGGCATTCTGAATGTGTTCATTCCCAGAATGCACAGGCTGCCCATCAACTGGACGTTAAACCTCACCTATGAAGATGAGCAATATCGTGAGATCGCTAACGACTTGCGGTTTCGCCAGGCAATGAATTATGCCATGAACAACCAAGAGATCATTGATACCTTTTTTCTTGGTCAATTTGCCGTACCCGCCTATGAATCCGGCATCTCGGAGTACGACCCAGACAAGGCCAACGCCCTCCTCGATGAGATGGGGCTCTCAGCTCGCGGTGACGATGGTTTCCGTCTAGGTCTGGATGGCGAGCCGTTCGAGATCATTTTCGAGACGGGCCCGGTATCCCAGGATCACATACCCGCGACCGAGATGGTTGCCGAACATTGGAAGGCAGTGGGTATCAATACCACGCTCAAAGCTGGCGACTTTGGCCTGATCTGGGAACGGAAAGAAGCCAACGATGTCACTGGTTGGGTATTGTGGATCCACGAGGATATCTGGCCCTCGGCAGGCTGGGACGATTACCTGCCTCAAAGAGGCTGGGGGATCTTGTGGGGACGGTATAGCAAATCCGGTGGTGCAGTGGGTGAAGAGCCACCCCCAGAGGTGCAGGAACTGTTCGAACTTCACAAAGCATTCCTGCAGGCGCCAATTGGCACTCCCGAAGGAGATGCTTCTTTGGCTGCGTTATACAAAAACATCCGCGACAATCTCTGGACCTTTAACCCCGTCGAAGAATCCTATTACCCAACCAGCACCAGCGCACGCATCAAATACGTCCCTAAGGGCCAGACTGATGAAATGGGTATCGTAATTATGTACAGCATGGAACTGTGGTACATCGACGAGTAGCTCGTCCCGTTCCCTGACCTAGCCAACATGCTGTTGTTCGCGGACCGGGGGCAGGTGTGCCCCCGGTCCGCGAACAACCAGACGGAAACCGTCCCCTTTGACTGCCTACATCACGCACAGGGTGCTCTTCCAGTTCCCGATGCTGTTCGTGATTGCGGCCGTGGTCTGACCATTCAGTTGCCCCCGGGCGATTGCACCCATATCACCAACCGTGCATCGTCCGGCATCGTAGTTGGGCGAAGTGCTGATCTCCATCGTCGAGGCCTGTGCGGGCGGCATGCAAACCATGCGGCGCATGTACCCCACCCGGGCCGACCGCGACATGATCAGGTACCGGACCGAAGTCGGAACCTGCGAACTGGACACGGCTGCCGCGAAAGTCAAACATACAGACCACCATTGATTTGAGGGCCGTGGATGGAATTGCCGGCTTCCCACCGGCTCTGTCAAGCGTTGGGATTGGCTGCTCACAGGACCTGTGCCGCCTTGGTTCGGACACGGTCTGTCCCAACCGGCCTTGCCAAGACGAGTCGGGCGTTTTGGCAATGTGGCTATACTTTGGAGCTTCCCCTACGTTGCTCCATCACGTCGAATCTGTTCAATCCAACTCGGCAACAAGAACCGAGGAGGTCCCATGTTGTTAAATCGCTCCAAGCTGGCCCGGCTGGGCTGGGCTGTATTGGCCTGCACGCTGGCACTCGCCCTCGCGGCCTGCGGCCCGCCTGCGGAAATACCGGCTGAAGAGGCTCCCATGGCCGAAGAACCGGCCGCCGAAGAACCCATGGCCGACGGCGCCTACAACGAGTCGCCGATGCTGGCCGAAATGGTTGCGGCCGGCACACTGCCCCCCGTCGACGAACGCCTGCCGAATGAGCCGTTCGTGGTCACCAACCGCATGCTGGTGGTCAGCTACGACACGGAGATCGGCAAGTACGGCGGCACGATGCGCCTGCCCCAGGAAGGACCCGGCGGCGATCCGCACATCTACATCGGTTCCGTCGAACCCCTGGTCTGGGCCCCCGGTGCTTTCAACTACGACATGGGGATTTACGGCAACGTCCTCAAGGACTGGGAGGCCAACGACGGAAACAATGTCTATACGTTGTCCCTGCGGGAAGGCATGAAGTGGTCCGACGGCGAACCTGTCACCACCGCGGACGTTGACTTCACATGGAATGATGTGATCACCAACGAGGAGGTCACGGCCGTTCCGCCCAACTACCTGCGTACCGGCTCCTCGCCGTCAGCTGGCCTGGCTACTGTGGAAATCCTGGACGACCACACCTTCACGGTCACCTTCGACGGCCAGTACGGCAGTTTCCCGGCCCAGATGGCCATCGCCCAATGGCGCGGTTATCAGGACTTCCTGAAGCCCGCCCACTACCTGAAACAGTTCCACGCAGACTACGCCGATGCAGCCGAACTGGCGGCCAAGATGGAGGCCGAGTCGATTGAGGAAGGCCAGTGGTACAACCTCTTCAACGCCAAGCAGATGCCCAACAACCTGTGGCGGGTCATCAACGAGGAAGGCTTTGGCCATCCGGTCCTGACCGCCTGGCAGATGGTGGACTTCGGCAACGGTGTTTGGAACTTCGACCGCAACCCGTACTACTTCAAGGTGGACGAGGCCGGCAACCAGTTGCCCTACATCGACCACGTGCAGATGGTCCTGGTCCAGGATCGGGAGACCACGGTCCTCAAGATTCTCTCGGGCGAACTGGACTACCTGGGCGAGCGCAGTTCCCTGCAGAACCTGCCGCTCCTCAAGCAGGCCGAGAACGACGGCGTCCTGAACGTCTTCATTCCGCGCATGCACCGGCTGCCCATCAACTTTACGCTGAACCTGACCTATGAGGACGATGTGTACCGTCAGGTCACACACGATGTCCGGTTCCGCGAGGCAATGAACCTTGCCATCAACAACGACGAGATCATCCAGACCTTCTATCTGGGCGCCTTTGCCAAGCCTGCCTATGAAACCAGTGTTCCGGCCTATGACCCGGACAAGGCCAACACCTTGCTGGATGACATGGGTCTCTCCGCACGCGGCGACGATGGCTTCCGCCTGGGTCCGGACGGCGAACCGTTCGAGATCATCTTCGAACCGGCTCCGATGTCCCAGGATCACGTGCCCATGACCGAGATGATTGCCGAACACTGGAAGGCGGTGGGCATCAACACGCAGGTCAAGGCTGGCGAGTGGAGCCTGATCCGCGAACGCTGGAATGCCAACGAAACCCAGGGCATGACCTTGTGGAACCACGAGGACATCTGGCCGTCCGCCGGCTGGGACGACTACCTGCCCAGCAACTTCTGGGGTCGCGCTTGGGCCCAGTACATGGGCTCCGGCGGTGAAGTGGGCGAGGAACCCCTGGCCGAAGTGCAGGAACTGTACAACCTCCACACGGCGTTCCTGCAGGCGCCCATCGGTACGCCCGAGGGCGATGCCGCCCGCGAGGCGCTGTACCAGAACATCCGCGACAATCACTGGACCTTCAACCCGGTGGAGGAGTCCTATTACCCGACCAGCACCAGCGTGCGCATCAAGAACACGCCCAAGGGCCAGGTTGAGGAAATGGGCATCGTGATCATGTACGGCATGGAAGAGTGGTACATCGACGAGTAACCCGTCTCGTTGGCTGCCCATAGCAGACATCTGTTGACCGCAGACCGGGGACTCGCGAGTCCCCGGTCTGCGCCACCTTCCCAGGGGACCATCCGTCTTGACTGCCTACATTGCACGCCGGGTGCTTTTTCTGTTCCCGATGCTGTTCGTAATCTCGGCCGTGGTCTTTTGGATCATTCAGTTGCCGCCCGGCGACTTCATGAGCACCTACATCGCCAACCTGGAATCATCCGGGATTGATGTCTCGGACGAACTTGCCATAACCCTGCGCCGTCAGTACGGCCTGGACCGCCCAATTACCTTCCAGTACTTCTACTGGATACGCAACATCGTTACGGAAGGCGACTGGGGCCGCTCCTTCAGCTGGAACAAGCCGGTCGCGGACATCCTGGCGGAACGGGTACCGCTGACCGTCGCCGTCTCCCTTACCTCCACCATCTTCGTCTTCCTGATGGCGATTCCGATCGGGATCTTCTCCGCCACCAACCAGTACTCCCTCTTCGACTACTTCTTCACCTTCCTGGGCTTTGTCGGAGTCTCAATTCCCCCGTTCATGCTGGCCCTGATCCTGATGTGGGGTATGTTCACATTGTTCAACTGGAGCGTGGGCGGCTTGTTTTCGCCGGAGTACATCGATGCCCCGTGGAGCGTCGCCCGGGTCCTTGACCTGATGACGCGCATCTGGTTCCCTGTGGTACTCATCGGCCTGAGCGGCACGGCCGGACTGATGAGGGTCATGCGAGGCAACCTGCTGGACGAGTTGCGCAAGCAGTACGTGGTAACGGCCCGGGCCAAGGGCATTCCCGAAATACGCGTGCTGTTCTACTATCCGGTCAAGATTGCCATCAACCCGGTGATCAGCACCATCGGCTGGATTCTGCCCGGCATCGTAGCGGGCGAAGTGCTGGTCTCCATCGTCCTAAACCTGCAAACGACCGGACCGGTGCTGTTTGATGCCCTGTTGGCCCAGGACATGTATCTGGCCGGCAGCATCACGCTGATCCTGTCCATGCTTGTAATCTTCGGCAACCTGATTGCCGACCTGCTCCTGGTCTGGGTCGATCCCCGCATCCGCTTTGGGAACGTTGAAGAATGACGCTCGCGGAGCTTGACGTACCCGTAACCCACGAGACCGCGGAGGTCTCCGGCGAGGAGTTCTACCGCGCCACGCAGTGGCAGCTGATCTGGTGGGCCTTCCGCAAGCACCGGGCCGCCATGATGGGCCTGGCGGTCCTGGGCCTGCTGTACCTGCTGGCCCTCTTCTGCGAGTTCGTGAGCCCGTATTCCACGCTGTACCGCTTCGACGGCTACCTGGACGCGCCGCCCAGCCGCATTCGCATCCGCACCGAGGACGGTGCCTTGACCAGACCCCATGTCCTGGACATCGAACCGACCCTGGACATGGAGACCTTCCTGACCAAGTACACACCCGTGGAGGGAGGCGAGCGCCATCCCATCCGGGTGCTGCACCGCAACCCCGAGTTCGAATACAAAATGTGGGGCCTGTTTTCCACGGACCGGCACCTGTTCGGCACCGACGGGGCCCCCGTCTTCCTCTTCGGCACGGACCGCCTCGGACGCGACCTGTTCACGCGGACCATGTTCGGGGCCCGGATTTCCCTCACGGTGGGTCTGGTGGGCGTGGTGATCAGCTTTGTGCTGGGTCTCCTCATTGGCGGTGTCGCCGGTTATTTCGGCAACCTTGCCGATCAGATTTCGATGCGTGTGATCGACTTCATCGTCTCGTTGCCGACGATTCCGCTGTGGATGGCCCTGTCCGTGGCCCTGCCCCGGGAATGGTCGGTGGTGAAGACCTACTTCGCCATCACGCTCATCCTGTCCCTGATCTCCTGGCCGCCGCTGGCCCGCCAGGTACGGGGCAAGTTCCTCTCCCTAAGGGGAGAGGATTTTGTGACCTCTTCGCGTCTCGTGGGTTCCAGCGAGATGCGCATCATGTCCATCCATCTGCTGCCGTCCTTCATGAGTCATCTGATTGTGACGCTGACCCTGATGGTGCCCAACATGATCATCGGAGAGACGGCCCTCAGCTTCCTGGGACTGGGCATGCAGCCGCCGGCCGTCAGCTGGGGTGTCCTGCTGCAGAACGCCCAGAACGTGGTGACGTTGGCACTCCATCCCTGGAAGCTTATTCCCTGCCTGTTCGTGATCGTCACCGTGCTGATGTTCAACTTCCTGGGGGATGGCCTGCGCGACGCCATGGATCCCTATGCCACCTGACAACACCGCCAGTTCATCGGTGGCGGAGCCGGTCCTGGAGATCCGCAATCTGGTCACGCACTTCGAGTCCGACGAGGGCGTGGTCAAGGCGGTGGACGGAGTCACGCTCTCGCTGGAGCGGGGCAAGACCCTGGGCGTCGTGGGCGAGAGCGGATGCGGCAAGAGCGTGATGGTCCAGTCGATCCTGCAGATCGTGGGTCCCACGGGATCGATCAAGGACGGGGAAATCCTGCTGCACCGGGACCGTGAGGTGGTCAACCTGACTACGATGGCGCCTGGTAGCCAGGCCCTGCGGGATGTGCGGGGCGGCGAGATTGCCATCATCTTCCAGGAGCCCATGACGGCCTTCTCCCCGGTGCACACGATCGGGTGGCAGATCAGGGAGGCCATCCTTCATCACGAGGAAATGACTGCGAAGGAAGCCGAGGAACGGGTGGTTTCGCTGCTGGGACAGGTCGGCATCCCCGATCCGGAAAAGCGCCTCCATGCCTACCCATTCGAACTGTCCGGCGGCATGCGGCAACGGGCCATGATTGCCATGGCGCTGGCCTGCGCCCCGCGGGTCCTGATTGCCGACGAACCGACCACGGCCCTGGACGTGACCATCCAGGCCCAAATCCTGGACCTGCTGCGCACCCTGCAGCGCGACACCGGCACCAGCATCATCTTCATCACCCACGACATGGGCGTGATCGCCGAGATGGCGGACGACGTGGTCGTCATGTATCTGGGCGAGGTCGTGGAACACGCCTCGGTCTGGTCCCTGTTCGACAACCCGCGGCATCCCTATACCCGCGCCCTGCTGGAATCGATCCCGCACATCGGCGAGGCCCAGCAAGACCGTCTCAAGCAGATTGTGGGCACCGTGCCGGATCCCTTCAACCTGCCCCAGGGCTGCCACTTCCATCCGCGTTGCGAAATGATGCAGCCCGGCATCTGCGACGTGGACAAGCCGCGCACGCTTGAGGTTGCGGAGGGCCACACGGTGGCCTGTGTTCTGTACGACCCCGACGTGGGCATGTCGGCCGAGGAGGCATTCGGTGAGTGACGGCGCACCGCTGCTGGAAGTCCGCAACCTGAAGAAGTACTACCCGCTCTCGCAGGGGTTGTTCAAGCGCAAGGCCGGCATGGTCAAGGCTGTGGACGATGTGTCGTTCACGATCCGGTCGGGCGAGACGTTCGGGCTGGTGGGAGAGTCGGGCTGCGGCAAGTCCACAATTGCCAAGTCCGTAATCCGCGCGGTGGAGCCCACCGACGGCGACGTCATCTTCCACTTGGACCAGCCCAGGAACCTGGCCAAGCTCAATCGGGAGGAGCTCAAGGTTGCCCGGCGCCACATCCAGCTGGTGTTTCAGGATCCCTTTTCCTCCCTCAATCCCCGCCACCGCGTGCGCGACATCATTGGTGAGCCGCTCAAGGTCAACGATGTCGCGGGAGGGCAGGAACTGGAGGATCAGGTCGGCCACCTGATGTCCTCCGTCGGCCTGCGGCCCGAGTATCAGGTCCGCTATCCGCACGCCTTCAGCGGCGGCCAGCGCCAGCGCATCGGCATCGCGCGGGCCCTGGCAATGCATCCAAAGCTGATCATCTGCGACGAGCCGGTATCCGCCCTGGACGTCTCCGTGCAGGCGCAGATCCTGAACCTGCTCAACGACTTGCAGTCCGAGTTCGGGTTGACCTACCTGTTCGTCTCCCACGACCTCGGGGTGGTGCAGCACATCTCCGACCGGGTGGCCGTGATGTATGTGGGCAGGCTGGTCGAAACCGGCCCGACCCGCAAGCTGTTTGAGGCTCCCCAGCATCCCTACACGGCGGCTTTGCTCTCCTCATCGCCCAAACCGCACCCCAGGTTCCGGCGCACGCAACCGGTCCTGACCGGAGAGGTACCGGATCCCCTGTCCGCACCGTCCGGCTGCCACTTCCACCCGCGCTGCCCCTATCGCCAACCGGTGTGCGAAGAGAAGTTTCCGCCCTTGGAACCCGTGCCCGATTCGCCAGGACAGTTCGTGGCCTGCCACTTTGCGAGCGAAATCGAATTGGAAGGGGTTCCGACAGTAGCGTCCGGTTGACACGCGGCTCTATCCGAGAGCAAGCTGTTTAGAACTGTCAAAACATCGAACGCTCAGCTGTGGTACCCGTTCGATCCATGGAAACCCGATCCCAACCCACCGGAGAGCCAATCACAGGCAAGGTGTTGGCTTGGGCTATCGACGAGAGTGGGTTCTCAGCATCGGACCTGGCCAAACGTTTGAAAGTCTCGCCGGACTCCATCGAGGCGTGGACCTCGGAATCGGTAAATCCTACTGTTGGTGAACTCACCCGACTCGCGGACGTACTTAAGCGGCCAAGGGCTTTGTTCTTCGCACCTCATCCGCCCAAAGACCGCATTGCCCCGGAATACCGGCATGTCGCCACAGACGAGGGTCGGCGCGACCTTGGCAGTGAGGAACTGTTGACCATACGTTGTGCCAAGCGTGTCCAGTCAATCGTTGCGGAAGTCCGAGCTGATTCGGGAGTGTCCGCAGAGCCTGTCCCAACACACACCCTTAACGAACCGCCCGAAGTTGTGGGTAGGGAATTGATGGATTGGATACTGCCTGGCCAGCCCGATCGGCACCTGTCATTCACAGAGTGGCGTGCAGTGTTCGCAGCCCGACAGATCCTGGTTCTAGTCCTGCCGGTCAGGTTCGGGACCAGTCCAGACGTTGGTCCAACGCGTCCGTCCATTAGAGGGTTTGCCCTGTTAGACCCACTTGCCCCCGCCATCGCCGTGATTTCATCGGAGATTCAGACTGCGAGGACATTTACACTGTTTCACGAATTGGCACACCTCTCCCTCGGCAAAGTCCACGCCTGCGGACCCGCCGCGTTGGGTGCAGCCAACCTCAACACCACAACCCATCTCTCAGTGGAGACATGGTGCGATCGTGTTGCCGAACATGCGTTGATCCCAACACTTGGGCTCAAGCGCGTGGTCAGCGCCAGGCAACCTGACCTGGCACTGGTGGAAACAGTGGGAAGGCACTTCAAGGTGAGCCATCGGGCCGCTGCTGTAGCACTGATCCACCGGTCGCTGGCAGCTCCTGCGCTTTACGACGAAGTCGAGGCCAGATGGCCCCTGTTGGATGGGGACAAGCCCCAGGAATGGAGAGGCAAACCAAGATCCAGGGCACGAATCAGAGTCGATGAATGGGGCCACTCGGCCATGGAAACCATTTTGAATGCCTTTGAACACAGGGCTGTTTCGGAGATGAAGGTTAGGCGTTGGCTGAAACTTTCGGGTCCCGAACTGGACGAAGCCAGATCTCATCTGGAGATCGTTCCGTGAATTCACTGTTTGCAGACACCGAAGAATGGGGTCAAGTGTTTGTAATCGATTCCGATGCGTTGATCGATATCAAGTTAGAGATTAGTGTAGCTGAACAGTGGGATGTGGGAGTCGACATCGTTCGTGCTGCGAAAAACCATAAATTGTTGATACCCATTCAAGTACACAACGAGGTGGTGAACGTAAGGCATCCCCGACTTTCCAGCCCCTTTGGCCTCCAAGGTTTGGAAAATCATTCAAGGCGGGGCTAATGTTCGTCCTTCACCTCAGGCCTTGAGGACAGTCTTGGCAACAGAACTATCATGGATAGGGATGCTCGGTAGCGAAGAAGAGGATATTGCAGATCCATATGTGATTGCACTTGCGCTGGATCTGAAACAGATTCGCCACGGCGAGACCGTTGCTGTAGTGGCTCACGACAACTTGGTGAGATCGACATGCGATTCCTTGGGGCTACGTTGTTTGGAATTGACAGAGTTTCTCAGCTACATCAGGAACAATCCATCCAATCATCAAGGCTGAGAGCCTTTGCGTATAACTGTTCAGCAACCGTGTTGGAAGTCAAGCCTTGATGACCGTGGCATGGACCGATTGCCGGCCCAGCCGCCGTTGGAGGCGGCCGGTGGTGGTCGGATGGACGAGATTGTCTTCGGCGTAGGGCGAAAGGTTCAATCTACCTGCCTCAGACGCGCCTGTAGCTCCCAGTCCTTGGCCGTCAGGCGGATACTGCTGCTTGCTGCTGCGGGGTTTGTCCGGAATCGTCATTTCCAGCCATTCGGCTTCCATCAAGGGCTTGAGGATTTGGTTCCGGAACTTGGTCCGGTTGCTCCTATCAGTCACCTGCATCAGTTTCCCTATTGCATTTGTCGTCAGACAGTTCCGAATGATGTCAACTTGGTCCCGACTTGACGCTAGGTTGGTGTGCGATGTCAACGTGCGGCCGCTTTAAGGTGGCAACCCCTCAGTGCCCGGTCACCTCAAACACTGGCTCTGACACACCGTGTTCCCGACAAAGAGCACGGATGCGGCGAATGCCGGACCCAATCGGTCCACTGGGTCCATCCGATGTAGCATCTCGAACAGCAGTGGCTGGCGACAGATGGCGGGCTGGATCCCCGCCCGGTTGGCTCAAATCATGGCCTCAGGCGACTCTGTGAGTGCCCTGCCTTCACCGACTTACTTCCCGAACTCAACAATGGGTATTCCGTGTAGCGGTACGGACCGCTGCGACCACCAAGCACGGCCACGCGGGTGCCGACTTTCGACCAAATGACGTTTCCGTTTGTGTCCAAGTCGGTTCAAGTGGCCAAGTTGCTGAAGGAATGGCCTATTTGTTCAGTGAGCGAATGCCCGCAGGAAATCTGCCGGCATCATGACGCCTACCCCTCTAACCTGGACTTTGTATAAAGCGATCCCATCCGTCCGGGTGGGCGGCAGGCGGGGGATGCGGGGATTGCGGGCGCATCCCGGTTGCGGTCGTGTTCAGGCGGTGTAGCAGAGGAAATCCCAGAGGTGTTCAGGGGCCAGCGGCGGCGGTTTGGGCATGTCGGGGGGCGGCCGGGACAGGGGAAAAGGGGGTTGGCCGGTCCCGAGGGTGGCCCGCTCGAGGGCCAGGACCTCCGCGAACGTGGGCGCGGTCTGGGGTACCAGGCGGTCCGGCGGGGCGGGCCGGCGGCGGCCCCGCAGCCGCACGTGTGCGGTCACGGTGACCCAGCTGAAGAGCCCCAGCAGGGCGGGCGTGGTGCGGGCGATGGCCGGAGCCGACCACGAGCGCTGGGTCTCGCCGCCCAGGTGGGCGCGCACGGCCTGGAAGGTGACCTCGATCTGCCAGCGGCGCAGGAACCAGGCCACAATCGCGTGGGGCCGGCACTGCGGGTCGGTGCAGAGCAGGGCCATGGGGCCCGGGTGCCAGCCTGGGTCCCGCAGCAGCACCCGGCGTAGGGGCACGACGGGCTGGCCGGAGTGATACCAGAGGGCCGTGCCGGTCGCATAGGCCAGGCACTTGCGCCGACCGTCGTACCCGCGTACGCGGACTGCCGTCCAGACCGTCCCGGGGTCGACCAGCCGCTGGCGCAGCGAGGGTTGCCGGGCTCTTTGATCCGGGGACGGCCCCGCTGTCCCGCGCGCCGCTGGGGCGGCGGGTCGGAGAGGCCGGCCTCCAGACGCAGGCGCACGACGGCCACAATGGACAGCCGTCGGCAGGCCACCAGTAGGCGCATGGCCAATCTCATGGCCGAGCCGGAGACCGCGGGGCCACCGCCCGGATGACCTGCCGTGGGCTCTGCGCTCCGTCCAGAGGATCCATGAGGCCTGCGGGGCCCACGGATCCCGCGCGTGAGGGCGGGGAAGGCGGTTCCAGGGCCCATCGGGCCGCTTGCACATCGATGCCGCGCACCCTCGTGGAGGTCGATGTCACCCAAAACCCATCCTTCAGCAGCCTGATAGGGCCTGCAACTACCGGGGAACCACCATCTTGGCAATCAGGGCCAAAGGGGGAGGGCAGTGCAGTCCACCATGAAGGGCGAACCAGAAATGCCGGAAAGCACGGCACTCAACCAACACCGACCGAATCACAATGACGATTAACCTGTCAACAACCACGCACCTTGACGCGAATCGAACAATTTGTTACACTCCCACGTGACAGACTGAATAACCCGACTAGATCCTCGTCAAACGTTCCTCATTTTGAATTGTCAACAGCAATACCATGAACAAATCCAAACAGCGTAACGTTACCACAATACAACAATGTTTTGACCGCCTCATAACGGCGACTCCCGAACACAAGCCAAAAGCATTTCATGATTTTTCAAATTCCATACTGCATCATTTCAACCACATCAACCACGATGACGCAAGTCACGAACTGTTCTCCGTCGAGTTACCATTTGAAATCCAATCGTTTGCCGCAGTTTGGCTTCTGCGTGCGTTAGTTGATTCAAGAACCGCACTGGGGTTTGGCAACACAGAACCGCAGGCCACCACATTATTCGATCGCGTCTTTGCGAAAAGATTGTACAAGCAGATCGGATTGGAACCAAAACAACAAGGGTTCCAAAAAATACAAGTACTGATCGAATTTGCACAAGGCATATTGCAACACGCAAATGACCTCACAGGACAATTGCGTGATCTGCGAAGTGTGCCAGAACTTCGTGACAATTGCATGAGACACTTTAATCGAAAGAACGGCACATCCCAACTCTCATCACTATTTCCACGATCACTCACTAGAGCCAACAACACAAGATTGAAAGAACTATTCGAAGCAGTAGAAGAATACACTGATGTCGTTGAGGAAGATCCACTAGCCGCGCGAGACAAGGTAAACCGCCTTTGCGAACGATATGAGTCAGAAGCAATCGAATATGGCTCTCATGACGCGGTTCACATCCTTGGCACGATCGCACGAAACCTGAAAGGTGTTGTGAATAAACATTTCGAGAGATTGGAAGCTGATACGCCTGGGACAATAGAAATTGTAGCAATCGACAAAAAATACCCTCTCGAGCAGCCGGGCGCAATGTTTACGTTTCATATCAAACTAATAAACAAAGGCTCTCGACCCGTCAGAGACATCACACTGGATGAAATCATAACGGACGCACAAATTCAACTTGACACTCGGCCAACACATTGGGGTACGGTGTACCCTCGAACTTCAGAAATTTTTGGTATCGATGCAACGGTTTTGACAAAGTGTACAACTGTCAACATTTTGTTTAGCCTAACATGGGTTAACATTCGCGGGCCACGTATTTCAAGAGAGATGGAGTTTGTGCTAACCGCTCAGCGCACTGATGTTAATTGGGACAAAGAGGCATCCGTGGAACCATATTCTTTAGAAGCAGTTACTGATGAACAGGACCTTGTCGGACGCAAACGAGAACTGAGTACGCTTCGGCGCCTAGCAAGCCAGCAGACTATTGGCTCAGCTTTCATATTTGGACAGAAACGTGTTGGGAAAACTTCAATAGCCAATGCTGTTTCCAAAATTCTTAGTTCTGACTCAAACCAACATTGGTTTGTCATTTACAAAGGTGCTGGAGACTATGTAGGCACCAACGCGGCTACAACAATGAAGCGCCTGGGTTACGTACTTGCTGAAGATTTGCGAAAACGTGTTCTAGGTTTATCAGCATTTCAGATGGGTGACTTTGAAGATGGCCTTGCACCACTGTCATCTGTGGTCGATGAAGCACTCGAAAAAACTGATGCCAAGCTGTTGTTCATTCTTGATGAGTTCGATGAAATTCCGTCTGATTTACTTGGGCGGTCCAATATTGCGACATCATTTTTTCTGCCGATCCGTCAAATCAGCATCAAACCGCGTTGTGCCTTTTTTCTGATTGGCGGCGAAAACATGCGTGAAATCATGACCAATCAAGGGGATCGCCTCAACAAATTCAAACCGCTCCGAGTTGATTATTTCACTCGTGGTGATTGGGGAGACTTCGCAGATTTGATCCGCAAGCCTGTTCAAGATTGGATGACGATAAGTGATAACGCACTCGAAGTGCTCTTTGAATGGAGCGCGGGGAATCCATACTTCGCTAAATTCCTAGCGGCGGAAGTGTCAACAGCAATGATTGATAAGAGACAATGTGATGTCAGTGAAGTGGATATGACAAATGCAATCGAAATCGCTGCTGTGTCAATAGGAGTCAATTACTTCGCTCATTTTTGGCAAGATGGAATTGAAGTTGGTGCTAAGGATCAATGGTGTGAACAGTTTTTGAGATAAAGATTGCCTTGGCCTGGGCGGGGATTAATTCTCCTGTTTTGGCTTGCGCGGAGGCCTGGGGCGGCGGCCGCCGGCCGCGGAAGGGGGCACGGCTCCTGCT